>VBDU01000090.1 GCA_005883625.1 Chloroflexota bacterium | reverse complement strand
TCGGCGGCGATCGCGAACCTGTCGCGGCTCGAGTACATGTGGATCCAAAATCCGCTGGCCGAGATCTTCGAGGAGCCGCTTCCGCAGCCGAAGAACGGCGAGGTCGCCATGCCGACCAGGCCAGGGCTTGGCTTGACCCTCGACCGCAAGAAGCTCGAGAAGTTCAAGCTCGCCTGATGCCGCCGCGGCCCTGGAAGACACTCGCGCGCCGGACGCTGCTCTCGCGCCTGCCGTGGCTCGAGGTCGGTGACGAGACAGTCGAGCTGCCCGACGGTCGCGTCATCGAGGACTTCCCCTGGATCCGCGTCCGCGAGTTCGCGATCGTGGTCGCGCTCACCGACGCGAACGAGGTCGTCGTCGAGCGCGGCTATAAGCACGGTCCGCGCGTCGTCGCGCTCTCGTTCCCGGCGGGCTACCTCGAGCCCGGCGAGGATCCACTCGCCGCCGCGAAGCGTGAGCTGCGCGAAGAGGCCGGATACGAAGCGCGTGACTGGACCGCGCTCGGCCGCTACGTCGTCGACGGCAACTATGGCTGCGGCGCCGAGCACGCCTTTCTCGCGCGCGGCGCGCACAGGACGACGGCGCTGCCCTCGGACGATCTCGAGGAGTTCGAGGTCTCGCTCCTGCCGCTACCAGACCTCATCACGGCGTGGCGGCGCGGCGAGATCGCGCAGCTCTCCTCGGCCGCCGCCCTCGGCCTCGCGCTCCTCTCTATCCGCGCGTGAGGACCGAGAGCGGGTCGACCGGCACGCCGTCGCGGCGCACGCCGAAGTGCAGGTGCGGGCCGGTCGTGATGCCGGTCAGGCCGACGAAGCCGACCACCTGGCCGCGCGTGACGGATTGGCCGGTGCGCACCGGCGGCCGCACGAACGTGTCGTCGAGGTGCGCGTAGAGCGACACGATCCCGCCGGCGTGCGCGATGAGCACGACCATCGCGCCGTCCGGCAGATGGCCGACGAACGTGACCTGGCCGTCCGCGGCGGCGGTCACCGGCGCGCCGAGGGGCGCGGCGAGATCGATCGCGTCGTGGAAGTGCGGGTACGTGACACCGCGGAACGAGACCGGCGGCTCGAGCGGGAGCGCGCTCGGTCCGAACGGCTGGGTGATCGCGCCTCGCACCGGAAGCGACCACGTCACGTCCTCGGTCGCCGTCTGTGGGGTCGCCGACGCGACGAGCTGCGCGAGCGCGATCTCCACCGCGCTCGCCTCGTTCGCGAGCGCCGCGAGCACGGCGGCCTGCGCCGCGCGGTAGCTTTCGTCGCCTGCCGCGGCCGCCGAGGCGAGATAACGGGCGCGCCCGCTCAGGCGCACGAGCTGCGCCTGCTTCGCGGCGACGGCCTCGCCGAGCTGCGCGAGCTGTGCCTGGCGGTCCGCGAGGAGCTCTTGCTGCGCGTGGAGCCCGCGCTCCAGCGCGGTGAGCTCGTCGAACGCCTCGAGCTGCAGCGCATTCAAGTTCAGTGGCCTCGTCACCGTCTCGGGTGCCGCGAGCCGGAACGCGTCGCGCGTGAGGCGATCGCGGTTCGCACGCCGCTCGTCGGACGACTTCTGCAGCGCCGCCAGCTGCACCACGATCTCGCTCTCGTCGGAGGCGAGCTGCGCGGTCTGGTCGTCGAGCGCCGCGAGCTCGTCCTGGGCGATGCGCGCCTGCGCCGCCACCACGTCGGCGAGCGACCGCGCGGTGAGGAGCTGCGCGGCGTCGCGTTTGCGCGCCTCTTCGAGGTCCGGGCTCGGCGAGGGCGTGGGCTGCTCGCTCGGCGAAGGGCTCGGACTCGCCGATGCGGGCGCGCTCGCCGATGGCGACGCGCTGGGCGAAGGTGACGGCGATGAGCTCGCGCCGCGCGTCGGCGATGCCGACGTCGTCTTCCCACTCCCAGACGCGCTCGCCGCCGAGGGGCTCGGCGTCGGACGAGGCGACGGCGACGGCGTCCAGCCGTCGGGGATGCCCTCAGGACCGCCCGCATTCGCTGGACGTGCGAAGAGGGCACAGACCAGCGCCGAGCCAAGGACCGCAGCCGCGACCCGTCGCCGTGACAACCTGACTAGCGTGCCCGAAGACGGAGAGTGAACGGTCGCCGGACTGGGCCGCGAACGAGCAGCGGCTAGCGCGACATCAAAGTGAGCGGGTCGACAAGCGCTCCGTCGTGCCAGACCTCCAAATGCAGGTGCGGTCCGGTCGTGTTGCCGGTCATGCCGACGCGGCCGATGACCTGCCCTGCGGAGACGATGTCGCCAACCGCGACATTCGGTGGCGCGACGTAATTGTCGAGATGGCCGTATTCGGTGACGTACCCGCCGGCGTGCGCGATGAAGACGACCTCGGCGCCGTCCGTGAGAGAGCCGACGAAGGTGACGATGCCCGGCGCGGCGGCGACGACCGGCGAGTACATCTCCGCGCCGATGTCCAGGCCGTCGTGATAGTGCGCGTAATACACGCCGTCGACGACGCGCGCAGGCTCCACCCGGAGGCTCGTCGGGCCGAAGCGCTGCGTGACCCGTCCCTGCGCGGGACGCGTCCAGGGCGTCGTTGCGACCGGCAGCGCGGTGGCGCCGGCGCGCGAGAGCGCGTCCTGCTGGGCCGTGAGCGCATCGAGGCGCGCCTGCAGACCGGTGCGGAGCGCACGCACTTCGAGCGCGGCATCGAGCTCGTCGGCCGAGAGCGACGCGGGGAGATCGGTCGCGAGCGTCGCTAGACGCTCGGCCTCACGCTGGATGCGGCCGGCGCTCGCCGACCGACGCGAGGAGGGGCTCGAGATGGCGTCGAGCTGGGCCTGCGTCGCGACGATGTCCGCCGCGACCTGATCCGCCCCGCTGAGCTTGCGGGCGAACGCGGCCGCGTCGTCGACGAGCGCGGTGAAGCCATTCGACGGCGTGGGCGCCGCGTAGCGCGCGAGCGGAGCGGCGCGCTGGACCGGCGTGACGATCGGGGCCGGCTCCTTCGTCGGGCGATCGTCATCGTCCGGGCCCTGTGCGTCCGCGGGCGTCGAGCCCGCGAGGACGAACAGCGCCGCGACCATGGCGACGGAGAGCGGCCCGAGCGGGCCGTTGAATGACCTCATCCCTTCCTGCTGCGCAGCGTGGCGCTGTCCGGAGACTCATCGGACGCTTCCGTACCCCACGGCCATACAGACGACCGTTCGAACGGGCTCACGACGGCCGACCGCGCGAAAATCCACGCCTGCCTGGCGTATCGGAGGTGCTGTTACGGGCCGGCCCCGAGGTGTGCCGGTTCCCGTACGCGTCTTCTGAGACCACATGGCCACCCGGCGCGTCGCAGCTCACATTCGCACCGTCACACAGCGACTGTCGCGGGCCGCTCCTCGGCCGAACTATGCTCCGCGCGGCGCACTACGGGAGAGGTGGGATGGAAGGGAACGACGCTACGACCACGCGCGATCTCGTCACGAGCCTTGGTGCACGACGCACCTCGCGGAAACGGTTCCTCGCGGAAGCGGCTGGATTGACCGGAGCGCTGGTGGCAGCGGGTCTCGCGCACCCGGAGGCGGCGAACGCGGCGGGGACCGTGCGAGGCGTCACCGCGGGGACGTTTTTCCTGGAGCTCTCGAGGGGCGGCGGCGGCTTCGTGCAGTCGGTGGCAGGCGGCAACATCACAGCGGACGTCGTCGACGAGCAGCCGGCGTCCTCGTTCGTCCCGAAGCACCTCGGCATGCCGAAGTTCGAGGAATTCGTCGTCAAGGCCGGCAGCGGGATGAGCGCCGAGTTCTACGACTGGATCCACGACGCCTGGAACGGGACGGTCGACCTCAAAAGCGGGGCCGTACTCAAGGCAGATTTCAACGGCAACATCCTGAACCGCCGCGAGTTCAGCAGTGGCTTCATCACGAAGGTCACGATGCCGGCGCTCGACGGAGCGTCAAAGGACGCGGCAAGCATGCTCGTGAGGTTCCTAGGCGTGAACTACAAAGACGTCAACGCCGGCGGCAAGACGCCAAGCGCCTTGGGCACACAGAAGCAGTGGACCGCCGCGAACTTCACGCTGGGCATCAATGGCATCGACACGTCCAAGGTGAACCACATCGACGCGTTCACCGTGGACCAGGGGATCACCGACGCGTCGCGTGAGGTCGACCCGAACGACGTAGCGGTATCGGTCGGCGCAATCACGCCCGCGTTCACCCTCGGGTACGCACCGATCGATTTCCCAGACCTCGTCGTCACGTTCTCCGCGGCGAGCGCCGCGACCTGGAAGGCCTGGTTCGAGGACATGGTCGTGAAGGGCCTGCCGAGCGAGAAGGACGGCACCATCACCTACCTTGACTCGACGCTCAAGGCCGAGATCGGGCACATCGACCTGCACAACGTCGGCATCTTCGACCTCGTCGAGGTCGAGGACCAGAAGGACACGATCCGTGCGATCCGGCGGATGCGGGCGCACCTCTACTGCGAGCGGATGAACTTCGTCTTCAGCAAGCCCGGCAAGCCGCCGGCGCCGTAGCCCGAGCTAGCGCGAGCGGCGTCCAGATCGGGCGCCGCTCGCGCGGCGCGCGTAGCCAAGCTGCTCGAGCCATGCCTTCGTCGCTCCGGTGAACACGACCGGCGCGCGCGCGAGGTCCGCGCTCCGGCGGCCGCCCGAGAGGAAGATCGCGGTGCGGAGCTCGAGCGCGAAGTCGTCGACCCAACGGACGACCGCCTCCTCGCCGCGGAGCGCCGCCTGCAGGAGCGGCCGGCCGACCCCGACGAGCGTCGCGCCGATGGCGAGCGCCTTCGCGGCGTCGAGCCCGCTCCGCACGCCACCGGTCGCGATGATCGGCAGACCGGCGCCGGCGGCGCCGAGGACCGCGACGGCGGTCGGGACGCCCCAGTCGCGGAAGCGTTCCCCGAGGCTCATGCGCGCGACGTCGCCGTGCGCCGCCGCGCGAAGCGCCTCGACCGCCGCGAAGGAGGTCCCGCCGACGCCGCCCACGTCGACGGCCTTCACGCCCGCGCGGCGCAGGCGGAGCGCGACCTCGCGCGTGATGCCCGCGCCCGTCTCCTTCGCGATGACGGGAACGCGCGAGCGCAGGGCGACCGCGCGGATCGCGCTCGCGGCTCCTCGTGCGCGCGTCTGTCCCTCCGGCTGCACGGACTCCTCGAGGTAGTTCAGATGGATGGCCAGAGCGTCGGCCTTCACCATCGACACGATGGTCGCGACGTCCTTGGCGCCGAGCGGCGACTCGCGGTCTTGCTTCACCAGCTGGGAGATCCCGAGGTTCGCGATGACGAACGCGTGCGGCGCCGTCTCGCGGACGATCGAATACGTCGGCACGAGCATGGGGTCGCGCAGCGCGGCGCGCTGGCTCCCGACGCCGATCGCGATGCCGGACCGCTCGGCCACGCGCGCGAGCAGCTCGTTGACGGCGAGGGCGCGCCCGTGCCCCCCGGTCATGCCGGAGATCACGAGCGGCAGCTTCAGACGATGTCCGAGGAACGTGGTGCCGAGGTCGACGTCGCTCGCGTCGATGTCGGGCAACGCATCGTGCACGAGGTGGATGTCGTCCCAGCCCGCGGCGGTCCGCGTCTCGACGTCGGCCTCCGCGGCGAGGGAGAGGTGCTCCCCCTTGCGGCGAGCGATCTCCTCCGCGGCGTTGGGGGAACGGTCGGAGGGGCTCTGCCCCCCCGTCCCCCCGGCGATCCTCACGCGAACACCCCCTCGGCTTCGAGCGCACGGTACTCCGACTCGTCGAGACCGAGGAGCTCGCGGAAGACGTAGCCGTTGTCCTGGCCGAGCGTCGGACCGGCGCGCTCGAGCACAGCGGGCGTATCCGACAGGATGAACGGCGGCGCCATGACGGTGATCGACTCGAGGACCGGGTGCGGGACGCTCCGCCAGAACGCACGGTGCCGGAGCTGCTCGTCCTCGCGGAGCTCGGGGATCGTGAGGACCGGCTGCACGCGGAGGCCGGCGCGGCGGAGGGTGGCGGTCACCTCGTCCCGTGTCCGCTCGCGCGTCCACCCCTCCACGAGCGCGTCGAGGCGCGGGTCGTCGCGCGACCATTCGGGGTGCGCGACCGCCTCGCGGAAGCTGGACCACTCGTCTGCGCTCCACACGCTGAGCGCGACCCAGGCGTCGTCGCCGTCCGCACAGCGGTACACGCCGTGCGGCCGCGCCTGCGGGTCGCGGTTGCCGGCGCGCGTCGGCACGGTCCCGTTCGCGGCGAGCTCGAGGAGCGCGGGCGCCATGAACTGGAGCCCGGCCTCGTACTGCGAGAGGTCGATGAGGCAACCCTCGCCGGTGCGCCGCCGGCGCTCGAGCGCGGCGAGGATCGCGATGACGCCGTAGCCGACCGCGATGTAGTCGATGTACGGCCCGTAGAGGATCACCGGCGAGCGGTCCGGCTCGCCGAGGAGCTCGTTGAAGCCGGCGAGGGCGGTGAGCTGGCTCCCGTAGCCCGGATGCTGCGCATGCGGACCGGTCTGCCCCTGGTTGCAGCTCGAAAGGACGACGACGTCGGGCCGGGCGCGCCGCATCGCCTCGTGTGAGAGCCCGCGCCGGGCGAGCGTCCCCGCGGGGAAGCTCTCGATGACGACGTCCGCCTTCGCGACGAGCCGCAGTGCGAGGTCGGCGGCGCGCGGATCGCGCAGGTTCAGGGTCGCGCCGCGCTTGCCGTCGTTGTAGAACGCGAACATGCCCGCGCGGTCCGGCGCGGGCTCGCCCTTGAACGGCGGATATGTGGTGCGGAACGGGTCGAGGGCCTGTCGCGATTCGAGGTGAATGACCTCGGCGCCGTGGTTGGCGAGGTACTTCCCCACGAACGGGCCCGCGGCGGCCCAGCCAAGCTCGACGACGCGAAGCCCCGCGAGCGCGCCCGCCGCTGCCGCCGGCGCGGCCAGCGTCGCGGTCGCGCTGACGCCGGAGGCCTCCGACGCGCGCAGCACCGTCGTCGCCCGCGAGCGCTGCTCGGCGATCAGCCGCCAGTCGCCGCCGGGCGCCCACGACAGGGTCGCGGTCGGCACGTAGAGCGACGGCGGGCCGCGGCGAAGCGTCGGCCGGACGCCGTGCGTCCGACGCCGGGTAGCCGAGCATGTTCCGCGCGATCACCCCGGCGAAGAACTCGCGCTTCGTGAGGGTGAGGAGGAAGCTCTCCACGGAGGCCTCGAGCCGGTCGACCTGAGCCTGCGTGAGCACGCGGTTGTCGAAGGTGTCCCAGTCGATCGCACCGATGACGTCGTCGAGCGCGCCCTTCTCCTTCATCCACGCCGCGAGCTGCCGCCCGGTGTGGCGGCCGATCGGCCCGCCCTGGATCGCGAAGCTGACGTAGCCGTCGGCGCAGCGCCAGAGGTTGCGGAAGCGCGCGCCGACGATGCTCCGGCCGATGAGCGCGGCTCCGAGGCGCTCGTGCGCCTCCGTGATGACGTCCCAGTGGACGATCGCCGGAGGGTGGACCGTCGCCAGGCTCGCCTGCCCCGACACGTCGACCTCCTGCCCGCGGCCGGTCCGGGCACGGGCCGCGAGCGCGACGAGCGCCCCCATGGCGCCGTACATCCCCATCCAGAACGGCGACTGGGGCAGCGTCGAGCGGACCGGCGCGCGGCCGGGCTCGCCCGCGAGCCAGAGGCTGCCGCTCGCGGCGGTGATCTCGAGGTCGGACGCCGGCGCGCCCGCGAGCGGGCCGGTCGTCCCGTAGGGCGTGATCGTGACGAGAACGGCCGTGGGATTTGCCCGCGCGACGTCCTCGTAATGCGTCATGACCTGACCCTGCACGACCACGTCCGCGCCGCGCAGGAAGGTCGCCAGCGCGCCCCGCGAGATCGTCGCGCTCCGCTTGTTCGCGTCGAGCGGGATCCACCAGCACGAGCCGTCCACATTCGGGACGCCCTCGACGAACGGCGGGCGGCGCCGCGCGCCATCTCCCTGCTCCGGCTCGAGCTTCACCACGTCCGCGCCGAGGTCGGCGAGTATTCGCGTCGCGTGCGCGGCCGCAGCCTCGCTCCCGGGGGCCACCGCCGTGCTCGCGATCTCGAGGACGCGAAGGCCGTCCAGCATCTACGCCGGCATCAGCGTCCGGTGCGCGCGAGCACCTCCGCCCAGGACTGCGAGCTCATGAGCGCCTTGCCCTTGGCGATCTGGTCCGGATCGAACCAGTGCTTCGGGTCGACCCTGTCGATCGGATACACGGGACGCATGAAGTCCTTCTCGAGGCCGTACGGCACCGTCGCGTCGATGCCCATCCCGCCCTCGAAGCGGATGTTCATCCCGGTCCACTCCGCGCTGCCGGCGGTGACGCGCTCGGACGGGATGAACGTCTGCCCCGCCCCGCCGGGCACGGGCTTGAGGAGATCCTGGTTCGGGTTCACGCGCGTCGTGAGGGACCAGATGATGTCGTCCATCGAGTAGATGTCGACGTCGGCGTCGACCGCGATGCACAGGCGCAGTCCGGCACTGCAGGCCATCGACGCCGCGATGAAGTTGCGCACCCAGCCGTCGTCGGTCTTGAGCCGCTTCTTGACCTGCAGGATGCAGCCGGCCCAGTCGGTCATCGGGAACGGGATGTTCACGTCCTTGATGAGGCCCGGCTGGATGCGGTCGCAGAGCTCGTAGAAGGCGGCCTCGCGGACCGTCGTGTCGATGTTGTTGCAGTCGTACATGTGCACGCCCATCGGGTAGATGAGCGGGCGACTGGCGCGCTTGCGCATCGTGATGCCGGTGACGTGGAACGACTGCGTGCGGTACGCCTTCCCCATGTACCCGGCCCACTCGGGGTGGAAGTGGAACCGGCCCTGCGTGTCGTGCTCCTCGGCCTCCTTCGTCTCGTAGCGCTTGTCCTTGGGGTAGAGGTAGCCCTCGAGGACGTACTCGCTGTCGGCCACGGCGTACGCATCGACGGTCCGCGCCTTCACCAGGCGCGTCGGGAAGCCCTGCACCGCGCCCGCGGCGCCGAGCTCGTCGCCGCCCCGCGGCAGCACGACGTAGTCGAAGCCGCCGCCCGCGAGGAGCGTCGACGCGACCGGGAGGCCGAAGCAGACGGTGAGCGGGATCGGCTCCGTGTCGTTGTAGTGATCCGTGATGATCTGCCACATGTGCGAGCCGGGAGAGCTCTGGAACGTCCCCACGTTCCCCCAGCGGAAGTTCATGCGGTTGTAGCCGATGTGGCTGCCGCCCCAGAAATACTTCCCGACGACGACGCTGTTGCCCGAGCCGATGGTGATCTCGCCCTCGAGGTGAGTGTGGCGGATCGCCATGATGTATTTGTTCACGTCGAGGTCGTCGGTGATGACCTCTTCCTGGCACGGCGCCTCGTCGTGCGGGACGACCTCGCTCGGGATCGGGTGCGTGAGCGCGTGCGCGAGGCGGCGGGTGCGGTCGGTCGCGTCCTTGTAGCCGAAGAAGCGATCGACGATGTCCATGTTCGCGAAGAGGTTCGTGATCGCGCGGGCGTGTGGGTAGCCCTTGACGTTGTTGAAGAGGATGGGGTAGCTGCCGTCGAAGTGCTTCTGGACGCCGGTCAGCTCGAGGTCGCCCGAGACCTCGACGTCCGTCTCCATGAGGAGGCCCTCGCGGCGGAGCCACTCCACGGTGGCCGGGAGCGAGCGGATGTCGTCGGCCGTGGCCTGCGGGCCGCCCTTGGGATCGCGGAGCTGGCTCCTGGTCGCGATCGCCATGTCACCCCTCCAACAGCAAGCCGGTGCACCAAATGGTATGACCATTCGACCGCTCGTGCCCGCCAGGTATTTGAGGATACGGACGGTCCGTCACGGATCGAGCGGCCGTGCCCGCGCCGCCGGAGATACTCCCGCACATGGCGGCGCGGCGCTCCCCGAGCGACGTCCTCTTCCGAGCCTGGTACCGCCTGCCGATCCTCGTGACGCTGCTGGTCGCGCTGCCGATCGCCGCCGTCGGGGAGCTCGCGGCGGCCGACGCCCGCGACCGCGCGGTCCGAGCGGAGATCGCCGCCGCGACCGACCTCGCGGAGCGAGCCGCGAGGCTCCTCTCGACACGGATCGCCGACCTGCATGCCGAAGTGATCGGCGCCGCCCGGAGCGACGAGATCCGCGCCGCGCTGAACGTCAGCGTCTCTGGCGCGATCACGACGGGAGGTTTCGTAAACCCGAACTTCGACGCCATCCAGCGCACCCTCGGCTCGCAGAAAAGCGTCATGAGCCCGTCGATCGAACGACTGATGCTTATGGACAACCAGTCCGGCATTCTCGGTCAATTTCCCCGCGACGAGGCTCTCGCGCGTGATCGCCCCGAGTCCGACTACGCGACGCCCCTCGCCGGGTCGAACAGCGACCGGATCAGGGTGGTGCGGCACGGCGCGGGGTCTCCGACGGTCGCGCTCGTAGGGACCACGCCCGGCCCGCGGAGGCTCGTCGCCGACGTCCCGCTCTCGTTCGTCGCGGACGTGCTGCGCTCGGCCATCGTTCCCGGCCAGACGGTGCAGGTATCCGATCAGCTCGGGAACCTCCTGGCTCGAGCCCCGGATGGATCGGCGTCGGACCGCGGCTTCACGGCAAGCGCGACCGTGAATGCGACCGGCTGGCGACTCTTCGCGCTACGGCCCGTCGCCGACATCGCCAATCTCGATGCCGCCCTCGCCGGTCAGCGCGCCGTCCGCCTCGCACTCATCGCGCTGCTCATCGTCGGCGCCGTCGTGCTCGGCCGCGTCGGTTCGCGCACGATCGCGCTCTCCGCGGCCGTTGCTGCCGCTGATCGTGCCAAGAGCGAATTCCTCGCGAACATGTCGCATGAGCTGCGGACGCCTCTGAATGCGATCATCGGCTTCTCCGACGTCTTGTCGCAGCGCATGTTCGGCGAGCTCAACGAGCGTCAGGCCGACTACGTCAAGGACATCCAGGCGGCCGGGCGCCATCAGCTCGCGCTCGTGAACGACATCCTCGACCTCTCCAAGGTGGAAGCCGGTCGGATGGAGCTCGAGCTCGCGGAGTTCGCGCTACCAGACGTGCTCGACGCCTCGCTCGGACTCGTGCGCGAGCGCGCAGTGCGGCGCGGACTGAGGCTCGAGAGCTCCGCGGACGCGGTGGGCGTGATCGTCGCAGACCAGCGCAAGGTGAAACAGGTCGTCGTGAACCTGCTGACCAACGCGGTGAAGTTCACCCCGGACGGCGGCCGGGTCGCACTCTTGGCAGAGCGGCGTGACGGCGAGATCCTCGTGAGCGTGGCGGACACCGGGCCTGGCATTCCGGCCAAAGACCGCATCTTGATCTTCGAGGAGTTTCGTCAGGCGCCGGCGGGCGCCCACGCGGACGAGGGCACGGGCCTTGGCCTCACCCTCGCGAAGAAGATCGTCGAGCTGCACGGCGGCCGCATCTGGGTCGAGAGCGAAGTAGGGCACGGGAGCACGTTCCGCTTCACGCTTCCGATCGCTCCCGGCCGCTCGTGACCTTGGTGTTGTCGGCTACTTGTCCAGGCCGCGATCGATCGCGCTCTTGGTGAAGCTCTGGTCGAGCATCTTGGTCACGTCGTAGTCCTTGACCTTCGCGTTCGTCGCGCCGAGGGTCGTCTGGGCGTCCGCGAACTGTTCCGGTCGGGGGACCGGCTGGCTCGGCGTGACGGTGAGCGCGTAGAACTCGTAGGTCGCGCCCATCGCCTTGTCATCGGTCGACTGGAAATACTTCTTGAGCACCTGCACGCCGAAGGCCCTGTCGGACTTCACCTTCTTGATCCCGAGGAACAGCGCGTCGACGTAGCGCTGCACGACGCCCCTGTTCGCATTCAGGTAATCGCGTTTCACGACTACCGACGTGTTCGCCGAGGGGAGCTTCTGCGAGGCGAGGTCGTAGAGGACGTGGAAACCCTTCTCCTCGAGAGCGATCGAGTCGGGCGGCTGCGAGACGCCGGCCTGGATGGCGCCGGCGAGGAGCGCGGCGGTCCGCTGCTGCGACGAGCCGACCGCGACGATCGTGACGTCCTTGTCCGGGTCGAGACCGAGCTTGCGCAGCGCGACCCGCGTCGCGATGTCGGACGACGAGCCGACGCTCGACACGCCCACCTTCTTGCCCTTGAGGTCGGTGGTGTTCTTGATGTCGGAAGAGACCTCGAGGACGAACGGGTACACGCCGGTGATCTGCGCGACGACGACGAGATCGGCGCCACCGGCGTTCGCCGAGAGCGTCTCGGACCCGCCGACCTGGGCGAACTGCGTCTGTCCGGCGATGAGCGCCGGCACGCCCTGCGCGCTCGCGATGTTCTGAAGGGTCACGTTCAGCTTCTGCTGCTCGAAGAGGCCGCCCTCCTTCGTCGCCCAGAGCGGCAGCTCGTCGCCGATGACGTTGCTGTACGAGACCTGAAGGTCGACCGGAGCGGGTGCCGGTGTCGCGGTCGCCGTCGCGGCAGCGCCGCCGGAACTCGCCGATCCGGGCGCGGTGCCGGCGCCGCCGCAGGCACCGGCGAAGAGCGCGAGCGCGATGGGAACGGACACCGCACGACGCATCTGGGAGACCTCTCCATCGGAGTCGCTGTGCCAGAATGGTAAGACCATTCTAGGGAGGCCGTGATGCGGTACGAGGACCTCCGCGACTGGATCGCGCAGGCGCGGACGCTCGGAGAGGTGCGCGACGTCCGGGGCGCGTCCTGGCAGGAGGACATCGGCCGCGTCACGGAGATGCTCCACCACACCGACGACTCGCCCGCGGTCCTCTTCGACGACATCCCGGGCTATCCCGCGGGCTACCGCATCCTCGTGAACGCGAACGCGACGCGCCGACGCCTGGCGCTCACGCTCGGGCTCCCCATCGACATCGAGCGGCGGCCGCTCATGGACGAGTTCCTCCGTCTCACGGAGTCGGACAGGCGCGTGCCCCCGCGGTTCGTGAAGGACGGCCCCGTCTTCGAGAACGTGCTGCGCGGCGAGGACATCGACGTGCTCAAATTCCCCGCCCCGCAGTGGCATCCGCTCGACGGCGGCAGGTACCTCGGCACCGGCGTCTGCGACGTCCTCAAGGATCCTGACAGCGACTGGATCAACGTCGGGACCTATCGCGTCCAGGTGCAGGACCGAGGTCACGTGTCGGTCTACATCTCGCCAGGGAAGCACGGGCGCCAGTTCCGCGACGAGTACTTCAAGCGCAAGCAGCCGTGCCCGATCGCGCTCGTCATCGGGGGCGAGCCGCTCCTCTTCATCGCGTCGAGCCTCGAGATCCCCTACGGCGTGTCGGAGTACGACTTCGCTGGCGCGATCCGCGGCCAGCCGTACGAGGTCGTCAAGGCGCCGATCACCGGCCTGCCGATCCCGGCGAACGCCGAGATCGTGATCGAGGGCTTCCTCCATCACGACAAGAAGGCGCCGGAGGGGCCATTCGGCGAGTGGACCGGCTACTACGCCTCGGGCGAACGCGAGGAGCCGCTCCTCGAGGTCCAGGCGCTATACCACCGCAACGATCCGATCATCCTCGGCGTCCCGCCGAACAAGCCGCCATACGAGCCGCACCGCTACCGCGAATACTTGAGAAGCGCGCTCCTCCTCCGCGAGCTCCAGTCGGCCGGCATCCCGGGCATCGTCGACGCCCACTGCTTCGGCGTCGGGGGCTGCCGCCTCTTCCTTGCGGTCTCGATCCAGCAGCGCTACGCGGGGCACGCGCGTCAGGCCGCGCACGTGGCCGCGATGTGTCGCGTGGGCGCGTACCTCGGCCGCATCGTGGTCGTGGTGGACGACGACGTGGACGTGACCGACCTCAACGACGTCATGTGGGCGCTTCTCACGCGGGCGGACCCCGAGCGCTCGCTCGACATCATCCATCGAGCGTGGTCGGGCCCGCTCGACCCGGCGATCCACCCCGACCAGAAGGGCTTCAACTCGCGGCTGCTCATCGACGCGACGAAGCCCTGGGAGTGGCGCGACAAGTTCCCGATCGCGATCGGGCCCGACGCGAAGACGCGTCAGGAGACGCGCAAGAAATGGGGCTGGATCCTCCAGCAGGCCGTGAGCGACGCGATGCGCGAGGAGGCCGCGGCCCCCGCCGAGTGACGGGCGGTAGCGTTCCCGCCGTGGAAGAGCTGGTCGAGGCCTGGACCGAGGACGGACTGCGTCTCGACGGGGTGCGTTACGGTCCGGCGTCGGCGGACCTCGCGGTCGTGTACACGCACGGTGCCACGAGCAGCGTCCTTCGGCCGACGCACGTGCGGATCGGTCGCGCGCTTGCCGCCAGCGGGCTCACGGTCTTCGCCGGCAACAATCGGGGCACCGGCCTCGCGACCGTCTTCCTGACGCGCGCCGGCACGCGGGTCCTGAAAGGCTCCTGGTTCGAGCGGGTCGAGGAAGCGAAGATCGACCTCGCCGCCTGGCTCGACGTCGCCGCGGCCGGCGGCGCGAAGCGCATCGTCCTGCTCGGCCACAGCCTGGGTGGGGCGAAGGTCGTGCTCTACGCGAGCGAGCGGCACGATGACCGTCTCGCCGGGCTCGTCCTCGCCTCTCCCGCGTTCCACCTCGTCTCGGGCGAGCGTCCGGTGGATCCCGCCGTCGTGGCCCGCGCGCGGCAGGCGGTCGACGCCGGCAGGCCTCAGGAGCTCGTCGATCTCGGCGACTTCCCGCTCACCTTCGGAAAGATGAGCGCCGCGACGGTCCTCGACTACACGACGGGGCGCGCGAACCCCTGGAGCGCGACGTCGCCGCGCCTTCGCGCGATCGCCTGCCCGGTGCTCGCCTTCTACGGGACGAACGAGCCCGACGTCGGCGGCCAGGCCGAGCTTGACCGCATGCGCCCGCTGGTATCGGCGCCGTTCAGCGCGACGCTGATCGCGGGTGCGGACCACATGTACGTGGGGCACGAGGAGGAGGCGGCGGGTCTCATCCGCGAGTGGATCCACTCGCTCGTGTCGCCGATCCTTGCGAAAGAGGCCGCCCCGGCGGACTAGACGGTCCGCTGCCCCACGGTGCCGGTAGCGCCCACCCGATTGGTCGACACGTCCTGGGCCTCGTGCGCGTGCAACACACGCTTGGCCGCCTCTTCGCGCCCGCTCGCGAGGACGGTGACCATGAGGCCGCCTGGAACGAAGCGGCCCGACTCGTCCGTGGTTGCGCCGCGGGCGACGATGCTCACGTCGTCGTCCGCGAAACCGGCGGATTTCAGCGCGTCGGTCGCCCGCTCCGCCGCGTCCCGATCCCCAAAGCGCGCGACGACCGCCACGTGCTCGCTGGGAACGTTCAGCTCTTCGCTTCCTGTCTCCATGGCCTACCTCCCGTGGTCTCGGCCGCAGACGACGTGCCAGGGGACATCTCGCCCACGCGGAGCGCGACGGGCAGACGGTTCTCCGCCGGTGGAAGCGGGCAGTTGTAGAAGGGCGACCACGCGCAGGCGGGGTTGTAGGTGCGGTTGAAGTCGAGGAGCCAGCGGTCGCCCTCGCGCTCCGCCGGGACGTAGCGCATGCGATAGGACTCGCGCCCGCTGGTCGCGTCGCTGAAGTAGACCTCGATCTCGCCGGCGCCCGGCTCGAGGAAGCGCGTCGCGGACAACCGGTAACCCCGACCGTCGAGCGGCACGGTGAACCAGCCAGCACGCTCAGCGGGACGATCCTGGTCGCGGGTCGTGCGGATGTCGGCGCGCGCGCCGTCGGGCTCGAGCGGGAGGACGAAGCGATAGGCGCGATCGACCGGGAACCAGCGCGGCACGACCGGCTCGCGCAGGCGCGGGCTCTCGGCGTCGAGGATCACGATCGCGGGAAAGTTCTGGTGCGACAGCCGAAGGCGATACCGTCCTCCGGTCTCGACGGTCCGCGGACCCGTGCGTTCACCGTCCACGCGGAAGCCGTCCGGGAGCGCTTCGATGACAAGGCCATGCACCTCGCGCGTCGCGCCGATCGGGAGCTCGATCCGCTCGACCGCCGCGAGGTAGCCGGCGGGACCACGGAGCCAGCGATCGTGCTCGGCGCGGCGCGACTCGACGTCCGCCGCGTACGGATCGCGCACGCTAGTCGCGCGGGTCGAGAGGTGGGCTCGCGAGGTGCTCCGCGAGCTCGTCGATCGTGTCCGTCATCGTCCGGCTCAGGTCGCGGCGCTCGGGACGCTCGTCCGCGAGCGGCGACGAGGCCGCGAAGCGGTACATGTCCGCCGCGCCTTCGAGGAGCCGCGGAGTGAGGCCGAGGTCCGCGAACGTCTTCGCGATCTCCTCCATCTCGCCGATCCAGCGGTACGCCACGGTCGGGGCGCGGGGCAGGGCGCGCTCCATGACGGCGCGCTGCTCGGGCTGGCTGTCCGCGATCTCGCGCTCGAGGACCTCGAAGATGCCCAGCGTCTTCGCCGCGACGAGCAGCTCCATGGCCAGCGCCGTCGAGCCCTTCGTGAGCGCCGCGTAGCACATCTTCAAGGCGGAGGCGGTGCCGATCTGCCCGTCGAGCACGCGGACGTCGAGCCCGGGAAGCGCGAGGCGCTCCGCGTCGGGACCCGAAGCGTAGAAACGCGTCCGGCTCCCGGGCCGCGGGGGCGCACCGATGATGCCGACGTCGACGACGCCACCGCCGACGATCTCCGCGATTTCGCGGACCGTCGTCGGCGCGACCGCGTTGCAGTCGACGTAGAGCGGTCGCGCGCCCGTCGCGCGCATCGCGGGGGCGACCTCTTCGGCGAGGGTCTTCGCCTGCGCGGGCGGGACGACGGAAAGGAAGACCTCGCTCGCCATGAGGAGGTCGGCGAGAGACCGCACGTCCTCGATGCCGGCGGCCGCCGCGAGGCCGCGCGTGCGGGCGCTCCGTCCGTCGAGGCACGTCCGGACCGTGACCCCGTTCGTCCGTAGGGTCTTGCCGACGGCCTGGCCCATCTCGCCGATCCCGAGTAGGCCGACGTTCACGGCGGAAGTATCCGCCCGTCTTGTCACATCTTTCTCACCAGCCTCTCAAAGAGCCGTGAGAGGATGCAACGGATGCTCCAAGCGCTCCGGACACGGCTGCTTGCCTGGCGCTACGAGGCGACCGGAGAAGGCCGCGGGTCCCGCGACCTGCGGGTGGACCTGCTCCGCGGGTTCTGCGTCGTCGTCATGATCATCGACCACGTCGGCGGCGAGCAGTCGTGGCTCTACGTCTTCACCGGCGGGAACCGCTGGATCGTGTCGGCGGCCGAGGGCTTCGTCCTCCTCTCGGGTTTCACGATGGGCATGGTCCACAACCGGACGATCAACGTGAAGGGCGTCCGCGCGATGTTCGAGAAGGTCTTCGGGCGCGCCTGGCTCCTCTACACGCTGACCGTCGCGCTCACGATCGCCTTCGCCGCGGTGTCCACCGCGCTCGGCGCGCCGTACGTCGAGCAGCAGACCCCGGCGCACGGCCGGCTCGACTTCGCCGTCTCCGTCCTGACGTTCCACCGGACGTACTCGCTTACGGACATCCTCGTCCTCTACACGCTCCTCGTCCTCATGGCGGGGCCGGCGCTCTGGCTCATCGCGCGCGGGTACACCGGCCTGGTCATCGCCGCATCCATCACCGCCTGGGCGGTCGAGCAGCTGTGGCCCGAGCGCGTGCCGCGCGCCTGGGAGATCGTCGACGGCGGCTTCCCCTTCTCGGCCTGGCAGCTCATGTTCTTCATGGGTCTGGTCATCGGCTTCCACCGCGAGCGGCTCGCGAAGCTGCTGCGGCCGCGGCCGCTCGTCGCCTTCGGCCTCGCGATGGTGATCGCGCTCTACGTCATCCGTTTCGCGACCATCCACCTGCTTGCGTCGGGCACCGGCGACGTCGACGTGCACGAGCTCCTCTTCGACAAGAACGACGCCCGCATCGGACGCGTCATCGCCCTGTTCGCGGCGGCGTCGTTCGCGTACGCGGCGGTCACGCTGGCCTGGGGACCGGTCCGCCGCGTCGTGGGCTGGCTGCTCCTGCCCATGGGCAAACACGCCCTGTTCGCCTACGCCGTGCAGCTCTTCGCCGTAGCGTTCTGGTCATCGGAGCTCATGGCGCCGGTACGGCTCGACCGCGAGAACGCGCTGTTCCAGGCGAGCGCGGTCATGTTCGTGTGGGGCGCGTGCCTCGTGCAGCCCATCGTGATCCACAGGTGGCACCAGCTCACGGCGCGGCGCGAAGGCCCGATCCCCGCCACCGCGGGGTGAGCCGTCTCGCGACCGCCCTCGTGCTGCTCCTCGCGGCGACCGCGTGCACGCGCGATCTCGTGCGCGGGGATCCCCCCGCCTCGGCGTCCCTCGCGGCGACGGCGGAGGCCTCGTCAAGCGCGGGTCCGTCGGCGCCCGCGGGCCCGCGCGACCTCGGCAAAGGCCGCACGGAGCAGGGCAGCTTCCACAGCTCGGCGCTCGACCGCACCCTCAAGTACCTGGTGTACCTCCCGCCGGGGTACGACGCGAACCCTCGCGCGCGCTATCCCACCGCGTATGCGCTCCACGGCGGCAGCGGGTTCGTCACGGAGTGGGTCGACTACGGCATCTTCGAGCAGGCCGACCGCCTCATGGAGTTCGGCGCGATCCCGCCCTTCCTCATCGTGCTGCCGGAGGGCGACCAGGAGTACTGGGTCGACCACGTGATCGACAAACGGACGGGCGCGAACGGCGAGAAGTGGGGCACCTACGCCGCGAGAGAGGTCGTGCCGACGATCGACGCGCGCTACCGGACGATCGCGAGGCCTGAAGCCCGCGCGATCGGCGGCCTCTCGATGGGCGGCCACGCCGCGATGCAGCTCTCGCTGAACTTCCCCGGGATCTGGGGTGTCATCGCCGCGACGAGCCCGTCACTGCGGCCCGAGGGGGACGCGCCGACCTATCTCGGCTTCGGCGCGGATTTCGCGGCGCGCGACCCGCTGGCGCTCATCAAGGCCAAGCCCGACGTCGCGCGCGCCTACGTCTGGTGGATCGACACCGGCGACGCCGATCCGTGGCTGGCGCAGGCGACGGCGATCCACGACCAGCTCGTGTCGCTGGGGATCGCGCACGAGTGGCACGTCTACTCCGGCGACCACTCGGCGCAGTACTGGAGCGCGCACGTGCCGGACTACCTCGGCTACTACGCGAAGACGCTGTGCCGCACCGCGGCGGCGTGCCCGCGGCAGCAGTGAGCGGTTAGTACAGCGGCGGGAGCACCAGGCGCCCGCCGAACGCCGGGACGCCGGCGAGTGCGGCGTCGTAGAAGCGAAGGTAGTCGCCGAGATGGGCGCTCCAGTAGGTCCCCGAGTGGTCGCCGGGCCACTCGTGCCACTGGTGCGTGATGTGGAGGTCGGTGAGCTCCCGGTCGAACCGTTCCGCGAGCGGTGCCCACGGGTCGTCCTTGCCGATGTCGATCCAGAGCGCAACGGCGCGCACGGCCTGCGGCTTCGTCTTCACGAGACCCATGGGGTCGCGCTGGGACCACTGCTGCTGGTCGCCGAAGTACGCGGGCGCGCTGTCGAACCGGCGAAGGACCAGGCTGTGCGCGCCGACGACGCCGAAGACGCCGGGGTAGTTGAGCGCGAGCTGGACCGCGCCGTGCGCCCCCATGGAGAGGCCGCCGATGGCGCGATGGGTCTGGCCGGTCTGGACGCGGAAGGCCGACTCGACCTCCTTCACGAGATCGACCGCGACGTACGCGCCCCACCGGGGGCCGCCGTTCGCGTGGTCGACCCAGTACGCGGTCTCGCCTTCGGGCATCACGACGACGAGCGGCGCGATCTGGCCCGAGCGGATCATCTTCTCCGCTGACACCGGCGCGCCGACGTCGATCCACTGGTCGTCGGAGCCGCCCATCCCGTGGAGCAGGTAGAGGGTCGGGAACCGGCGCGTCGTGTCGGTCGCGTACTGCGGCGGGAGGTACACCTTGTACGGCATCGTCCTGCCGAGCGCATCGCTGTAGAAGGAGTGTGACTCGACGCGTAGCCCTGTCGGCGCGGGCCGCGCGGCGACGGGCGCGACGTCGGCGGCCGGAACGTCCGCCAAGCGAAGGTCCTCGGCCGATCCGGACGGCACGGTGCCGCGAGACCGATCCACCGGAGCGCACGCGGAGGCGAAGAGCATCGCGCCGAGCGCGAAGACCGCGAGGCCCTTCCCCATCAGCGGAAAGTGTAGGTGCGGGAGGCGCGCGCCAGTGGCGCTTTCGACGCACTTTGCGCCATACGGCGGTGCCCCGCGTACGCCGTCCGGCGCACTTACCGGGCGCGTGAGGGCGGCGAGCCCACGACCGGCAGCGTTTCCCGGCCCTTCGCCGTCGCGAGCGCCGCGCCGAAGTAGAGCAACAGGGCGCTACCAGAAACGAGCGCAAACATCGCGCCCAGGCCGACGGCGTCGCCCACGACCCCTCCGATGGCAGGCCCCACGATGGCACCCGCGTCCAGTCCCATGTTGTAGATGCCGGACGCGATCCCCACGTCCGTGCCTTCGCGCCGCAGCTCCGCGACCGACGCGGCGCTCGTCACGCGGAGCAGTCCCCGCGCGACGCCGGCGGCGAGGAAGAGCGCGAAGAAGACCGGGAGCGACGTGACGGCCCCGAGCACGAGGCTCGAGATCCCGAACAGCAGGACGCTCCAGAAGTTGACGGTGCGATGGTCGACGTAGCGGAAGATCGCGCCGGAGATGAAGCGGATGAACGTCGCGGCGCCGGATTTCAGGCCGCGCAGCGCGCCGGACGCGGCGAGCGGGATCCCGACCGACAGGCCGAACAGCGGGAAGAACGTGTCGACGCTGTCAGACAGGATGTTGATGTAAAGCGCGATGAGGAACGCGAGCCAGACGCGCCCGTCGATCCGCGCGTGCGCGGCGAAGAGGCCGCGCAGGCCCGGCGCGCGCTCGATCGCGTTCGGGGCCGCGCTTATGACCGGCATCGGCACGACGAGCAGCGCCGACAAGGCCGGGAGGCCGCCTAGGAGGGCGAGGGCGCCGTCGACGCCGAGCCGGTCGGCCGCGGCGCCGCCGACGAACGAACCGAGGGCGTACCCCGTCGAGAGCGCGGCCGTGTACCAGCCCATGATCGCGCCCGCGCGCTCGCCACCGGTGAGATCGATGGTGACGGCGAGGTTGTAGGTGCCGAGCGCGCCGAACGCGTACCCGTGGACGATCGTGAGGAGAGCGACCGCGACGACGTTCCCGTTCGCGAAGGCGAAGCCGCTCGTCGACGCGGTGAACACCATCAGCCAGAACAGGAGCTGCCGCCGCGCGTTCGAGGGATGGTAGGCGGCGCCGCTCGGCACGCGCGACACGAGCCGGAAGATGCCGAGGAGCGCCGAGAGCGTGCCGATCGTCGGCAGCGCGTAGCCGTAGCGGTCGAGGTATGGCGCGTAGAGCAGCCCGAGCGTGCCCTCCGCGGTCGTCACCGCGCACGCGACGACGTACTGGAAGAAGACCGGCCGGTTCAGACGAGCGTCGCGGGATCGATGCCGTCGAGCACGCCAGCGAGCTTCGCTCGCTCGAGCGCGTCGATCCACCACTTGCGGATGACGCGCGGGCTCGACGTCTGCGCGCGGACCGTCTCGATCTCGGCCTGGCTGAACCGGCGCGGCTCTCCGATCGCGTAGGCGTGCCAGAGACGCCGCGCGCTGTCTTCGAGCAGGATCGCTCCGGCGACCGCGCTCGGGATGTCCTCGCCGACGACGAGGACGCCGTGCCCGCGCATGAGCGCGGCGCGCCGCTCGCGCAGCACGCCGGCGACGGCCCGGCCGCCCGCCTCGTCGCGCACGAGGACCGGGTCGTCGAAGACGGGCACGTCGTGGCCGAACCACGCCCCCGAGTTGAACGCGCAGACGAGCGGCTTCCCGGCCACGGCGAACGTGGTGGCGAACAGGGGATGCGCATGGACGACCGCGCCCACGTCGGGCCGCGCCCGGTACGCGCCGAGATGGAGCGCCATCTCGCTCGGCGGGGTGTGCTCGACCTCCGCGCCGTCGGCGATGCGCACGACCGCGACCTCCTCCGGGCGAAGGCTGAGACGGCTCGCGCTGTGGGCGTTCACGTACGCGAGGTCGCCGTCGCGCACGCTCACGTGGCCGTTCATGTCGAAGATCCCCGCGACGGCGAGCGCGCGGCTCGCGGCGGCCACGAGCGTCGCCGAGCGCGTGGGCGTGGCGACGCTCACGAGTCGGGGGGCTCCGCCCCCCGGCCCCCGTCAGCCGCACGGCCTCCGTCAGGCCCGCTCCAGCGCCTGAACAACGTGTGCTCGACACCGAGCTGATCGAGCGCCTTCCCGACGCTGTGGTCCACCACGTCGTCGACGGTCTTGGGCAGCGCGTAGAAGCCGGGGACGGGCGGAAGGATGACCGCCCCCGTGAGCGCGAGCTCGCGCATGAGCCGGAGATGTCCGGCGTGCAGCGGCGTCTCGCGGACCATGAGGACGAGCGTGCGGCGCTCTTTCAGGTGCACGTCGGCCGCGCGGACGATGAGGTTGTCGTTGAGCGAGTTGGCGATCGAAGACATCGTCCTGACGCTGCACGGCGCGACCACCATGCCGTGCGTGATGAAGCTGCCGCTGGCGAGCGTGGCCGCGAGGTCGCGTTCGTCGTGCACCACGTCGGCGAGCCCGAGGACGTCGTCGACCTTCCACGTCGTCTCGTAGCCGATCGTCGCCTTCGCGCCTGCCGACACGATGAGATGCGTCTCCACGTCCGGCGCCTTCGCGAGCGCCTCGAGGGTCCGGATCCCGTAGATCGCGCCCGACGCGCCCGAGAGCGCGACGACGATTCGCCTACCGGCTATGTGGGGTATCCCTCGGGCGCCTCTTCGCTCGTCCAGTGACCCATTCGCATGTACCGCCGACGGTACCGCAGGAGCGCGTCGAACTTGCGGTCGTTCACCGTCGCGGCCACGACCTCGCCGACGAAGAGGACGTGGTCCCCGGTCGGCCGGGTGTCGCGCACCTTGCACCACATCTGCGCGATGCTCCCGGCGACGGCGGGCACTTTCGTGAAGGACTGCGTGACGATCGGGATCTTGAGCGCGGCGAACTTGTCCGCACCCGGCGCGGAGTGCCCGGCCTGGACCGCGAGCTCCTGCTGCGCGTCGTGAAGGATCGACACGCTGAACTCGCCGCTCTCCTGGATCAGCCGCGTCGTGCGCGAGCCCGGGTGCTCGGCGATCGCGAGCATGGGCGGCACGTGCGACACGTACATCGTCGTCGCGGTCGCGCAGGAGCGCTCGTCGCCGTGCGCCGCGCCGACGATCACCACGGGGTGCGGGATCTGCGAGAGGACCTGTTTCGCCGCGGCATACGGATCTGGATGCGTCTCAGCCGCTGTCGCCATCACATCCCGTCATCGCGCGGGAGCTCTTCGTCCGGCATTCGCGCGGGCGGCTCTTCCTCGTAGCCCGGCGTCCCGGGTGAATGCTCCGCGGCGACCGGGTCCACCGGCGTGCCGGGCACGGGATCGGTGCCGAGATACGCGTCGGGCCGCGAGGCGCGCGTGGTCGAAAGCTTCACGCGGCGGCGCGCGAGCTTCTCGCCGGTCTTGTAGTGCTCGCCCTCGATCGCGAGGCGCGCCTCCTCCTCGAGCTCCTCATCCCACTGGCCGAGCGAATACCCGTACCACGGCCGCTGCGGCCGCACCGGCGGCAGGCCGAGCTCCTTCCAGATCGCGAGCGCGTTCTCCATGTGCTCCTTCGTCGGCAGGGAGATGGGCGGCCAGGGCTCCTTGAGGCAGGCGTTGATGAGCATCCCGCTGTCGTCGGCGGGATCGCCGTGGGCGACCGTGTCGCGGCCCTCGGCGGCCTGCTCGATGCCCGTGCCCCGGAACGGCGGCGCGTGTCCCTTCTCGAGATGGCCGGTGATCTCGACGTCGATCGCCATGCGCGCCCGGTAGCACACCGCCCACCAGAGCGCGGTCGCGTCGTCGGGATCGATGTCCTCGTCGACCGCGACGCAGATCTTTCCCACACCCTGGTTGAAGCTCGACGCGGCGCGGAGCGCGCGCCAGATCTCCGCTTCGCGGGCACCCTTCGCCATCTGGACGACGATGAGCTTGCGCAGGTTCGTGAGCGGCTCGTGCATGACGACCCGCTTCACGCTGCGGATGTTGCAGGTCTGGCGCAGGTGTTGCGTGAAGATCGGCTCGTACGCGACCTTCTTGATGACGCTCGACTCCGACGGCGTCACCTGGCTGATGAACGACACCCAGATGGCGTCCTTGCGGTGCGTGATCGCGGTGATCTCGAAGAACGGGTTCAGCTGGCGCGGGTGCATATACCCGTGCGACTCGCCGAACGGCCCTTCCTCCTCGAGCTCCTGCGTATTGATATAGCCCTCGAAGACGATCTCGGCCTCGGCCGGCACCTCGAGCGGCACGGTCTTGCAGCGCACCAGGCGGATCGGCGCGCCGGCGAGGCCGCCGGCGATCGCGAGCTCGTCGACCCCGTAGGGCACCTTCTGCACGGAGGCGTAGCTGACGACCGGCGGCCCACCGATGACGAGTGCGGCGGGCAGGTGCTGGCCCTTCTTCCGCGCCTTCTGCCAGTGGATGTACACGTCCTGCCCGAGCCCCGACGGGAAGATGCCGATGCGGTCGGCGGCCTTGATCTGCCCGCGATAGTTCCCCTGGTTGCGCACGCCGGTCTCGGGGTCCTTGGTGAACCAGTGGGTGCACGTGGTGTACGGGCCGTTGTCGAAGCCGGGCGTCGAGATCGGGATCGGGAACTCCGCGGTCCCGCCCTTTTCGAGGAGGGCGTCGCCGACGTGGACTTCTTCGTGGACCGGGCCGTCCTCGACGATCACCGGGGCGATCCGATTCGCGAGGGCATTCTCCCAACGCGCGGCGATCTCGTCCGGCTCGCAGCCGAGCCCGGTCGCGTACACGTACTTCGATGCCGCAAGCACTCCCACGCCGACGCGGAACCGTGAAGGGCCACCCTTGGCGGTGTGGACGTTCTCGAAGAGGAACGCCTTCCACTCCTCCTCCGGCAGACCGCCCCGGTACTGCCAGCGCACCAGCGGATGCACCTCGGTCTCCGCGCTCATCGCGCGGCGCACGCGGACGAGGAGCCCCGCGCGCTCGAGGGCGTCGAGGTGCTCGCGGAGGTCCGGGTAGCCGCGACCGGTGGCCTGCTTCGGGCGTGTGACGACAGCCATCAGTTTCGCCGTCCTCCCATCAGCGGCGCTCCAGGGTCGGCCGCACGAGGCGCCGGAGGTTCGTGGTGGGCGTTCGCTCTTCCTCTCGCTCCTGTAGTCGCTTGCGGAGGCGCTTCTCGAAGTCGGCGAGGTGCGCGACCATGAGCTCGCGCGCGCCCTCGGCGTCGCGGCGGCGCACGGCCTCGACGATCTCCTCGTGCGCCTTCTGGGTGTTCTTCACCACGCGCTCGTTCCGCAGGTCGCGGATCGAGGGCAGGAGGAGCTCGCGGTAGGCGTTGACCGTCGCGTGGAGCACGTCGTTCCCGGCCGCGCGCGCGAGCTCGACGTGGAAGTCCATGCTGGCCTCGGCGTGGCTGATGTTCTGGCCCATGAGACCGCGCGCCCGCGTGACCGACTGCGCGAGCCGCGAGACCGCGGCCGCGTCGGCGCGGTGCGCCGCGAGCTCCGCCGTCGCGGCCTCGACGACGGTGCGGGCCTCGGCGAGCTCCGAGAGCGTCATGCGCTTCAGCTGGATCATCGTGGAGATCGATTCCGCGACGCGGTCGACGTTGGCTTCCGCGACGAACGCGCCGCCGGTCGCGCCGACCTTCACGCGGATGAGGCCGCGGGCCTCGAGGACGCGGAGCGCGTCGCGCACGGTGATGCGCGAGACGCCGAACTGCTCCGCGAGCTCGCGCTCGGACTGGAGGCGGTCGCCCGCGTGCAGCTCTCCCGCGAAGATCGCGCGCTCGATCTGGGAGACGATCTCGCCAGACGCGCGGGCCTGGTGGACGGGGGTGAACACGACGCCGCCAATGGTATGACCATTGAGGCGGCCGGGACAACTGAGCCTCCCGGCCGCCTCCGATCGGGCTTACCGGCTCGAGGCGCCCGCTTCCTGCTCGGGCATCTCCATCGGCACGCTCGGGTCGTTCTGGTAGAGCGAGAAGTTGTTGCCCTCGGTGTCGGTGCAGCCCGCGAACCAGCCCATCGCCGGGATCGGCTGCTTTTCGTCGGCCTTTCCGCCGAGCTCGCGGACCTTGCGGATGGTCGCCTCGATGTCGTCGGTGTCGAAGTAGACGACCGGTCCGGGCGCGTCCTGCCGAGGATTGAGCCCGCCACCTGGCTCGATCCCTTCGATCGAGTAGTACTCGACCCCCGGGATCTCCGAATCCTTGAACTTCCAGCCGAAGAGCGATCCATAGAAGCGCTTCGCGCGGCTCGCGTCCTTGGTCTGCAGCTCGAAGTGAACGATCTTTCCCGCCATGTGGTTCTCCCCTCTCGGTGTCGTGCGCACGACACCATAGCTGTGTCCGCTGACGCTCGCCTCTTGTGGCTGCGTCCCTCGGGACCGGCGATGCGAGCTAGTTGGCCCGAGGCCTCCACGCCTCATAGCGGCGCTCCAAGCGCTGGAGTAGCAGCGTGGTGAGCATGCCGGCGCTCGCGATGATGATGAGCCCGGCGAAGACCTTGTCCGATTGGAAGGTCGAGCCCGCGATCGCCATGAGCCGGCCGATCCCGTGCTGCGCCGCGACGAGCTCGCCGACGACGACACCGACGAGCGCGTGGCCGATGCCCAGCCGCAGCCCGGTGAGCACGAAGGGGACCGACCCGGGGAGCGCGATGGTCCGGAAGAGCTGCAGGTCCGTCGCACCGAAGGAGCGCGCGACCTTGATGAGGTTCGCGTCGAGGTTCCGCACGCCGGCCGCGGTGTTGATGACGATCGCAAAGAACGCGCCGAGGAAGACGACGGCGATCTTCGACCAGATGCCGATCCCGAACCAGATGATGAGGAGCGGGAGCAGGACGATGCGCGGCGTGGCGTAGAAGAACGTGATGAACGGATCGACGGCGTAGGAGAAGCGCCGGTACCAGCCGATGCCGAGGCCGAGCAGGACCCCCACGACGACGGCGAGGACGTAGCCGATGGCGAACTCCTGAAGGCTCACCGCAACGTCCTGCGCGAGCTCCCCACCCTGGACGAGGTCGCGGAACGCGAGGATCACCTCGCTCGGCACGGGGAGGAACAGCGTCGGCGGGACCGCGAGCTTGAGCCCGCCGAGCACGATGCCTTGCGGCCAGGCGGCCCGGACGAACCCGAGGGACTGCCAGAGCACGAGGAACGTCGTGACGCTGATCGTCCCGATGACCTTCGACTCGTTCCGCTTGAACCACGTGTCCGGCTTGGGCACCGCGAGCACCGGCGCGGGCTCGACGATCGTGCCCGAGCGCGGCGCCACGCGCGTCGTGGCGCGATCGGTGACGGCCATCAGGCGACCCTCTCTTCCATGTCGTTCGAGCGCATCACCTCTTCGCGGATGCTCTCCCAGATCTTGAGCTCGTACTCGAGGAACCGCGGCTCGCGCTTGATGCGCAGGTCGCGCGGGCGAGGCAGCCCGATGGGGACGCTCATCTTCACGCGCCCGGGCCGCGCGGTGAAGACGATCACGCGGTCCGCGAGGTAGACCGCCTCGACGATGTCGTGCGTGATGAAGATCGCCGTCTTGCGCGTCTGGTTCCAGATGCGGAGGAGCTCGAGCTGCATCGTCTCCCGGGTCTGTGCATCGAGCGCGCCGAACGGCTCGTCGAGGAGCAGGACCTCGGGGTCGGTCGTGAGAGCGCGCGCGAGGTTGACGCGCTGCTGCATGCCGCCCGAGAGCTCGCTCGGGAACGAGTCCTCGAAGCCCTTGAGGCCGACGAGCTCGATATGCCGCTGCGCGCGCTCGCGCGCTTCGGCGCCCGTGATCGCTCCGCGCAGCTCGACGCCGTAGATGACGTTGCCCAACACCGTGCGCCAGGGCAGCAGGCTCGGCTGCTGGAAGACGAGGGCCCGATCCGGGCCCGGACCGGTGATCGCCCGTCCGTCGAGGACCAGCGACCCGCCGGTCAGCGGAAGGAGACCGTCGACCGCGTTCAGGAACGTGGTCTTGCCGCAGCCCGACGGACCGACGATGCACACGAACTCGCCTTCGCCGACTTCGAGGTCCGCGCGGTCGACGGCGAGGAAGTGATCCTCGCTCCGGCGGCGTCGGTAGTGCACCGTCACGCCGCGCGCCTCGAGCTTCACACCCACAGTGTCGGCCACCCCCGGCGGTTTGGTCCAATGGTATGATCATTCGCCGCGGGAGCCCTTCCGCTGGAGGTTTGGGGGATGGTCCGTTCGTCGTTCCTCGCGAGGTGCGCGACGGCCGCGATCCTCGTCGCTGCGTGCGGGGGCGGGGCGTCACCGGCGGCGAGCCCGTCCGTGGCGCCCACGGCGACCGCGGCGGCGAGCAAGGAAACATCCGCTCAGGCGATGACTCGCCTCTACGAGCTGGCGAAGGCCGAGGGCACGGTCGCGATCTACTCGTCGATGAACAACGACGACGCGAAGAAGGTCTTCCCGCTCTTCGAGCAGAAGTTCCCCGGCCTGAAGGTCCAGCACACGCGGGCTTCGGGCGAGGACCTCGTCACCAAGGTCGTCACCGAGAAGAAGGCCGGCCAGAACCTGATGGACGTGGTCGAGTCGAACCTCTTCGAGGTCGGCTTCATCATCCAGCAGGGCTACACGCAGAAGTACAAGACCGCGTCCTTCGACGGCTACCCGGATCAGGTGAAGGACAAGGACGGCGCGTTCGTCGCGGCCCGCGTGAACAACGACCTTCCTGGTCTCAACACCGCGAAGCTCCCCGCCGGGGTGACGATCAAGACCTGGAAGGACCTCTGCAACCCCGCGCTATCCGGGAAGATCGCCGTCGAGCAGGGCGACGTCGTCGTGTACTCGGCGCTGCGCAAGATCCTCGGCGACGCCGAGGCGCAGGCCACCCTCAAGTGCATCGCCGCGAACAAGCCGTCGCTCCGGAGCGGGCACACCGAGATGGCGAACCTCCTCGCCGCCGGCGAGTTCGCCGCGACGCTCTCGTCGAACGGTCACCGGCTCGCACAGCTCAAATACGAGGACAAGAAGACGATCGACTGGGCGCGGACCGACCCGATCATCACGGACGTGCAGGCGATGTCCCTCGCGGACAAGCCGCCGCACCCGAACGCGGGCAAGCTCCTGATGGAGTGGCTGACCGCCGACGAGGGTCAGCTGGCGATCCAGAGCACCGGACGCGTGCCGGCGAACCCGAAGATCGCACCGAAGTACCCGGACCTCACGAACTTCGCGAAGAGCTTCTACGTATCCCTCGATCTGCGCGCCGACTTCGACAAGGACTCGGATTTCTGGCGCGCGACGCTCGGTATCAAGTAACGCCCTGAGGTGACCTCGGCCGGCGTGACCGCCCGCCGCGTGGCGCTCCATGCGCCCACGTGGCGGGCGGACGTCGTGATCGTCGCGGCGGCGATAGCGGTCCTCGCGTATCTCACGCTCTTTCCGCTCGCCATCCTCGTGCTCGGCGCGTTCTCGTCCGGCGGGAGCGTCTTCGACTTCCAGTTCACGACCAGGTGGTTCGCGCGCGTGCTGACCGACCAGGCGTCATTCGAGCTCCTCGCGAACTCGCTCGCGTACGCCGGCGGGTCGGCCGTCGTCGCCTTCGCGATGGGCACCGCGATCGCCTGGGCCGTAGAGCGGAGCGACGTTCCGCTGCGCAACCTCTGGTACGGCATCGCGCTCGTTCCGCTCATCGTCCCGGGGATCATCCACACGATCGCGTGGCTCTTCCTCCTGAGCCCCGAGATCGGCTGGATCAACGCGCCGCTCAAGGGGGCCTTCGGGTTCTCGCTGTCGGCCTACACGATCCCCGGGATGATCTGG
This sequence comes from Chloroflexota bacterium, assembly GCA_005883625.1. Taxonomy (GTDB): domain Bacteria; phylum Chloroflexota; class Limnocylindria; order P2-11E; family P2-11E; genus 3-1-20CM-2-70-9. Next base: position 6,910 of record VBDU01000090.1, on the reverse strand, counting down.
ATCGAAGGGCTGCACAGCGCGCCGCTCGCGTTCGTGCTCATGAGCGCGGCGTTCCGGACGATGGATCCGAGCCTCGAGGAGGCCGCGGCCGCGTCGCGCGCGGATCCGTGGAAGACGCTGCGCCGCGTGACGCTCCCGCTCCTCCTGCCGACGGCGGCGTCGGTGGTGCTCATCCTCTTCGTGCGCACCCTCGAGTCGTTCGAGGTGCCCGCGATCATCGGCCTCCCCGGCCGCGTCTTCGTGTACACGTCGCGCATCTACCTGGCGCTCAAGCAGTACCCGCCGAACTACGGCCTCATGGCCGCGTACGCCTCGGTGCTCCTCGCGATCTCGGTCCTCGGGCTTCTGCTCCACCGCCGCGTGACGCGGCACGCCGAGCGCTTCGCCACGATCACGGGGAAGGCCTACCGGCCTCGGCGCGTCGAGCTCGGGCGTTTCCGGTTCCTCGCGCTCGCCGGACTCGCGGTCTACGGGCTCCTCGCCGTCGCACTCCCGTTCGTCGTCCTGCTCTACTCGAGCCTCATCCGGGTCTACACGCTTCCGTCGGTCGAGAACTTCCGCGAGCTCACGCTCAAAAACTACTCGTTCATCCTCGAGGACGACCTCACGCGCGCGGCCATCGTGAACAGCCTGAAGCTCGCGCTCGTCTCGGCCACGGTCGTGGTCGCCATCACCTCCGTGGTCGCGTGGATCACCATCCGCACGAGGACGCCCGGCCGCGGCTTGCTCGACTTCCTCGCGTTCGTGCCGATCGCGATCCCGGGGATCGTCCTCGGTGTCTCCCTGGTGTGGCTTTACTCGACCATCCAGATCGGCATCTACGGGACGATCTGGATCCTCATCATCGCGTACGTGACCCGCTACCTCCCGTACGGCATCCGCTCGATGAGCGGCGGCCTCGCGCAGATCCACAAGGAGCTCGAAGAGGCCTCGACGGCGGCCGGCGCGCGCTGGTGGCCGACCTTCCGTCGGGTGACCATCCCGCTGCTGCGGCCCGCGCTGCTCGCGGCGTGGATCTACGTCTTCATCGTCTCGCTCCGCGAGCTCTCGGCGGGGATCCTCCTCTACTCGACACAGAGCGTCGTGCTCGCGATCCGCATCTTCGACATGCGCGAGACCGGCCAGTACACCGCGATCGCCGCGCTCTCGGTGATGATGATCGTCGTCCTCGTCGCCCTCGTCGCCGTCCTCCAGCGTCTCGGCGGACGGACCGTGCAGGCCACCTGATGCTCGAGGTCGAACGGCTCCGCAAGACGTACACGACCGACCGTGGCGGCGTCCACGCGGTCGAGGACGTCTCATTCACCGTGGAGGACGGGCGCTTCTACACGCTGCTCGGTCCGTCCGGCTGCGGCAAGACCACGACGCTCCGGTGCCTCGCGGGACTGGAGCGTCCCGAGGGCGGCGTCATCCGCCTCGACGGCCGCGTCCTGTCGGGCGAGGGAAGGTTCGTGCCGACGTACTCGCGCGACATCGGCATGGTGTTCCAGAGCTACGCCATCTGGCCCCACATGAGCGTGTTCCAGAACGTCGCGTTCCCTCTCGAGGTGAGCCAGGACCGACCGTCGAAGGAAGAGATCGCGCGGCTCGTGAAGGAGGCGCTCGCGCTCGTCGGCCTCGAAGGCCTCGAGCGCCGCCCCGCGCCGCAGCTTTCCGGGGGCCAGCAGCAGCGTCTCGCCCTCGCGCGCGCGCTCGTCCGCAAGCCCAGGCTGCTCCTGCTCGACGAGCCGCTGTCGAACCTCGACGCGAAGCTGCGCCAGCGCATGCGCATCGAGCTGCGCGAGCTGCAGCGCCGGCTGGGCATCACGACCGTCTACGTCACGCACGACCAGGCCGAGGCGCTCTTCCTCTCGCACCGGGTCGCGGTCATGCAAAGCGGGAGGATCGTGCAGGAAGGGCGGCCGCGCGAGCTCTACGCGAGCCCGGCGTCACCCTTCGTCGCCGACTTCGTGGGCGACGCGACGTTCGTCCCCGGCGAGGTAGTGGACGGCGGCGTGCGCGCGCTCGGCGGCGTGGTGCGCTGCGCGCTCTCCGAGGCGCTCGTGCCCGGCGCGAAGGCGCTCCTCGTCCTGCGGCCCGAGCGGCTCCTGGTGCACGCGGGCGCGACGGGCGGGCCGAATGAGTTCGCGGGCACGCTGCGCGTCGCGGCGTTCCTCGGCGACCACCTCGACTGCGTCGTCGAGATCGGCGACACGGTCATGCGTGCGCGGGCGCATCCCGCCGCGGAGCTGCGGCGCGACCAGAAGGTGTGGGTCGAGCTGCCGCCCGATCACTGCCTCGCCATCCCCGACGACGGATGGCGGCCACGCGCGCTCACGCGTACTTTTGAACAGGACACGGAGTAGCTGTCTCCTCGGCGTAGCCGAGAGATTGAGAGGGCGGCCATGGCCATCGAAACGAAGCCGAAAGTCACCACCCCGACCGACCTGCGCGACTGGCTGCGGCGCGTCGAGGCGCTCGGCGAGCTGCAGACCGTGCGCGGCGCGACGGCAGAAGAGGACATCGGGATGGCGACCGAGCTCCTGGGCCGCACCCGCCCCTCGAAGGCCACGCTCTTCGACGAGATCCCCGGCTACAAGAAGGGCTTCCGCGTCCTGTCGAACGGGCTCGGCTCGTTCGCGCGCATCGCGGTGACGCTCGGCCTCGATCCGAACGCGGAGCCGCACGAGCTCGTGCGCCAATGGCAGGAGCGGGTGCGCAAAGGCATCCAGGCGATCCCGGCCGAGGTCACCAAGGACGGTCCGGTCTTCGAGAACGTCCTGCGCGGCGACCAGGTGGACAACACGATCTTCCCCGCCCCCAAGTGGCACGAGTTCGACGGCGGACGGTACCTCGGGACCGGCAGCTTCGACATCACGCGCGACCCCGACGAGGGCTGGGTGAACCTCGGCACATACCGCGTGATGGTCCACGACAAGAAACGCCTCGGCTTCTACATCTCGCCGGGCAAGCACGGCCGCCAGCACCGCGACAAGTGGTTCGCGCGCAAGGAGCGCATGCCGCTCGCCTTCTGCCCCGGCGGCGACCCGCTGCTCTTCCTCGCCGCGTGCACCGAGATCCCGTACGGCGTCACCGAGTACGACTGGGCGGGCGGCGTGCGCGGGACGCCGTATCGCGTCGTGAAGGGACCCGTCACCGGGCTGCCGATCCCCGCGGACGCCGAGATCGTGATGGAGGGCTGGGTCGACCCGGACGAGCGCGAGGTCGAGGGTCCGTTCGGCGAGTGGACCGGCTACTACGCCTCGCTGGATCGCCCCGAGCCGGTGTTCCGCGTCGAGGCGATCTACTTCCGCAACGACCCGATCATCCTCGCGTCTCCCCCGAACGTCCCGCCCGACGAGCAGTCCTTCTACCGCGCGTTCATGCGGAGCGCGCGCCTCCGCGGCGACCTCGAGGCGGCGTCGATCCCGGGCATCGTCGGCGTCTGGTGCCACGAGGTCGGCGGGTCGCGGCTCTTCAACGCGATCTCGATCAAGCAGCGCTACGCGGGCCACGCGCGGCAGGTCGGCCACGCCGCCGCGAGCGTGCACACCGGCGCGTACCTCGGCCGCTACACGATCGTCGTCGACGACGACATCGACGTCATGGACCTCGAGCAGGTCCTCTGGGCCATGTGCACGCGCAGCGAGCCGGCCGAATCGATCGACATCATCCCTCGCGCGTGGCCGGGCCCGCTCGATCCGCGCATCCATCCGGACAAGAAGGGCTTCAGCTCGCGCGCGATCATCGACGCGACACGGCCGTGGGAGTGGCTCGACAAGTTCCCGCTCTCGCAGCTTCCTACGCCCGCGACGAAGAAGAAGGCGCTCGACCGCTGGGGCTGGCTCGTGGGCAAGGGAGAGAAGCCGAAGGACCTGCCGTAGCGGCTCGGGATCGCTAGCTGGTTCCGAAGCTCCGCCGGCGGGCGCCGCCGCCGATGACGCCGATGTCGGCCAGGAAGCCGAGCACGACGACGACGAGGCCAAGCCCGCCGAGGCCGCCGAGTTCGTTCTGCGCGATGGCGTACGCGATCGTCGTCCACGGCAGGAAGAGGAAGCCCAGCAAGGGCCAGAGGAACGTGTCGAACGCTCGGCTCAGATACTCGGTGAAGAGCCACAGCAGGGCGAGAACAAGGCGTGGTCCCACGAGGGCGAGAAGCACGAGGACGCAGCACACGGCGCGCATGGTGTCACAAGCGCTCCTGGCGAGCGCCCCACCTCTCCCGACTCATCGAGATCCGTTCGATCGGCTCCTTATCGCGCAAGCCATCGTCGAAGACCTGGTGCTCGTGACGGCCGACGCCCAGCTGCGGCGGTACCCGATTCGGATCGTCTGGTAGGCAGATGGATCCCATGTCCGTCGTCTAACGAACCGGTAACGAAGCGCTCGCTGGCGCGGTCCCTGCGGCGAGCGCGCGGCATGGATGAGCTAATCCACGAGTTCCGCACGCCGGTCCGCGACCCGGACGGCCACCTCTACCGCGTTCGCGCGCTCGGGCGCGCGCGCAAGGACGGCACCTGGATCGGCTGGCTGGAGTTCGCTCCGGTCGGCTTCGGCGGGATGGCACGGCACACCCCGCGGGAGACGACGCAGCCCGGCCCGGCGGCGCTCCTCTATTGGGCGCTCGGGATCGAGCCGGTCTACCTCGAGGGGGCGGTCGCGCGCGCGGTCGCCACGCGCGCCGGCTCCGCGGCGTCCTCGAGGTAGACGACCGAGTCGTACCCGAGGAGCTTGAAGAGCCTGTTCTGCCCGACGATGAAGCGGAGCGGCTCGGTGCCGTCAGCGAAGTGCTGGTGCACGGTGTTCTGGGGGACGTAGAGGAGGTCGCCCGGACCGAACGTCCAGCGAGTCGGCTCCTTCGCGACGCGCGCCTGGTAGCGCTCGCCGATCTCGGCGGTGACGTCCCAGTGCAGGCTGGAGCCGCGTCCGGAGAGCACGTAGACGACCTCGTCGGACATGTGCCAGTGCTTCGCCGAGCGCGCGCCCGGCGCGACCTCCTGCTCGTAGAGGTCGATGCTGTTCGTGCGCAGGTCCGCGCGCGCGGGTGAGCTCACGATGCGGACGCGCCCGTCGCGCGTATCCTCCCAGCGCGTCTCGGCCCTGCGGACGACCTTCTTCTTGTCGGTCGCGCCCGGGGTCCAGAGGACGCTCCAATCGCGCGCCGGCTCGTAGCGCTCGGGATGCTCGAGCGGACCGCTCCGTCCCTGCTGTATGAGGCCGAGGTACATCCACGCGGCCTTCGCCTTGATGACGATCGCGAGCGCACGCTCGCTCTTGCTCGCGTTGAAATGCCGATGCACGGAGTCGGTGTGGACGACGACGAAGTCGTCCTTCTCCCAGTCGTACCGCTTGCCGTCGTGGATCTCGTAGCCCTTGCCGGCGAGGATGTAGAAGCAGGCCTCGTTCTGATGGCCGTGTCCGTGGTTGGAGCCGCCCGGAAAGAGCTCAACGAAGTGCACCTGGAGCGACTGGGTGAGGAAGGGCTCGTCGCCCGGACCGAGGATCCACCAGGACCGCGACTCCGCGGAGTCACCGGAATGCGCGACCGAGGCGTCGTCGGTGACCGTGCCGGCGCGCCGCACGCGGTCGGCCTCGCGCTGGCGGCGGCGGAATTCCGAGAGGCTGTAGTGCTCCGAGGTGATCCCGCGCAGGAAGACGCGGCCTTCGCCGTCGCTCACGGCCGACTGATCCCCATGGGTGGTCGAATGGTATAACAATTGACCGCCGCGTCCGCGGCGTCGGAGGTGGGCACGTGCGCGCTCGGGTAACGCTCGCGCTGGTCGTCGCGATCTCGGTCCTCGTCAGCGCGTGCGGAGGGAGCACCGCGCCGTCGGCCGCCTCGCCCTCCGGGAGCGCGGCCGCGTCGGCGACAGCGCTGCAAGTGGTCAAGGTCCGTTCGTCGTACGGGAACATCTCGCCCGCGAACTTCGCGCCGTTCGCCGCCCAGGAGGGGGGCTACTTCAAGCAGAACGCGCTCGAGGTCGATCTCCAGCTCATCGAGTCGGGGTCGAAGTCGATGGCGGCGCTCCTCTCGAACCAGGTGGACATCGCGAACCTCGGCGGCACCGAGACGATGAGCGCGTACGTCGGCGGCGCCGACGTCGTCGCGACGGCGCTGTTCGTCCCCGTCTCGCCCTGGGCGCTCTACGTCCCGGCGTCGTACAAGGACCCGAGCGATCTCAAAGGGAAGACGCTGGGGATCGTCACGAAGGGCGGCTCGAGCGAGGTCGCGCTCCTGGCCTGCCTCAAGCAGATCAACATCGACCCGAGCAAGGACGTGACGATCCAGGCGATCGGCGGGGTCCCGGCGCTCGCCTCGGCGATGATCGCCGGCGCCGTCTACGCCGGGCCTGGCCACCCGCCCGATACGACGGTGCTCACGAAGGCCGGATTCAAGGTCGCCGTCGATCTCGCCAAGCAGAAGGTCCCCGCGACCGACAACACGATGGTCACGACGCGGACCTACGCAAGCGCGAACAAGGCGGTCGTCCAGCGCTACGTCGACTCGCTCGTCCAGGCGGTCGCGCGCGGCAAGAAGGACAAGCCGTTCGCGATCAACGTGCTGAAGAAGATGCTCAATATCACCGACGAGGCCGCCCTGGGCGAGACGTACGACTTCTACGTCACCGCCATTTTCCCGCTCTACCCGCACGCTGACGTCGCGGCGTTCATCGCCTCGCGCGACTCGCTCGTGTCGACGAACGCCAAGGTCAAGGACCTCGACGTGAACAAGGTCATCGACGACTCGTACGTGCAGGACGCCGAGAAGCGCAAGGTGGCGGAGAAGCCATAGCCGCACGGTACGGCTCCGACGTCATCGTCGACCTGCTCCGGGCGTTCGGCGTGGAGTACATCGCGCTGAACCCGGGAGCGTCGTATCGGGGCCTCCACGACTCGCTCGTGAACTACGGCGGCAACAAGCCCGAGATCA
>VBDU01000118.1 GCA_005883625.1 Chloroflexota bacterium | reverse complement strand
CAGGAGCGCGTCGCCGAGCGGCACGGCGCGGCCACCGGCCACGAGCGCGGCGACCGCGGCGTCGCGCTCTTCCGCGCCCAGGCCGGCGCGATCGGCCGCCTCGTCCGCCGTGCGGGGGGCGTCGAGCGCCGCGAGGAGCCGCGACGCGGGGGTCGGCGCCGTGCGCCGCTCGAGCGAGGCAACCGAGGCTGCCCCGCGCCGCAGCCGCTCGCCTGACGCGTCGGCGATCACGCCGCCCCCGAGCGTTTCCGGCGGCGACGGGCGGCGGATGACGAACCGGTCGCCGACCGCGAGGGCGACCGGCTCGGCAAGGCGCAGCTGCGCCCACGCGGACGTGCCCGGCTCGAGCGACGCGCCTTCGAGCAGCGCGAGCCGCGCCATCACCTCGGTCGTCCCGGTGTGGAGCTTCACAGGCTCGTCGTGAGCGACGTCTCCCGAGATCCCCGGAAGGAGCGTCACGCGCGCGGACACGAGCGAGGCCGCGGCGAGCGTCCCGGGGCGCACGACGACCATCCCGCGCGCGAGGTCCTCCTTGTCGACGCCGCTCAGGTTGAGGGCGACGCGGCTTCCCGGGCGCGCGGCCTCGAGGGCGCGCTTGTGGGTCTGGATCCCGCGGATGCGCGCGCGCCGTTCGCCGGGAACGATCTGCACCTCCTCTCCGGCCGAGAACGATCCGTCGAGCAGGGTTCCGGTCACGACGGTGCCGAAGCCGGACATCGTGAAGGCGCGATCGATCGGAAGCCGCGGCCGCGCGAGGTCGCGCCGGGGTGGCGCGCCATCGAGCGTGCGGTCGATCGTCGCCACCAGCTCCGCGAGCCCCCGACGCTCGGTCGCCGAGACCTCGACCATGGGCGCGCCCGCGAGCGGCGTGCCCGCCAGCGCGGCCGCGACGTCGGCCTTCGCGAGCGCGGCCCACTCGTCGTCCACGAGATCGCGCTTCGTGAGCGCGACCACGCCGCGCTCCACCCCGAGGAGGCCGAGGATCGCGAGGTGCTCGCGCGTCTGCGGCATGACCCCCTCGTCCAGGGCGACGACGAGGAGCACCGCGTCGATCGCGCCGACCCCGGCGAGCATGTTGCGGATGAAGTCCTGGTGGCCGGGGACGTCGACGACGCCGACGTCCGCGCCGCCGGGCATCCGCAGCCACGCGAACCCGAGGTCGATCGTCATGCCCCGCTCGCGCTCCTCGCGCAGGCGATCGGGGTCGATACCGGTGAGCGCGGTGATGAGGGTCGACTTCCCGTGGTCCACGTGGCCGGCGGTGCCGATGACCCGGACCGTCCCCTCGGCGGTCATTCGGCCGGCACCGTGCACAGCGCGAAAAGCGCCGGCACCACGACGAGGGCGAGCAGCAGCATGCCGGCGATCCAGATGCCGAGCACGATCCCGGTTGCGCGGATCGGCAGCGGCGAGCGGTCGCGCCTCACCGCTTGGTAGCGATGCACTCGATCTCGACCCGCAGCCCACGCGGCAGCGCCGCGATGCCGATTGTCGAGCGCGCGGGCCGGTGGTCGCCGAACTTCTGGGCGTAGATCTCGTTCATGGCCGCGAAGTCGCCCATGTCGGTGAGGAACACGGTCGTCTTGAGCACATGCGCGAGATCCGAGCCCGCCGCCGCGAGGACGGCCGCGAGGTTGTCGATGATGCGCGCCGTCTGGACCTTCACGTCGCCTTGGACGGCCTCGCCCGTAGCGGGATCGAGCCCGACCTGGCCGGCGCAGAAGATGAGGTCGCCGCTCCGGATGGCCTGGCTGTACGGCCCGATCGCCTTTGGCGCACGGTCGGTCGCGATCTTCTCGAGCGTCACTCTGTCCTCCCCTGGCCCGCGAGCGCGCGGGAGACCGCGGCCGCGAGCCTCCCATCATCCTCCGG
>VBDU01000089.1 GCA_005883625.1 Chloroflexota bacterium | reverse complement strand
CTTGATCGTCTCGCCGGTCTCACGCGCGTTCTCGTGACGCGCGACCTGCGCGGTGACGAGCAAGCCCACGAGCCTGCCCTTCTCGACGACCGGGAGACGGCGGACCTGACGCTCCGCCATCACCTTCGCGGCCTCGGAGACGTCGTCGTCGGGCGAAACGCTGATGGGATCTGCGCTCATGATCTCGGCCACGCGCAGCGTCTTGGGATCCTTTCCCGCGGCGACCGCGCGGACGACGATGTCGCGGTCGGTGACGATGCCGACGAGCCGGCCGTCCTCGACGACGGGGATCGAGCCGCAGTCCTCCTGCTTCATGAGCGTCGCGGCCTGCCCGCAAACGTCCGTAGGCGAGCACGTCACGGGACGCTGGGTCATGACCTCGCGGATCTTCATGGCAAAAACCTCCTGCTCATCGCCGGGGGCGAACCCCCGCACCACCGTGGGTACCGCAGGACTGCTGCCTAGCTCGATGCGCCGATCTTGAAGATCTTCGTCCCGCAGACCGGGCAGATGCCCTGGGTCGCGGGCCGGCCGTTCTTCATCGTGATCTGCTGAGGATCCTTGATCTCACGCGTGGCCTTGCACTTCACGCAATATCCGGTGGCCAACGGTGCACCTCCCAGCGCTGGGGGACCGCCGCATCGTACCCTAGGCCTTCCGCACGGCTTTTGGCCCGTATGAACCACAAAACCCCGCTCTTTCGGGCGGGGTCTCGTGGTGAGGAAGGGAAGGGTTGGGATTTCTTCTTATCGCCGGCCCCGAGTGCAAATCCCATGCCAGCCGCTCGGTCGCCTGCCCGATGACCGCCCGTCATGCCAACGATGAGGGCTGAGATCCTTTCGATCGGCACCGAGCTCCTCCTCGGGCAGATCGTCGACACGAACGCCGCGTACCTGGCCGGGCGCCTGGCGCTGCTGGGGATCGACTGCTTACACAAACAGACGGTCGGCGACAACCTCGGCCGGGCGACCGACGCGTTCCGGCTGGCGCTCTCGCGGACCGATCTCGTCGTCGCGACCGGCGGCCTCGGCCCGACGGAGGACGACCTCACGCGCGAGGCGATCGCCGCGGCCCTCGACGAGACGCCGACGATCGACCCCGCGCTCGAGGCCGAGCTGCGAGATTGGTTCGCCGGACGCGGTCTCGCGATGCCGGAGCGGAACCGCAAGCAGGCCTGGCTCATCCCGTCCGCGCAAGCGCTCCCGAACCCGAACGGGACCGCACCCGGCTGGGACGTGCGCCGCGACGGCAAGCGGATCGTCGCGATGCCCGGCGTGCCGCGCGAGATGACGCCGATGTGGGAGGAGCGGGTCGAGCCGACGATCGTCCGCGAGGGCGTGCTCCGCTGGCGCACGTTGAAGCTGCTGGGGATCGGCGAAGGCGCCGTCGAAGAGGAGCTCGACGAGCTCGTGCGCTCGACTTCGCCGACGGTCGCCACGTACGCGAAGAACGACGGCGTGCACGTGCGCATCGCCGACAAGGCGGCGACCGCCGCCGCGGCCGACGCGCGGATCGAGCGCATGGAGGCCGAGGTCCGCGCTCGCCTCGGCGACCACGTCTGGGGCGTCGATGACGAGACCCTCGGGGGCGTCGTCGGCCGCGGCCTCGTCGCGCGCGGCTGGCGGCTCGCGGTCGCGGACGCGCTCACGGCGGGGGAGCTCGCGCGCGCGCTCGCGGACGCGCCAGAGGCGGCGCGCTGGCTCGCCGGCGCGCTCGTCGTGCCGGGCGCCGACGCGTCGACGCTCGAGCGCGAAGTCACGCCTCTCGGCGCCCAGGTGATCCTGCTGGTCCCCGCCGGCGCGAGCGAGTCCGAGCTGCGGTTGTACGCGCCCGATCGACCGCGCGGGCAGACGATCCGCTACCGCACGCCGGCCGAGGCTCGCCGGCGCGCGCTCCTAAGCGGCCTGGACCTGCTGCGCCGTGCGCTCGCGAATTAGCGCGCCCGCGCGGTACGGCCAGAGCGCCCAGAGGATCGCTCCACAAAAGGCGACCGGCACCGCGATGCTGAAGGTCTCGTCGTGCCGCGCCACACCGATCGCGTAGAAGATCGGCGACACGATGAGCAGCGTGAGCGCGCCCGCGAGCGCGAGGTTGCGCGCGGCGAGCTCGCGGCCGTTCGCGACGAGCACGCCGGACGCGATCACGAGCGGCACGAACAGGAGCACCTGGTCGTACGACCAGCTGTAGATCGCGCCCGCGCTCGAGAGCGAGAGCCATGCGGCCAGCCACGCGTCGCTCGCCATGACGAAGCGCGAAGCGAGGTAGACGCCGCCCGCGACGACCGCGATCGCGAGGATGCGCCCCGGCATGCCGAGGACCTGCCCGAGCGCGGAGAAGAGCACCGCGGACCGGCCGGTCCGCCGCGCCGGGATATCCGCGAGCCACGCCGGGAACCAGTCCGGATACGCGAGCCAGGCGAAGAGCACGAGAGCGCCCGCGAGGACGAGTGCGTACGTCACGAACCGTCGATACCGGACGTCGCGGATCGCCGGGAGCGCGAGGCCGACCGCCGTCCACACGAAGAGCTGCGGTTTGGCGAGGAACGCGAGCGCCGCGAGCCCGGCGCGCCGCACGTGACCCGCACGCAGCGCGAGGACGACGACCGTAAGCGCGCTCATGAGCAGGAGCGCCCATTGGCCGAGGACGAGCGTGTGGAAGCCGGGCTGTCCCACGAAGAGCGCAAGCCCGAGCGCGGCGTGCGAGACCGTGCGGCCGGGGAGGAACGTCCGCAGCAGCGCGCGAAGCGCCGTGGCCGAGCAGGCCATGCTCGCGACCATCCAGACCCACGCGGCGACCTCGAGCGGCAGGAGGCCGAGCGGCAGCAGCGCGAGGACGACGTGCGGCATGTAGTCGTCGACGAGCGCATCGGGCGTCTTCGTGTCGATCGCCACCGCGGTCGGCGCGTACCGCTGGGGATCCCACGGGCTCACGCCGACGAGCACGCTCCGCGGACCGGACCAGAAACCGGAGAAGTCGTTGGAGTGGACCATCTCGAGTCGCCGGCCGAGCGGTCCGAGGAAGGCGATGAACAGGACCCCGGCGAGGATGGCGATCCAGAACGCGACGTCGGCACGGCGAGAGGGCGTCATCGGCGCAAACGCTAGCGCGCGTCGGAGCGCGCGTGGGCCCGTCGGGCTAGCGCCGGGTCTGGGTCGGGCTCGGTGACGGTCGGCGGTTACCGTCGCCGCTCTTCTTGCTGCCGCCGTCCTTCGCCTTTTGCGCGGCGGCCTTCGCCTCGTCGGCGGCCTTCCGCGCGGCGTCGGCGGCGCGAGCCGCCCGCGGGTCGACCGTCTGCGACGGCCGCGACGACACCTGCGTGGCCTGGGAGCCCGCCGACGCGGGGGCGCTCTGGGTCGCGTCCGCTCGCCCCGGCGTCACCGCCGGCGAGGGCACCGAGCCGGCGGGGCGCGCCGACGCGGAACGAGGACTCTCGGTGCGCCGCGGCGCGATCTTCTTTTCCGCGACGCTCGCGACGCCTTCGGCGGTGTTCGCCGCGTCGGCCGCGATCGCTGCGGCCGGGCTGAGGCCGGACGGCGCCGGCTCGCTGCTCGCGACGGCCGCGAGCACCGCGCCCGCATTCGCGGTCGAGGGCTTCGCGCCGAGACGCGAGGCGGCTTTCGCCGCCGCGGCGCGATGCTCGTTCATCCGGTCCTGCAGCTGCGAGACGAGGTCCGCCGTGCGCGGGTCGACGGCCTCGCTGCCCGCGAGCTCCGCCGCCGCGTTCGCGAGGTGCTCGCTGTACGCGCTCGTCGCGATGACCGCGTCGTCGTCGTCGCCGTCCTCGGCGAGGACCGTCGCTTCGGCGAGGCGGTGCTCGGCGATGGACAGCTCGACGACCGCGCGATCCTGCGACGTCGTGGCGAGCGCGAGGCGCACCTGCTCCGTCGCGATCTTCACCGGGTACAGCGCGTCGTCAGGAAGCGCATCGGCGCTCGCGACGAGCGTGCCGCCCGCGAGGCTCACGACGACGAGCGCCACCGCGATGGCGCGGAGCGCGTACGGCGTCGGCTTCGCGAGGAGCGTGAAGGCGATCACGAAGCGATCGGCGAGCGACGGGCGGTGCGGACGGAGCGACCCCATGACCCGCCGCCGAATCCGGTTGCGGGCGGCGGCGTCGGGCGCGCTGAACGGATCTTTGTGCAGACGGAGGGCGAGACGCACGATCTCGCGCAGCTTTTCGTCGCGGATCTCGGAAAGCTCGCGCTCGCCCCGAGCGACCTCTTCGATCAGGCGCGAGACATCCGTGGCGGAGGTTCGTCCCACCACGCGATTAACGGAGGGTCCGCTCGGCCGTTATTCGGCCGGTTCAGACCTGCTTTAGTGGTTGGCGGCGGTCGCGGGGGCCGCGACGGGGCCTCCCCAGACCGGCACGTAGTGGCTCGCGAACGAATCCTGGTGCAGCACTTTCCCGTTCTCGGTCACGGTCCGCGTCCGCCACACGTCACGGCCCGCGACGCTCCCGCCCGGCAGGAACGCGGGATCGGCGGGCTGGTCCTTGGCTGGCAGCACGAAGTTCCACTGCACGGCGTCGCTGAAGGTGACCGTGCGCCCGGTCGGGATGCCCCACAGATCGATCGTCAGCGAGGTGTCGCCGTTGAGCGACCACAGGAACACCGGACTCGCGGTGTCGTTGCGCCAACGGAAGTCGTTGCCCGGCATGAAGACCGCGGCATCGAGGCCCAGCGGGTAGCGATCGATGTAGTAGCCGTGCGCGTGTCGCTCGACGATCTCGTAGCCCTGACGCGAGATGGCGTTGAAGATGGTCGTCGAGACCTGGCACAGGCCACCGCCGATGACGTTCTCATCCGACCGGCCGTTGATGATCGCGCCGGCGTACCGGTAGCCGCGGTCCGGCGTGACCGGGCCGAGCAGGTCCCAGAACGAGAAGGTCTCGCCGGGCATGATCACGACGCCGTCGAACTGCGACGAGCCCGTCGAGATGTTCGCGTGCCGCACGTCGCTCGGCGGGTACTGCGTGGTGAACGTCGACGTCCGTGAGAGCTGCGGCACGAGCGCGAGCGCCTTCTCCGTCGTCAACGCCGGAGCGTCCACTCCCGCGGGCGCGGCGACCTCTCGCGTCGCGCCGCCCGCCGGGCGCAGGAGCTCGACGCCGAGCAGGGCGCGGAGCTTCGTCTGGTCGACGCGCACGCCGCTCTCAGAGGGCACGACGGCGAGCACGTCCCCCTCGCGCACGCGGAACTTCGCGTTCTTCGCGGGATGGTCAAGCACGGCACCGAGCGCCGAGACCCAGCTGTCGAGACGCGCGCCGGAAAGCGAAACGACGTAGCGGTACCGGGCGGCCGGCGCGATCGCCTCGGCCGGCAGTGCGGGCAGCTCGCCGGGCCGCGCGACGATCCGATCGATCACCACGAGCGACGCGAGCGCGCTCGAGCTCTCGCTCCAGCCACGGTCTTCGACACGGACGACGAGGGGCGTGAGCGCCGCGGCCGCGGCGGCATAGGCATCGTCGAAGCCGGAGGCGTCGAGCGGCGGGTACACCGCCCGCACGGAAAGGGCGACCTCGCGATCGCCGAGCGTTGTCGCCGAGAGCAGGCGCGCCACCGTCACGCCGCCGTCGATCTCACGCCCCAGCTGCGGCGGGGTGATCCGTAGGTCGCCGCCTGCGAGCGCGAGCTCACCGGACACCGGCGCTTGATTCGCATCGCGGGCGACGGAGGCCACGAACCCGGCGAGGGCATCGCCACGCGCGCGCATCGCGAACGATACGTTCGCGTCGCCGCGAAGCGCGTCGATCCAGGCCCCCGCGCGGTCGAGCGCCGACCCGCTCTTGCCGTACGCGAGCGCCGCGGCGACGGCCGCGTCGACGTCGGGGACGATGCCGAGCGCGCCGTTCGTCGTGGTCCACTCGCGATCCCCGTCGCGCAGCGTGACGCCTGCGGCCGCCCACGGCGCGGCGATCTCGCTCTCGAGGCGCTCGCGAAGCGCCGGCGCCTCGAGCGAGCCGACAGCCACGCCGGCGACGGTGAGCCCGGGAAGCGCGCGAGAGCTGTACGCGAGCTCGGCCGCCGCGGCGGAGCCGAGCGCGAGCGCGCTCATGGCGAGGGGAACGACGAGGAAGCGCCACGGGAATGCACGGACGACGACGGCGCCGGCACGCTGGCCGCTTCGCGCGATGACCGCCATGCTCCCGCAGCCTCCTTGAGCGGAAGGCGACGAACGCCCCGCTCATCCCACGACCAAGCAAGGTGCGTGCCGTGTAGCGCTCGCTCGCCTGCTTGGTTGAACCTTTCTCCTTCCCTAGACGTGTCGAGTGTCAGCGACGTTCCGATGGGTAACGACTGATTTCCGTCAGGGCAAGTACTACGCAGCGCATAGCCCACAACTACACCGTTTGACTCATTCCCGATGTGAGCGCGCCGACATATGTGGGCCGGTGCGCCAAACGTGGACGTCGGAGAAAAAGAAGGCCCGGCACCCCAGGGGAGCAGGGAGTGCCGGGCCGTGAGGCAGACTGGCCGACGGGCGGGTCGGCCAGGGCCTGGCGAGGTGTGTCAGCTACACCCGGTCGTCTCTCCGCAGTTCTCGCACTTGTGGCAGGTGCCGCTTCGTACGGTCAGCCAGCCACAGCGCGGACAGGGGGGCGCATCGGGTGTGGAATTAAGTCGCTTGAACGTGGCGGGTGCGGCGAGATCGCCGGACCCGGCGTGAGCGTTCCCGTTCGTCGGCGCGGGATCGGCGCTCGCGAGCGGGACGACGCGGTTCAGGAGCTCGAGCTGCGCGGTGGGATCGGCGACCTCGGTCGTTCGGATGAGTCCGAGCGCGGCGCGGTCGCCCTGAGACAGGAAGCGGTTGCCGAGCCAGCGGAAAACGTAGTCGACGATCGACTTCGCGAAGCCGATCTCGGGGTTGCCGGTCCAGCCTGATGGCTCGAAGCGCATGTGGCCGAACTTCTCGACCAGGTGTACCAGGGGCACGCCGTACTGGAACAGCAGCGAGATGCTCGTGGCGAAGGAATCCATCATGCCGGACAGCGTCGAGCCCTCCTTCGCCATCGTGACGAAGAGCTCGCCGGGCGTGCCGTCCTCGAAGAGGCCGACGGTGATGTAGCCCTCGTGACCTTCGATCGTGAACTTGTGCGTGAGCGACGCGCGGGTGTCGGGCAGCCGCCGTCGCGCGGGCCGCTGGATCTCGACGACGCGGTCCACGACGGTCGCCGCCTTCGTGTTCGAGTCCTTGTCGCTCACGTTGAGCGGCTGGACCTTCTTGCTCCCGTCCCGGTAGACCGCGATCGACTTGAGGCCGTGCTTCCAGGCCTCGAGGTAGGCGTCCATCACGTCCTCGACGGTCGCGCTCTCGGGGAGATTCACGGTCTTGCTGATCGCGCCGGAGATGAACGGCTGGACCGCGCCCATCATCTTGATGTGGCCCATGTGGTGGATGAAGCGCTCGCCGTTCTGCGGCTTGAACGCGCAGTCGAACACCGCGAGGTGCTCGTCCGTGACGCCGGGCGCGCCTTCGATCGTGCCGTGCCGCTCGACGTACGCGGTGATCGCGCTCGTCTCGGTCTCGGTGTAGCCCAGCCGCCGGAGGGCCGACGGGACGGTGCCGTTGACGAGCTTCAGCATCCCGCCGCCGACGAGCTTCTTGTACTTCACGAGCGCGATGTCCGGCTCCACGCCCGTGGTGTCGCAATCCATCATGAAAGAAATCGTGCCGGTCGGCGCGAGCAGGCTGACCTGCGCGTTCCGATAGCCCGCGGTCGCGCCGATCCGCACCGCGTCATCCCACGATTGCCGCGCCGCCGAGAGCAGGCTTGCGGGGACGAGCTCGTCGCGGATGCGGTACGCGAAATCGCGGTGCATGCGCACGACGCGATCGTGCGGGTCCCGGTTGTGCTCGTACTCCTTGTATGCGCCGAGCACTTCGGCGATCCGCGCCGAGTGCGCGTAGGCCTCGCCCGTCATGAGCGCGGTCACGGACGCGGCGTACGCGCGACCCGCGTCCGAGTCGTACGGCACGCCCCGGTACATCAGCAGCGCGCCGAGGTTCGCGTAGCCGAGGCCGAGCTCGCGATTCGCCCGCGCGTTCACGCTGATCGTGTCCGTCGGGTAGTCGGCGTAGCCGACGAGGATCTCCTGTGCGGTGATCAACGTACGCACCGCGCTGGCGAAGCGGGCGGTCTCGAAGTCGCCTGCCGCGTCGACGAAGCGCATCAAGTTGAGGCTCGCGAGATTGCAGGCCGTGTTGTCCAGACTGACGAACTCGGAGCAGGGATTGGTGGCGTAGTTCCGATCCGTGTTGGCGCGCGTATGCCAATCGTTGCAGGCCGAATCGAACTGCATCCCCGGATCGCCGCACTGCCAGGTCGCCTCCGCGATCTCGTGCAGAAGCTGGCGCGCGTTCAGCGTCTCGAGGACAGCGCCGTCGACGCGCGCGGTGAGCTCCCACGGCTCGCCCGCCACGGCCTTGCGCATGAACTCGTCGCTGACGCGCACCGAGTTGTTCGCGTTCTGGAACTGGATGGAGTGCCACGCCTCGCCGTTCAGGCTCATGTCGTAGCCCATCTCGCCCAGCGCCCAGGCCTTCTTCTCTTCCTTGGCCTTGCACCAGATGAACTCGTGGACGTCGGGATGATCGGCGTTGAGGACGACCATCTTTGCGGCGCGCCGAGTCGTCCCGCCGGACTTGATCGAGCCGGCGACGGAGTCCGCGCCGCGCATGAACGAGACGGGGCCGGACGCGTAGCCCCCGCCCGACAGATGCTCCTTCTGCGACCGGATCTTCGAGACGTTGACGCCGGAGCCGGAGCCGCCCTTGAAGATCACGCCCTCGTTCTTGAACCAATCGAGGATCGAGTGCATGTCGTCCTCGACGTTCAAGATGAAGCATGCCGACGCCTGCCTGCTCACGCCCGGGACGCCGATGTTGAACCACACGGGCGAGTTGAACGACGCGAGCTGGTTCACGAGGATGTACTTCAGCTCGTCGCTGAAGGCATCCCGGTCGCTCTCGCTCGCGAAGTAGCCCTCGGCGGCTCCGTGGCGCGCGATCGTGTCGACGACCCGGTCGACGATCTGCTTCACGCTCGTCTCGCGCTGCGGCGACCCGAGCTTGCCGCGGAAGTACTTGGATGCGACGACGTTCGTCGCGGTCTGCGACCAGAACTTGGGGACCTCGACGCCCTTCTGTTCGAAGACGTTCCCGCCCTCCCCGGGGATGACCGAATCGCGGAGCTCCCACTCGATCTCGTCGTACGGGTGGACGCCGGCGCGGGTGAAGCGGCGCTCGATAGCGAGACCGCGCCCCGGAGCGCGCTGGACGGACTGCGGCGCTATGTCTGCGATGGCCATGTGCGTGCCCCCCTAGAAGCGAGCGAGTGAGATGCGTGCTGGCCGCGCGTGTAGAAGAAGGAGAAGGACCCTCACGAAGCTGCCGGGCGCGGAAGCGGACGACCTGACGGTCATTGGTGGCCCCTCCTCGGTTCTTCCTGCACCGATCCTCCTAGGCCTTGGGTCTGCTGCCCGGGCCGGCCCAACATCTAGTGGCGCAGGAGGCGAAAGATAGCCCGACGGCGTCCGCTGTCAAGACCGGTGGCTCATCAAATCGGCGACGAAACCGCCGATCGCGGCATCCGCCCGAAATCTCGCGGATTTCAGATAACGCGGGTTTCCGACAGGGCGGCGGTGGCGCTGCGGGGCGGGCGCGAGCAGGCTACGCGGGCGCCGGCACCTGGGCGGTCTTGACCGCCTCGACGAAGACGCGCATCCCCTTGCGCAGGTCCTCTTCGCCGATGTTCAGCGCGGGGATGAAGCGCACGACCTGGTCGTGGAAGCCGCAGGTGATCACGAGGACGCCTCGCTCTAGCGCCGCGGCCGTCGCGGTCTTTGAGACGGCCTTGTCGTCGAACTCCGCGGCCACCATCGCTCCGATCCGGCGTACCTCGCGCAGCCGGGGATGCGAGCGGAGCGGCGTGAGCTCCTCGACCATGAGCTGGCCGAGCATCTCGGCCCGCGCGACGAGCCCCTCGTCGCGAAGCACCTGGATCGTGGCGAGCCCGCACGCGCACGAGACGGGGTTGCCGCCGAACGTCGAGCCATGCGTGCCGGTGCGCCACTTCGCCATGAGCTCGCGGGGTGCGACGACCGCGCCGAGGGGAAGTCCACCGCCGAGCGCCTTCGCGAGCGTCATCACGTCCGGGGTCACGCCGAGCTTCTGTCCGGCGAACCAGGCGCCGGTGCGACCGAGGCCTGTCTGGATCTCGTCGAAGACCAGCAGCGCGCCGATGCGCGTCGCGAGCACGCGCAACGCACGGAGGAATGAGGCCGGCGCCGCGACATACCCGCCTTCGCCGAGCACCGGCTCGATGAAGATCGCGGCGACGTGCTCGGGCGGGACCTCGTGCTCGAGCATCGCGTCGAGCTCCGCGAGGCAATGGGCGGCGCACGCCTCCGCATCGTGGGCGCCGGGCACGGCGCACGCGAGGGGATACGGGAACGGCGCGACGTACACCTCGGGAAGGAGCGCGCCGTAGCCGCGGCGGTAGGCCGACTTCGACGTCGTGAGCGTGGCGGCGCCGGTCGTCCGCCCGTGGAAACCGCCGCGGAAGACGATGATCGCCTCGCGGCCGGTCGCCTGACGCGTCAGCTTGATCGCGGCCTCGACCGCTTCCGCGCCGCTGTTGCCGAAGACGATCGCATCGAGGCCGGTCGGCGTGAGGGTGGCGAGCGTCTCGGCGAGCGCGACGTTCGCTTCGTACTTGGCTACGCCGGCCGAGATGTGCATGAGCCGTGACGCCTGGTCGGTCACCGCCTTCACGACACGCGGGTGCGCGTGGCCCACCACGGTGACCGCGATCCCGCAGGTGAGATCGAGGACTCGTTTCCCGTCAGTCGTGATCAGCCAGCTCCCCTCGCCCCGATCGATCGTGAGCCAGGTGTAGTGGCCGAGGACGTTCGGGAAGATCTTGCGGGCGCGTGCCTCGAGGTCGCTCACGCGCCCACTCTATCCGCTATGCACCAAACGACCGGTGTATGCGGCGCGTCATCCCATCGACTGCGGCGCGCTGGTCAGCCGGGACGGCGGTCGTCGGAGTCCGAGGCGACGAGGACCTGGAGCGTCGTCCGGTCCTCGCCGATGATGCGCACGCGGTACCCCTGGATCCCCGCCCGCAGCAGCGTCGCGAGCCGCTCCGTCCCCTGGAAGCTCACGCGGACCTTGAGGACCCCGTGCCGGTAGTACTCGGTGCGGAGCTGACCGACGCCGCGCACGCGGCGAAGGGCGAGCTCGAACCGGTGCCAATCATCGGGCGTCGGCAGAGGTGTGACCACGAGGTCGACCTCGCCCGGACCCGGCGGCGTGCGCGGCGACGGGATCGCTTGCGATTTCGCCGCGTCCTCGTCGGTCAGCGCCTTCTGGATGAGATCCCGCTGCTGGCGATCCTCGCGCGGCGGCAGGAGGCGCGGTCTCGGCTCCGAGGGGATCGGCGCGTCGTGACGGGTCGGCGGTGGGGGCGGGACCTCCTCGCGCGGCGGCGTCGGTGGCGCCGGCTTCTTGGGCTCGGGGCGGCGGGCTCCGATGCGTGCCGAGAGGTCCACGATCTCCTCGTCGTGCTTGCCCTTCTTCTTGTCGTCGCCTGCCACGACGCTCAGCGGACCGCCCAGGCCCAGGTGAACGCGGCGACGATCGCGAGGATCGAGAGGGCCACGGCGGACGCCGTCGCCAGGGTCCGGCGGCGCGGGCCCCGCGCGGGCGTTGTGAGGACGGCGTCGATCGCGGCCCTCAGCTCCTCGGCCGTCGCGTCCTTGCGCAGCCAGCCGCGCGCGTCCGGAAGGCGGCGGACCAGTCCCTGCCCGTCGGCGGCGCTCCCCGAGAGGACGTAGCTGGGCGCCTCGATCCGCGGCGCCGGGCCCACCTTCAGAAGGAGCCCGTCGACCAGGGCGGCATCCGGCCGCCAGTGTTTCAGTGCGGCCTCGGCTTGATCGAGCGACTGCACGCGCACCACCTCGTAACGGGCCTCCATACCCAGCAGCGTCGCGAGCGCGGCACCGATCGTCGGATGCGCGACGACGAGGAGCACCTTCGGTCGCGTGATGCCACGAATTCTGCCTCGCCTTGCGGCCGTCGTATACGCTGATGCGCGCACGCGGGGAGTTGGCGAGGGCAAATACGGCGGGAGTGTGACCGCGTGTCCGACGAGTCTCAGCGCATGAGCGCGTCCGGCGACGTCATCGGCGCGCTCTCCGACCGCGTCGGCGAGCTCTCCAAGCGTGTCGCCTCCCTCGAAGCCGAGCTCGACGCCGCCCGCAAGCGGGTCGCCGTCTACGAGGAATTCGACGCCACCGTCCGCGAGGCGCTCGCGGGGGCCCTCCGCGCAGCGCACCAGATCCGGGACCGCGCCGAGCGCGCCGCCGATCAGATCCTCGAGCAGGCGCGCCAGGAGCGCCGTCTCCTTCTGAACGAGATCGAGCGGCTCCGCGAGGAGCGCGACCGCCTCGACGAGGAGATCGCGACCTCGCGCCGCGGCGGCATCTCGGCCGTCGGCACGCCGCGGACCGAGCGCGCGCCCGAGCAGTCCTCGGCCGAGCTGCGCGGCCTCGCCGCTGACGCGCTCCGCGGGATCTTCGTCGAGCTCCTCGACGACGTCCGCCGCCAGGCGAGCACCGCGACCGACGCGGCAAGAAGCGCGACCGCGGCGGCACACGAGGCGAAGGCCGCCGAGATCGAGACGCGCGCCGCCGAAGCCGGGGCCGCGCGCGCCGCGGAAGAGCGTCGTGCCGAAGAGGATCGGCGCACGGTCGAGGAGCGTCGCGCCGAAGAGGAGCGCCGCCGGGCCGCCGAAGCCGAGCGCGCCGCCGAGGCAGAGCGACTCGGGGAAGCGGCTCGCGCCGCGGAAGCGTCAGCGCGCGCGGCGGAGGAGGCGGCACGCGCCGCCGAAGCGCGCGCGCAGCAGCTTGCCGCGCAGGTGGAGGAAGAGGAGATCTTCGAGTCCGCGGCGGCCGACCGCGCTGCCGAGGAGCGCCGCGCCGCCGTGGAGCAGCTGCGCCTCGCGCAGGAGGCCGAACGTACCGCGGCCATGCAGCGCGCCGCCGAAAGCGAGCGGATCGCGCAGGCCGTGCGCGCCGCGGAGGCCGCGGCCCAGGCCGCGCAGGAGTCCGCCCGCGCCGCAGAGGCGGCACGCTCGGAGGAGGCCGCGAAAGAGGCCGAGCAGCGTCGCAGCCTCGAGCAAGCCACGCGCGCGCTCGAAGCCGCCCGGGCCGCCGATGCGGCGCGCGCCGCGGAAGCCGCCCGGGCGGCGGACGCTCGCGCGGTCGAAGAGGCGCACGCCGCCGAGGAGGCTCGCGCTCGCGCGACGGCGGAAGCCGCCCGCGCCGCCGCGGAAGCTGGCCGCGCGGCGCAGGCCGCGCGCGCCGCGGAGACCAGGCCCGCCGCGGGCGGGTGGGCTCCGCCCGTGCCCCCCGCGCAGACGCCGCAATCCTGGTCGGTCCCGACGCCGCCTCCCCCGGTGGAGGTAGAGAAGATCTTCGGCGAGCCGGCGGCGCCGCCCATGCGGCCGCAGCTCGTCGAGCAAGAGGCACGCGCCGCGCCGGAAATCGCTCGGCAGAGGGACGAGCCGGCGGCCCCGGCAAGCGAGATTTCCCTTATGTTGACCCCCGTACCGTCCTTCCCGCGTCTCGTCGAGATCGAGCGCCGCATTCAGTCGCTCCCGATCGTCCGCACGCTCTACGTGCGTGATTTCCGTGCCGGCGTCGCGACGCTCGCGGTCGGCCTGCGCTCGCCCATGTCGTCCGACGAGGTCGCGTCCGCGCTCGCGACGCTCGCCGATCTCCGCATGCGCGTCACGCGCGCGGCGCGCAACGCACTCGAGCTGCGCATCGAGGGCGAGGCCGGCGTCGCCTAATCCGGCGTGACCCTTCGTCTCGACGCCGATTTCTGGACCGCGCGCATGGCGTACCTCGCCAAGCTGGCGCGCGCCGACGCGATCGGCGTGGTCCTCAACCTGCGCAACGAGGGCTACGTCACGTACGTCGCGCACAACGTCCCCGCCGACACGCGCTGGACCGAGGGGCCGCAGGGCGCGCTGCTCGCACGGGTGCTCACACGCCGCACGCCGGAGCAGGCGGCGACGGTCGCCATACCCCTCGCCGACGGCCGCACCGCGGATGCGGTCGCGGTCGCACCGGTGGTCTGGAAGGACCAGCTCGTGGGCGCGCTCGCGGCGATGCTCGTCGGTCGCGTGTTCACGCCGGAAGAGACGAGCGACCTGTCGCGCGTCGCCGAGCTGGTCGGGCTCGAGCTCGCCGAGGCGAACGCGCTCTGGCGCGCGCAACGCCAGCACCAGGACGCCGAGACGAAGCTGCGCGCGGTGCGCGTCCTCCAGGCGGTCATCCGCAAGGAGCGCGATCCGAACCAGCTCCTCGAGCGCGCGACGGCCCAGCTCGCCGAGGTCTTCGCCGCGGACGGCGTGTCGATCATGCTCGCCGACGATCACGGCGAGCTCTCCGTCCGCACCTCGCAGGGACTGTCCGAGGAGGCCAAGCGCGACCGCAAGCGCGTCGGCGAAGGGATCTCGGGCAAGGTCGCGCTGAGCGGGCAGGCCATCCTGCTCACCGGCAAGGTGCAGGGCGGCACCGACCCCACGGTGAGCGAGTCGATCATCGCCCCGCTCCGCGCGGGCGGAAAGACGATCGGCGTCGTGAACGTGAAGCATCGCTCGCCCGAGGAGCGGTACGGCGAGGCGCACGTCGAATCGCTCACGCAGGTCGCGTCCGACATCGCCGCGGCCTTGCTCACGGCGGAGGATTACCAGCGCGCCGAGGAGGACCGCCGGCAGGCGCTCGTGCTCTACGAGCTCTCGCGGCTCGCGACCCTCGGGACCGATCCGCAGAACGACCTCGAGACCGCGGCGATGATGCTCGCAGACAACCTGCGGCACGACGTCGTCGGTGTGTGGGCCGCCGAGGAGCACAAGCTGAAGCTCCGCGCCTCGGCCGGCTACGGACCGATCATCCCCGCCGACATCCCGACCTCCACCGGGAGCGACACGGTCCTCGCGCGCGTCCTTCGCGAGCGGCGAACGGCGACCGCGAGCTACGGCAACACGGCCGAGCCGCGGCCGGACTGGGCCGCGCCCGCGGCGGCGAACTTCCTTCTCGCGCCGATCGGCGGCGCGCACGCGGGCGTCGTGCTCGGGGTGCTCGTCCTCGGCCGCGCGTTGACCGCGTACACGAGCGCGGACGCCGACTTCGCGACGACGGTCGGCGAGTACCTCGCGGGCATGCTCCAGAAATCGGCGTCGAACGACGTCGTGCAGCGCACCGCCGCGACCGAACGGCGCCGCATCGCCCAGGAGCTCCACGACGGGCTCGCGCAGGAGCTGACCGGTGTCGTGCTCGCCCTCGAGGGCTGCCAGCGCGCGCTCGATCGCGATCCGAGCCTGCTCGGCCCGCAGCTCGCGAAGGCGGCGCGAGATGCGAGGGCGACGCTGTCGGACGTGCGCCAGTACATGGCCGCGCTTCGGCAGACGGAGGAGGCCGGTGGGCTCAACCTACCGGTGACGGTCGCGCGTCTCGTCGACGACCTGCGCCGGCAGACCGGGCTGCATGTCGATCTCGAGGAGACGGGCGTCGAGCGCGAGCTCGAACCCTTCGTCGAGCGCGCGGTCATCCGCATCGTTGGCGAGTCGCTTCGGAACGTCGGGCAGCACTCGGGCGCCTCGAACGCCAAGGTCATGCTGCGCTACGACTCCGAGCAGGTCGTCATCACCATCGAAGACGATGGCAAGGGCTTCGACGCGAACGAGCTCGGCACCGCCGAAGAGCGCGGGCACTACGGCATCGTCGGGATGCGCGAGCGCGCCGAAGGCGTGGGCGGTCAGCTCGTCGTTCGGAGCGAGACCGGGCGCGGGACGATCGTCCGAGCCTCGATCCCCTACCGGGCGACCGCCGGGGACGTCACGCCCGGCTGGACCGGCAGCGTCGACGACGCCGAGCAGCCGGGGCCGATCGAGGACATCGAGCGCAGCGAGAAGGCCGGCTTCCTCGGCAGGCTGTTCGGGCGATGATCGAGAACCGCGAGCGGCGCAAGATCCGCGTCCTCCTCGCGGACGACCATGCCGTCGTGCGGAGCGGCCTGCGCTCGATCCTCGAGACCGAGCCAGAGATCGAGATCATCGGCGAGGCCGGCGACGGCCACGAGGCGCTCGCCCTGGCGCAGGAGCTTCTCCCCGACGTGATCCTCATGGACATCAAGATGGGCGACTGGGACGGCGTGACCGCGACCCGGCGCGTGCGGAACTCGGTCCCCTCGGCGCGCGTCATCGTGCTCACGAACTACGACGAAGACGACCTCGTGTTCAGCTCGATCCGCGCTGGCGCGTCCGGTTACCTCCTGAAGGAGGTCACCGGCAGCCAGCTCACGAACGCCATCCGCACCGTCTCGGACGGCTTCTCGCTCATCTACCCCTCGGTCGCGAAGCGCGTGCTCGACGAGTTCGGCCGCCTCCGGGCGGCGGACCGGCCCGCCGGAGACGACGAGGGGTACAGCGACCTCACCGCCCGCGAGCGCGAGGTCCTGAAGCTCGTGGCGAGCGGCCGCGCGAACAAGGAGATCGCCGGCGCGCTCGGCATCAGCGAGCGCACGGTGAAGACGCACATCTCGAACATCTTCAGCAAGCTCGAGCTCACCGACCGCACGCAGGCCGCGCTGTACGTGCACAACCGCGGGCTGCTCGACACTGCCGGCCCGGACCCCTCTCGATCCCGGCCCTGAGCGCTCCCGCGACGATCGCGTAGCAGCCGCCCGGTTCGGCCTACGTTCGCAGCGTGCGATCGCCGAGCGCGCGGCCGAGCCGCGGCCGGCCGAGCGGGAGCAGCGTCACCAGGGCCGCGAGCGAGAACGCGAGGATGCCCTGCAGGGCCGCGTTGACGAGCCGCGGGGGGCTCATCCAGCCGACGGCGTAGTCGAACCACGACGGCGTGTCGGGTCCGAGCGGGACGAGGAAGCGGATGGCGACGAGGTGGAGCAGCGTGAGGATCAGAAGGCGCGGCCAGCTCCGCCACGCGGCGGCCGGCAGGACGACCGCGAACCCGAGGACGGCGAGCGCCGGCACGAGCCCGTAGACGAGCCGATCGTCGTCGCGGCCGCCGACGAGCGCCAGGAACAGCGTGGCGGCAACGAGGTACGCCCAAGCCGGCTCGCGGCGCAGGAACGCGGCGCTCGCGCGCGGCGCGAAGAACGGCAGCGCGACGAACAGACCGAGCGAGAGCGGCGCCGCGAGGAGGTAGCGCCAGAGACCGCCGTACGTGTCGGACACGACGAGGTCAACGTGGAAGCGAACGAACTCGAGGAGCGACGGCCCGCCGGCGAGGACGGGCACGAGCGGGAACAGGTGGGTCGCGGCGAACCCGACCAGCGCTGGCGCGCCGACGAGCGTCATGCGCAGCGCCGCTCGCCGCGGGCCGTCGCGGTACCAGAGCAGCGCGGTGAACGGAATGAGCGCGAGCAGGCTCTCGCGCGACAGCGCGCCGACGGCGAGCGCGACCGCGCAGAGGACGAGCCGGCCCCGGACCGCCGTGAGCAGGATCGCGAGCAGGAGCGCGAACCCGACGGCGTCGGGCAGCGCGGGGTAGTAGAGCGTGAGGCGGAGCCCGAACGGCAGCACAGCCCACCACGCGACGGCGAGGAGCGCGAGCGGGACGCTCGCGCGGTAGTGCCGCAGCAGCAGGAAGAGGAGCGGTCCGCTCGCGAGCGACGCCACGACGTCGAGCAGCTGGTAGCCGGCGCGCGGGTCCAGGCCCGAGAGCGCGACGAGGACCGCCGGAGCGATGCGGTACGCGAACGGTGCGCTCACGGCGACGGCGCCGTGCTCGCGCAGCGAAGCAACGGCCAGGGCGTAGGACTCGCCGTCGAAGCCGAGACCGCGGTTCGCGGCGATCCGCGGCGTGAACGGCGCGAGCAGCAGGAAGACGGCGGCGACGATGGCGAACGACACGATCACCGCGTCCGTCTCCGCTAGCGCACGCCGCGCGGCGACGCGCGCGGCCCACGCGACCAGGGCGCGCCGGCGCGGGGCCGGCGAGGCGAACGCCGGCCGCCAGGCGACGGCGAGCACGGCGAGGACCGCGAGGGCCCCCAGTACGAGGAGCGGTGCCTTCGCGGGTGTCGAGAGGTACTCCGCTGTGACGAAGTGCCGCCCGGGCGGCATTGCGACGGCGAGGATGCCCGGCGACAGCATGAAGGTCTCGGTCTGCGCGCCGTCGACGCGCACGACCCAGTTCGGGTGATACGCGATCTTGAACGCGAGCGCCGCCGCGGCCGGGCAGCTCGCGACGACGTCGAAGCGCGAGGGCTGCGCGCGCACGTAGGTGACGAGGCCGCTCGGGCACGGTGGCGTCGCCGTCGGCTCCGCGCCGGCGGCGCGCGCGGGGTAGTCGTAGCGGAGGTACGTCCGCGACGCCGGGTAGTCCGCGAACCACGCGCGGTCGCGCGCGAGGAGGTCGGCCTGCGTGGGGATCGCGACGCGTCCGGCCACGCCGACGTACTCGACGTAACCGCTCGTCGGCGCCTCGTACAGGACGTAGCGGACCGTCTGGGCGACCGTCGTGAGGAACGGCGCGACCTGCAGGCCGCGCGGCGCGATCACGAAGCGGACGCCGAAGAGGTCGTAGTCGGCCGCGACGCCCTCGCGGAAGTCCCAGATCACGTCCGACGGGACCGAGGCGCCGCGGTACGGTGGCGCGAGCGAGGGGGCGCGCTCGAACGCGAAGAGGTTGTAGAGCTTCACACCGCGGAATGGCAGGCCGAAGCCGAGGGACTCGCCCCAGTTGTTCCGCATGCCCGCGTACACGCGGCCGCCGCCCAGCTCCCGCACTCGCGCGATGAGGTCGCGCGCGTCGGTGTCCGCGGCGAGCGCGGCGCGCGTGTCGCCGAGCCACTCGTTGTTGAACGTGTAATACGTCCAGCGCTCGCGCATCGCGGGGATGAGCAGGACGATCGCGAGGACCGCGAGCGCGGTCGTTCGGGCGAGCGGTCGCCGCTCGAGCAGACTCCAGAGCCAGGCGGCGCCGATCCCGACGAGCGGGATCGCGGCGAGGTGCACGCCGCCGATGAAGCGGTGAACGAGGAGCGAGCGGTGGAGCGGGAGGAGGTCGAGGAGCGGTCCGAGGGTCGGCCGACCGAAATAGAGGACAAGCCACACCGCGAAGAGCGCGACGAACGTGAGCGCGAGACGCGACCGCAGCCTGATCGCCGCCGCGATCCCGACCGCGCAGAGGAGCGTGAACATGGGGACGCGGCCCGCGTCGAGCAGCTGGCCGGAGACGAGCCAGCCGAGGATCGTCGGCGCGCCGAAGGAGTCGTAGAACGTCGGCCGGATGTAAGGGCTTCCGTAGGACTCGTTGATGTAGCCGGGCACGACCAGGAAGGGCACCCACATGTACGAGGTGATGACCGCGACCGCGCCGGCAACGATCGCCGCCGAGCGGATCGCGACACGGATCGTCGCCCGGTCGCGCCCGACGAGCGTGACGACGAAGACGACCCCGAGCGTGATCGCGGCCATGTACGCGTACAGGAGATGCGAGAGGGCGAGCGCGCTGAACGTGAGGATCGCGAGCGCGTGTCCCCGGCCGCGCAGGATGAGCGAGTGGAACGACGCGACCGCGAGAAAGCTCAGGTGCACGGCCCAGAGCTGCGTGTACATGCCGAAGCCGCGCCAGACGTAGCTGTCGTACTCGAAGCCGTAGCGATGCGACGCCGACACGAGCGACGCCGCTCCGGCGGCGACACACGCTGCGACCGTCGGCAGCCCCATGCGCCGGAGCGACCAGAGGACCGTGAGGGGGAACGTGACGAGCAGGAGGTAGCGGAGCGCGTTGAAAAGCGTCACCAGATCGACGGACCCGAGGAGCGCACGGTGCAGCGCGACCACGGCGAGGTGCGGCAGGTGCTGGTAGTAAAGGAACTGGGGAAAGCCGAGCTCGAGCTCCGGCACCCATGTATCGAAGGGGTTCTCGCCGCTCGCGAGGGCCTCGCTCGCGCGCTCGACGAACACGAGGTGCTCGGCGTCGTCGTTGACGTTCGGTACCGGGATCGTGACCTCGGGGAGGAGCGCGATCGCGTTGAACGCGACCGGGAGGGCGACGAGGAGCGCGCAAAGGGCGCGCTCGATCTTCGTCAGCGGTCGGACGAAGGTCTCACCGTCCCGTCGGTGTCGGGCTCACCTGGCGCTGCGGCGTCGCCGACGGCGTCGGCGGAACGAGCTTGGGATCGAGACGCTGCGCGGTCGCGAGCTCCTGCTGCGCGCCCGCGGTATCGCCGGCGGCGCGCAGGAGCAACCCCAGGTTGAAGTGCGCCGGCGCGTAGTTCGGATCGACGGCGATCACCTGGCGGTAGAGCGCGATCGCGTCCTGCGGCGCGCCGACGCTCGTGCGCACGATCGCGAGGTTGAAGAGCGCCGAGGCCATCCCCGCGTCCTGCTCGAGCGCGAGCCGGTAGTACGCCTCGGCCGCCGGCAGCCGGTTCTGGCTCTGCGCGATCTGACCGAGGTTGTAGAAGGCGAATTTGTTCTTGGGGTCCTTGGAGAGCGTCTCGAAGTACGCCGTGACCGCTTCGTCGAGGCGTCCGGCCGTGTGCGCCGTCAGCCCGCGGTTCAGAGAATCGGCGGCGCCGGACGCGCCGGGACCGGCGCTCCCGGGTCCGCCGCAGGCGGCGGCGAACGCGGCAGCGAAGACCAGCGCGATGAAACGGGCGTTCACTCGGGCGGATGGTAGCGGACGGCCGGAGTGGCGCCATCGGACTTTCGGGGGACTCCCCGAGCCCCGGCGTCTTCAGGCGGGCAGCGGCTCGCCTCCGCATTCGATGCGCTGTCGGACCACGCTCGCCGTCGGCTCCCCGTTCGCGTTCACGGTGACGTGGATCTGGATGTGAAGGCTGAAATCCGGCAGCTTCCCCTGCCCGTTGATACGGACCTTCGTCACCGCGGTCACGGTGCCGGAGAACAGATCCAGAGATGCGCCCCGCAGATTCGCGTGTTCGTGGTCACCTTCGATGAACACGTATTTGGTGCCCGTCAGAAGGCCCGGACCCTTCGCCTTCGACGTGATCGCGAGGCCGAAGTGGGTCACGCCGCCGTGCGATGTCGCTGTCTTCAGCCTGATCTTGACGACCCCGGTCGCGAGAAAGGACTCCTTCGTGCACGTGTCGAAGATCGGCAATCCCGCGAACGGGATCGTCTCCTTGGATTCGGGCGGCGCCGCCGATGCCGCTGAGGAGAGCACGGTAGCGATCAAGGCACCGGCGACGACGGCGCTCGAGACGAACGCGCGTGGCTGACCCCTCATCGATCGGATCCCCCCACTGGTCGCTTGGTCAAAAGACGCGCCCGGAGGCTAGAGGACGGTCGGTCGGTCACGCAATTCGCCAAGTGGCTCGGTGCGGCTAATTCATTCGCGGTAACCGGCCAAGCAAGAGAGCAGTTAGAAGAGGACCTTGATCACCGTCGGCTGCGCCGTCGTGTCGAGGTCTTGCTGAAGGAAGCTGCGGACCGTCAGGGTCGCCGGCGTCGGGATGTCCGGGCGGTAGGTCGCGGTATGGGCCGCGAGCACCAGCCCACCGTTGAGGACGGCGCCGAGCGTGATCGTCAGCACCGTCTCCGCGGTATTCCACGAGCACGTCGAATTGAGCGCGGTCCCGCCGATCGTGAAGTAGCCGGTCGCGCCGAGATCGATCGTGCCGATCGTCAGATTGCCGCCATTCGCGACGACGGTGTTCGGGCTCGTCGCGTTGAGCGTGAGGTCCATCCCGCTGTTCCCGCCCGTCGAGCATGTGCCGAAGGAGCTCGGGTCCATGCGCTCGCTGAAGGTGAGCACGATCTGGTCGCCGAGCTCCGGCTTGCCGGCGAGGAGGCCCTTGTTGACGAGATCGAGCGCGGCGGCGTGCACGGGCGGCTTCACGAGGTTGCTGTCGCGACTCTCCCAATGGCCACCGTTCGCGTTCGTGTAATAGCCACGGACGACGTAGTAGACGTCGCTCGTGCCCGGATCTTCGCTGTACGTCGTCGTTGTGAGGTTGGCGAACTCGGCGACCTTGAGGAACGCGCCTCCGAGCCCGAGGCGCCGGTACACCCGCTCGCCGGTCGCCCACCGGGTCGGCGTCGCGGTCCAGAGCAGCGTAATCCCCGTCCCGCCGGACGTGTTGATCGAGACCTGCAGGCTCGTCGGCGTGTTCACGACGCCGTTCGCGATCGTGCCACCGTTCGTCGTTCGCGTGCTGAAGACGGCGGACGTTCCGCGCATGGGATTCGTCGCGACGACGAGGAACGCCGTCGCGATCATCGCCATGACCAGATGGCGAGCGCGAAGGCGGCTCATGCCGGCGCCGTCCGCAGACGCGGTCGAGGCGCGGGATGCCATAGCTCGACGAGCGTCCAGAACGCGAGGGCGAGCGCCGGGGCGAGCAGGAGCAGGACCTTGCCGATCGGTGACTGGACCACCGCGAGCACGTAGCCGAGGAGCGGGATCGATCCGACGGAGCGCCAGCCGCTGCCGCGCTGCGGCACGCGCCAGGCGTCCTCGACGGGGTTCGCGTCGCCCTTCGTGACGAGGAGCGGACCCGTGCCGTCGTTCTCGACACGCACGATGCGATGCGTCACGAACTCGCCCGGTCGATCGGGCCTCGCGAAGGTGATCACGTCGCCGACGACGAGGTCGTCGGCCGCGGCCGGCGCGAGGACGACGATCGAGCCCACGGGGAGCGTCGGCCGCATGCTCCCCGAGAGGACCGCGTACGTCTGGAACGGGAGGAGGCGCGGTCCGACGGTGACGAGCACGAGCCCGCAGGCAGCGAGGATCGCGACGGCGCTGAGGAGCCAGAGGCCGAGCAGGCCCAGGCGCTGTCCGGCGGTGCGACGCGGCCGCAGCCGCCAGAGGCCCGAACGTTCCCAGAGCGCGCACGCCGCGTCGGGATGCCCCGAGCTCCAGGCGAGCCACACGAGCGCGTTCCAGAGCGGGCGGGTCACTGCGTCAGGTGCCAGGAGAAGCTCGTCGTCGCACGCCGCCCCTGGAGGCTGTTGTCGCTCTCCTCCGGAAGCCGCACCCCGATCGTGAGGATGTCCCGGGCGCCGGCCGGCAGCGAGCCGACGACCACCGCGGTCTGGGCCGAGGCGTGGGTCGACGCGAAGGCGCCGATGGTCCTGCTTCGGTCCGAGAAGTCACAGCGCTTTCCGTCGGGGCTTCCGCCGTACACGCAGGCCGCGGGGATCGAACGCGACGGGTCCGTCCACAGCTGGATGTAGAGCTGGAGCGACGCGCAGGGACTGCCGCTCCCGTGAAACGGCGCCGCATCGCTGTCAGCGCAGCTCGCCGCGAAGACACGCAGCCCGCCCGCGTCGAGTGCGCCGACATTCGCGATCTCGAGATGGGCGGTCGCGGTGTCGCCCGGCTTGCGCACGTCGAGATCGAACGCCGCGTCGCAGACCTGCTCGTTCCCGTCCGTGACGAGATCCGGTGCCGACAGACACGCCGCCCCGGTCCCGACCCGGTTGCTCAGGATGAGCGTCCCCACCGTGACCGTCTGGTCCTTGTTGACGACCTGCGCGGTGAGCTGCGTCGTCATGTAGAAGCCGCCAGCCCCGGCGAGCGCGCCACCCGCGACCGCGACGACGAGCATGAGCCTCGGACCGCCGAGCTGCCTCACGTTGGGCCAGGGGGTCTCGGTCTCTCCGGCTCTCCCTACTGCTCCGCGTACCACGCGAACGTCGCCGTGCTCTGGCAGCCCTGATAGGTGTTGTCGACGCTCGCGAGCTTCACGTTGACCGTGAACGTCGAGGAGCTGCTCGTGTTCCAGACGTCGGCGGAACCGGAGCCGCTCGTTCCGCCTTTGAGCGCCAAGCTCGCATTCACCGACGTGTATGTGGTCCCGAACTCGTCGAGCGTCCCGAAGCCACTGCCGAGCGTCGGATAGATGATCGTCGCGCCCTGCTTCACCTGGAACTGGAGCTGCGTGCCCGGCGAGCCTGCGCCGGAAGCCACCGCGGTGCAGAGCGCCGACGAGGCGCCGCCCTTGGACTGGTACGACGACGCGAAGAGGCGGAACTTCGTCGTCGGGAGCGATCCCGTGTAGGTGATCACGACCGAGTTCGTCGCCGGCGTCGCGTCGCCGGGCTTGAGATTCGTCTGGCCGGCACCGAGGACCGCGGCGCTATCGGTGTTGTTCGCGGTGAACAGCGCCTTGCACGTCGTGTCGGACACGCCGGTCGTGCAGTCGATGCCGCCGAGGTTCGTGCCGACGACGTTGGTCATCGTGACCGTGGCGTTGGCGATCGTCGCCGGGTTCGTCGTCTGCGCGCTGAACGTCGCGAACGTGCTCGCGGCCGCGGCAGCCGCGAAGCCGATCACGACCATGCTGACGAGGATCCGGCGCAGGTTGCTTCGCGCTTCCTGGACGATGTCGGCCTGGGCACTCATCTGCGGTCATCCCCCCTTGCGTCGCGCTGGTCGTCCCTGATCCACCGCGGCAAGCCCTTGCTGCCGCACCCGAAGAACGAGAAGGCTACGGATGGTATCGCCGCATGACAAGCGTGCGAGCGAGCTAGCGAGTCGGCGGGGTCTCCGGCGGCGCGGCGGGCAGCAGGGCGGACGGTCTGCTCCGGTACAGGTCGAAGAAGGCCTGCACGACACGGGGCGAGAATTCGCGCCCGGCGCCAAGGCCGATCTGCTGGAACGCGAACTCCGCCGGAAATGCGGACTTGTACGGGCGCGCGGAGACGATGCCGTTGAAGGAATCGAGCAGGCCGATGACCTGCGCGCCGAGAGCGATGTCGTCGCCGCGCAACCCGGCGGGATAGCCGGAGCCGTCGAACCGCTCGTGGTGCTGACGCACGAGCGGGGCGATGTCGCGCAAGGCGTCCGACGACTCGAGCGTCTCCGCACCGAGCTTGGCATGCGAGCGCAGCTGCATGAGCTCACCGGGCTCCAGGGGCTCGCGCTTCGTGAGGATGCTCTCGGGGATCCCGAGCTTGCCGATGTCGCGTAGCAGGAGCGCGACCTCAGTACGCTCCGCCGCCTGCTCCGTCTGGCCGAGCTGGAGCGCGAGGCGGCGTGCCGCCTCCGCCAGGCCGGTCTTGTCGACGACGCCACCGGCTTCCTTCGCCTCGAGCGCGGCCGAGATGACGAAGACGGAGTCGACGTAGAGGCGATCGCGCTCGCGCCGGCCGGGCGAGCGGCGGCGCGACTTCGCCGCAACGCTCTTGACCGCGCGGAGGAGCTCGCCCGCCGGCGCGTCCTTCATCACGACGGCGTCCGCGCCGGCGGCACGCGCGAGCTCTTCGATCCGCGAGTCGAGGGTCAAAAAAACGATGGACGTGTTCGGCAGCTCTTTGGAGATCCGGCGCGCGACGTCAAGGCCGGAGAGGCCGGGCATGCGGTTGTCGAGCACGATCGCGTCCGGGACGAGCTCGCGCGCAAGCCGAAGGGCGGACGGTCCGTCCCGCGCCTCGCCGACGATCTCGATCCCGCTCTCGCCCGCGAGGATCGCCTTGACCGCCTCACGGATCATCTCGTGATCGTCCGCGACGAGGACCCGCATGCCCACCGCCTTAGGTCAGCGCGAGGTAAAACAATACTGCAGCAGCGTTGACCGGCGCTACCGCGTCGGACTGGGCGTCGGCGAGGGTCGCACGGTCGGGCTCGGCGAAGGCGCGACGGTCGGCGACGGCGCGGGCGTCGCGGACGGCGAGGCCGTGAGGTCCCGCGTCGCCTTGTCCGAGATCTGACCGGCGAGGTCGTCCATTCGCGAGACGATCTGGAAGAGGCGCGGGGCCAGCAGCACCGGCGACGGGGACGGCGCCGACGCGACCGGCGCGGCGTCGAAGCGGCGCTCCGCGGCCGTCGCGTAGCGCTCGGACTCATCGCTCGGAAGCCCGAGCGCGCCGCTGAGCGAGGCGAACGCGCTGTGGCGGAGCGTCGCGAGGTCGGCGAGCGCCTTGTTCGCGATCGCGTCGACCTGCGCGGCGGGGAGCGGGAGCTTGAGGGCGCGCACCTTGCGCACCTGGTCGACGTTCGCCTCGTAGCCGCGCTCGACGGCGCGCTCCGCCGCTCCGCGCTGCGCGGCGAGCTGCGCATCGTTCGCGATCGTGGTCGCGGCGCTCACCCTCGCGAGCACACCGGTCGCGCTCAACACGAGCAGGGCGAGCACGGCGGCCACGACCACGGCGGCGGCGATGCCCCGCCGCGCCGGGACGCGCACCACGAACCGTTTCATCGGGCCGCGGCGCTCCGCTCGAGCGCGCGCTGCGCCGCGATCGCCTGCGCGACCGACGACGCGAGATCGACGCGCTCGACGGCGAGGACCTTGTCGCGCCGGATGTGGAGCCCGTCGGCCGGCTGGTGGAGCTCGCTGCCGCGCTTGACCAGGGCGACCGGCAGGTCCGTCGTGGTGCGAGTCGCGTCGTTGAAGTAATAGACGTCGGTGAGCGTCACCGTCCCCGACCAGGGCACGTCGTCGAGATGCCCGAAGTACGCCTGGCCGTCCAAGAGAAACACCGCGGAGATCCGTTCGGTTCCGGCGAAGGGCAGCGCGGCCGGGTCGAGCGCGGCGGCCGCGATCGCGCCGACGAGCGCGGGGATGGCGAGCCAGCGCAACACGAAACCGGGGTCCACACGACGCCGGCCGATCATTTCGCGCTCTCCCGGTCCATGAACTGCGCGACCGCCGAGTCGGCGCGGAGATCCTCGACGAAGAGGATCGCGGACTTCGGGATCAGGACGAAGGGGTACGGCTTGTGAAGCTCGCTGCCGCGCCGGATGAGCTTTGATTCAGGCGGCGCGCTCTCGTCCTCCGTCCGCGTCTGCTGGATGTAGTAGGCGTTCTCGACCTTCACATACGCGCCGAGCCGATCGAGGTACCGGCCGAAATACGTCTGTCCATTGGCGAGGAAGACCGCCTGGTACTTCGCGCCGCCGACGCTTGGCAGCGTGAAGTCCCACCAGCGGAACAGGACGAAGGCGAGAGCAAACGCGACAAGGGCCGCCAGGACATTCCTCGCGATGGCGCGGCGACCCCGCATTCGCGAAACGGCTAGCGGGTCGGGCTAGGGCGGGGCGTGCCCGTCGGCGTCGCGGACGATGGCGCCCCGCTCGGGGACGGGGCGACTGATGCCGCCGGGGCCGTCGTCTGACCGCTCTTGATCGCGCGTATCGCGCCCACGATCGTGGAGTCATCGCGTAGGTTCTCGACGAAGAGGACCTGGTGCTGGGGAATGAGCATCGGCTCGCGTGACCCGAGGGCTTCGCCGCCGCGTTTGACGAGGCGAGTGTTCTGCGGATCGGTCGCGTCGACGTAATAGATGTCCGTGAGGACGTACACGTCGCCGTCGACCCGCAGATGCCCGAAGTACGAGAGCTGCCCGGTGAGGAATACCGCCTGATAGGCGTTCGGGTCGATGTAGCGCTCGGCCGCGGATCGTCCGAGCAGCTGGTCGCGGTGCGCGAAGACCACCGAGAGCACCAGCAGGATGATCCCGACGACGATGACCCCGGTCAGCGCCCGCAAGATCGGCAAGATCGGGATCGTGATCGCGTCGCGGGGAGGCGCCGAGCTTCGCACCTAACCCTTCACTCCGCGCCGATGTTAGCGGCGAAGGCTGCGGCCGACCTCGGACTTTCGGGGGAGAAACCGAACTGCTCCGCGCTCACCGGCGGCTGGAGCGAGAGATGCCGTGAGCAGGGCTCCCCACCGCATCGTCGCGCGACAACGGTCATCTGCCACGCGCTCGGCCAGGCCCGAGCGCGTGACGAGCGCAAACTCGCGTGCCGCCGATGCATCGCTACGTCTTACGTGAACGCGCGCGCTGGCGAGCCACCACGCTGCCGCGCGGCGCACAGGCTACGGCAGCAGCGCGGAGGCAAGCGAGCGTGCGTTTGATCAGCCGGTGGGACCCGGCCGCGGCGTGCTGCGCGCGGGCCATCGGCGCCGCCGTGCCGCGGCCAGCAGCGACCGGGTATCGATGCAGAGGCTCTGCGCCCCGACCGGGACAACGAACGCTGACAAGCAGGACCCTAGAACGTACGCTCCCGCCGGGCGTCTCAAGTGGTGATCCGGTGAGGTGAGAAGGATGGGTAAGCCCGCCAGAGTCCTCGTCGTCATTTTCGCGCTGACGCTTGCGTTCCCGCTTGGCGGTCCGGCGGCCGCGCAGGAACAACACGGCGTGACGGTCATCCCGTCGTCGAAGAACGACGTGTCGCCGCGCCTCGCGTCGATCCCGCCGCAGACCGAAGGCGCGCGGAGCGACAGGCGTGAGAGGCCGCTCCGCGGTTTCCCCCACGCCACGGCCGGCAGTCCCGACGCGGCGGTCCAGTCCACCGTCAGCGTGGCGGCGCCCGCCGTGTCGTCCGCGTTCGAGGGGATCGGCCAGGGCTTTGTCGGACCGGCCGGCACCTTCACCGTTCAGTACGCGCCCCCGGACACCAACGGCGCGGTCGGGCCGAACCATTTCGTGCAGACGGTCAACGTCTCGTTCGCCGTGTTCAACAAGAGCGGCGCCGTTCTCTACGGACCGGCGAAGATCAACACGCTCTTCACCGGCTTCGGCGGACTCTGCGAGACAGACAACGACGGCGACCCGAGCGTCGTCTACGACCAGCTCGCCGATCGCTGGATCATCAACCAGTTCGCCGTCTCGGGCGCGAACGGCACCTCGATCCCCTACCTCGACTGCATCGCGGTGTCGACCTCGGGCGACCCCACCGGCAGCTACTTCCGCTACTCGTTCCCGCGTAGCTATTTCCCCGATTACCCCAAGCTCGGGCTCTGGCCCGACGCCTACTACATGTCGACCAACGACTTCAGCGGGAACAGCTTCGCAGGGGCGACCACCTGGGCCTTCGACCGCGCCAGCATGCTCGCTGGCGCACCCGCGACGGCGCAGCTCTTCCACCTCTCGTTCCTCTACGGCGGGCTGCTCCCTTCGACCCTCGACGGCAGGACGCTCCCGCCCGCGGGATCACCGAATTACTTCGTCTCGCTCGGCGACGCGGCGAGCCTCTATCTCTGGAGGTTCCACGTCGACTTCGCGAACTCGGCGAACTCGACGCTCACCGGCCCGCTCTCGATCCCCGTGGCCGGCTACACCGAGCTCTGCAACGGCGGCACGTGCGTGCCGCAGGCCGGCACGACGCAGCAGCTCGACTCGCTGGCCGACCGGGTGATGTACCGGCTCGCCTACCGCAACTTCGGCGACCACGAGTCACTCGTCGTGAACCACAGCGTCGCCCCGACGGCGGGCGGCGGCGGAGTGCGCTGGTATGAGATCCGCAGCCCCGCCGGGACGCCTACCGCCTATCAGCAGAGCACGTACGCGCCCGACACGCGCTACCGCTGGATGGGGAGCGCGGCGATGGACCGGGTCGGCGACATCGCCGTCGGGTACAGCCTCTCGAGCGCGACGATGAGCCCCGCGATCGCGTACACCGGCCGCACGCCCTCGGACCCGCTCGGCACGCTCCAGGCGGAGACGATCCTCACAAGCGGGACGGGCTCGCAGAACGGCGGCCTCAAGCGCTGGGGCGACTACAGCTCGCTGGCGCTTGATCCGACCGACGACTGCACGTTCTGGTACACGACGGAGTACCTCACAGCGAGCGGGACCTTCAACTGGCACACCCGCGTCGGCACCTTCAGGTTCGCAAACGACAGCGACGATCGGCGGGGTCCCGCTGACCGGCGTCAGCGTCACTGGCCCGACGACTCTCAGCGGGACAACCGGAGCGCACGCGCCCGGCAGTGGGAACGCAGTGCTCGTGTTCAATCCGGACTCGCAGTCCGCGACCTGCGCGTGCACGTACACGTACGACCCAGCGGCGGCACCGACGGTCACCGCGATCTCCCCCGCCAACGGCCCCTCCGCGGGCGGCACGGTCGTCACGATCACAGGAACGGCGTTCCAGCCCAGGGCGACCGCGACGATCGGCGGTGTCGCGCTCGGCGCCGTGAGCGTGCTGAGCGACACCGCCCTCAGCGGCACGACCGGCGCGCATGCGCCCGCGGCCGCGAACGCCGTCATCGTGACGAACCCTGACACCCAGTCGGCGAGCTGCACCTGCACCTACGCCTATGACGCCTCGGCCGCGCCCTCCGTGAGCTCGATCTCGCCGGCGAGCGGGCCGACCACGGGCGGAACGGCGGTCACGATCAGCGGCGCCAGCTTCCAGACGGGCGCGACGGCCACGGTCGGGGGCGTCGCCCTGACCGCCGTGACGGTCACGAGCACGACCCTCACCGGCACGACCAGCGCGCACGCCGCCGGTACGGTCAGCGTGGTGGTGACCAACCCTGACACACAGTCAGGCACCTGCGCATGCACGTACGAGTACCTCGTCGTTCCGGTCATCAGCAACGTGAAAGTGAGCCCGAACCCGACCACCGCGACGGTGACCTGGACGACGGACATCCCCGCCGACAGCCAGGTCGAGTACGGCACGACGACGGCGTACGGCAGCAAGAGCCCGCTCAACTCGACCCTCGTGACGAGCCATTCGGTCAAGCTCAGCGGCCTCACGCGGCTCACGACCTACCACTACCGCGTGCTCAGCCGCGCCTCGTCCGGCGGTCTCGGGGCCTCCGGCGACTTCACCTTCAACACGAAGTAGCGAGCGAAGGGGCGTTCCCGAGGGGAACGCCCCTTCCGTGCACGAGATCGTCGGGTCTTACTCGATCGTGATCGAGCCGTCGGACTTGGGCAGCATCGGCACCGCCGTCCCGCCGATGGTCACCTGGATCCCGCTCACGCTGACATTCGCCACGAGCGGCAGACCGCCGGCCGGTGCCGTGCCGTCGCCCATGTCGAGGGTGCCCGTCCCGTTCAGCGTGATCGTGCCGTCGGCGTTGAGCGTGGCCTGCGTGATCCAGCCGGTGATGGTGATCCACTGGCTGAGTCCGATGATGCTGGTGCCGTTGAGCTGTACCTCGAGGTCGCCGTTCGCGGTTCCGGTGCTCGTGCTCTGGGCGCCGACCCCAAACGTACCGCCGGCGAGCTCGATGCCGTTGAAGCTCGCGCCGGCCGGGAAGATCCCCGCGCCGCCGGCGGTCACCACAGTCGTGCCGACGAGCGCCGCCGCCCGCTCCTGCGGGAACGCGATCGCGACGCTGGCGACGAGCGCCGTCGCGAGGATCGTCGAGATGATTCGCTTGATCACGTCATTTCCTCCTATCGGCCTCACGGCAGCCGCAACGGAGCCCGAGCCGCCGTCAGAACGCTCGCGCTGCCGCCGGTGATGGTCTGCCGCACCTGGATGTTCCCGGTGCGGAGCGTGTTGCCCTCGGGGCCGGTGCAGCCGGCGGGAGCCGACGAACCGTTGAAGTTCGCTGGGAGACCCGGGGCGGTGACGCAGAAGAAGATCCTGAAGACGTCGGAGTTCGCGCCGGAGTCGGAGTTGTCCTCGACGTAGACGAGGACCGACGCGAACCCGCTCGGGCAGTCCGCCGGCGGCGTGCAGTCCGCGGACATCGCAGCGTTGCCGCCGGTGCCGTTCGGCGTCGGCTGCGTGCTCATGGCCGCCTCCATGAACATGACCGGAGCGTTCACACGGCGGGTACTCACGTTGCCATGCTCGTCGTAGTTCACGCGGCCCGTTGCAGCGCCGCCGCCGGTGAAACCGTCGGGCCGCCGGGCGTTCACCCCGAAGCTCGCGACGACGTTCATCGCGCCTTCGGGAACCGTGACCGTGCCGCCGCCAGTTACGACCGCGACGGTGTCGGGGCTCATCGCCGCAACGGCGGTCTGGTTGGACATGGGATCGATGCGACCTTGCGCGATGCCCGCGGACAGCGCGACGCCCGTCGCCACGACGGCGACGGCTGCGAGCCCCCACGGTGATCGTGCTCGAGCGAGTCGTCCAAGTGTGTTTCGCATTGCCTCAGATCTGCCTCCTTGCGGTTGCTCGTCGGCGACGACGCCGAACGCGGCGACCTTAGGAAGGCGCGCTCGAGCCAGTGAGCGGCGCCGACCGGATCTTCACCGAATCCTCGAATGCGACGACCCACGTACGGTGAAGACCGCAGGGACTGGACAGCGAATGCGAGTCGTGACTCAGTATTTCTTGAAACGCGCGGCTGGGTGTGGTTCTTGCAAGCCTGGCCTCCCTCGGTATGGGAGCGCTCAGGCGGCCCCGTGGTCGAGTGCTCGTCGTCGACGACGATCCCGTCATCTGCGATCTGCTCGCGACGGCACTCGCAGAGCACGGCTACTTGACGAGACGAGCGTCAGATGCGCGCGAAGCGCTCTACCTCATCCAGCGCGAGACGCCAGATGTCGTCCTGCTCGACGTGCACCTACCGGACATCTCGGGCTATGCGCTCTGCCGGCGGCTGCGCGACGACTACGGCGACACCGTCGGGATCATCCTCATCTCCGGGCAACGGAAGGAGTCGATGGACCGGGTCGCCGGGATGCTCCTCGGAGCTGACGACTACCTGGTCAAGCCGTTCGTGCTGGACGAGCTTCTGGCCCGCGTTCAGCGCCTTGCGCGGCGCGCGCGACCCATCCCGCGGACGGCGGTCGCGGGCCTGACGCGACGAGAGCTCGAGATCCTCCGGCTCCTCGCCTGCGGACTCGATCAGACGGACATCGCTCGGGACCTGGTCATCACAGCGAAGACCGTCGAGAAGCACATCGAACACATCCTGCTGAAGCTCGGCGTCCACAGTCGCGCGCAGGCCGTCGCGCTCGCCTTCCAGGAACGGCTCGACGAGACGCCCGATCGCGTCGGTCCGATCCCGTTCCCGGGCGGCCGCGTGGCGGGCTTGAGCGAGTAGCGACCGCCGCTAGCGCGTCGGGCTGGGCCGCGGCGTGCTCGGCGCCGGGCTCGCCGGCGCTGCGCTGGGCGGAGGCGGCGTCGTGACCGGGAGCTGGGCCGACTTAAAGCGCTGAATGAGCTTCACGACGTCGCTGTCATCGCGCATGTTCTCGATGCAAAGCACCTGGGCGCGCGAGATGATCATCGGCTCCTTCGGGCCCTGCGCTTCGCTGCCGCGCTTGATGAGCTGCGTGCCGGACTGTTCCGACGTCGAAAGGTAGAAGACGTCGCTGAGCACGAACCAGT
Organism: Chloroflexota bacterium; assembly: GCA_005883625.1. Classification (GTDB taxonomy): domain Bacteria; phylum Chloroflexota; class Limnocylindria; order P2-11E; family P2-11E; genus 3-1-20CM-2-70-9. Next base: position 2,673 of record VBDU01000089.1, on the reverse strand, counting down.
CGGTCCCCTGCTCCTGCAATTTGCCGAAGTAGGTCGAGCCGCGCTGATCGGAATGACGATCGCGTCCGTCATCGCCGCACCCTAGCGCTAGTTCTGGAACGTGACCACGAGGCCGGCGTTTCCAGCCACGCCGCTCCCACCGCCGACCACGCCGGTACCGAAGGTGCCGCCGGCCGCCGTGACGGTGCCCGAGTTCGTGTACGAGTTGTAGACGAGGAACACGATTCCGCCGCCGCCGCCGCCGCCGCCGCCCGCACCCGCCGAGCCGCTCCCCGCAGCGCCGGCGCCGCCGTTCGCGGTGATCGCTCCGCCCGTGTTGACGGTGATCGTCTTCGCCACGAGCCAGGTGACGCCGCCGCCGCCGCCGCCGCCGCCGCCGGTGCCGCCGGAGGCTGCGCCACCGCCACCGCCGCCGGCGCCGCCGTTCATCGCAAAGCCCCCGAGATTCCGTGCTCCAGTCAGGCCGTTGGGCAGGGAGCGGTACGAGCCATCCGCGACGCCAGTATCCACGCCGCCGGCGCCGCCGGTCTTGCCCGTACCGCTTATGCCGCCCGCGCCGCCGCTGCCGCCATCATTCGAGGACCCGGCCGCGCCGTTACTCCCGTTGGCGGTGACGCCACCAGCGCCGCCGACGAAGCCCCCGGAGAGCGATCCCTGAACACCCGCCGCCCCGCCGGTGCCGAGGCTACCGTTGCTGCCGTTGTTCGAGATCGTGCCGGTGATCGACGCGGTGCCTGCGACGTAGATCCGGTAGCCGCTCGTCTTCAGCGTCACCCCCGTGGGCACGGTGAGCGACGTGCAGTAGATGTCACGCGACAGCGTGATGTTCGCGACGGTGCCGCAGCCGACGGCGGCGGTCGTCCCGTCGGTGCCGGGGCCGAAGATCGCGTTCCCGCCGCCCGGCGCCGCCCCCCACGCAGGCACGCCGCCCGAGACCGTGAGGACCTGGCCGTTCGACCCGTTCGCGAGCGAGCTCACGTTGCCGCTTGCGTCGTTCTGCAGGATGCCAGCTGCCGTGATCGCGCTCAGCCTCAGCGTGCTCGATAGCGTCGTCGCGCCGTTGAGCGAGATCGCGCCGCTGCCGGTCGAGAATGTCGTCGTGCCCGTCTGCGAGAAGTTCCCGGCCGTCGTGATGTTCCCGTTCGGCGCCGCTCGCGGCGAAGCCTGTGCCGCTCAGGGTCAGGAGCGACCCCGTCGTGGTGCTGTTGCCCGTTAGGTTCACGAGCGCCCCCGTGAACGCGCCGGTGCTGGTGATCGCGACGGCGTTCCCGCTGAACGTCGAGGTGCTGGTGTCGATGCTCACCGCGTTGCCCGTCGTGAGGCCGGCGCCGGTCGTGATGTTCAGGGCCTTGCCCGTCGTCGTTCCGGTGCCGACCGTTACCGCGTTCTGCGTCGTCGTGCCCGCGCCCGCGGTGAAGAGCACGCCGCTGGCGGTTGAGGTGTTGCCGTTCAGCGTGACCGCTCCGGTGCCGGTGGCGAATGTGTTCGAGCCGCTGACGCTCGTGCTGCCGTTGAACGTCACGGCGCCGGAGCCGGTCGAGAAGGTCGTCGCGCCGGTCTGCGTGATGTTCGTGACGATGTTGCCATTCAGCGAGATGTTGCCTGTGCCGGTGCTGAAGGTGTTCGCGCCGCTGATGGTCGTCGGGCCGTTCAGCGTGACCGCGCCGGTCCCGGTGCTGTGGGTCCCGGACCCGGTCTGGCTGAAATTCTTGCCCGACGCGATCGTAACGTCGCCGTTCAGCGAGACCGCGCCGCTCCCGGTGCTGAACGTGGTCGTCCCCGTCTGGGAGAAGTTCCCGGCCGTGGTGATGTTGCCGCTCGGACCGACCGTCAGCACGCTCACGGCGTTGACCTGGAAGTCCGCGAAGTTCCCGGTGAATCCCGTCCCGGCGTTCGCATAGAACGCGTCGCCGACGGTGCCGAGGGCCGCGCGGACGGCCTTGCCCACCGTGGGCTCGGTCCCGGTTGGGTTGCCGATGAGGAAGCTTCCCGCGGTACCGCCGTTCGCACCGAGCACAGCACCGCTCACCGCCACGAGCGTGCCGGTCGAGGCAGCGGTCGCGGTGACCTTGATCGCGCCGGTCCCGGTGTAGACCGCCGAGCCAAGGTTCGTGTTGATCGCGGTTCCGGTGAAGCCCACGTTCGTCGCGTTCACGCCGAGGACCGTGCCCGTCGTGGTGCCGCTCGCGGTCAGGTTCACGAGCGTGCCGGTGAACGCGCCGCTCGAGGTGATGTTCACCGCGTTCCCCGTGAACGCTGAGCTTCCGGTGTCGACGTTGAACGCGCTGCCCGAACCGAGGTTGTTGCCGGTCGACACATTCAGCGCGGTACCGGTCGTGAGGGTGTTCCCGGTCGCGACGTTCACAGCGGTGCCCGTGCTCGCGCCAGCGCCGGCAGTGAGCGTCTTGCCGCTCGCGACCGTCGTATTGCCGTTGAGGTTCACGTTCCCGGTGCTCGTGTCGAAGGTGCCGGTCGAGCCCGAGAAGTTGAAGTTGTTCGCGCCCGACGCGGCGGTGATCGCGCCCTGGTTCGTCAGGGTGTGACCGTCGAGCGTCGCGTCGAGCGTCACGTTGGTGCGGTTGTTCCCGGAGTCGTCCGTGGCGGTGAGCTCACCAGCGAAGTTGAGCGTCGGTCGCACGGGCGTCACGTTCGTGCCCTTGCTCTGGATCTGCT
>VBDU01000043.1 GCA_005883625.1 Chloroflexota bacterium | reverse complement strand
CCGCTGGCCCTCGACGCTGTCCTTCAGCACGACGACGAAGCGGGGATTCGGAGCGGCATCGGCGGGCGCGCCCGTGAGCGGAGCGAGCAGGATCGCGATCGAGGCGACGGCCGCCAGCCAGCGCGCCGTTCCTCCCGTCTTGCGCATCACTCTGCTCAACGCGGGTCGGCGCAGCACTGTCCGGCCCGTAGTACGTGCGCGTCGCGGGAACGGCGCTCGTACCACGCCTATGTGCGCTACCGGGACGTATGCGGTCTGCGCTGACGCGGGGCTCGTGTCAGCGCGGGAGCAGCAGGCGCTCGCCCGCGCGCGGGCTCATGGCGACGCGGTCAGTCCGCCTGCCGCTCAGAGCGCGGACGGGCAGCGTCCCCAGTCATATTCAGGTTTGTAGCAGTACGTGCCGCAGGACACGCCTGGCGGCGTGATCGGGCGTAATACTTCCGGCCAGCAGGTCTGACGACGCGCGAGGAAGGGCGGCGGAACCTGTCCGACGTGGGCGCGGCGATCCTTCGCGGGCTCGCGTTCGTGACGGCGGCGACGCTCGTCTCGCTCACCGCCGTTGCGCGCTTCGCGCCGCTCGACGCACCCGAGGCGCGGCTCGTTCTCCCCGGCACGGTCGTCCTCGACGCGCACGGCACCGTCCTCGAGCACGAGGGCGGCGACGGCCTGCGGATCCCGGTCACGCTCGAGGCGATCGCCCCGCGGATGCTCCAGGCCACGATCTCGGCCGAGGATCGCCGCTTCCAGCGGCACGTCGGCATCGATCCGCTCGCGATCGCGCGCGCCGCGACGACCGCCGGAACGCAGCGCTCGGGCGCGTCGACGATCACGCAGCAGCTCGCGCGGCGGCTCTACCTCGCCGACGACGCCTCGCCGCTCGCGCTCCGCAAAGCGCACGAGGCGCTCATCGCGCTCGAGCTCGAAGGACGGCGCTCGAAGGCGGACATCCTCGACCTCTACCTGAACGACGTCTACTACGGCCGCCAGGCCTACGGGGTCGAGGCCGCCGCGCGGGTGTACTTCGGGATCAGCGCGCGCAACCTGGACCTCGCGCACGCCGCGTACCTCGCCGGTCTCCCGCAGCGGCCGTCCGCGTACGACCCCGCGAGCGACCCGGCGCCGGCGCGCGAACGTCAGAGCTACGTCCTGGGGCGCATGGCCGACGACGGCTGGATCACCCGCGCCGAGGCGGACGCCGCGGCGGCGCAGCCCGTCGCGGTGCTGCCGAGCATGCGGCCGCCGCTCGCGCATCAGTTCGTCACTTTCGCGCTCGCCGAGCTCGCCCGCCTCCGGCCCGACCTCGCAGGGCGCGACGGGCTCGTCGTCGAGACGACGCTCGACGCGGGATTACAGGACGAGGCCGAGCGGCTCGTCCGCGCGCACCTCGCCGAGCTGCGCGACCGGAACGCGACCGACGCCGCGCTCGTCGCGCTCGAGCCGGGGACCGGCCGCATCCTCGCGATGGTCGGCAGCGCGACCGACGGCGATCCCGCGCACGGCGGCGACATCAACATGACGCTCGCGCTGCGCTCGCCGGGCTCGGCGCTCAAGCCGTTCCTCTACGCGGCCGCGTTCGAGCACGGCTTCACGCCCGCGACCGCGCTCCTCGACGTCCCGTCGAGCTTCGCCAGCCCCGACGGCCCGTACATCCCGCTCAACTACGACCGCACCTTCCACGGGCTCGTCCCGCTGCGCGTCGCGCTCGCGTCCTCGCTCAACGTCCCCGCGGTGCGCACGCTCGACGCGCTCGGCGGGACCGAGGCGCTGCTCGAGATCGCGCACCGCTTCGGCCTGTCGAGGCTCACCGACACCGAGCGCTACGGCCTCGGGCTCACCATCGGCGGTGGCGAGGTGCGCCTACTCGACCTCGCGAACGCGTACGCCGCGCTCGGCGCGCAGGGCCGGCTCGCGGAGCCGTTCGCGGTGCAGCGCGTGCGCGACCGAAGCGGCGCCGTCCTCTACGCGCGGCCGGCGCCGGCGACGCGACAGGTCCTCTCCGCCGAGCACGCGTACCTGCTCTCCGACATCCTTAGCGACGCCGACGCGCGCATCCTCGGGTTCGGCGAGGTCACGCCGTTCGAGCTCCCCTTCCCCGCCGCGGCGAAGAGCGGGACGAGCACCGGCGCGCGCGACACCTGGACGCTCGGCTACACGCCCGAGGTCGCGATCGGCGTGTGGGTCGGGAACGCGAACGGCGAGCCCCTCTACGACGTCGCCGGCATCGAGGGCGCTGGCCCGATCTGGCGCGACGCGATGATGGCCGCGGCCCTCGGCCGGCGCATGAGCTGGTACGCACGGCCGCCCGGCGTCATCGAGGCGATCGTGTGCGCGCCCACTGGCCTCCTGCCCGGACCCGACTGCCCCTCGCCGGTGCGCGAGCTCTTCGCGAGCGGGACCGTCCCCACCTCCGGCGAGCGCTACTACTCGCGCGACGCCGACGGCCGCGTGGTGATCGATCCGCCGCTCGAGGCGCGCACCTGGGCGCACGACGCGGGCCTGCCGCTGCGTGGCGAGCGGCGCGCCGGCGACACGCCGCGCAGCGCCGACGGCCGGCTGCGCATCGTCTCGCCGGTCTCGGGGAGCGTCTTCTTCATCGCCGCCGAGCTCGCGCAGCAGCAGCTCGTCCTGCGCGCGGCCGCCGATCCGGGCATCGATCGCGTCACGTTCGAGGTCGACGGGCAGGTCGTCGGCGAGGCCGCGGGCGCGGACCCGCAGCTCGTCTGGACCCTCCAGCCGGGGCGGCACTCACTCCGTGCGAGCGCGCGCCTTTTGGACGGCGGGACCGCGGCGACGACGGCGACCTTCGAGGTGAAGGGACGATGAGCCGCTTCGCGTGGCTCGGGCGCGCCCGCTGGTTCCGTCCGGCGCTCGCGTCGGTGATCGTCCTGTCGGTCGTCGTCGGCGTCGTCGTCGCTCGCGACAGCGGCAGGCGCGAGCCGGTCGTCGTGCCCGAGCCGATCGGCTTCGCGATCACGCCGGGCGGCGACGAGGTCGCGCGCCTCGCGCCCGTGACGGTGACGTTCGAGAGCGCGCCGAAAGAGCGCGCCGCGGAGAAGGTCCTCGAGCTCTCGCCGGCGACGAAGGGCACGTACACCTGGCTCAGCGAGCGGACCGTTCTCTTCCAGCCGGACTTCCCGGGCCTGCTCCGCGGCATGACCTACACGGTCACCGTCCCGCAGAACGCCGCGGCCGGCATCACGCGGGCCGTGACGAAGACCTTCACCGTCGCCGGCCGCCTGGCGGTGCAGCAGGTCATCCCCGGCGACGGCGACACCGAGGTGCCGCTCGGCGCGCAGATCCTCGTGCAGTTCAACCGCTCGGTCGCGCCGCTCACGACGCTCGCGGCGCAGCGGACCGACCCGGTGATCGCGTTCGACCCGCCGCTCGCGGGCAAAGGCGAGTGGCTCAACACGAGCATCTACCGCTTCATCCCGACCGATCTCCTGCCGACGACGACGTACCGCGTCCGCGTCGCGAAGACCCTGAGCAGCGCGGCCGACGGCGTCCTCGCCGACGACCACCGCTGGAGCTTCACGACCGTGACGCCCGGCGTCGCGGCGATCTCGCCCGACGACAACACCCAGTTCGCGAGCCCGCAGCAGGCCGTCACGATCACCTTCAACCAGCCGATGGACCGCTCCGCCGGGGGCGGCATCACCGTCCGCACTCCCGTCGGCGCCGTCGTGCCCGGACGGATCAGCTGGAACGACGACGCGACAGCCGCGACCTTCACGCCGAACGGCCGCCTCGCGACGTCGACCCGGTACGTCGTCACCGTCGAGAAGGGCCTGCGCGGGGCACGGGGCGGCGAGACGAGCGTCGAGCGCACCTCCGCGTTCACGACGATCGCGCCGCCGTCGGTCTCCGGCACGCATCCGGCGAACGGCGAGCACAGCGCGGACCGCTACGGCGTGAGCATCCAGTTCGCGACGCCGATGGACCCGGACACGCTCGAGGGCAAGCTCGGCGTGACGGGCTTCACGCAGGAGGAGGTCGACCGCGGCTCGTATCGCTACGACCGCGCGATCGGGCTCAACCTCGCGCTCAAGCCCTCGACGGCGTACACCGTCACGCTCGCACCCGGCGCGACCGACCGCTACGGCCAGGTCATGGGGGGCTACCGCTTCTCGTTCACCACGGGAGCGCTCGAGCCCTCGGTGAGCCTCGCGCTCCCGGGCTATCAACCGACGGCGACATTCTCGTCCGCGGCGGAGCCGCTCCTCTATTTCCAGGTGGTGAACACGCCCAACGTGGCGTTCACGCTCTGGCCGCTCACCCCGAGCGAGGGCCGCGCGCTCCTCGGCAACCCGAACGCCGCCGCGGACCGCAACTTCAGGCCGTCGCAGGAGCCGCTGCGGAAGTGGGCCGAGTCCGTCGAGGGCCCGCGCGATTCGGTCATCGTCGGCCGCACCTCGCTGAGCGTGAGCGGCCACGGGCCGCTCCCCAAGGGCTTCTACTTCGTGCGCACCGACGGGCAGTACCTCTCGCAGGCCGCCTTCGCCGTCGTCGACGCGGTGCTCGTGACGAAGCTCTCGCAGGACGAGCTCCTCGTCTGGGCGCTCGACCACCAGACCGGCGGCGCGATCCCACGGATCGGCCTCCGCGCCGAGGGCTTCGGGCTCGCGCCCACCGACGCGGTGACCGACGCGAACGGCGTCGCCTCGTTCAAGGTGCCGCCGCCCCTCCCGACCACGAGCGGCGACCGCGCGTACTACGTCACCACCGCGCAGGGGGCCGGCTGGTTCGGTGTCATGAGCACGCGCTGGTCGCCGGGCGCTTCGCCGTACCAGTTCGGCCTTCCGGCCGAGTACTACGCGCGCGAGTGGGTCGGCCAGGTGTACACGGACCGACCGATCTACCGGCCGGGCGAGAACGTCGAGTACAAGGTGATCGTCCGCGCCGACGACGACGCCCGCTACAGCGTGCCCGCCGCCGACGCGCCGTTCGAGCTCGTCCTGCACAACGCGCGCTATCAGGAGGTGCAGCGGCAGGACCTGAAGCTGAACGCCTTCGGCAGCTTCGCCGGGCGCTTCGCGATCCCCGCGGACGCCCCGCTCGGCGATTATTCGTTCACCGTCCAGCGGAAGGGCACGCAGTACGGCATCGCAGGGAACAGCTTCCTCGTCGCCGAGTTCCGCAAGCCCGAATTCCAGGTGGACCTCGCGCCCAAGCGCCCGTCGGTCGTCGACGGCGACCGCATCGAGGCCGACACGACCGCGAGCTTCTTCTTCGGCGGGCCGGTCGCGGGCGCCAAGGTCGACTGGTCCGTCGTCGCCGAGCCCTTCGCCATGCGCCCGAAGGGCCTCGAGTTCTACTCCTTCGTCGACTACGACTACGCCCGCGCGGCGGTCTCGCGCGACGCGACACGCGCGAAGGGGACGGCGACGACCGACGAGCGCGGCGTCGCGCGGATCTCGGTGCCCGCGGCGCTCAGCCCGAACGAAGGCGCCCAGACCTTCGTCGTCTCGGCGACGGTCACGGACCAGAACGCGCAGGCCGTCGCCGGCAGCACGAAGGTCGTCGTGCACCCGGCCGAGCTCTCCGCCGGGATCCGGCCGACGCAGTACGTCGCGACGGCCGGACGGGACGCGCGGCTCGACCTCGTCACCGTCGACACCGAGGGCAACCCGCTCCCCGGACAGACCGTGACCGTGAAGGTGTACGACCGCGACTGGGTCACGACGAAGGAGGCCGTCCCGGGCGGCGGCCGGCGCTACCAGAGCGTCCCGAAGGACACGCTCCTCCAGACGCTCAGCGCGCGCAGCGGCGCGGACGGCAAGGCGAGCGTGACCTTCCAGCCGGCGAAGCCGGGCACGATCCGCGCGGTGGCCGAGGTGAGCGACGCGCGCGGCCACACCGCGCGCGCGGCGGCGTTCCTCTGGATCTCGTCGGCCGGGACCGCGGGCGGGTTCGCCATCTGGCAGGTGACGAACGACGACACGATCAAGCTCGTCGCCGACAAGGACCGCTACGAGGTCGGCGACACCGCGGAGGTGCTCGTGCCCGCGCCCTTCGCCGGCGCGACCGGCCTCGTGACGGTCGAGCGTGGCAAGGTCATCACGCGCAACGTCCAGCGCTTCGAGACGAACAGCGAGAGGTTGCGCATCCCGATCACGGAGCGCTCGGTCCCGAACGTCTTCGTGTCCGTCGTGCTCTACCGGCCGCCGACGACCGACGACCCGATCCCCCGCTACAAGGTCGGCTACGTGCAGCTGCCCGTGTCGACCTCGACGCGCGTGCTGAACGTCGCCGTGAAGCCCGACCGCGAGCGGACGAAGCCCGGCGACACCGTCCGCTACGACGTCAAGGTGACCGACAAGAACGGCAAGGGCGTCCGCGCCGAGGTGTCCGTCGCGGTCATCGACAAGGCCGTGCTCGCGCTCCAGGACGAGCGCGGGCCGGACGGGCTGCGCGCCTTCTGGTTCGAGCGTGGGCTCGCCGTGAACACCGCGTCGTCGATGGCCGTGTCGATGGACCGGTACAACGACACGATCGCGATCGGCTTCGGCGCGGCGGGAGTCGGCAAGGGCGGGAGCGGCCTCGTCACGACGCAGCCGCGCAAGGACTTCCGCAACACCGCCTACTGGAGCGCGCAGGTCGTGACGAAGGACGACGGCACCGCTTCGGTCGACGTGAAGATCCCCGACAACCTCACGACCTGGCGGACGCAGGCGCGCGCGATCAGCGGCGACACGATGGTGGGCGAGGGCACCAGCGAGCTCGTCTCGACCCAGCCGCTCCTCGTCCGGCCCGCGCTGCCGCGCTTCCTGCGCGTGGGCGACTCGGCCGAGCTGCGCGCGCTCGTGCGCAACGGGACGACGGCGTCCTCCGACGTCAGGGTGACGCTGAAGGCGGAGGGCGTCACGGTGAGCGGACCGCTCACGCGCACGGTGACGATCGCGGCCGGAGACTCCGCGCTCGTGAGCTGGCCGTCGAAGACGGAGGTCGAGGGCACCGCGACCATCGGCTTCGACGCGACCGGCAGCGGCGGCCTCGCCGACAGCGTCGAGCTGCAGATCCCCGCGGTCGGCGACGTCACGCCCGAGACCGTGTCGACCGGCGGCGTCGTGAGCACCGAGGCGCAGAGCGAGGCGCTCTACCTGCCGGCCTTCGCGAACACCAAGCGCGGCTCGCTCGAGGTCGCGGTGCGCTCGGCGCTCGTCGGCTCGATGGCCGGCGAGCTCGGGCTGCTCGCGCCGTACACGAACGAGGGCGCGGAGCGCGTGGCGAGCCGACTCATCGCGACGCTCGCGGTGCGCCGCGCGGAGAAGAGCGCCGGCGCGGCGCCGAGCGCGAGCGACGGCCGCGTCGCGAGCGACCTCGCGGGGCTCATCGGACGCCAGCGCCCCGACGGCGGCTGGGCCTGGTGCGACGATCCCGCGTGCCAGTCCGACCCGAACGTCAGCGGCTGGGTGCTCCTCGCGCTCGGCGAGGCGCGCCGCGACGGCCTCGCAGTCGACCCCAACGTCGCGACGCGCG
>VBDU01000088.1:36226-41099 GCA_005883625.1 Chloroflexota bacterium | reverse complement strand
CCGTCCCAGTCGGCCTTCCGCACGGCATCGACGACGATGTCGCGCTGGCGGTCCGTGAGGATCCCGTCGCGGACCATGCGGTTCAGGACGTCGCGAAGCGCGTCCACGGCGACACGGTTCGTGTGGTCCGCCGGGGCGGTGGCGGCAGGCGTGGTCGAGGCCGCGGGCGTCGAGTCGGCGAACACCGCGCCGCCGCCGAACGCGGCCGTGGCGAACACCGTGCCCGCGAGCGTGGTGCCGAGGATCTTCGCGAACATGCTTCGTCTCCTTCGCGGTTCTTGCTCTGCCTACCCGCGGCGGAGGCGCGCGTTTCCCGCGCTGTGGTGCGTTTTGCGGAACGCTTACCGACTTTGCGGTCTTCTAACGACTCGCCGGCAGGAACCGCCCACGGAGCGCGTCGTCGACGAAGCCGGTGAGCTCGCCGACGAGAGACGCGCCTTCCGCCAGCGGTGGATCGTTGTGGTCGGCTCCGCCGACGATGACCAGCCGCTTTGGGTCACGCGCCGCCGCGTACAGCTTGCGGGAGAGCTCGATTGGGACGACGCGGTCGCGATCGCCCGCGACGACCAGGACCGGTGCGCTCACCTCGGCCAGGGCATCGACGGTCCGGTAGCGATCCATGAGCAGCGGATCGATGACCGGTAGGTAGGGATAGTGGACCCGGCCTACGTCCGCGAGCGTGGTGAACGGCGAGCGCAACACAAGGGCGAGCGGAGGACGCTCCGCCGCGAGCTGGGCGGCGACGGCGGCGCCGAGCGATTCCCCGAAGTACACGATGCGCGCGGCATCGATGTCTGGACGCGAACGGAGATAGGCGAGCGCGGCGCGCGCGTCCGCACGCAGTCCCATCTCGGTCGGCGTCCCGGCGTTGCCACCGTACCCGCGGTAGTCGAAGAGAAGCACGCGATGCCCCGCGCTCGCGAGCCCGCGCGCGAGTCCGGCCCGGAGTGCGCGGTCGCCGCCGTTCCCGTTGCAGACGAGCACCGTGACGCCGGTCGCCGGCGTCGTAGAGGAGATCGCGCTGGGTGGCCCAGACGAGCGCGACGAACGAGATGACGCCGACCGCCGCGATGAGGACGACGACCGCGATCAGCGAGCGCGCGGGACCCAACGGGGCACGGTGCGGCGATATTCCCGGTACGACGCGCCGAAGCGGTCCTCGAGCGTGGGCTCTTCATAGCCGAGCACGAAGAAGTGGAAGGCGATCGCGACGAGCACCGCGTACGCGAGCACCCACGCCGAGGCGTACGCGATCGCGATGCCGAGGATGCTCGTCAGGACGCCGATGTACATCGGGTTGCGAACGTAGCGGTACGGCCCGCGCGCCACGAACACGTTCGGCGCGGCGATCGGCGCCGGCGTCCCGCGCCCGACGAACGAGAAGAGCCCCGCGCACCAGACATAGAGCCCGACGCCGGCCAGCGTCACGAGCGCGCCGAGCGGCCACCACGCCGCGACGGCCTCGTCGCGCACCATGAGGAGCGGGATGTAGAGGGCGACCGTCCCTTCCACGAAGACCGTGAAGAGGATCGAGCCCGCGACGGCGCTCAGCGGACGCGCGGTAGCCATTGGGGTCGCCGCGCCTCGTAGGCGGCGATGTCCCTTTCGTGGCGCAGCGTGAGCGCGATGTCGTCGAGCCCCTCGAGCAACCGCTGCCGGGCGTGATCGTCGAGCGGGAAGGTCGCGCTCACGCCCGCGGCCGGCGCGGTCACCGTCCGTCGCTCGACGTCGATCGCGATCTCGAGCGTGGGGTCGCGCTCGACCGCGGCGACGAGCGTGGTCACGGTCTCGTCCGGAAGCTCGACCGGCACGAGGCCGTTCTTCAGCGCGTTGCTGCGAAAGATGTCCGCGAAGCGCGGCGCGATCACGGCTCGGAAGCCCGACTCGAGCAGCGCCCAGGCGGCATGCTCGCGCGACGAGCCACTCCCGAAGTTCCGTCCCGCGAGGAGGATCGCCGCGCCGCGATAGCGCGCGTCGTTCATCACGAAAGACGGATCCGCGCGCCACGCCTCGAAGAGCCCGGGCGCGTAGCCCGTGCGCTCGATCCGTTTGAGCCAGTGGCTCGGGATGATCTGGTCGGTGTCGACGTCGGCGCGACCCAGGGGCAGCGCGCGGCCGGCGACGCGGCGTACCGATTCCATCAACGCTCTCTCAGCGCAGATCCGCGGGCAGCGCGAAGTGGCCGGCGATCGCCGTGGCCGCGGCCACGGTCGGGGACACCAGATGCGTGCGCCCGCCAGGGCCCTGCCGGCCCTCGAAGTTACGGTTCGAGGTCGACGCGCAGCGCTCGCCGGGACGGAGGACGTCGGGGTTCATGCCGAGGCACATGGAGCAGCCCGCGCCGCGCCACTCGAAGCCCGCTTCCTGGAACACGCGGTCGAGCCCTTCGCGCTCGGCGTCGAGCTTCACCTTCATCGATCCCGGCACGACGAGCGCACGAATTCCGTCCTTGACGCGGCGGCCACGCACGACCTCGCTCGCCGCGCGGAGGTCCTCGAGCCGCGAGTTCGTGCACGAGCCGATGAAGACGGCGTCGACCGCGATGTCGCGCACCGGCGTGCCGGGTGCGAGGGCCATGTAGCGGAGCGCTCTCCGTGCCGCGTCGCGCGCGTCCGTCGCGAGGGCGTCGGGGTCCGGGACGCGCTCGTCGATCGTCACCGTCTGCGCGGGGTTCGTCCCCCACGAGACGTACGGCCGGAGCTCGCGCGCGTCGATCTTCACCTCACGATCGAAGGCCGCGCCCGCGTCCGTCGGCAGCGAGCGCCACTCGTCGAGCGCCCGCTCCCAGAGCGCGCCCTTCGGGGCGAACGGCCTGCCTTCGAGGAACGCGAACGTCGTGTCGTCCGGCGCGATCATCCCCGCGCGGGCGCCCGCCTCGATCGACATGTTGCAGACCGTCATGCGGCCGTCCATCGAGAGCGCGCGGATCGTCGAGCCGCGGTACTCGATGACCTTCCCCACCCCGCCGGTCGTCCCGATGCGCGCGATGATGCCGAGGATCACGTCCTTCGCGGCGCAGTCCTTCGGCAGCCGACCGTCGACCGTCACCGCCATCGTGCCCGGCGTCGGCTGCGCGAGCGTCTGCGTCGCGAGCACGTGCTCGATCTCGCTCGTCCCGATGCCCCAGGCGAGCGCGCCGAGCGCCCCGTGCGTCGCGGTGTGGCTGTCGCCGCAGACGATCGTCATGCCCGGCTGCGTCAGCCCCATCTGGGGCGAGATGACGTGGACGATGCCCTGGTTCGCGTCGCCCATGGGGTAGCAGACGATGCCGAACTCCGCCGCGTTGCGCGCCATCTCCGCGATCTGTCGCGCGGAGATCGGCTCGGCCGGCTCCTCGTTCGTCGGGACGTTGTGGTCCATCGTCGCGAGCACGAGCTCGGGACGCCGCACGCCGCGCTTCGCGAGGCGCAGGCCTTCGAACGCCTGCGGGCTCGTGACCTCGTGGACGAGGTGCAGGTCGATGTAGACGAGGTCGGGCTCGCCCCCCGCGCGACGGACGACGTGGCGCTCCCAGACCTTCTGGGAGAGCGTGCTCCCCACGGCACAAAGTATGAACGCGGCGGCGAGACTTCGATCGTATCCGATCGCTCCGTGCGTATAGTCCGGCCGGTGGGCGCGACCGATGCGACATCGGTCAGGTCCGATGCGGCCGCGTACCTGCCTGCCGCCGCGGTCATCCTCCTGATCGTCATTGCCGGCACGTTCGGCTGGACGATCGCGCCGCTGGAGCATCTGCGCCCCACGCCGGCGAATGTCGCCGCAGGGGCCCTGACATTCGTGCTCGGGCTCATCGTCGTGCGCGCGCGATGGGGCGCCAGGCATCTCGTGCAGCGCTCGACGACGGTCGTGCCGGAGCTCGCGCCTCCCGAAGGGATTCGACCGGCGGAGGCCGACCTGCTCGTACACGGTCGACCGCACCGCCGAGACGTCAGCGCCACGATCATCGACCTCGCGCTGCGAGGCTTCCTGCGGATCCGCGAGGGCACGGACGCGGAGGCGACCCCCACCTGGGTCCTCGAGCGCGTCGCGACCGCGACGGACGACCTGCAGCGATACGAGCGCGCTGCCCTCGCGGCGCTCTTCGCGCACGGCCCGCGAGTGCTGCTCGGATCGCTCGAGCCGCGGTTCTATATCGGGGCGGATCTCGTCGAAGACGAGCTCGATCGCGAGATGGTCGGCCGCGGCTGGTTCGTCGATCCGCCCGGCCGCCTGCGCTCGCGGTGGGCGACGGCGGGTTGGCTCACGGCGCTCGCCGGGATCCCCCTGACGTTCGTCTTCGGCAACGCCGCGGGCCTGGGGCTCGTCGGCGCGGCGGTCTTCGCGATCGGCGTCGTCGTCTACGCGCTCGCGCCATGGCGACCCGCACGGACCGCCGCGGGGCAGGGCCTCGGGCTGCGCGTCGCGGGCTTCGAGCTGTTCCTTCGGACGGCCGAGCAGGAGCGCCAGCGCTTCGCCGAGCGCGAGCGTCTCTTCGAGGACTACCTCCCGTACGCGATCGCGTTCGGCCTCGTCGAGCAGTGGGTCCGTGGCTTCGGGCTCGTCGACCGCCCGGGCGACTTCGACGACACCCATCCCCCGCCCATTCCGCTACGCGAGGGACTCGTCGGGCTCGTCCGCCAGCTCGACGCTAGGCCGGACGACCCACGCCGTCGAGCGATCTGACCGCACGCCCCGCGAGCAGGGTGAGGGCGAGCGTGACGACGAGCGAGGCCAGGATGACGCGGTGGTAGACCTCGCCCGCATCGGTGCGCGGGCCCAGGCCCGCGTTGATGGCGGAGATGCCGACGAGCGTGCCGAGGATCGCGAAGACCAGCGTCCCCACGAGCGTCCAGCGCGCGCCGCGTCCCCGCAGGAACGACGCGACCGCGCCGGC
>VBDU01000088.1:0-36166 GCA_005883625.1 Chloroflexota bacterium | reverse complement strand
GCAGGGCCTCCTTCAGGCTGATCGAGCCAGCCTCGGTCGCGGTTGTGAACCGCGTGTGAAGAGGTCGCGAAGAACGATCGCGTACGCGGACCCCTTCGCCGCGACGGCCGTGCCTAGCCTGACGGGGCGGTGTCGAGGAGCTCCTCGACCGCGAAGCCGCTCGTGCGGAGCGTCGCGAGCACCTGCTGAGCGTGAACGCGGTCCTTCGTGTCGACGATGACGTCGAGCCCGACGCGCCCGAGCGCGGCGTACGGGCCGAGGCGGTGGATGCCGACGTGCAGGATGTTGATGTGCTCGCGCGCGAGCACGCCGGTGATGTCGTGGAGCATGCCGGGCTTGTCCTCGAGCCACGTCCGGAACGCGAGGTAGCGGCCCGCCGACACGAGCCCTTGCTGGAGCGCCTTGCCGAGGAGGTTCGGGTCGATGTTCCCTCCGCTGATGACGACGCCGACCTTCTTCCCGCCGATCCGGCCGCTCGGCTCGAGGACCGCCGCGAGCGCGGCGGCGCCCGCGCCCTCGGCGAGAAGCTTGGTCCGCTCGAGGAGCACGACGATCGCGCGGGCGATCGCCTCGTCGCTCACCGTGATGACGTCGTCGACGTACTTGCGCACCAGCGTGAGCGTGCGCTCGGCGGGACGGCGGACCGCGATGCCGTCGGCGATCGTCGCGGCGGGCCGCTCGACGACGGCGCCGCTCGCGAAGGACGCCGCGAACGCGCTCGCGCCCGCGGCCTGGACGCCGATGATGCGCGGGCGTGACCGCTGCGCTGACACGGCGAGGGCGACGCCGGCGATGAGCCCGCCACCGCCCACGGGCACGACGAGCGTGTCGACGTCAGGCACGTCGGCGAGCATCTCGAGCGCGAGCGTTCCCTGCCCCGCGATGACGTCGTCGTCGTCGAACGCGTGCACGTACGCGCGGCGGCGCTCGCGCGCGATCTCGAGCGCCGCGGCGTGCGCGTCGTCGTAGCTCTCGCCGGAGAGCACCGCCTCCGCGCCGGTGCGCTGGATCGCGGTGAGCTTCGCGAGCGGCACGCCATGGGGAAGCACGACGGTCGCGGGGACGCCGAGGAGCTGGGCCGCGTACGCCACGCCCTGCCCGTGGTTCCCGGCGGACGCTGTGACGACGCCGTTCGCCCGGTCGCGCGCGTCCTTGCGCAACAGCGCGTGCAGGGCACCGCGGATCTTGAATGCGCCGGTCTTCTGGAGGTTCTCGAGCTTGAGGTACACCTCGCGCCCGGCGAGGTTCGAGAGCGCGTCGCTCTTCTCGGTCGGCGTGCGCCGTATCTGCGACGCGATGAGCGCCGCCGCCTCGGACACCGCGCGCGCGTCGAGCGGGCGCGCCGCGGTGACCGTCACGACAGACGGTCGAAGGCGCGACGGAGGCGTGCGACGCCTTCGTCGATCCGCTCGAGCGTGGGGCCGCTCACCGAGAAGCGCAGCGCCGAGCGGTGGTCGCGCTCGATGGCGAACGCGTCGCCCGGCACGAACGCGACGCCTTCCTCGAGCGCGGCGTCGAGAAGCCTGCGCGCGTCGAGGCCCCGCGGGAGCCGGACCCAGAAGTAAAAGCCGCCGTCGGGGTCGTTCCAGGTGACGCCGGTGCCGGCGAACTCGCGGGCAAGGGCCGCGCGGGCGCGGTCCTGCTTCGCGCGGTAGAGCTCGCGGAGCCGGCCGACGTGCGCCTCAGCGCCGCCGCGCCGGTGGAACTCGAGCACGATCCGCTGCGCGAGCGTGCCCGTGCTCGAGTCCATCGTCTGCTTCACCTTGGCCATCCGGCGGATGACGTCGGGCGTAGCAATGACCCAGCCCACGCGCAGTCCCGGCAGAAAGGTCTTCGAGAACGTCCCGATCGAGACGACGCCGCGGTCGAGCGCCGCGAGCGGCGGCAGGTCCGCACCGCGATACCGAAGCAGCCCGTACGGGTCGTCGTCGACGACCAGCGCGTCGTGCGACGCGGCGAGCGCGAGCAACGCGTGGCGCCGCGCGAGCGAGAGCGTCTCGCCCGAAGGGTTCTGGAAATTCGGCACCACGAAGAACATCCGCGGCCGCACGTTCGCGCGGCGGATGAGCCGCGCCGCCTCGGAGACATCGAGGCCTTCGCGGTCGACCGGCACCTCGAGCACGCGCGCCCCGTGATTGCGGAACGCGGAGAGCGCGTTCGCGAAGCCCGGCGACTCCGCGACCACCACGTCGCCGGGACGCAGGAAGACGCGGCACGCCAGGTCGATCGCCTGCAGCGCGCCCGCGCTCACCAGCACGTCCGCGGCGCTCGCGTCGATCCCCCGCGCGCGCGCCTGCCCGGCGATGATCTCGCGCAGCTCGGGCTCGCCCTCGGTGATCGTGTAGCCGAGGGCGCTCGCGCCCTCACGGCGGATGACCGTGGCCGCGAGATCGTCCGCGCCCACGAGCTCGAGCGCCTCGCGCGCCGGCGAGCCGACCGCGAAAGAGACGGTGTCGCGCGTCTGCCGCGCGACGATGCCGATCGTCTCGTCGATGAAGGAGCCGTAGACCTCGTGCTCGGCGCGCTGCCGCGGCAGCGGTGCGACCGCGCCGCCGGACATGGCGGGGAGGATCTCGATCGTGGACTTCCCGCTGAGGTCGCCCTCGGGCCCGAGGAAGCGCACGTCCTCGCCATCGACGAACACGTTCACGAAGCGGCCGAACGCGCCGTCGCGGAGCACGCGCGCACCGAGCTCGGGGTACTGCTCGCCGATCGCCTTCGCGAGCGCGCTCACGCTCGCGGCCTCGACGGTGATCGTCGCGTTCCCGCCGGCCGCGGGGCGGAGCGGCGTCGCAAGCCGGACGGTGAGGCTCACGCGAGCTGCCTCGCGTACGCCGCGCGGAACGCGTCGGCGTCCGGCGCGATGACCGGACCGAGCGTCGCGGTGACCGCGCCCTTGTACGCGTTGCCGGTGACATAGAGGACGACGCGGTCGCCATCGCCGAACGCGCCGCGGGCGGCGAGGGCGCGTGCCGTCGCGACGACGACGCCCGCGGCGGGCTCGCCGAGCATGCCCTCGGTCCGCGCGAGGAGCGCGCAGCCCTCGACGACGTCCTCGTCGCTCACCGACGCCGCCGAGCCGCCGCTCTGGCGGATGGCCGCGACCGAGCCATCGCCGTCGGCGGGCGTGCCGATCGCGAGCGAGCGCGCGATTGTCGTCGGCTCGCGCACTGGCCGGACCTCGCGGTACCCCTCGAGCACCGCGTCTGACACCGGCGCGCACCCGGACGGCTGCGCGGCGTGTATGGCGAAGCGCTCGTCGTCGACGAGGCCCGTCGCGCGCAGCTGCGCGGCCGCGGTCGCGGTGCGGGTGAGGAGCGCGCCAGAGCCGACCGGGACCACGACGTGCTCCGGCAGGTGCCAGCCGAGCTGCTCGGCGCACTCGAAGAGAAGCGTCTTGCTGCCCTCGGCGTAGTACGGGCGCAGGTTGAAGTTCACGAAGCCCCAGCCGGACTCGTCGGCAAGGCGCGCGCAGAGGCGATTGACCTGGTCGTACGTCCCGTCGACGCGGACCACGGTCGCGCCGTACGCGGCGGCGCCCGCGACCTTGCTCTCGTCGGTGCCCGCGGGGACGAACACGAACCCGCGAAGACCGTTGCGCGCCGCCGCGGCCGCGACGGCCCCCGCGAGGTTGCCGGTCGACGCGCAGGCGATCGTGTCGAGCCCGAGCTCGAGCGCGCGCGCGAGGGCCAGCGCGACCGGTCGGTCCTTGAACGAGAGCGATGGATTGCGCGAGTCGTCCTTCACGTAGAGCTCGGAGACGCCGATTGCGGCGCCCAGGCGCGGCGCCTTGATGAGCGGCGTCCAGCCGACGGCGAAGTGCGACTCCGGCGCGGCGATCGGGAGGAGCGGCGCGTAGCGCCAGAGCGAGCGCGGTCCGTGCTCGATCGCCCCGCGCAGCCCGTCGGTGTCGAACGAGGCGGTGTCGTACTCGGGCTCGATCGGGCCGTAGCAGTCGGCGCAGACGTACCGTTCGTCGGCCGGCTGGAGGAGATGGCACGCGCGGCAGCGCAGGCCCATGAGCGCGGACGCCCGTGTCGTCGTCGCCATCGCCATCGCCTACCTCCTCACAGAAATCGAAAGGCCTCCCTTTCGGGAGGCCCTGCTGGTGGTGCTCGCTCGTGTGTGCGGTGCCGGCCTAGCCTCCCGAACGCGCCTTGAGCCCCGGGATCGGGGCGATCGGCATCGGCGGGATCGGCATGAGCGCCATTTCAGTCCACGCTAGGGCTCTTCGCGAAAGCCCGCAACCCGGGCGTCGCCGTCGCCGTGCAAGGTGCACCGCGACAGATACCGCTATGTGCCGTCCTCCGCCGCCATGGCGGCGCGGATCTCCGCCAGCCGGCGCTCGGCTTCGATGTCGAGCGAGGCTCGGCTCACGTCGAGCATGCGCGCGTCGAGAGCATCGGCCGCGAGCTCGCCGCGAGCGGTCGCGCGAGCGAACCGCCGGTCGATGCGCTCGCCGACCGTGGCGAGGGTCGGCGTGTCGCCAGGTGGAGCAAAGCTCGTGACCTGCCGCACCGCGTCGGCCATCCGCTCCTGCAGCTTCGCCGCCTCGAGCTGCGTGAGGAGTCGAGCGCGCTGCGTCAGCTGGTCCTGCAAGGCGAAGGCGTTCTGCTCGAGCCCGCGGCGCGCGGCTCGCGAGACCGCGGACGCCTTCTCGCGCAGCGCCTGAAGATCGCTCACCGACGCGTCGACCACCGTGAGCTGTCCCGCGAAGGCCGCCGCGCTCGACTCGTATCCCGCCGCACGCGTCGTCTCGCCGCTCGCTCGCGCGCGGTCCGCAAGAACGAGCGCCTGTCGGGCAGAGGCGCGCAGTCGCGCGGCCTCGGTCGCGGCCCGGTTGATCCGGATGTCGAGCTCGCGCTCGTTGCCGAGCACCGCCGCCGCCTGTTCGGCGAGGAGGGCGTGACGTCGTTTCGCCTCCCCGATGGCCTGCTCGATCTGGACGCGCGGGTCGAGGAGCTCGTCCAGGGTCCCCTCGAGCGCGGCCGTGAGGTATCGCCAGAAACGCCGGAATGAGCGGATCATGTCCGCACCTCCTCCTGTGGTCGTGCGAGCGACGCGATGGTCAGCCGGCCATACGCCTCGGTCTCGTCGAGGCCCGCGCGAAGCGCCTCGAGCTCTCCTTCGAGCTCGGCGACGCGGTCGTCCGCGGACCCGATCCCGCCTGTCAGAGCGAGGATCTGCGCGAGCTGCGCGACCAGGCCCTCGAGGCCGATCGCGACCGTGCGCATCCGGCGCTGCAAGCTCCGCCGGCCCGCGATGAGCTGATCGCGCACGGCCGCCTGCCGGTCCACGGTCGCGAGCGAGCGCGCCAGGTCCGCCCGGTCGAGCGACGTCGCGGTACGCAGCTCGCGTTCGAGCGCGCCGCGCTCTTCGGCGAGGGGCACGCGCTCGAGGTCGGTGAGGAGCGCGCCGACGGTCGCGTCGTGCGCCGCGAGCTCGGCGAGCTGGCCGAGCGTCTCCGACGCGCCGTCGGCGATCGACCGGCAGCGCTCGGCGACCGGGCCCGGCTTCGCGCGGCGCGAGAGCTGACGCAGCGAGCGCACGGCGATCTCGGCGCGAACGCTCCATTCATCGGTCCTCCGTGGTGACCGCCGCACCGCGGGCACCACCGCCAGCACGAGCCGTAGGCCGAACACGGCGAGCGCGCCTGTGAGCGCGAGGACGACAGGCGCGCCGACGGCGAGCAGGCCGGCGAGGGTCAGCGCGCCGAGGACCGTCCCGCGCCGGTCGCGCAGCTCCGCTCGGATCGCGCGGACGAATCGGGCGTCCATCAGAAGTTCGACACCACGTCGCGGAAGACCCGATCGATCGTGGCCGGCTTCGATGCGTCGTAGAACGCCGCGCGCGAGGCCTCGGCGATCTTCTGGAGCGTGGTCCTGTCGGCGTCGTCGCCGTAGCCGATCGTGAAGACACGGACGCGCGCGGTCTCGTCCTCCGTCCGGAGCGAGGCGAGCAGTCCGTCGAGGTCGCGATCGGCATCCTCGTTCTTGCCATCGGTGAGAAGGAGGACCGCGTTGATGCGGGAGTCGTCGGCCCGCGAGCGCAGGAAGGTCACGCCCGCGCGGGCGCTCGCGTAGAGGGCGGTGCTCCCATCCGCGACGAGCGTCCCGATGCCACGCTTCAGCTCGTCGCGCCGCGGCCCGACCGCGCCGAGCGACGCGATCTCTTGCCGCCCCCCGCTGAAGGCCCAGATCGCGAGCTCGTCGTCGGCGGCGAAGCCGTCGATCGCGCCCGCGGCGGCGCGCTTCATGAGATCGATCTTCGTCCCGGCCATCGACCCGGAGACGTCGAGCACCATGAGGACCCGCGCGCGCTTGCGCACGTCATCCCAGGAGCGCTGGATCGCCGCGAGGACCGTCGGGGCCGGCGGTGAGATGACGATCGCGGGACCCGCGGGGACGATCCCGTTCGCCAGGGCGAGCTCCGGTCCGCCCCGGCCGTCCTTGTCGCGGAAACCGGCGGCGCGGAAGCGCGCCTGCGCCTCTGTCCCCTGGAGGTAGGCGAGGAAGCCCGCGGCGGCGTCGCGCTTCGGGGCATCGACCCAGGGCGCGTTCAGCACCACATAGGGGTGGTCCGCGACGAGCGTCCCTTCCTTCGGAGAGACCGCGGCCAGCGGAATGGCCGGGCGCGCGCCGTTCTGTCCCTGGTTGTAGTCCCAGACCTGCTTCTCCTCGATCGCGATCGCGGACACGTACGTGAGCGCCGTTCCGCGCTGGTCGGCCGCGCGCAGGTTGCGGACGAAGGTCGAGACGGTCTCGCCGTAGTGGACGACGGACGACTCGACGCCCTTCACGAAGGCGACGACCCGTGCGTCCGCGACGTCCGCCTCGGTGAGATCCGCGGAACGACCGGTCGCGGCGAAGAACGCGCCGACGAGCGCGTGCAGGCCGGAGGTCGAGATCCGCGGATCGGTCTTGCCGAGACGGAAGCGGCCCCACTCGGGGTGGCCGCGCGCGGCCCAGCCTCTGGGGTCCCTGGCGAGCGCGAGGACGTCGGACCAGCCGATCTCCGCGTTCGGCCAGCCGAGCGCCTCGGCCATCGGGACCGGCATGGCGAGCACGAGCGGCGACTGGAGCAGGCTCGGGCTCGCCTGCGGGACCAACCCGCCGGCGGCGTCGCGCGCGCTCCGGTGCTCGCGAAGGAGGACCGTCCACGCGGTCGAGGCCGGCGACCACACGTCGGGTCGCGGACCATCGCTCGTCTCCACCCAGCCCCGTGCGAGCGCCTGCTCCGCGTCGCCCGATGCCTTCTCGAGGATCTGCACCGACACGCAGCGCTCGCCGACGCGCGCATCGCCGCGCTCGTACGCCTGGGCGAGCTCGCGGAGCAGCGCGGACTTCTCCTGGGATGCGGCGACCGCGAGCGAGACCGTGCCGGCCGCGCACGTGCGCGTCGGCGTCCGTGGCGCGAGGAGCGCGTAGCCGACGATGAGAGCGACCGAGGCGGCGAGGGCGATCCGGCCGGGCCAGTTCGGCGTCTGTGGTGCGTTCATGGTCGGCACCGTAGGCCGCGAAGGGCGCGCCGCCATGCGGGAAAGGACCTAGGCGGTGCTCAAACGCGGTACCTAATCGGCGCGCGGGGCCGCGTGGCGGTCAGCGCGTCGTCGTTCGCGACAGCAGGCCACGCTCGGCACACCACGCCGCGATCTGCGAGCGGTGGCGCATGTCGAGCGCGTCGAGGATGTTGTGGACGTGGTTGTCGACGGTGCGTTCGGAGATGACGAGCCTCGCCGCGATCTCGCGATTCGTCATGCCCTCGCCGACGAGGACCGCGATCTCCGTCTCCCGCGTGGTCAGCCGGCCCGCCGCGGACGCCCCACCGGCCGCGAGCGCCGGTCCCGCGGCGACGGTCCGCGTCGCCGGCACGAGCTCGAGCCCCACGCGGAAGAGCACGATGGCCGCTGCGGCGAGGAGCGCGTGCCAGGAGGGCACGCCGGCGAGCCCGGCGATGGCCGCGACGCCGAGCGCGAGCACCAGGGCGAGCAGGTAGCGACGCGGCCGCATCAGAAGTCCGAGATGACCAGGCGGAGGACGCTCGCGATCGCGCCGGGCGTGGCTTCGTACCACGCCCCCCGGGACGCGCGCGCGATCAGGCGCAGGGTCTCTTCGTCCGCCTTGTCGCCGTAGCCGATCGTGAACACCCGCACCAGGGAATCCTCGCGCTGCGACTGCAGGAAGTCGAGCAGGGCGGTGCGGTCCTGATCGCCTGGGTCCTCGTTGCGGCCGCCGGTGAGGACGACCACCGCGTTCACACGCGTCGGATCGATGCTGGAGCCGAGCGTTCGCACGGCGGCGCGCGTCGTCGCGTAGAGCGCGGTGCGTCCCCCGGGGACGGGCGAGAGCTGCTCGATCGCACCCCGCAGCGGTCCGAGCTGCGCGCCGGCGCGCCCGACCGCCACGAGCTCGCGGTACGGCGCGGTCCCCGCGCGCGTCGCGAAGGACCAGAGCCCGACCTCGTCGTCGACAGCGAGCTGCCCGACCGCCTCGAGTGCGGCGCGCCGCACGAGCTCGAGCTTGGTCTCGCCGCTCGGCAGGCGCTCGCCCATCGCCTCGGATTCGTCGATCGCGATGATGACGCGGGCGCGCTTGCGCAGATCGGACCACGAGCGCTGGATCCGATCGATCACGCGCGGCGCCGGCGGCCGCAGCGCGAGCGACGGCTCGCGCGCGAGCAGCCCGTTCGCCTCGGAGATCTCCGCGCCGGGCTGGCCGAGGTGGTCGCGGAACGCGGCGCTCGCAAAGCGCTCCTGCGTCGGCGCGCTTTCGAGGAAGCGCAGGAACGCGGCCGCAACGCGGCGCTTCTCCTCCGTCATCCAGGGGACGTCGAGAACGGCGTAGGGGTGGTCGGCGACGAGCGTGCCCAACGGCGGATACATCGCGACGAGCGGGACGCGCGGCGGCAGTCCGGGCGTCGGATCGGCCACGTCGCTCGAGATCACGCCGCGGTTGTAGTCCCAGACCTCCTTCTCCTCGACGGCGATCGCGGAGACGTACGACAGCGCCGACCCGCGACGGTCCGCCTCGCGAAGGTTGAGGAAGAACGTCGCGACCGTCTCGCTGTAGTGGACGACCGAAGACTCGAGGCCGCGCACGAAGTCGGCGACCTTGGGATCGGAGAGATCGGTCTCGGCCGGAAGGCGCCCGGTCGCCTCGAAGTACGCCGCGATGAGCGCGTGCAGCCCCGACGTGGACACCGTCGGGTTCGTCTTGCCGAGGCGGAACGCGCCCCACTCGGGATGTCCGTGGCGGCCCCACCCCTGGGGCTCACGCGACAGCGCGAGCAGGTCGGACCAGCCGATCGAGCGATCTGGCCAGCCGAGCGCCTGGGCCATCGGCTTCGGCATCGCGATCACGAGGGGCGATTGGATGACGCTCGGCAGCCTCGGCGGAAGCACGTCGGGGACGTTGCGGGCGGCGAGATGCTGTCGCAGCAGCAGCGTCCAGCTCGACGCGGCCGGAGTCCAGACATCGGGCCGTGGCCCGTCCGCCGACTCGTCCCAGCCCCGCGCGAGGGCGCGCTCGGCGTCGCCGGAAGGCTTCCGCACGACGCGGACCTGGACGCAGCGTCCGTCCACGGTGGCGCCGCGGTTCCACTCGTTCGCCAGCTGGGCGAGCATGGCTGACTTCTCGTTCGACGAGAGCACGGTGAGCTCCAGGCACGTCCGGTCGAACGCCAGCAGCCCGCCCAGCACCAGGACCGCGAAGAGCGCGGTGAGGGTCGACGCGCGCCACGCCTTACGCATCGAAGGTGATTATCGGAACTCGAGCGCGCCCGTCAGTCCATCGGCCGACGCATCGCGCTGGCCGAGGGGCGCCAGACCCCAGCGCGTCTCGATGAGCTTGAGGACCGACGTCGTGTCGTAGCGCGTGTGGTCGACGTAGGCCTTCTTCGCGAACGGCGAGATGACGAGCGTCGGGACGCGGGTGCCGGGACCCCACTGGTCGACGAGTGGCGGTGCGACGTGGTCCCAGAAGCCGCCGTTCTCGTCGTACGTGACGATGACCACGGTGTTGCGCCAGTGGCGGCTGTTCTGGATCGCACGGATGAGGTCCGCCGCGTGCTGCTGTCCGCGGGCGATGTCGGCGTAGCGAGGGTGCTCGCTGTCCGACGCGATCGGCTTCACGAACGAGACCGCCGGCAGCGTTCCGTCGCCGAGGGCCGCGAAGAAGTCGGCTTCGTCCTTCAGGTGCTCGGCGCGGGCGGGGGTCCCGTCGGCGTAGCTCGCGAAGTACGCGTAGGGCTGGTGGTGGAACGCGAATGAGGGATCGGGCCGTCCGGCGATGGCATCGTTCCAGCCACCGGAGTACCACGCCCAGCTCACGTTCTTCGCGGACAGCCGGTCGCCGATCGTCGGCTGGTCGAGGGGCGGGAGGAGCTGCTTTCCGGTCACGTTCGCGGGATGCGGCGTCTGCGCGGTGTACGCGGTGTTCACGACGTACCCGGTGGGCGTGACGTCCCCATCCTTGGTGAGCGCGCCGCTTGGGTCGAGGACCGCCATACGCTCGGCCGGTGCGCCGCCTGGCCACTGCGGCGCGCACGCGCACGCGAGCCAGATGTGGTTGAGGAACGATCCGCCGAACGCGCCGTGGAAGAAGTTGTCCGCGACGGTGAACTGCCGCGCGATCTCGAACATCGGCAGCGTGCGAACGTCGTAGTAGCCCATCACGAGGCCACCGACGTCGGTCGCCGCGACGAAGCGGTCCATGCGACCGCCGTTGATCTGGTACTGCTCCTGATAGAACCGGTGCACCGGGACGCCGATGCGACCGGTCTGCGGAACGTACTTCGCCAGGTCGAATGGGCCGTTGGCGATCCCGTCGGGGAACCGTGGATCCTGGACGGCCGGCGTCTTCGTGTTGTCGATCGGCCGCGGCAGGGCCGTGTACGCGGCTCCGGCACGGTCGGTCTGCCGCGCGGCCGGACCCGCGCCGTCGATCCCGTTCGCACCCGGGAAGAAGCCGTACAGCGAGTCGAAGCTGCGGTTCTCCTGGAAGATCACGACGACGTGCTCGATCCGCTCCATCCCGGGTGTCGGCGAGGGCGCCGCCGCCGGGCTCGTGCACGCTGCCGCCACCAGCAGCGTGGTGCCAAGTGCCGAGATGTGACGCCAGACGCTGTTCATGTCCGCCTCCTTTGAGCTCCAAGGGCTCGCCGCGGACGCTAGGCAGCGAGGCGGGGCGCGCCATGCGGGAAAGGGCCTAGGGGGTGCTCATTTCCCTGTGCTCATCCCGACGGGCACCATCTCGGCGTGGCGGTCGACGTCATCGTCGCGGGGCTTGGCGCGCACGGCAGCGCGGCCGCCTATCACCTGGCGAAGCGCGGCGCGTCGGTGCTCGGCCTCGAGCGTTTCGCGCGCGGACACACGCTCGGCTCCTCCGGCGGGCTCTCGCGGATCATCCGGCTCGCGTACTACGAGCACCCGGACTACGTTCCGCTGCTCCGCCGCGCGTGGGACCTCTGGCGCGAGCTCGAGCGCTCGAGCGGCGAGACCCTCCTGACGCAGACCGGCGGCCTCTACGCGGGCGCGCCCGCCGGCGAGCTGATGAGCGGATCGCTCGCGAGCGCGCGCACGCATCGACTCGCGCACGAGGTCCTCGACGCCGCGGCGCTGCGTCGGCGCTTTCCATTGTTCGAGTGGCCCGACGGCTGGATCGGCCTCCACGAGGAACAGGCCGGGTGGCTCGCACCGGAGCGCGCGATCGAGACGCACCTCCGGGAGGCCGAGCGGCACGGTGCGACGCTGCGCTTCGCCGAGCCGGTCGAGCGGTGGGAGCCCACGAACGACGGCGTCCGCGTGACGACGGCCGCCGGAGGCTACGACGCGCAGCGCCTGGTGATCGCCGCGGGCGCGTGGCTCGGACGGCTCGTGCCCCTCCTCGCGCCGCATCTCTGGGTCGAGCGCAACGTCCTTTTCTGGCTCGAGCCGCGCGCCGAGCGCGACGCGTTCGCGAAGCTGCCGGTCTACATCGTCGAGGAGCCGACGGGGTTCTTCTACGGGTTCCCGTACGACGTCGCCCACGGCCTCAAGGTCGCGGCGCTCCATCACGGCGCGCGCGTCGACCCGGACACCGTCGACCGCGAGATCCACGAGGCCGACGAGCGACGCGTCCGCGAGTGGGTGCGCAGGCGCATGCCGCTCGGCGAGGGCGCCCGACGCGAGGCCAAGGTCTGCCTTTACACGGTGAGCCCGGACGCGCACTTCGTGATCGACGCGGTCCCGGACCACGCGAACGTCGTCTTCGCGTCGGCGTGCTCGGGTCACGGCTTCAAGTTCGCGAGCGTCGTCGGCGAGATCCTCGCGGACCTCGCCGTCGCCGGAACGACCAGGCACCCGGTCGGGTTCCTCTCGGCCGCCCGTCTGAAAGCTCCCCGTGCCGCCGGGCGCAAATAGGTTTAGGGTGGTTTGTGAGCGGGGTGTGAAATGAGCTTCCAGGACAAGACGCTGACCTGTCGTGACTGTGGGCGGGAATTCATCTGGACCGCGGGCGAGCAGGAGTTCTACGCCGCGCGCGGGCTCCAGAACGCACCCACGCGGTGCCCCGAGGACCGCGCAGCGCGTCGCGCGGGCGGTGGTGGCGGCGGCGGCAGCTACGGCAACCGCGGGGGCGGGGGCGGTGGCGGTGGCTACGGCGGTGGTGGGGGCGGCGGAGGCTACGGCGGACCCCGCGAGATGTTCACCGCGACCTGCAGCAACTGCGGCCGCGAGGCACGCGTCCCGTTCCAGCCCCGCGGGGACAAGCCCGTGTACTGCAGCGACTGCTTCGAGCAGCGCCGCCCGGCGCGGCGCTACTAAGTGCCGAAGCAGCGCGGACCCAAGCGCGAGAAGGCAGAAAAGAATCGCATCGCCGCGCTGAAGGCGCAGAAGGCGCGGCGCGGAGCCGGAGGCCGGTACTCGGACCGTCCGAGATGAGCAGATGAGCAGCAGGCTCTCGGCCAGCGTCACCGTGAAGCTGCGCGGCGGACCGTTCGACGGCAAATCCGCGGTCGCATACGGCGCGTTCGTCGGCGGGCTCATCGACGTGAACCACCGCAAGTACCGCGTGACGAAAGTGGAAACGATCCCCGGGTGGACCGAGCTCGTCGCGTGGGCCACATACGAGGAAGCGCCGAAGCCGAAACCGCGCCTGAACGATCACCCCGCGCGCCCCTAGCGCGCATCCGCACGATCACCCCGCGCCCGTAGCGCGGGTCCGCCGCGCTCGGCATCCCGCTGTGCGTCCTGCCATGCGCAATTGACTTGCGATAAGCGGACGGCCAAAATCCTACTCACGTAGTCGGGAATCGGGGGGCGTCGAAGCATGTGGCACCGAGCGCACCGTGACTGGCCGAGCGGCCGCGTCACCTCGCGCCTGCGCTTCCTCATCGCGCGCGCCTCCCGTTGTTCGGGCGGTCTTTGCTCCTGTGCGGCGGCGGATCGTGCCGCCCGAGGACCGCTCAGCTAGCACTCCTCGCGCGGCCCGCCCGCCCTCCTGCCGATCACGAGATCTCTGAGAGGAGGCTCGGCCGCCCGAATGGCCGTCATCACCGCGCCGCGTCGCCGCACGTTCATGATCGCCGCGCGTCCACCGCGCTCGCGGTCCGACCTCGCGCGCGTCGCGCCGGCTGCGGCGCTCGTCACGATCGTGGCGCTCGCGGTCGCGTTCGGTCCGCTCCTCGTCGCGTACGCGCCCGAGGCGCAGAGCATCGCCGAGCGGCTGCGCGCGCCGACCGCGGACCACCTCCTCGGCACCGACGCGTTCGGCCGCGACGTGCTCGCGCGCCTCCTCGCCGGCGGGCGCATCTCGCTCGCGATCGGCCTGCTCTCCATGGGCATCACCGTCCTCGCCGGCGTCGCGGTCGGCGCGGTCGCCGGCTACTTCGGCGGCTCGGTGGACGCGCTCCTCATGCGCGCGACGGAGCTCGTCATGGTGTTCCCCACCTTCTTCTTGATCATCCTCATCGTCGCCACCTTCGGCGGCAGCGTCGCGCTGCTCATCCTCGTCATCGGTCTCACCTCGTGGCCGGTGAGCGCTCGGATCATCCGTGGCGAGGTGCTCAAGACGCGGCATCGCGACTTCGTGCTCGCGGCGCGCGCGGTCGGCGCGTCGAGCTGGCGGATCATCGCGCGACACGTGCTGCCGAACGTCGCGGCGGTCGTGATCGTGTCGGCGACCGTCCGAGTGGGCACGAACATCCTCATCGAGGCGGGCCTGAGCTACCTCGGTCTCGGCGTGCAGCCGCCGCTCGCGTCGTGGGGGAACATGGTCGCCGACGGGGCCAAGGTCATCCGCACGGAGTGGTGGCTCACGGCGATCCCGGCGCTCGCGATCTTCGTCACCGTCCTCGGGTTCAACATCGGCGGCGAGGCGTTGCGCGACGTCCTCGACCCGCGCCGGCGACCGCTGCGATGACGCGCTATTGGGCCGGCCGGATCCTGCAGTCGGTCCCGCTCCTGTTCTTCGTGTCCGTCGTCGTCTTCGGCGTCATGCGGCTCGCGCCGGGCGACCCGTCGACCCTGCTCGCCGATCCCGCCTACCTCAACGACGCGCAGCGCGCGGAGCTGCACCGCTCGCTCGGTCTCGACGACCCGCTGCCGGTGCAGTACCTGCGCACGATGGGCGGGCTGGTCTCGGGCGCGCTCCTCTCGTTCCGCACCGGCCAGCCGACGACCGAGATGCTCGCGAACGCGCTCCCGGTGACCGCCGCGGTCGCTCTGCTCGGCATGGCGCTCGCCGCCGCGCTCGGGCTCGTCGCGGGCTCCGCGGCGGCGCGCCACCCCGGCGGCCGGCTCGACCGCGCGCTCGGCCTCGCCATGGCGGGTGCGATCGCCTTCCCCTCGTTCGTGCTCGCGCTCTTCCTCCTGCGCATCTTCGCCGAGGGCCTGCACCTGCTGCCCGCGAGCGGGGTCCGGCCGCTCGGCGCGACCGGCTTCGATCCGCTCGCCTCGCTGCCGTACCTCGCGCTGCCGGTGATCGTCACCGCGTTCCCGCTCTCGGCGGTCCTCGCCCGCTACACGCGCGACGCCGTCCGCGAGGCGCTCGACGAGGATTACGTGCGGACCGCGCGCGGCAAAGGCCTCGCGCCGCCCACGGTCATGCGCCGTCACGTGCTGCGCAACGCGCTCGTCGCGGTCGTGAGCGTCATCGGCACGATCACGCCGCTGCTGCTCGGCGGCAGCGTGATCGTCGAGAGCCTCTTCGGCCTTCCCGGCGTCGGCCGCATCACCGTCGCGGCCGCGCTCCAGCGCGACTACCCGGTCGTCATGACGACCGCGCTCTTCTCCGCGGTCCTCGTCGTTCTCGCGAACCTCGTCACCGATTTCGTCTACGGGCTCGTCGACCCACGGATCCGACTCGCATAGGAGGGGCAGAGACATGACACGCGAATTCCGCGCTACGCGGCGACAGGTTCTCGGATACGGAGCGGCCCTCGGCGGGCTCTGGGTCGCGAGCTGCGTCTCGCCGGCCACGACGCCGGGCGTCTCGAGCGGCCCTCGGCGCGGCGGCCAGGCCGTCATCTACATCAACCATCCGGACACGCTCAACCCCGCGATCTCGCCCGTCTCGACGACGATCTACAACACGCCGTTCTTCTACTCCGGCCTCACGCGGCCCGCCGACGACTACCAGCCGCAGCCCGACCTCGCGGAATCGTGGACGGTCTCCCCCGACGGCAAGCAGTTCACGTTCAAGCTCCGAAGCGGCGTGAAGTTCCACGACGGGCAGCCGCTCACCGCGGACGACGTGAAGTTCACCTGGGAGCTCATCAGCCACCCCGACAACCTCGTCGCGCGCCAGATCGCCGGCTTCTTCGGCCGCATCGTCGGCGCGAACGACTTCACCGCGGGCAAGGCCACCGAGATCGCGGGCGTCAAGATCGTCGACCCGCTCACCGTGCAGGTGACGCTGACCGACGTCTACGCGCCCTTCCTCACGATCAGCGCGGGGCAGCCGATCATGCCGAAGCACGTCTGGAGGGACGTCGCGGTGAAGCAGCTCGCCGCGCATCCGGCGTCGCGCAAGCCGATCGGCACCGGGCCGTTCGTGCTCGACTCGTGGACGCAGAACGAGTCGATCGTCATGCACGCGTACGACGAGTACCACCTCGGCCGCGCGAACCTCGACCGCATCATCTCGCTCGCGCCGGCCGACCAGACCGCGGGGTTCAACCTGCTGAAGTCGGGCGAGCTCGACGCGATGGGCCTCTACGCCTCCGTCCCGATCGACAACTACGACGAGGCGAAGAGCGATCCGAACATCGAGGCACGGCCGGTCCCCGGCCTGGCGAACATGTACGCCGAGTTCAACCTCCGCAACCCGCTCTTCGCCGACGTTCGCGTGCGGAAGGCCCTCAGCTACGCGACGGACCGCGGCGCGCTCCGCAATTCGCTCTGGCGCGGCCAGGCCCAGCACATCAACTCGCCGATCCACCCCGCGTTCTGGGCGGCGAAGCCGGACACCACGACGTTCGACAACGACCCGGGGAAGGCCATCGACCTCTTCGCGCAGGCCGGCTGGAGGCGGGGCGTCGACGGGACCCTCGAGAAGGACGGCGCGAAGCTCCGCTTCACGATGCAGACGATCCAGCGTGACTACGACGTCGTCCTGCAGGAGCAGTGGAAGAAGGTCGGCGTCGACATGCAGGTCGCGCGGATGGACTTCGGCTCGTTCTGGGCGCCCCTCTACCTGCAGGGCAAGACCGAGCTCGCGGGCCTCAACCTCCCGTTCGGGCTCTACCTCGACCCGGACTACCCGCTCACCGGGTACTTCCACAGCTCGCTCAACCGCAACAAATACAAGAATGAGAAGGTCGACGCGCTCATCGGCCAGGCCACGGCCACGCTCGACCGCGAGCAGCGCAAGCAGCGGTACTTCGACTTCCAGGAGACCTTGGCGCAGGATGTCCCTCACCTCTGGCTCGGCGTGCCCAATGAGATCTGGGGAATTCGGAAAGGTCTCAACGTGCCGAAGAAGCCGACGGGATATCTGACCATCCGGGCGATCAAGGAGTGGTACCGCACATGACGCTCGTCATCGACAACGTTCGCATCGTCGAAGGTCCGGGCAACCCGCCGCTGGGCGAGGGCCGCGTGGTGATCGAGGGGGAGCGGATCACCGCCGCCGGCCCTCGCGCCGGAGCGGGGCCGTACGGCGCCCCGATCGAGGTCCCGCCCGGCGCGGAGATCATCGATGGGACGGGCAAGAGCGTCGTCCCCGGGCTCATCGACGTGCACGTGCACGACGCCTCCGACGCGAACATGGCGCTGTACGTCAAGAGCGGCGTGACGTCGATCCGCTTCGCCGGCGGCCAGCAGCGCGCGCTCCTTCAGCTGAGGGACCGCATCGAGCGCGGCGAGACCCCGGGACCGCGCGTCTTCTCCTGTGGGCACGCGCTCGACGCGACGCCGCACGTCTGGCCCGGCAGCTACGCGGCCGACTCTCCGCTCGAGGCGCGGCGCATCGTGCGCCGAGCGGTCACGACGGAGAAGGTCGACGCGATCCTCGCCACGCACCGCATCACGCGCGCGATCCTGGACGCGATCGTCGACGAGGCGCACGTCCTGGGCGTCCCCGTCACGGGCCAGCTCTGGAGCGCGTCGGCGCGCGAGGCCGCGGAGGCCGGCATGGACGGCCTCGAGAACACTTCGCGCATCCCCGAGGACCCCGGATTCAGCCACGAGCGGCTCCACGCGCGCCATTCGGTGTCCGGCCGCATCGCCACGCTCGCGCACCTCTGGTCGACCGCCGATAAGTACCGGCTCGAGGACATCGGCGGGCTCCTCGCGGAGCGGGGCGTGTGGCTCGCGCCGGAGCTCGTCTCGTTCGAGGCCTGGGCCGGCCTCAGTGAGAAAGAGGTGAAGGCCGAGCGCGACTGGCCGCAGGGCCAGGACCCGCGCGTCACGCAGTACGACCGGCACAACGCGTACATCTCGAGCGAGTGGACCAAGGACGACTTCGCGGCGCAGGCCAAGGCGCTCGAGGCGATGAAGGAGTTCCTCGGCGCGTTCGTGAAGGCCGGCGGATCGCTCGTCACGGGCACCGACCTCGGCTTCGGCGGGATCCTCCTGCACCGCGAGCTCCGGCACTTCGCCGACTTCCTCACGCCCCTCGAGACGATCCGCACCGCGACGCGCGCGGCGGCCTCCGCGCTCGGCCGCGACGACCTCGGTCAGCTCGCGCCCGGCCGCACCGCCGATCTCGTGCTGCTCGAGGGCTACCCGAGCACCGACCTCGGGCAGCTGCGGAGCGTCGTCGCCACGATCATCGGCGGACGCGTGGTCTACCAGCGCGAGCGTGCCGCGGCGGGGGCGCCGTCATGACCGTCGCCACCGAGCGCACCGCCGTCCGGGACAACGTCGTCGCCGCGGTCGACGCGAAGGCCGACGAGCTGATCGCGATCTCCCGCGACATCCACGCCCATCCGGAGCTCAACTTCGAGGAGCGCCACGCGGCGCAGGTCCTCGCCGACGCCCTCGAGCGCTGGGGCTTCGTCGTCGAGCGCGGCGTCGGCGGCGTCGAGACCGCCTTCCGCGCGAGCGCCCGCGGACGCGCGCGCTCTCGGGCGTCCGATCGCGGAGGCAACGGGTCCACCACGGCCGCGCCGACCATCGCATTCCTGGCCGAGTACGACGCACTTCCCGAGATCGGCCACGCCTGTGGCCACAACCTCATCGCCATCTCGAACCTGGGCGCAGGCCTGGGCGCGAAGGCCGCGCTCGACGAGCTCGCCGGGACGATCCAGGTCATCGGGACACCCGCGGAGGAGGGCGGCGGCGGGAAGATCCGCCTCCTCGAGGCAGGCGTCTTCGAGGGCGTGGACGTGGCGCTCTCGTCGCACCCGGGATCGCACCTCACGCTCATCGATCCCGATCCCAAGCTTCCCTGGGGCCTCGCGCTCATCGGCTACCGCTACGCGTACCACGGGAAGGCCGCGCACGCAGCGATGGCTCCGCAGGAGGGCATCAACGCGCTCAACGCCGTGCTGCGGCTCTTCAGCGGGATCGACACGCTGCGCCAGCACGTGCGCGACGACGTGCGCATACACGGCGTGATCACCGACGGCGGGAAGGCGCCGAACGTCGTCCCCGATTTCGCCGCCGCGAACTTCATGCTGCGCGCGCGAGACCGCGACCATCTCAAGGTCGTCGTCGAAAAGGTCCGCGCGGTCGCCGAGGGCGCGGCGCTCGAGACCGGCGCCCGGCTCGAGGTCATCCCGTACTACCCCTTCCCGACCCCCCGCGGCACCCACCGGCCATACGAGGAGGCGCGGCCGAACGCGGCCCTCGCGCGTTTGGCGATCGCGAACGCCCCGCGCGCCGGCCTGGCGCTCGACCAACCGCCGCCGAGCCCGCGCGGCGGCGCGGGCGGCGCGTCGAGCGACTTCGGCAACGTGTCGCAGGTCGTGCCCTCGCTCGCGGTGAGCTTCAAGGTCGCCGAGAAGCCGACACCGGGGCACTCCCCGGCGATGCGCGAGGCCGCGATCACCGACCTCGCCCACCGCAACGCCCTGGCGGTCGCCAAGACGCTCGCGCTCGTGGCCGTCGACCTCCTCGCCGATCCCGCGAAGGTCGCCGAGGCCCGTGGGGACTTCACGGCGCGCGAGGACAAGCCGGCAGCAGCCCCGGAGGTGAAGCGATGACACCGTTGAAATTCGGCCTGACGCTCCCCAACCGCGGAGTCCTCTTCGGCGTCGAGACGATGGCCGACCTGCTCGACATGGGGCAGGAGGCGGACGAAAGCGGTCTCTTCCAGAGCCTCTGGGTCGGCGACTCGATCCTCGCGAAGCGGCGGCCCGAATCGGTGTCGCTCCTCTCCGCGCTCGCCGCGCGCACGAAGAAGGTGCGCCTCGCCGTCGGGTGCATGGCCAGCTTCCCGGTGCGTCACCCGGTGCTCCTCGCGGCGCAGTGGGCGACGCTCGACCAGATCGCCGGTCCCGGCCGCGCGCTCCTCGCCGCGTGCATCGGGGGAGAGGGCGGCGGCGGGGACTGGCAGATGGAGAACGACGCGTTCGGCGTGCCTCAGGGCGAGCGCATCGGCCGCATGGTCGAGGGCATCAAGGCGCTGAAGGCGCTCTGGACCCAGGAGCGCGCGACCTTCGAGGGGAAGTACTACTCGTTCAAGGACATCATCAGCGAGCCGCGCCCGGTGACGAAACCCCGGCCGGCGATCTGGATCGCCGCGAACCCGCGCCCGTCACGCAACGCGGACATGGCGACGAACGTGAAGCGCGCGACCGAGCGCATCACGCGCCACGCCGACGGCTGGATGACGACGTGGCTCACCCCCGCGGACTTCCGCGACCGCTGGGAGCTCTTGCGCGGCTCGCTGCGCGAGGTCGGCCGCGACGCGGACGCGTTCGACAACACGCTCTACTACAACGTGAACGTCAACGAGGACCGCGAGGCCGCCGCGGCCGAGTCGAAGAAGTTCCTCGACGCGTACTACAGCTTCGACATCTCGCGACCGCGCCTCGACATCTGGGTCGCGTACGGCCCGCCCGAGGAGGTCATCGGAAAGGTCCGCGAGTTCGCCGACGCCGGCGCGAAGGAGATCACGTTCCGCATCACCTCGTTCGAGCAGCGCCGGCAGTACCAGCGGCTCGTCAAGGAGATCCTCCCCGCGTTCGAGCGCGTCGCGGTCGCCTAGCCCTCGAGCACCTCGCGCGCGATCCGGAAGCTGTCGACCGCGGCCGGGACGCCGCAGTAGATTGCCGTCTGGAGCAGCACCTCTTTGATGTCGTCGCGCGTGCAGCCGTTGTTGAGGGCGCCGCGCACGTGCAGCGCGACCTCGTGCGGCCGGTTGAGCGCGGTAAGCATCGCGATGTTGATGAGGCTGCGCGTCTTCCGGTCGAGACCGGGCCGCGTCCAGACCTTCCCCCAGCAGTACTCGGTCACGAGCTCCTGGAACTCGCGGTTGAAGTCGGTCGCTGAGGCGACTGCCTTGTCGACGTACTCCGCGCCGAGCACCTCGCGTCGCACGCGAAGCCCTTCTTCGTAGAGACGACCCGCCATCGAGACACTTCCTTTCGTCCGAATCGACACAATCTGGCACACGTGCTCTCCCTCCCCCCGCTCCTCCGTCAGCCCGGTTTCCGCCTGTTCTGGCTCGGGGTCGCCTTCACGCAGATCGGCTCGCGCGCCACGGCCGCCGCGAACCTCTGGCAGATCCAGGACCTCACGGACTCGATCTTCGCGGTCGGCGTCGTCTCGCTCGTCGAAGGCGTCGCCGTCATCGGTATCGCGCCGCTCGGCGGCACGATCGCCGACCGGATGGACCGCAAGCGCCTCCTGCAGATCGCACAGGGCGCCGCGCTCCTCTCGTCCATCGTCCTTGCGATAACGACGTTCACGAACACGATCACGCCCCTCTGGATCTACGCCGCGACCGCCGTCGTGTCCGGCGCCGCGACCTTCGACACGCCCGCGCGGCAGGCGCTCATCCCCGCGCTCGTGCCGCGGGACCGGCTCATCGACGCGTATGCGCTCATCCAGCCGCTCGGCAACCTCGCGCGGCTCGTCGGACCCGCGATCGCCGGCCTCCTCATCGCCGGCTGGGGCGTGGGCGCGGTGTACGTCTTCGACGTCGTCACGTACGCCGGGCTCATCGCGTCGCTCGCGTTCGTCGCGTTCGGCCGCTACGAGCTCGGCCCGCCGCAGCACTGGTGGCACAGCGTGCTCGAGGGCCTGCGCTACGTCCGGGGCAAGCCGCTCATCTGGCAGCTCATGGCGCTCGACCTCGCGGCGGTCTTCTTCGCCGCCTACCGCGTCGTGCTCCCCGCGCTCGCGCGCGACGTGTTCGTCGTCGGCGCGCAGGGCTACGGCTTCCTCGCCGCGGTCCCCGCGCTCGGCGGGATCGTCGGCGCGGCGATCGTGTACCGGCTACGGCGGATGCCGCGGAAGGGGCTGCTCGTGCTCCTCGCGACGATGGCCTACGCGATCGCCGCGATCGGGCTCGGCTACGCGCCGACGTTCGCGCTCGCCCTCGTGCTCGCGGGCGCGTTAGGCCTCTTCGACGCGATCACGACGACGATCCGTCAGGCCGTCGTGCAGCTGGAGACGCCCGACCGGCTGCGCGGCCGCGTCACCTCGCTCTATCAGATGAGCGCGCGCGGCGGGCCGGCGCTCGGTCAGGCGCAGCTGGGCGCCCTCGCGACCGCGCTCGGCGCACCGCTCGCGCTCGCGGTCGGCGGCGCGCTCACGCTGGGCTACGCGGCCTGGCTCGCGCTCACCGGCACGACCGTGCGGGACTACGAGGCCTGAGCTCGCCGTCGCGCTCATGACCTTCTCTTGACGCGCTGAAGCTCGGCGGCCGCGCGCGGCGCGGGCCAAGGCCCGGACGGCAGCTTCGCGGCCGCGTCGCGGAGGGCGACGAGGTCCGCGACCTCGAGGCTCAGCAGCTCCGGAGGCGGCGCGAACAGCGCCGCCCGCAGTCGCGCCTGGGTCTTCGCTCCCCGCGGCGTCAGCGTGACGAGCTTCACCCGACGGTCCTCCGGCGACGATCCGCGCTTGGCGAAGCCTCGCCGCTCCAGGCGGTCGACCAGCCAGGTCGCCGTCGACGCGTCGCACCGCCACTCCCTCGCGAGCGCTCGCATGGTGCGGCCCTCGTCTTGGTTCAGGCTGCCGAGCGTGCGAGCGTCGCCCGGCGTGAGGTCGAGCCGCTCGAGCACACGGTCGCGCTGATCGGCGGTCGTCGCGATGAAGTCGAAGATCCGTCGCCAGGCTTCGGCGGCGACGGCCGCCTTACGACTGCGCGCGCGATCCGCCACGTCCCGAGGCTACCCCGAAATAGTTTGGGTCGCAAGATAGTTTGACTACACAAAGTATCTGCGGTACGGTGCTGAGACCGCACATCAACGGGGAGGCTCGCAAGATGAACGTCCATTCGATCGTCCTTTACGTACACATCGTCGGCGCGCTGGGGCTGTTCGTGGCGCTCGGCCTCGAATGGACCGCGCTCGCGCGGCTCCGCGGCGCGGCGACGGCGGAGGAGGCGCGAGGCGCGCTCGGCGCATTGGCGCCGACCCGCGTGATCGGTCCGCTTTCGCTCGCCGCGATCCTCGTGGCCGGCCTCTACCTGACGGCCACCTCGGTCGGCTGGCAGGGCTGGAACGTCAGCAGCCTCGCGGCGATGGTCGTGATCGCCGCGCTCGGCGCGGCAGCGAACGCATCGCGGATGCCCGCTCTCGGTCGGTCGATCGGGCCGCTGCGCGGTCCGCTCGACGTCGCTCTGCGCGCGCGCCTGCGCGATCCGCTCCTCTGGTCGTCGATCCAGGTCAGGGTCGCGATCGCGCTCGGGATCGTTCTGCTGATGACGGCGAAGCCGGACGTCGTCGGAGCGATCGTGACTCTCGTCGCGTTCGCCGTCGCGGGTGCGGTCGCCGCGTTCGCGACATCGCGGGCGTCCGCCACGTCGCTGGAGCCTCGCGGGCTCGGGAGCGCGTCGTGAGCGCGACGCGGACGATCCGAGCCTTCCTGCTCGTGGAGGCGGCGAGCTTCGCAGTCGCCTCCTCGATCCACCACGGACTGTTCGTCTCCGGCTATCAGCACGAGCAGGCCGGCATCGCCGAGGGGCTCATCGCCGTCGTCCTCGCGGCGGGTCTGATCCTCACCTGGAGCGGCCCGCTGCCGCCGAGAACCATCGGTCTCGCCGCTCAAGGCCTCGCGCTGGCGGGCACGCTCGTCGGCCTGTTCACGATCGCGATCGGCGTCGGTCCGCGGACGGTCCCCGACCTCGCCTATCACGCCACGATCGTCGCCGTCCTCGTCTGGGGCCTCGTCGTCACCGCACGCGCACCTGCCGGCGCTGCCGAGGCTCCCCGCCTGGCCCGCTGACCGGCCACGCGACTAGAGCGCCATCACCTCGGCGACGCGCGGGAGCGCCACGTGGAACGTGCTCCCGCGGTCGCGGCCCGGGCTCGTCGCCCAGATGCGGCCGCCGCACGACTCGACGATCTTCCGGCAGACGGCGAGGCCGAGGCCTTCGCCGGCGACCTCGGCGTGTCGCGACGAGCGGAATCCCGGCGTGAAGATCTGCTCAAGGTCGTCCGCCTCCACGCCGGAGCCCTGATCGCGGACCGCGACGACCACCTCGTCGTCGGCCGCCGCGATCTCGACGACGATCGGCGACCTCTCCGGCGAGTACTTCGCCGCGTTCCGAAGCAGGTTGTCGAGGATCTGCGCGAGCCGGACCGCCTCGATGCCCGCCGCGACCGGCAGTCCCGGTCCGACGAGCTCGACGATGCGTCCGGTGATCGTCCGCGTCCGCGCGATGGCCTCGCGCGCTTCGCGGACCACGTCCGAGGTCTCGCCGCCCTCGGCGGGCGAGCGCCCGAGGAGATCGCTGATGAGCTGCTCCACGTTGTGGAGCTGCGTCTGCACGGCGGTGAGGTTGCGGGACATGAGCGAGGCGTAGCCACGCACCGAGGTGAGCGGGTTGCGCAGCTCGTGCACCGCCATCGCGACCGCGTCCTCGCGCGCGCGGAGCTCGCCGCCGATGCGCTCGGCCTCGGCGCGGAGACGGCCCGCTTCGGTGCGCAGCCGATCGCGATCACGCAGCTGGTCGGCGATCGCGCCGGCCGCGACGGCGAGCCGCTGCAGGATGCCGACCTCGTCAGAGGCGAGCGTTCGATCGAGACTGAGCGCGAGGAGCGCGCGGCCTTCGCCGGCGGCGACGATCGCCGCCGAGCGCGCGCCGAGGCGCGCGAGCAGCGGTGTCGTCCACGCCGCGCCGCCTGGCGTGATGAGCGCCGGCATGCGCGCGCCACGCACGAGGTCGCGCGCCGCGTCCGCGTCGACCTCGCCGGTGACCAGCGTGCCGCCGGCAAGGCGCACGATCGCGGCGCGACCCGCGATCGACGACGCGGCGATCGTGAGCGACGCGAGCGCCGCCGCCTCGCTCTCGTCGCGCGCCATCTCGAGGAGCGCCTCGAGCGAACGCCCGGTCGCGCCCACGAGACGCTCGCCGCGGAGGATGCGATCCGCCGACGTGATGAGCGGGCCGGCGTCGGCGACGAGATCCCGCGCCACCGTCTCGAGCCGCGCGCCGTCGAGCGCGTCCTCGGGGACCGCCACCGCGATGTGGCGCGCACTCTCCATGGGCAGCGGCTCGACGAAGCCACGACGCGTCCCCATCGCGCGCCGGAGCGCGTCGGGGTCGTCCCCGACCCACACCTCGAGACCGAGTGCGATGAGCTGCGTGACGAGCATGCCGAGCACGGAGGTGAGGTCCTTGCCGGCGGTGATCGCGCGCAGCGCCGTGGCATGGCGGCGGATCCGCTCGCGCTCCGTGACCGAGCGCACCGTCGCCCACGCGAGCTCGGCGCCGATGAGCCCGACGGCGACGAGCGCCTGCACGTTCCAGAGCGCGTCGATCGGCGCCTCCTCGGCGCGCACGAAGAGCGTGAGGTCGTACGCGATGATCGACGCCGCCGTGCCCGCGAAGGCGCCCATCGGTCCGTGCCGCAGCGCCGCGATCGCGATGACGAAGCCGTAGAGGATCCAGGCGGGCGACGCGACGGGAAGCGCGTACACCATCCCGCTCGCGAGCACGACGTCGACGACGTGCCCCGCGGCGATCCGCGCCGTCGGCGCGCGGCCGGGGTCGAGGTACCGGAGCACGACCGCCGCCGCGAGCGCAATCGGGATGACGACGGCGGCGAAGGCGTCCGCCCGCGGGAGCGCGACCAGGGCGAGGGTCGTGGCGAGCGCGGCCGCCGCCAGCCGCAGACGCAGGCAGGCCCGCTCCACGTCGAGACGGTGGGCGGTGTCCCCCCGCATGCCTGCCTAACGAGCACCCGTTCGGCGCATTACGAAGAAGTCGCCGGTCTGAAACCCTTTGACGCCGCGTTTACGAGAGGCCGGTGACCGCTCCTTCGGAGGCGGATGAGACAAGGCGCGCGTATTTCGCCATCGCGCCGGTCCGGTAGCGCGGCTCCGGCGGGAGCGTCGTCGCGCGCCGGCCCCGCACCTCGGCGTCCGGGATCTGCAGGTCGATGCGCCGGCTCTCGGGGTCGATGAGGATCGTGTCGCCGTCGCGGACGAGCGCGATCGGGCCGCCGTCCGCGGCCTCGGGCGCGATGTGCCCCACGACGTGGCCGTGCGTCGCGCCCGAGAAGCGCCCGTCGGTGATGAGCGCGACCTTCTCGGCGAGCCCCGCGCCGACGATCGCGCCCGTGACGCTCAGCATCTCGCGCATCCCCGGCCCGCCCTTCGGCCCTTCATAGCGGATCACCACGACGTCGCCTTCCTTGATCTGGCCGGCGAGGACCGCGGTCAGCGCGTCCTCTTCGCGTTCGAACACGCGCGCGCTGAATCGCGACGGCTTCATGAGGTGTCCCGCGACCTTCATGACCGCGCCATCCGGCGCGAGCGAGCCCTTGAGGATCATCATGCCGCCGCTTTTCGCGATCGGGTTCGCGAGCGGCCGCACCACCTCCTGGCCGTGCGTCTCCTTCGCCGCGCGGGCCTCGTCGCCGATCATCTTTCCCGTCACGGTCATCGCGTGCTCGTTGAGGACCTTCGCCTCGGCGAGGCGTTGGAGCACGAGCATGATCCCGCCGGCCCGGTCCATGTCGACCGCGGTGAAACGGCCCCACGGCTTCATGTCCGCGAGGAGCGGCGTCCGCGCGCTGATGTCGTCGAAGTCCTGGAGCGCGAGCGGCGTCCCCGCCTCCCGCGCGCACGCGAGCAGATGCAGCACCGCGTTCGTCGAGCCGCCGGTCGCCATGACCGCGGCGATCGCGTTGTCGAAGTTCTCGCGCTTGAGCACCCGTGAGGGGCGGAAATCTTCTTTGAGCATCTCGACCGCGCGCTTTCCCGCCGCCTTCATGACGTCGCGGCGGCGATGCTTGTCGATCGCGGGCACGCGCGAGCTGCCGGCGGGCGAGATGCCGAGCGCCTCGAACGCGGTGGCCATGGTGTTCGCCGTGAACTGGCCGCCGCACGCGCCGGCGCCGGGGCATGCGACGGTCTCGAGCTCGTGCAGCTCCTCATCGGTCATCTTCCCGACCGCGTGGCGTCCCACCGCCTCGTAGACATCGCCGATCGTGACGTCCTTCCCCTGGAAGCGGCCGGGCATGATCGAGCCGCCGTAGACCATCAGGCCAGGAAGATCGAGGCGCGCGAGCGCCATGACCATGCCGGGGATCGTCTTGTCACATCCGGAGATACAGACGAGCGCGTCGAGGAGGTGCCCGCGGGTCACGAGCTCGATGGAATCGGCCACGACCTCGCGCGAGACGAGCGACGCCTTCATGCCCTCGGTGCCCATGGCGATGCCGTCGGAGATCGCGATCGTGTTCATCTCGACCGGCGTGCCGCCGGCCTCGCGGATCCCCTCCTTCACCCACTCGGCCTGCTCGCGGTGGTTGAAGTTGCAGGGCATGATCTCGATCCACGCATGCGCGACGCCGACGAGCGGCTGCTTGAAGTCGTCGTCGCCGTAGCCGACCGCGCGCATCATCGCGCGGGCGCCCGCGCGGTCGGGGCCATCGACAAGGGTGCGCGAGCGCGGTCGGATCTCCGGCACGCGGTGAGCCTAGTCCGCGGCCCCGCCGGGTGCAGCGCCGGCCGCCCCACGCGGCGTGGTCCGCCACATGAGCACCCCGACCACGATCGCCCAGACCAGGAGCGCCAACGCTCGCGAAGGAGCTCACGGTCATCGCGGCGGGCGAGAAGCCCGTGGCCGCCTGCAACGCGCCGCCGGCGACCGTGCCCACCCCGCCGAGCAACGCGAGCCAGCCGAGCCAGGGCGGATGAGCGGCGCTCGCGAGGATCGCGATGCCGAAGACGACGAGCGTGAGGCCGGCCGACAGGCGGCCGCCCAGCGATCCACCATCGCCTTCAGGGCCAGGCCGTACTCATGTCCGCCCGGCGGCTCGCGCGCGGGCGGCGTCGGCGTAATCGAGGAACTCGACGTTGCCGGGGGACTGGCCCATGCGCGTGAGCAGCACCGCGGCGTCGCTCAGCTGTTGCTGGGTGTGCGTATGGATGTGCAGGACGTAATACCAGAGCGGATAGCGCTCCTCCGGCGTGGCCGTGGCCGCGCTCGCCATCAGATCGAACTCGCGCGCGAGCAGGTCGTCGTCGAGCGACGCGAGCCAGGCGCGCATCTCCGCTTCGTCACGGCGCCAGTGTTCCGCGAGCGCGGCCACCGACGGGTAGTCGGTCACGGGGAGGGCTTTCTTCCAGACCGCCTCGGGCCGACGTTGCAGCCGCGCCCGCCAGCTCAACTCGACGTCGAGCGCGTGCACGAGCGTGCCGCGAAGGTCGCGCGTCGTGAGCGCCGACGGCACCGTGAACTCTGCCCCGGTGAGCCTGCCCGCGCGGTCGAGGATCCGGTCCTTCATCCAGTAGCTGAAGTCGAAGAGCGTCTCGAGGTCCTTGCGGCGCACCGCGGCGAGCCTACCCCGTCGCTAAGAGCGCGCTAAGAAGTCGGCGCGGCTCAGTGCTTTCTGATGCGTTCTGACCTTGTTCTCATGAGCCGCACGCTCGCGCCGGGTATCCCTGTGCGAGAGACACAGGAGGAGAGAAACCTGAACGCCGAGCAGCGCCCCGTCACGACCGGCGAGCAGCGCCCCGCCAAGCCCGGACCGAAGAGCCGCAAGCCGACCGGGAGGACTCCCGCCTGGGCGCTCAAGCTCGGGAGCGCGCTCTTCGCGTTCGCCATCTTCGGCGGTTCGTTCGACTACGCATCGCAGCACCTCGCGACGGCGAACGCGCCGCTCCAGCCCACCGTCGTCGCGGTCGCGGCGAGCACGGAGCCCACGGTCACGCTGAGCCCGACCCTGTCGACCACGACCCGCGCCCCCGTCACGAAGACCGCCAGCTCCTAGATGGACCTCTTCCTCTGGGAGCTCGCGCGGGCGAGCGGCCTCGGCGCGTACGCCGCGCTCTGCATCGCGACGATCAGCGGGCTCGCCCCGCGGACCGCGACGCTCGCCTTCCTCGCGCAGAACCGCGCCGTGCGCGCGCTCCACGATTGGTCGCCCTGGCTCATCATCCCGCTCGTCCTCACACACGTCGTCGCGCTCATCCTCGACGCCACCGCGCGCATCGGCGTCCTCGACGTCTTCGTGCCGTTCGTCACGAGCTACGGCCGGCTCGCGATCGGGCTCGGCACGATCTCGTTCGATCTTCTTGTCGTCGTCCTCGTGACGACGTGGCTGCGCCGGCGTATGAGCCTCGCGGCCTGGCAGCTCTTCCACCGCCTCAGCTACCTCGGCTTCGTCGCGCTTTTCCTCCACGCGATCCTCTCCGGGACCGACCTCACCTCCCCGATCATCGCCGCCCTCACCTGGCTCGCCGCGGCCGTCGTGGCCTACTACTCGTTCGAGCGTGTGCGCCGCTCCCGCCCGATGCCTTCCGCGGGCTGAAACGGGCCAGAACCGCGCGGCTTCCGCAGCCGTACCAAGGAGCGGACAATCTCTGCGAACGAAGGCAAGGAGGGACACATGAGGGGCATTCGCCTCGCCGGCGCTGCGCTCGCGGTGGCCGGGCTCGT
Organism: Chloroflexota bacterium; assembly: GCA_005883625.1. GTDB lineage: Bacteria > Chloroflexota > Limnocylindria > P2-11E > P2-11E > 3-1-20CM-2-70-9. Next base: position 6,683 of record VBDU01000088.1, on the reverse strand, counting down.
CGCGGCGGCGTGCGGCGGTACGACGCCGACGCCGGCGTCCAGCGCGTCCGGCAGCAGCGCGCCGGCGACACAGACGAAGACGTTCACGATCGGGTTCACCCAGTCGCAGACCGGCAACCAGAACGTCACCTCGAAGCGGCAGACCGAGGGCATCCAGCTGTGGGTCGAAGACGTCACGAAAGCCGGCGGCATCAAGCTCAAGGACGGCACCGTCCTCATGCCGCAGGTCAAGTTCTACGACGACGAGTCCAAGACGGACCGCGTGCAGGCGCTCTACACCCGGCTCATCAACGACGACAAGGTCGACTTCCTGCTCTCGCCCTACTCGAGCGGCCTCGTGAAGGCGGCCGCGGTCATCACCGAGCAGAACGGGCGGCTCATGGTCACCGCCGGCGGCGCGGACGACGTGACGATGGAGCAGGGCTTCAAGGGCGTCTACCAGGTCTACGCCCCAGGGTCGAAGTACCTCATCGGCGCGATAGATCTCATGCTCAAGCTCGACCCGACGATCAAGAAGGTCGCGATCGTGAACGAGAAGGACAGCTTCTCGGCCTCGGTCGTCGCCGCCGCGAACCCGTACGCGAAGAGCAAGGGTCTCGACGTCGTCGTCGCCGAGGGCTACGACACCGGCACGACCGACTTCAACCCCTTCATCAACAAGATCCAGGCCGCCGGGCCGGACGCCATCATCGGCGGCGGTCACTTCGAGGACGGCACGACGTTCGCGAAGCAGCTCTTCGACAAGCGCGTGAACGCGCGCTTCGTCGCGCTCCTCGTCGCGCCGGCCGAGCCGACCTTCAAGGACATCGGCGACGCCGCGCAGTTCATCGTCGGCCCGAGCCAGTGGGAGCCGGCCGCCAAGTACTCCGCCGAGACGGCGAAGGCGGCGAACGTCCCGTACAGGCGCTCGAGGACGCCGGCAGCACCGACCCGCAGAAGCTGCAGGCGGCGCTCGACAAGATCGACGTCATGCTGTTCTACGGCCGCGTGAAGTTCTCGCTCGACGCCAAGACGCACGGCAAGCAGATCGCGCACGACATGGTCTACATGCAGTGGCAGAAGGGCAGCGACGGCAAGCTCGCGACCCAGCTCGTCTGGCCGCAGGACGCGGCGACCGCGCAAGCGCAGCTCCGCAAATAGCGACACAAACCGCATAGGTAGCGCGACAAGCCGGGCATGAGCCTCGAGGCGCTGCTCCCGTCGGCGATCGACGGCCTCATGCTCGGCTTTGTCTACGGCCTCGCGGCGATGGGCCTCACGCTCATCTTCGGCGTCATGAAGGTCATCAACCTCTCGCACGGCCCTGTCATCGCGCTCGGCATGTTCGCCGTGTTCCTCCTCTTCTCGAGCTTCGGGATCAATCCGTACGTCGGCGTCCTCGCCGCGGCGGCCATCGGGCTCCTGTTCGGCACGGTCATCTACTTCGTCGCCGTCGACCGCGTCATCAACGCGCCCGAGCTCACGACGCTGCTCGCGACGTTCAGCGTGAACCTCATGATCATCGGCGTCGGCACGGTGCTCTTCACGACGAGCCCGCGCTCGGTCGACATCGACCTCGGGGCGCTCCGCGGGAGCGGCGTCACGATCCTCGGCACGCACGCGGTCGCCGTCGTCATCGCCGTGCTCGCCGCCGCGGCGCTCTACGGCTTCCTCTTCCGCACGCGCGTCGGCAAACAGGTCCGCGCCGTCGCGAACAACCGCGCCGCGGCGGAGCTCATGGGCATCGACTCGCGCCGCATGCTCGCCCTCGCCTTCGGTATCGGCACGGCGCTCGCGATGACGAGCGGCGCGCTCCTCTCGACGCTCTTCGCGTTCACGATCCTCTCCGGCGGGACCTACGAGCTCAAGAGCTTCGTCATCGTCGTGCTCGGCGGCCTCGGCAACCCGACCGGCGCGCTCGTCGGCGGCCTCGTCATCGGCCTCCTCGAGGGCGTGCTCACCGTCTTCATCCCGGTGGCCTGGGTGCCGGTCTTCGAGTACCTGATCTTCCTCGTCATGCTGCAGCTCCGGCCGGCGGGCCTCCTCGGGTCACGCGCGTGAGGGAACGCCGCAGACCGTGATCAAGGTGCGTGTCCCGTTCCTGCCGTTCGTCCTTCTGGTGATCGCGCTCGTCGCGGCGCTCCCGATCGTCACGAACAACCCGAGCCTGCGCGAGGAGCTCTTCCTCGTCCTCATGCTCGTCACGCTCGCCTCGAGCGTGAACATGATCATGGGCTACACCGGCTACGTCTCCTTCGGGCACATCGTCTTCTTCGGGATCGGCGGCTACATCGCGTTCTGGCTCATGCTCACGTTCAACACGCATTTCCTCCTCGCGGCGATCGCGAGCGCGATCCCCGCGGCGCTCATGGCCGCGCTCATCGGCATCCCGATCCTGCGCCTGCGCGGCGCGTACTTCGCGCTCTCGACCGTCGGCATCAACGAGGCGATGAAGACGTTCATGACGAACTTCGAGCCCTTCGGCGGCGCGCTCGGGATGTTCTTCAACTTCTCGATCTACACGCAGTACGGCGGCGCCCGCGAGGCCGCTTTCCTGGCGTACTACACGATGACCGTCGTCGCGCTCGCCACGATCACGACCTCGTACTTCGTCCGCCGCTCGAAATTCGGCCTCTCGCTCATGGCGATCCGCGAGGACCAGGACGTCGCGATGGTCGTGGGCATCGACCCCGCGCGCGCGAAGGTGATCGCGTACGTCATCTCCGCGTTCTTCCCCGCGCTCGCCGGCGCGACGTTCTTCTTCAAGAACGGGATCATCGAGCCGGGGCACGCGTTCGACCTGCTCCGCTCGATCGAATCGCTCGTGATGGTCGTCCTCGGCGGCATCGGCACGGTCGCCGGACCGATCGTCGGCGCGGCGCTCTACGAGTGGCTCCGCGGATTCCTCATCACGAACGCGACGTTCGCGAACCTCCAGCTCGCGCTCGCCGGCCTGCTGCTCCTCGTCACCGTGCTCTTCGTGACGGCCGGGCTCGTGGGGTCGCTGCGCAACCGCTTCCCGCGACTGCGGGCGTACATCCAGTGACGATCCTCGCCGTCGACGGCGTCACCGTCCGCTTCGGCGGGCTCGTCGCGGTCGACGGCGCGAGCTTCGGCGTCGAGGAGGGCGCGATCCTGGGGCTCATCGGCCCGAACGGCGCGGGCAAGACGACGCTCTTCAACACGATCAACGGCGTCTACCGGCCGCGGGCCGGGCGCATCACGTTCAAGGGCGAGGACATCACCGGGCTGCGGCCGTTCCAGGTCGCGCGCCGCGGGGTCGCGCGCGCACACCAGGTCGTGCGGCCGCTCAACGACCTCAGCTGCCTCGCGAACGTCACCGTCGGCGCGTGCTTCGGCCGCGAGAACCTGTCGCTGCGCGCGGCGACGACGGTCGCCGAGGAGATGCTCTCCTCTCTCGGGCTCGCGCAAAAGGCCGAGCTCCCCGCCGGGAAGCTGAACGTGGCGGAGAAAAAGCGCCTCGAGCTCGCGCGCGCGCTCGCCGCAAAGCCGCTGCTGCTCCTCGCCGACGAGGTGCTCGCCGGCCTCAACCCACAGGAGGTCGCCGAGATGCTCGGCACGTTCCGGCGCATCAAGGAGCGGGGCGTGACCGTGATCATGATCGAGCACCTCATGCACGCGGTCATGAACGTGTCCGACCGCGTCGTCGTCCTCGATTACGGGAAAAAGATCGCCGAGGGCACGCCGGCCGAGGTGCAGAACGACCCCAAGGTGATCGAGGCGTACCTCGGCGACCCGAAGGTCGCCGCGCGCTTCCTCGAGGAGGGCGCGTGAGCGTCGCCGCGCCCTCAGCCGCCGCGCTCGCCGTCGAGGGCCTCCAGTCCGGCTACGGCGAGGTGCAGATCCTCTGGGGCGCGAGCCTTGCGCTCGCGCCCGGGAAGCTCACGACGGTGCTCGGCTCGAACGGCGCCGGGAAGACGACGCTCCTGCGCACGGTCATGGGGCTGCTCCCCGCGTGGAAGGGGACCGTGCGCTTCGACGACCGCGACGTCACCAGGCTCTCCGCGCACGAGAAGGCGGACCTCGGCATGGTGCTCGTCCCCGAGGGCCGGCAGCTCTTCTCGACCATGAGCGTCGTCGAGAACCTCGAGATGGGCGCGACGTGCCGCCGCGCCCGCGCCGACAGGAAGCGCAGCTTCGATCAGGTCTTCACGCTCTTCCCCCGCCTCGCGGAGCGACGCGGCCAGCTCGCGGCGACACTGTCCGGCGGCGAGCAGCAGATGCTCGCGATCGCGCGCGGGCTCATGGCGAAGCCGACGATCCTCATGTTCGACGAGCCCTCGCTCGGGCTCTCGCCGCTCTTCACGATGAACCTCTTCGAGATCATCCGCCGCCTCAAGCGCGAGGGCCTGACGATGCTGCTCGTCGAGCAGAACGTGCAGTTGGCCCTCGCCGTATCCGACTACGCGTACGTCCTGAGCCACGGAAAGGTCGAGATCGAGGGCGAGGCGCGCGAGGTCCGGCAGATGGAAGCGGTGCGGAAGGCGTATCTCGGGCTGTAGCCCACCGTCGCCGATCAGCCCACAAGCTCGAGGAGCGCCGAGACGAGCTCATCCATCTGTTCGTCGTCCAGCTTGGCGATCGGCCTCCCGATCCGCTGCGTCGACAGGGTTCGAAGCTGGGACACCTTCACCCACGACGGACGCGGCAGCAGACCGTCCGGGATTTGCCAGGTCAGTGGGTAGCCGACGCGCTGCGGACTGCTCGTGATCGCCATCGCGATCGCCGTTTCGGAGCGATCGTTGAATACGTCATGGCTCAAGATGAGCACGGGCCGTGGGCCGGTCTGTTCTCGCCCCCGCGTCTCGGCTAGCTCCGCCCAGCGGATCTCTCCTCTCAGCGCGCGGGCCACGGCATCTCGTCGCGCAACCGTTCCTCCGCCAACGCCCGCTCAGCCTGTGGGTCTAATTTGGCAAGCTCGCGCAGAAGTCGCCGGCGCCGCGCCCGCCGGTCTCGAAGCGAGAGGAGTCCGTCCTGCACAGCACGGCTACGGTTCGGGTAATCCCCCGCCTCCACCCAGCGATCGACCTCACGCAGGAGTTTGGCCTCAATGCTGACCGCGACCTTCGCGCTCTATCCGACTACGCATACGTCCTGAGCCACGGAAAGGTCGAGATCGACGGCGAGGCGCGCGAGGTCCGCGGGATGGAGTCCGTCCGGAAGGCGTATCTCGGGCTGTAGCGGCACGCAGTGAGCCAAGAGTCCGAGGAAGTGAGCCGCGAGTCTCTGTGCTTGACCTCTCGACGCGGCGGGATAGCCTGCCCGCCGCGCGGAGGCCTGCAGGTACGAGCCTTTCCGATTGCGGAGCGGAGGAGGTGATGCGGCCGGCGGCGCGGACCTCGCGGAGCCGCGCGTGTCGAGAGGAGAGTTCGATGCACGATCACGAAGGGCGACTCCTTTCCACCGGCATCACCCGACGAAAGGTCCTGGAATTCGGCGCGGCGGCGGCGGTCGCGCCCGCGGTCACCGCGCTCGCGGCGGGCGTCGCGAACGCGGACGACGAGGACAAATCGAGACGCCTGCGGGTCGATCCCTCATGGCCGAAGCCGCTTCCGGACAAGTGGATCACCGCGGAGGTCGCCGGCAACGCCGTCGATTCGCATGATCACATCTGGATCGTCACGAGATCGCGAGCCACGCCCGAGAACTTCACCGACAAAGAGCGCCGCATGGTGCGCGAAGGACGCGCCCAGCGTTCGCCGACGGTCATCGAGCTCGCGCAATCGGGCGAGGTCGCGAGCTCCTGGAACCTGTCCGGAACGCCGCCGGACAACATGCACGGGATCTTCGTGGATTACCAGGGCTACGTCTGGATCGCCGGAAACGGCCAGATCGCGGGTGGACCGACCGACTCGATCGTTTTTGTCGATCCGGCGAACGGAGAGGTGTACATCTCCGACGGATACGGCAACCGGCGCGTAATCGTCTTCGGTCCCCGGAACGACGACAACGTTGCACGGCGGATGTGGGGTGAACAGGGCACGATCGCCGACGCGGAGGCTGGCGCTCCGTTCCGGTTCCTGCAGGTCGTCCACGCGGTGAACATCGGCGCGGACGGGCTCGTGTACGTGAACGATCGGAAGGGTGACCGTATTCACGTGTACACGAAGGCGGGCGCGTTCGTGAGGAACATCTGGATCCAGAAGGGCGTCGGCTGGCGGAATGACGCGGCGCACGCCGCGGCTGGGGATGGCGCCGCGATCGGGACCGCCTGGGACATGACCTTCTCCGCCGACAAGGACCAGTCGTTCATCTACAACGCGGACGGCGAGCAGGAGGTCAAATGGACGATCCGCCGCGGCGATGACCACCCCACGGCGGAGTCAGGACGCGGAGGACATCAGGCCGGCGAGACGACCTACCTCCACACCGTCGCGACGGACTCGAACGGAGACCTCTACGCCGCCGAGACCATCGGCGGACGCCGCATCCAGAAGTTCAAGGTGTCCGGCGAGAACACGTAGCGCTCGAAAGGCGCGGCGCTCCGTGGGGGCGCCGCGCCCCTTCGTATCGCTCGCCGCATTCGCCCTCGCGGTCGCCCCTACGCCTGCGTGCTGAGTCACGGAAAGGTCGAGTGCGCGCGAGGTCCGCGGAATAGAGGCCGTGCGGACGAATCTGGGTCTGTATGACCGACCTAGTGGGTGGGCGAGCGATCCGAAGGTGCGGCTCAGTGACGCCCGCCC
>VBDU01000117.1 GCA_005883625.1 Chloroflexota bacterium | reverse complement strand
CTGCCGGATCCGTTCCGCCATCGCTCGGAGTAGCCTCCGCGAGTAGTCCTACGCCGCTCCACTAAGGGAAGCACGATGACGCGGGCGGCTGGAACGTCGTCGATGCCACGTCCCGGACGCAAGCGGCTCGATAACGTCGCGCGGCTCATAGACCGTGCGAGAGTCTCTGCCGTGCCGGATGGCAGCTAGGCTCTTCGACGAGAGCTCCGCCCAACCCCACAGAGAAAAGAAGGTTCCAAATGAAGATCGTCGTCATCGGCGGTACCGGGCTCATCGGTTCGAAACTCGTGACCAAGCTCATCGAGCAGGGTCACGAGGCGGTTGCCGCATCACCCAGCCGAGGTGTCAACACCATTACTGGCGAAGGAGTTGCGGCGGCGATGGCTCGCGCTTCCGTCGTGGTTGATGTATCGAATAGTCCCTCGTTCGAGTACCGAGCCGCGCTGGAGTTCTTTCAGACCTCAACGCGCAACCTCCAGGCCGAAGAGAAGGCGGCAGGCGTTGGGCATCACGTTGCCCTCTCGGTTGTGGGCACCGACCGCCTGGCGGAGAGCGGGTACTTCCGAGCGAAAATCGCTCAGGAAGCGCTGATCAAGGCTTCGTCGATCCCATACTCGATCGTTCACGCGACGCAGTTCTTCGAGTTCATCAAGAGCATCGCGGACGCCGCGACCGACGGCAATACCGTTCGCCTGGCACCCGTGCTGTTCCAGCCCGTCGCGTCGGACGATGTCGCCACGGCCGTAGCGCGGACCGCTGTGGGTGCTCCGGTCAACGGCGTCATCGAAGTCGGCGGCCCCGAGCAGTTCCGCTTTGACGGACTGATCCGACGGTTCCTCGGCTCGCGGAACGACCCGCGCGAGGTAATGGCCGATCCCGAGGCTCTCTACTTCGGCGCGGTGCTGGCTGAACGGACGCTCGTCCCCGAAGAAGGCGCGATGCTCGGTGAGACCCGTTTCGACGACTGGCTGAGCCAGTCCGCGACCGGACTCGAGAGCTCAGCGAGGCCGAGTAGAGCAATTCCTTTCCGCATCTGACGACACCGCTCCTCTAGAAGACGCCGGGGTGGCCTCAAACCGCACAACTTGCGCAACTCGCGGCTTCGCGTCGATCGGGCCAATGACCGCGTTGGCGAGGCCGCCGAAAGGCGACCTCATGCACCTGCCCTGATGGATTGAGGCCGCCCTTTCGGGGCGGCCTCATCGAACTACCGCTTCGCCGTCGAGCTATCGCTTCGAGGCCATCTGTTGCGCTGTCTCCATCATCGCGGCGTCCATTGGGCTCATCAGCTGGAAATAGTTGCCGTCGGGGTCGGTGAACGTCGTGATCAACATTCCACTGTTCTCGGCCGGGTCATAGGGCTCCTTCACGACGGTCGCGCCTTTCCCCTTGAGCTTCGCGAACTCGCCCTGCACGTCGGACGTCTCGAGGTTCCAGATCACGCGGCCGGGCTCGCGGTTCTTTCCTTTGACTTCGCTGTGCGGGCCGAAGCTGATCCCGCCTTCGCCGAACTGCCAACCGAAGTACGCGTTGTCCTCGAAGGTCGGCTTGCCGAAGAGCTTCGTGTAGTACTCCTTGAGCCGGTCAGGGTTCTCGGAGCCGACGAGAATTCCGCCGAACTTCATGGTTCTCCCCCTTGTTTCGGATGTCCTTCGAAGCCTAGTCCTCCGCGCGGCGGCCGTCTTCGCTAGCTCGGCGGCTCAGTCCAGCGGGCTGCGCCACTCGCGAGCCTCCGCCTCTGTCTTGAGGTCCTCCAGCGGGACCGTGATGCCGCCGAAGCCATCGCTTGGCGCAGCCGGCCGGTAGTGCGCTCGGGCCGCCATACGCCAATACGCCTCCGTAAGCTGCTTCTCGAACGTTCGGGGCGACTCGGGCGTCAATTGCCGCTGGCCGCGATGCGATAACGTCCGCCCCGTGGGCCGCCGGCACGGCCGAGACCCGATAGACGAAGGAGTGTGCCGCTGACATGGCACGATCGGGACCGGTCGATGCGTTGATTGCGAAGACGCCCGATTGGCGCGGCGCGATGCTGGCGAAGCTCCGCAAGATCGTCCACGACGCGGACCCCGAGATTGCGGAGGATGTGAAGTGGAAGCGGCCCAGCAACCCACTGGGCTCGGCCGTCTGGGCGCACGACGGGATGGTGTGTCTCGGGATCATCCTTAAGGAGCGGGTGAGGCTCTCGTTCTCCGCGGGCTCAAGCCTTCCGGACCCGAAGAAGCTCTTCAACGCGCAGCTCTTGGGCAAGTCGCGGGCGATCGATGTTTCTCAGAACGAGAAGCTCGATGAACAGGCGCTCAAGGCGATCGTGAAGGCCGCCGTCGGGCACAATCTCGCGAAGACACGGCCGGCGAAGACGCGAGCGCGATCGCGAAGCACGAAGTAGTACCGGGCGTGGCGACGGACGAGTTGCCGCTCCTCTGGCGGTTTTTTGCGGCCGGGTAGGTCGAGACCGACGGGTCAGGCGACCCGGTCGAGCTCCAGGAACCCGTCCCGCGTGAGCCGTGCTCCGCGGAACGTTCGTGAGCGGAAGACGGGACTCGAACCCGCGACAAGTAGCCGCGAATTGAGCTTGAACGCGACGGGAAGAGTTCAGGTCGAGAGAGCGCGCCCGCCTGCGCCAGCGTCGCAAAGCACATGAGCGCACCGGCGCTACGGTTGCGCGTGTGGATATAGAGTCGGGCGGGTCGATTTCGCCTTGCGAGTTGATCAAGCTTTGAGGCGAGGAAAGGACAAATGCAGCGACCCACCCTATTTCTGACCGTTGGGTTGCCCGGCACCGGCAAGACCATTGCCGCGCGCCTCATCGAAGCGGAGCACAACGCCCTTCGGCTGACCAAAGACGAGTGGATGAAGGCGCTCTTCGGCCCAGAGAATCCAGCCTCAGCATCAG
>VBDU01000087.1 GCA_005883625.1 Chloroflexota bacterium | reverse complement strand
CGAGGAGCTCGTATTCGCGGACGAACCCGAGCCCGCCGCGGAACTCGCCGGCGCCGCCGCTGTCGGGGATGAGCTCGAACCGTCGCACGCGGACCGGGTACTCGGACTCGACGATCTCGATCGGCGCGATCTTCGTGTTCGTGTGGTGCACCGAGGTGCCCGAGACACCGTCGAGGCCGAGTCGCGCGCCGGACCCGCCGCCGAAGAGCTCGTAGAGCAGGTACGGGCCGCGCTCGGTGCGGCCGCCGAGGAAGATCGAGCGGCTGCCGCCGCCGTCGGCGAGCTTGCGGTCGGGCACGACCTGTGAGAGCGCGTCGAAGAGCGCCTCGGCGATCGCGTGCATCGTCGGGTTGTACGTGTTCACCGGCGCGGGGAAGCGCGGGTCGACGACGGACCCCGGCCGCGTGACGATCTCGGCCACGCGGAGGACGCCGTCGTTGATGGACAGCGTCGGATCGACGAGCGACACGAGGCAGTACGCGCACGCCGCACGGACGAGCGGCGGGCGCACGTTCGCCGGCCCGCGCGTCTGGTCGTTCGAGCCCGTGAAGTCGAAGCTGACGCGATCGCCCCGCTTGCGCACGCGCACGCGAAGACGGACCGGCTTCCCCAGGTCCACGCCGTCGTCGTCGACGAAGCGCTCGGCCTCCGCCTCGCCGTCGGGCCACGAGGCGATCGCCGCGCGCAGCTTCGCCTCGGTCCGGTCCATGAGGCGGCCGAAAGCGGTGCGCATCGCCTGGTGTCCGTACTTCGCGATCGCCTCGCGCAACCGCCGCTCGCCGAGACGGCACGCGCCCACCTGGCCGTGCAGGTCGCCGACGACGACCTCCGGCGTGCGGCTGTTCGCGGCGAGGATCCGGTCGAGCTCGCCCACGCGGCGTCCGCCACGCTCGTAGAGCACCGGTGGGAAGTGCACGCCCTCGTTGAACGTCTCGAGTGCCTGTCCTGAGCAGCTGCCCGGGACGGGGCCGCCGATGTCGCTCTTGTGCGCCATGCTCGCGCTGAACCCGGCGAGCTCGCCATCCGCGAAGACCGGCGCGATCACCGCCATGTCCGGCGCGTGTGGCACGCCGCCCTCGTACGGATGGTTCACGATGAACGCGTCGCCCTCCCGCAGCGTCGCCGGCGGGTAGCGTGCGAGGGTCCCCGCGACGGCGGCCGGGAACGCGCCCATGTGGAGCGCGAGGACGACGTGCTGCGCCGCGAGCCGACCGCCGGGATCGAGTAGCGCGCAGCTCGCATCCTGCGACTCGCGGATGACCGTCGAGTAGCCCGTACGGAAGAGCGCGTTCTGCATCTCCTGCACGATGCCGTCGAGCGTCGCGCCGATGACCTCCTCGAGGACCGGGTCGATCATCGGTCGGGGGACTCCGCCCCACGGCCCCCGCCTAGTTCGCTGATGACGAGGTCGCCGAACGCGTCCACCTCGACGCGCTGCCCCGGGAGCACGCAGGTCGTGGCGTCGAGCTGTCGCACGATCGCCGGACCGGCGAAGCCGTGTCCGGCGCGCAGGCGCGAGCGCTCGTAGACCGCGCAGCGCACAGGCTCGCCGTGCTCGCCGAGACCGGCCTCACGCTCGCCGACGCACGCCTGCTCGACGGGACCGTCCGCGGCCGGGACGCGCGCGAGCGCGAGCGGGACGACGCGGCCGATCGCCGCCACCCGGTAGCTCACAACCTCGACCGCGCGATCGAGCGCGGCGTGGCCGAACTGCCGTTCGTGCTCCGCGTCGAACGCGGCGCGGATCGCGCGCGGGTCGATCGGGCCGGGCTCGATCGGGGTCGTGAGCTCGTAGCCCTGGCCGAGGTAGCGCAGGTCGAGCGCGCGACGGAGCTGGATCGACTCGGGCGCGAACCCTTCGTCGCGCAGCTCGGCGGTCGCCGCGTCCTCGAGACCCATGAATTCGCTCTCCGCGGTCCGGGGAGCGAGCTCGTCGAGGCGGTCGAGGCGCGAGCGCACGTGGTCGTGACGGACGTCCGAGACGAGGAGGCTGAGCGCCGACGTGACGCCGGGATGCGGCGGCACGAGGACCTCGCGCAGCCCGAGCTCCCGCGCGAGGCGCGCCGCGTGCAACGGGCCGGCGCCGCCGAACGCCACGAGCGTGAACTCGCGCAGGTCGAACCCGCGCCGGGTCGTGATCGCTTTGATCGCCTCGCCCATCTGGACGTCGACGACCCGCAGCATGCCCGCGGCGGCGGCCGCGATGGTGAGTCCGAGCGGCTCCGCGATCTCGCGCCGCACGGCCTCGCGGGCGGCGCGCACGTCGAGCGAGACGCGCCCGCCGAGCGCGGCATCGGCCGAGAGCGTGCCCAGGACGGCGTGCGCGTCGGTGATCGTCGGCTGCGTCCCGCCCGCGCCGTACGCGACCGGGCCGGGCCGCGCGCCCGCACTGTCGGGCCCGACCCGCAGGCGGGCCGTGCCGCCGATGCGCTCGGCGCGCGCGATCGTCCCGCCGCCGGCGGACACGGTGTGGATGTCGAGCATGGGCACGGCCACGTCGTGTCCCGCGATCTTCGTCTGCGCCGTCGTCGTCGCGCGGCCTCCGCGGACGAGCGCGACGTCGCAGCTCGTGCCGCCCATGTCGAACGTCACGAGGTCGGCCCGTCCCGCCGCGCGCCCGATCGTCTCGCAGGCGATGACCCCCGCGGCCGGACCCGACACGATCGTGGCGACGGCTCGTTCGGCGGCGCGGCCAAGCGTCGTCACCCCGCCGTTCGATTGCATGACGTAGCGCCGCGGCGTCCGCACGCCGGCCTCGCCCAGGCGCGACTCGAGCCTGCCGAGATACCGGCCGAGCGTCGGCCGCAGGTAGGCGTTCGCGACCGTCGTCGCGAGCCGGTGGTACTCGCGCACCTGCGGCAGCACCGCGGAGCTCAACGACACCGGCACCTCTGGAAGGACGCGCGAGAGAGCGTCGCGGAGCATCCGCTCGTGTCGATCGTCGCGGAACGAAAACAGCAGGCAGACCGCGACCGACTCGACGCCGAGATCGCGAACCTGCTGCGCGATCCGCGATGCGGCGGCCGGATCGAGCGGGCGGACGACGGCGCCGTCGGCGCCGACGCGCTCGGGGACCTCGAGCGTCTCGCGCGGCCGCGCGAGCGGATCCTGCCGGCGGAAGAAGAAATCGAAGATCGCGTGGCCGTAGCCTCGCGTCTGCTCGCGCACCTCGTAGACACCGCGGAAGCCCTCGGTGACGAGGAGAGCGGTCCGTGCGCCCTTGCCTTCGAGGAGCGCGTTCGTGCCGACCGTGGTCCCGTGCGAGAAGAAGGACACCGCGCTGGAGGCGGCGACCTCACGCAGCCCAGCGACGACCGCCTCGGACGGGTCGCCCGGCGTCGATGGGACCTTGGCGATGTCGATGCGTCCGGTTTCCTCATCGACCGCGACGAAGTCGGTGAACGTGCCACCGGTGTCCGCCGCGACGCGGAGGGTCATGCGGGGGTCTGAGGGGGCGGAGCTCCCTCAACAGACCACCCCACGAGCGAGCGCTCGTAGAGCGCGACCACGTCCGCGTAGCGGGCGCGCCGGATGTTCGGGGAGGGGGCGAACCCACCGACGTCGACGGAGGCGAGCGCAGCGCGATCGAGCTGCGCCGGCGTGTTGCGCGCGAAGACCATGCGCGCGAGCTCGTCGATGCGCGAGCGGTCGACCTCGTCCGACCCCAAGCGCCGCGGGATCCCAATTTCGGTGAGCAGCCGCTTCACCGCCGGGACCACGGCCGCGGCACGCGAGCTCTCAGGCTCGCCCGGCCGCGACAGGCCCATCGCGTCGGCCATCCGCGCGAACGCCGGCAAGGCGGCCGGCCGGTTGAACTCCATCACCGGCACGAGGAACACGCCGATGGTGACGCCGTACGGGATCACGAAGAGCGTCTGCACGTTGCGCGCGAGACCGTGCACGAGCCCGAGCTTCGCGTTCCCGCAGGCCTGGTTCGCCATCGTGCTCGCCACCAGACACCGCGCGCGGGCGTCGGCGTCGCCGCGGACCGCGGCCGCGAGGTCGCGCATGAGGATCCCCATCGCGGCGAGCGCGAGCGCGTCGGTGATGGGCGTGGCGAGGTTCGTGCAGCACGCTTCGATCGCGTGCGTGAGGGCATCGACGCCCGAGAGCGCCGCCTGCCGCGAGGGCAGGGAGGCGAGAAGGTCGGGATCGAGGATCGCGACCCGCGAGAACGTGCCGCGCCCGCTCAGCGTGAGCTTAGCGCCGAGCTCGTCATCGAGAAGAGGCGCGCTCGGCGAGACCTCGCTCCCCGAGCCCGCCGTCGTGGGGACGGAGAAGAGCGGCAGCATCCGCAAGCTGGGGGCCTCCGCCCCCCAGCCCCCGACGAGCTCTCGCACGGGGCGCTCCTCCGCGCCGACGATCGCCACGCCGCGCGCGACCGCGAGCGCGCTCCCGCCGCCGAGGCCGACGACGCAGTCGAAGCCGTGCGCGCGCCCCGCGGCGACGCCTTCGCTCACGGAGCGGACCGTCGCCATGTGGGTCACGCGGTCGAAGACCGCCACCGCCAGTCCACGGCGCTCGAGCGAGTCGATCGCACGGCGATGCAGGCCGCTCGCGACGATCCCAGGGTCGGTGACGAGGAGCGGTCGGCGGCACTCCGTCGCGACCTCGTCGCCGAGCCGCGCGATCGCGCCGCGGCCGTGCAGCACCTTCGTCGGCGCATGGAACGTGAAGACGTCCGGCGCGGCGAGGACTTCGACGATGCCCCCCTGGACGCGTTGGTCGAACCATCCTACCTTTCGACTTCGGGGAGGCGGCTCGATGAGCGAACGCATTTTCCTGCGCGGCATCTCGGCCGACAGCTACGGGCTCGCCGAGCATCGCGCGCGGCAGCGCGCGGCGCCGCGCGTGCGCAAGGCCGGCACCGGCACGGTCCTCACGCACGGGATGCCGGGGTATTCCGGGCTGGGCGCGGGCGCGAGCGCGGAGTGGCTCGTCGGTCCCGGGGACGATCCGTTCCTCACGCAGAGCCTCCAGGTGCACACCGTCGACCTCGCTCCGGGCGGCAAGAACGAGGGACACGGTCATCAGAACGAGGCGCTCTACTACGTCTTCGACGGCCGCGGCTACGAGATCCACGACGGCGTGCGCTACGACTGGGAGGGCGGCGACGCGGTCGTCGTCCACGCGGACAGCGTCCACCAGCATTTCAACGCGGACGCGGAGCGTCCCGCCCGCGGGATCATTTTCAAGGCGAAGGCGCTCTGGATGTACCTCGGGCTGTGGCAGCAGGGCCGCAGCGCCGAGCTCAGCACGGCGGGCTTCGGCCCGCGCGTCGACTGGTCGCGCCTCTGGACGCCCGGCGTGCAGCAGAAGCGCAAGGTCGTGAAGCAGGCGACGACGCGCTGGGAGGACACGCGCGACGGTCACCTGCGCGTCATCACGTCGGGAAAGCAGGCCGACGTGCGGCTCGGAAGCGTCGACCTCACGGAGCTCGAGGTCCCGGTCGGCGGCCGAACACCGAGGCACTGGCATATGGCCGACGAAGTCCTCTACGTGGAAGCCGGTCGCGGCGACACGCTCCAGTGGGAGGTCGCGGCCGAGATCGCGGACCGTTACTACGCGCGCATCGCGACAGAGCCAGGATGCTGGGAGTTCGCGAAGGGCGACGTCGTGTACGTACCCCAGAACACCGTCCACCAGCACGTCAACACCGGGAACGAGCCGCTTCGGCTCCTCTCGGGGCAGAACCGGCTCTTCAAGCTCCTCGGCTACGACTCGGTCGTCTACCCGGAATAGCGCGCCGATGGTGAAGATGGCCGAGCGGCTCACCTTCGGCACCGCGATCGTCGACTGGCAGGAGCGCATCAACGTGGAGCGCCTGCGGCGCGAGCGCGCGGAGAAGGCGCGCGCCGTGCTCCGCGCGCGCGGTGTCCCCGCGATCCTCGCGGCGCGGCCCGAGAACACGCGGTATCTCACCGGGCTGCGCGGTCCCGAATTCCAGCCCCAGCTGTGGTATGTCCTCTTCTTTGCCGAGAGCGAGCCGATCGTCTTCCACCACGCGGGCTGGATCCGCTTCTATCCCGCGGAAGCACCCTGGATCAAGGACTGGCGGCTCGCGCGCGCCTGGCTCTCGTCCGGTCCCGGCCCCGAGGCCGCGGACGAGGAGGCGAAGAAGTTCGCCGACGGGGTCCACCAGGCCCTCGTCGAGCGGAAGGTCGACAAGGAGCAGGTCGCGGTCGTCGGGTTCGACGGACGCGCGCAGCGCGCGCTCGCCGACCAGGGGGTCAAGACGATCGACGGCTGGCCGCTCATGCTCGATGCGACGAAGACGAAGACGGTCGACGAGATCAGCTGCCTGAAGATGGCGTTCGCGATCACCGACGCGTCGTGGTACGCCGCATGGGAGAAGCTCCGGCCCGGGGCGCGCGACACCGACGCGTCCGAGGCCGCGAAGGCCGCGGCGTGGGCCGCCGGCGCCGACGAGGTGCCGGCGATGCACTTCCGCACCGGACCGACCTCGTTCGATCGCGCGTACGAGCGCACCGGCCGGATCCTCAACCACGGAGATCTGGCGTACGCGTCGTTCTGCAGCCTGGGGTATCTCGGCTACAAGACCTGCTACTACCGCACGTTCTCCGTCGGTCGCGAGCCCGACGCGAAGACGAAGGACTGGTACCGCCGGCTCGTCGAGCGTCTGGACAACGTCATCGGCGCGATCAAACCCGGCGCCACGACGCGCGACGCGGCCAGGCACTTCGCGCCCGCGAGCACCTGGGGCTACAAGGACGAAGCCGAGCTCCTCACGCTCGAGATCGGGCACGGCATCGGCCTGCATGCGTACGGCTATCCGATCATCAACCGGCAGTGGTCGCTCGATCACCCGCAGACGTTCGAGGCGGGGATGACGATCGCGATCGAGGGTCGCGAGGGCGAGCCTGGCATCGGCGGCGTGCGCCTCGAGGACGCCGTCGTCGTCACCCAGAGCGGCGCCGAGCTCGTCGACCACTGGCCGCGCGACGAGATCCTCGTCGCGCCGCGAACGTGACCGCGCTAGCTCGCGGCGTCCTCGAGCGAGTTGAGGCCCATCGCCCGCAACAGCGGCAGGTTCGTGATGCCGAGGTGCAGGGCGGGGTTCTTGGGATCGTCGTTGAAGTGCTGATGCCACTCGTTGACGGGGACGGACACGAGGTCGCCCTCGCCCCACTCGTACCTCTTCTCGTTCCCGCCGTCGCCGATGACCGTGTGGCCGTGCCCCTTCAGGACGAAGATCATCGCTTCGTTGAAGTGCCGGTGCTTCCCGCTCCGGCCACCCGGCGGCATCTCGGACAGGAACGCGGCCATCGTCTGGACCATCGAGCCGAGGATGTCGGGCTCGGAGATGAACGCGCGCCGGCGGTGACCGCCCGGTCCCGCCTCCCACTCGATGTCCTTCGTGTGCACGACCACCTGCCCGCCCCGCGTACGGTCGCGCGTCGCCTGGGACATCTCTTTCAGCCGCTCGTACTGCGTCGTCATTCGCTCTGTTCCTCCCCGATGGTGGGGCTATGATGCCCGCTTTCCGCGGGCGGAGGAGGTCGCTCATGCGCGCTCAGCTCGCGATCGTGGTCGCGCTCGCGTTCGTCGTCGCTGCCTGCGGTGGCTCCGGCCCGGCGTCGCCCGCCGCCGCATCGCCGGCGCCGCCCGCGTCCGCCGAGACCGCGGGCGAGCGCATGACGCGACTGTACGAAGCGGCGAAGGCCGAGGGGAAGATCGCCTTTTACTCGTCGATGAACACCGACGACGCGCGGACGATCATCCCCAAATTCGAGCAGCGCTTCCCCGGGCTGAAGATCGAGCACACCCGGGTGACCGGCGAGCAGCTCGTCACACGCGTCATCACCGAGGTACGCGCGGGCCAGAACCTCTTCGACATCTTCGACAGCTCGTCGTTCCAGGTGAAGCAGATCGTCGACCTCGGCTACACCCAGCCGTACACGCCCTCGGCCTCCGAGGACATACCGCCCGAGGGGCGCGACGCGAAGGGCACCTGGATCGCCAACCGCGGCGTCCCGCTGGCGATCGGCTTCAACACGCAGAAGGGCGTGAAGGTCGGCGACATCAAGGGCTGGGCGGACCTCTGCGACAAGAAGTACGAGTCCAAGATCGCGGTCGAGGTCGGCGACGTCGTCGTCTATAGCGCTCTCAAGAAGCAGCTCGGCGAGGCGGAGGCCCAGCGGATCCTGAAGTGCGTCGCAGCCAACAAGCCGATCCTGCGTTCCGGCCACACCGAGATCGACAGCCTGCTTCCCGCGGGCGAGTTCGCGGTGACGTTCGCCTCGCACAGCTACCGACTCGCCGCGTTCAAGTACGAACAGAACAAGGCCGTCGACTGGGTGAAGGACGTCATCGTCATGGACCTCGCGGGCATGACGCTCGCCGCGAAGGCTCCGCACCCGAACGCGGCCCGGCTCTTCACGGAATGGCTCGTCTCCCAGGAAGGCCAGGAGACCCTCGCGACGACCGGCCGGCCGCCGGCCTCGACCAAGGTGAAGATGAAGTATCCCGACGTCCTCGGCGACAAGCGGATCTACGTGACGCTCGACCTCATGCAGACGTTCGACAAGGACTCGGAGTTCTGGAACACGACGCTCGGCATCAAGTGACGGGTCGGGCGGGGCGCACCTGGCGCGCACGGGTGGGGATCGTGAATCCCTCGCGCGGCGACGTGCTCATGTACGAGTACTACCGGGCCGCTCCGCCCGGGGTCATCGTCGTTCCCACGGCGCTCAACCTGAAGCGTCTCACCGCCGAGGAGCTCGAGCGGGTCCTCGCGAGCTACGAGGCCGCCGTGGCGGATCTCGCGTACGAGGAATGCGACGTGATCGTGCTCGGCGGCTCGCCGCCGGTGACGTTCAAGGGCCACGGCTTCGAGCGAGACCTCCTCGCGCGGGCGCAGCGCCAGACAAGCGCGCCCGTCGTCGCGCTCGTCCGGTGCGAGGTCGAAGCGCTCGAGGCGGTCGGCGCGCGGCGGATCGCGATCGGCGCGCCCTACACGGAGGAGCTCACGGAGAAGTTCGCGGCGTACTTCCGCGCAGCGGGCTTCGAGGTCGTCGCCACGCGCTCCCTCGGCATCGAACGCCCCGTCGAGATGGCGCAGCTCCCGCCCGACGCGTCGGCGGACGTCGCGCGCGCGCTCCGTCGGGAGGCGCCGGGCGCGGACGCGATCCATCTCACCTGCCCACGCTGGCCGACGCTCGGGAAGCTCGCGGACCTGGAGCGCGAGCTCGGCGTGCCGGTCACCTCGAGCAGTCAGTCGGTCGTATACGGCACCCTGCGGCGCCTGGGCATCGCCGAAGCGCGACCCGGCTTCGGCTCGCTGCTCGAGCGGCTCGCCGGCGAGCCCGCGCGGGCCTAGGGTCCGATGACCCGGTTCGGCAGCGCGCATGGCACGGTCGGCCTCGTGAAGCCGACGTACCGCCCCGGCTCGCTCGAGGAGTTCGTCCGGCTGCTCCCTGAAGGCATCGGCGTCATCCCGCTCTACCTCGACATCCGTCGTGGCACGCGGGAGGAATTCGCGAGGGTCATCGACGCCGTGGAGGAGAAGGTCGCGAAGCTCGCGGAGATCGGCGTCGACCTCATCCATCCCGAGGGCGCGCCACCGTTCATGCTCCTCGGGCCGGCGCGCGAGCGCGAGATCGTCAGCGGATGGGAGCGCCGGTTCGGCATTCCCGTCGTCACCGCGCCGCAGACCCAGGCCGAGGCGATGCGCGCGCTCGCCATGCGCCGCATCGTCGGCATCACCTACTTCACCGGCGAGCTGAACGACGATTTCGCCAGCTACTTGGCCGCCTGCGGGTTCGACGTCCTCGGAATGGAGGGGATCGCTGTCCCGTTCGCGGACGTCGGCCGGCTCGAGCCCGCGCACGTACGCGCGTTCGCGCGCGATGCGTTCCGCCGGCACGAGCGCGCCGACGGCGTCTACCTCCTCGGTTCGGGCTGGCGGATCCTCGACGTCATCGAGCCGCTCGAGCGCGAGCTCGGCGTCCCGGTCGTCCATGCCGTCACCGCGCGCGTGTGGGCGGTGCAGCGGAGGCTCGGCGTCCACGAGACGCGGACCGGCTATGGCCGGCTGCTCGCGGAGCTGCCCGCCCACGTGGCGGTGCCGGCATGACGGGGGCCGGGGGGCAGAGACGAGCGACATCATGGTTCCACGGTCGCGTCGCCATGGTCACCGGTGGCGGCAGTGGGATCGGCCGGGCGATCGCGCTCGAGCTCGCCGCGGCGGGCGCCGCGGTCGTCATCGGCGACATCGTCGCCGCCGCGGGCGAGGAGACCGCGCGGGAGGCTACGGCCCGCGGCGCGAACGCCATCGCGGTGACCGCCGACGTCGCGCGCGAAGAGGACGCCGCGCGGCTCGTGAGCACCGCGCGGCAGGTGTTCGGCCGGCTGGACTTCCTCGTGAACTGCGCGGGCAACGTCTCCCTCGCGCCGGTCCTCGAGCTCTCGGAGGCGGACTGGCGCGCCCTCATCGCCGTGCACCTCACGGGCACGTTCCTCTGCTGCCGCGCCGCCTTCGACGCCGTGAGCGAGGCGGGGGGCGGGGTCGTCAGCATGTCGAGCTCGTATGCCTTCAAGGGGCGGCCCGGCGGCGCGCACTACTCCGCGGCGAAGGCGGGGATCTTCGGCTTCACGCGCGTGCTCGCGAGCGAGCTCGCGCCACGCGCGACGGCGAACGTCATCGCGCCTGGACCGATCGATACGCCGCGCTGGCGGCATGGCTTGAGCGACGCGGAATACGCGGCCAAACGGGACAAGCGCGTGAAGGACGTCCCGATGGGACGGTTGGGCGCGCCGGAGGACATCGCGGAGGCGACGCTCTTCCTCCTGGGGCCGCACGGGCGCTGGATCACCGGACAGGTCCTGCACGTGAACGGCGGGGAGTTCTACGCATGACCGGCCGGCTCGACGGACGCGTCGCGCTCGTGACCGGCGCCGGTCAGGGCATCGGCCGGGCCGTGGCGCTGCGGTTCGCGCGCGAAGGGGCCTGCGTCGCCGCGCTCGATATCGACGGGGCCACCGCGGAGCGGACCGCGGGCGAGCTCGGCGGGCGCTCGCTCGCCGTGCGGGCCGACGTCGCGGACTCGGCGGCGATCGATGCCGCGGTCCACGAGGTCGAGCGGACGCTCGGCCCCGTCGACGTCCTCGCGAACATCGGCGGCGTGTACGGCCGGCACGCGCCGATCCGCGAGCAGACGCTCGAGAACTGGCAGCGCGTCCTCGACGTGAACCTCACCGGCGGCTTCATCTGCGCGAAGCGCGTGCTGCGGGGCATGGTGGACCGCAGGTGGGGCCGGATCATCAACGTGTCGTCGGGTCACGCGCTCGGCGGCCGCCCGAACGTCTCGCCCTATACGGCCTCGAAGATGGCGGTGATCGGCTTCACGAAGGCGCTCGCGCTCGAGGTCGCGCGTAGCAACGTGACCGTGAACGCGATCATGCCGGGCATCACGGATACGGCCATGCCGCGTATGTACGCGTCGGAGGAGCGCCTGCGGGCGCAGGGCGAGCAGAACCCGATGGGCCGCATCGGCCGGCCCGAGGACATCGCGAACGCGATGGCCTTCCTCGCGAGCGAGGACGGCGGCTACATCACCGGACAGACGATCGCCGTGAACGGCGGCATCAGAGAGCTGCCATGACGACCGGCCACCGTGTACCCCTAGGGGGTGCGGGGGCCCGCCCCCGCGATGAGCACGAGCTGCGGGCCCCGATCATCATCGGGATCGACGTCGGCGGGACGTTCACCGACGTCGCGTTGCTGGACGCGGCCGGGCATGTGCGCATGGCAAAGGCCGCGACCACGCCCGCCGATCCGACCAACGGCGTCCTCGCGGCGCTCGAGAGCGGCGCTTCGGGGCTCGGCATCGACCTCGTCGAGCTGCTCCGGCGGACCCGGCGGATCACCCACGGGAGCACGATCGCGACGAACGCCCTCCTCACGCGCACCGGCCCGGTCCTCGGCCTCGTCACGACGCGCGGCTTCGAGGACACGCCCGCGATCATGCGGGCGATCGGGCGCGTCGACGGTCTCTCCGAGGAGGAGGTCCGGCACCCCGCGTCGCTCACCAAGCCCGTGCCGCTCGTCGCGCGCACGCGGACCGAAGGAGTCTTCGAGCGCATCGACGTCCGTGGAACGGTCGTGGTCCCGCTCCGCGACGGCGACGTCGTGCGCGCGCTCGAGCGGCTCATCGAGACCGAGGGTGTCGGCGCGCTCGCGGTATGCCTGCTGAACGCCTGGGCGAACCCGGTCCACGAGGAGCGCATCGCGGCGCTCGTCGACGAGCGCTACGGCGCGCGCGTCTACGTCTCGTACGGCCATCGCCTCGCGCGCGTCGCGGGAGAGTACGCGCGCACGAACACCGCGCTCGTCGACGCGTTCGTCGGCCCGCGCGTGCAGCGTTACTTGCGCGGCCTCGAGGACGAGCTGCGGCGGCGCGGCTTTGTCGGCGACGTCCTCGCGATGCAGGGCAACGGCGGCGTCGCGAGCGCCGGACAGTGCTCGCCCGTCGCGACGCTGCAGTCCGGCCCCGCCGGCGGGATGCTGGCGGCCGCGCACATCGCGAAGACGCTCGGGCACGACCGGGTCCTGACCGCGGACATGGGCGGGACGAGCTTCGACGTCGGTCTCTGCATCGAGGGCGGCTGGAGCTACGCGGACGAGCCCGTGTTCGACCGCTTCCGCGTCCAGCAGCCGATCATCGAGGTCGACTCCATCGGCGCCGGCGGAGGGACCATCGCCCGCTACGAGGAGGCGACGGCCCGCCTCGTCGTCGGCCCCCGGAGCGCCGGGGCCGACCCGGGGCCGGCCTGCTACGGCGCCGGCGGGGACGAGCCGACCGTGACGGACGCGAACGTGGTGCTCGGGGTCATCGATCCACGCTACTTCCTGGGCGGCGCGCGAGCGCTCGACGCCACGCTGGCGCACCGAGCGGTGGAGCGCGTCGCGCGCCCGCTCGGGCTCGACGCCACGCGCGGAGCCGACGGGATCCGCCGGATCATCGAAGGGAAGATGGCGGACCTCATCCGGCGTCAGGTCATCCGGAGCGGCCACCTCCCGGAGACGTTCGTGCTCTATGCGTTCGGCGGCGCCTCGGGGATGCACGCCGCGGCGTTCGCGCGCGAGCTCGGTATCCCCAGGGTCTACGTGTTCCCGACGTCGGCCGTGTTCTCGGCCTTCGGGATCGCGCTCGCGGACGTGCGCCACACGCGCTTACGCACCGTCGAGCACGTTCTCCCGGTCCCGCCGCGGCTCTTGAACGCGCCGCTCGACGAGCTCGGCGCGGAGCTGCTCGAGATCATGGATCGCGAAGGCTTTGCGCGCACCGACGCGCGCCTGCGCCGCTACGCGTCGCTGCGCTACCTGCGCCAGACGCAGGCCGTCGAGCTCGAGCTCCCCGAGGCCCCGCTCGACGCGGAGGCCATCGCGACCCTCAGCCGCCTCTTCGCGCAGCGCTACCACGCCCTGTACGGCACGGGCGCGGGCGATCCCGACGCGCTGGTCGAGGTGAGCGCGCTCCGTGTCGATGCCGTCGGACCGGTCCCGAAACCCGCGCTCGCGGCTGCGGAGCTCGACGGCGAGGCCCCGCCGGAACCGAAGGCGTGGCGGAGCGTGCACCTCGACGGGCGTCCTTCCCAGACGCCGATCTATGAGTGGAGCGGGCTGCGCGCCGGTCAGCGCGTCGGCGGCCCCGCGGTGGTCGAGTCGGCCTTCACCACCGTCGTCGTGCCGGCGGGGATGAGCGCGCTGGTCGATCGTTTCGGGAACCTCGCCATCGACGCGAAGGGATCGGCGTCGTGAGCGTCATCGATCCGGTCCGGTACGAGATCCTGCGCCACCGCCTCTGGGTGATCGGCGAGGAAGGACGCGCGGCGCTGCAGCGCGTATCGGCCTCCCCGATCGTCGTGCAGGGTGGCGAATGCATGCAGTCCTTCTACGACGCGAGCGGCCGGATGGTCCTCGCGTGCTCGGGGCACCTGCGTTTCGCCGCGGCGACGAGCGACGCGATCAAGCTCCTCATCCGCGAGTTCGGCAGCTCGCCAGGGTTCCATGAGGGCGACCAGATCTTCAACAACGACCCGTACGTCGCGGGGTCGCACACCTATGACCAGATGGTGGTGATGCCGATCTTCGCCGAGCGCAGGCTCATCGGCTGGACCGCCAGCAGCTCGCACACCGCCGACACGGGCGGGCTGCTCCGCGGCACGGCGACCGAGATCTACCACGAGGGTCTCCGCGTCCGCGCGCTCAAGGTCGTGGAGCGCGGTCAGTTCCGCGACGACGTCTGCAAGACCATCGTCGAGCAATGCCGCGACCCGTACTACGTCGAGCTCGATCTGCGGTCCCGCGTCGCCGCGAACAACGTGAGCGGCGCGCGCGTGCTGCGGCTGGTGGAGCAGTTCGGCCTCGAGTTCGTCGAGGCGGCGATGCGGAAGATGATCGAGGACAGCGAGCGTCTCGCGCGCGCGAAGCTGCGCGAGCTTCCGGATGGCACCTGGCGCTCGCGGACGTACGCGACCGCGATGCGGAGCGCGCGCCCGTTCCAGGTGCGGTGCACCATGACGAAGGCGCGCGACGAGGTCAGCTTCGACTTCGCCGGCACGAGCCCGCAGCAGGATGACGACCAGAACTCGACGCTGCCGAGCACGCTGGCGCACGTCGCGCTCGCGCTCACGAACATGCTGTTCTGGGACGTCCCCTGGAGCGACGGGAAGATGGCGCCCGTCCGGGTCTCGGTCCCCGAGGGCACGTTCCTCAACTGCCGTTTCCCGGCGGCGTGCGGCGGCGCGCCGCGCGTGGGCCAGATCCTCGTCTCGGCCGTCACCGAGTGCGTCGCGAAGATGCTCTACGCCGCCGGCCGCTTGGAGGAGGTGAACGCGGGCTGGCAGGGGCTCTGGTACCAGGGCGGACCGGGCTACTTCTACGGGGGAACGAACGCGAATGGCCTGCCGGTCGCGCAGGGCCTGTACGACATCCACGGCGGAGGCTTCGGCGCGACGCCGCTGCGCGACGGCGTCGACACCGGCGGGCACGCGAACATCCCCGCGGGCGGGATAAGCGACGTGGAGCGCATCGAGCTCTCCTACCCGTTCCTGTACTTCGCGCGGAACCACAACCCCGACGGCGCGGGATACGGCCGCCACCGCGGCGGCGCGGGGAGCCACCGCCTCTACATGGTCTACGGCTCTTCCGACCTCACGGTCGACTTCCGCCCGTACGGCGGCATCCCGAACGGCGGTTTCGGTCTCTTCGGCGGCTACCCGTGCGGGACCGGTGGCATGCGCGCGATCCTGGCGACCGATCCGGTCGCGCTCGCGCGACGGCTCGCCGAGGGCCGCTACCCCACGTCCGGCCGCGAGGCGGTCGAAGGCGGCTGGGCGACCGTGCACGTTCCCGAGGCCGGTCGGCCACGGGTCGCGCTGCCCGAGCGGTGGCTCGTCTCGGACTTCGTGCAGTCGGGTGGCGGGTTCGGCGACCCGCTCGAGCGCGAGCCCGAGACCGTCGCGCGCGACGTCGCGTCGGGCTTCTTCACGCGCGACGCCGCGGAGCGCTTCTTCGGGGTGCGCCTCGATCGCGACGGCGCGGCGGACCTCGCGGCGACAGACGCGCTCCGCGACGAGACCCGGGCGCGCCGGCGCCGCGACGCGCGCGCCTCTGCTGACGCTCCGGCGACGCTGCCTCCGGGCGACCCGCTCGCGACGCCGCACCACTCGCTCGAGATCGTGCGGGCGAGCGCCGGCGCGCGCTGGCGCTGCCGGCGCTGCGGCGCGGACCTCGGTGACGCGGCGGCGAGCTACAAGCGGGGCGCGCTGCGCGCGATCCGACCGCTCGGCCAGGTGAGCGACGCGCCGCTTCCCGCCGGCGACTTCATCGGCGAGCTCCACGAGTACTACTGCCCGGGCTGCGTCGCGCTCCTCCAGGTCGACGTCTTCTGTCCGACCCTCGGCGACGACGCCATGCTGCACGACATCGCGCTCGCGATGGTGGCGCGCGCGCCGCAGCCCGCGTGAGCGAGGACGTCGCGATCGCGCCCGGCGCCCTGACGGGGGTCCGCGTCGTCGAGGTCGCGCAGTACGTGACCGGCCCGTACGCGGCGATGCTCCTCGCGGACATGGGCGCGGATGTCGTAAAGGTGGAGGAGCCGGAGCGCGGCGATCCGTTCCGCGGCTGGGAGGAGGGCGGCTACGGCGCGACGTTCCGCGGGCTCAACCGGAACAAGCGCAGCGTGGCGCTCGACCTGAAGGATCCGGCGGGGCTCGGCGCGCTGCGCCAGCTCGTCGAGCGCGCGCACGTGCTCATCGAGAACCACCGTCCGGGCGTCGCGGACCGGCTCGGCTTCGGCTACGAGGACGCGCGGGGTTGGAACCCGCAGCTCGTCTATTGCGCCATCTCCGGGTTCGGTTCGCATGGCCCGTACCGCGACCGTCCCGGCTACGACACCGTCGGCCAGGCGATGAGCGGGCTCCTCAGCCTGCTCACCGACCTCGACGACCCGCGGCCGATGGGCATCTCGATCGCCGACCACCTCACCGGGATCTTCGCGTGCTACGGCATCCTCGGCGCGCTCGTGGCGCGGCGGCGGAGCGGCGAAGGGCAGCGCGTCGAGACCTCGCTCCTCCAGGCCTGCACCGCGTTCCTGGGCGAGAACGCGGCGCGCTATTTCGCGTCCGGCGACGTGCCGACACGCGAGACGCGGACGCGCATCGCGCAGGTGTACGCGTTCCGCGCGAGCGACGGCCTCCCGTTCGTCGTCCACCTCTCGTCGCCACAGAAGTTCTTCGCGAGCCTCGCTGGGGCGATCGGCCGGCCCGAGCTCGCGCAGGACGAGCGGTTCCGTAGCCGAACGGATCGCGTCGCGCACCACAGGGAGCTGCGCGCGATCCTGGCGGACGCGTTCGTCACGGCCCCGCGCGCCGAGTGGCTCGCGCGCCTCGAGCGGCACGACGTCCCGTGCGCGCCGCTCAATACGCTCGCAGAGGCCTTCGCCGACCCGCAGGTGAGCGAGCTCGGGATGCGCGCGCGGATCACGCACCCCGAGCGCGGCGACGTCGACCTCGTCGCGCCGGGCGTCACCCTGGAGAAGACGCCGCTCGCGATCCGCCGCGCGCCGCCGACGCTCGGCGAGCACACCGCCGAGGTGCTCGACGAGCTCAAGCCAGGGCAGCGGGCGCGGTGAGCGACCGCGGTCGGCGCCTGCGCGACCGGTACGCGATCGTGGGCGTCGGTCAGAGCCGCCTCGGCAAGGTGCCCGACGCGAGCGCGCTCGGCCTCCTCACCGAGGCGATGACCGCGGCCGTGGCGGACGCGGGACTGGCGAAGAGCGACGTCGACGCGATCGTGTGCCGCGGCCCCGATGAGGTCTACGCGCACCACCAGCGCATCGGACAGCTCCTCGGGATCGACGCCGCCTTCAGCACGACCGTCGACAACGGCGGCGCGAGCCAGATCCTCTCCATCGTCCTCGCGATCCTCGCGATCGACGCCGGACTCTGCGAGGTCGCGCTCTGCGGATACGGTCGCGACAGCTGGTCGCGCACGCATCGGACCGAGGAGCGCCGCGAGGCCGTGTCGCTCGTCGAGGGCCAGGAGAGGCGCGAGTTCGAGCAGGAGTTCGGCCTCTTCGGCGCGACCGCGATGCACGCGTTCGGCGCGCAGCGCCACATGGCGCGCTACGGGACGACGAAGGAGCATTTCGGCGCGGTCGCGCTCGCCTTCCGCGAGCACGCCGGCCGCAACCCGTCCGCGTACGTCCGCGAGCCGCTCACGATGGAGCAGTACCTCGCGGCGCGCCGCGTCGTGGACCCGTTCAACCTCTACGACTGCAGCGTGCCGGTCGACGCGGCCGGCGCCCTCGTCGTCACGAGCGTCGAGCGCGCGCGAGCGCTCCGCCGGCCGGCGGTCACGGTGAAAGGCTTCGGCACCTTCAACAACCTGCGCGGCTGGTTCGCCGACGAGCACATGGTCTCGACCGCGGCACGGCGCAGCGCGGAGCGAGCGTTCGCGATGGCGGGACTGGGCCCGCGCGACGTCGACACGGCGCAGCTGTACGACTGCTTCACCTGGATGGTGATCGCGCAGCTCGAGGACTACGGCTTCTGCGCGAAGGGCGAGGGCGGACCGTTCGCGGCATCCGGTGCGCTCGCCCTCGACGGGGCCCTTCCCGCGAACACGTCCGGCGGCCAGCTCTCGGAGGGGCACGTCGAGGGGATGCTGCAGATCGTCGAGGCGGTGCGCCAGCTGCGCGGCGAGCTTCCCCGCGAGCGCCAGGTGCCGGAGTGCGACGTCGCGCTCGTGTCGGGCCACGGCGGCAACACCGTGTGCCACAGCTCGCTCATCCTCGGCCGCGCATGATCTTCCGGCCGCCGGACGACGCGAGCGCGCCGGCGCTGATCTTCCTGCACGAGCGCTACGGGCTCACCAAGCACACGCTGGACCTCGCCCAGAAGGCCGCGCGCGCGGGATTCGTGGGAGTCGCGCCCGATCTCTTCACGCGCTGGCAGGGCGATCGTGACGCGCTGCGAGCCGGAAGCATCCGCGTGACCCTCCCCGACGAGGAGATCGCGGCCGTCGTCCACGAGACGATCGACGAGCTCAAGACCGATCCGCAGGTGGACGCCGAGCGTATCGTCCTCGTCGGCGTCTGCCAGAGCGGACGCTACGCGGTCGTCGTGGGCAGCGAGCGGACCGATCTCGCGGCGTGCGTCGTCCTGTACGGCGCGGCGCAGGAAAGCGATTGGCAGGTGACCAAGGAGCAGCCCCGGCCGATGCCGGAGATGATCGGCGCGCTCCGCGCGCCCTTCCTGTTCCTCTTCGGCGAAGGCGACCACGTCATCTCGCTCGCCGACGTGCGCCGCGTCCGCGGCACGTTCGAGGACGCGCGCAAGAGCTACCGCATGCGCGTCTTTGCCGGTATGCCGCACGGCTGGCTCAACGACACGATGCCGGGCCGGTACCGGCCCGCTGAGGCGGCCGCGGCGTGGGACATGCTCGTCGGATTCGCGAACGAGGTGTTCGCCGGCGCGTGGCCGCGCGAGCGCGTGCGCTGGGACTTTGGCGCCGAGACGAGCCCGACGTACGACTTCGGCAAGAACGTCCGGTACGAGTGATGGCCGGCGAGCTCGACCCGACGCGGACGTGCCTGCTCCTGTTCGACACCCTCAACGGCTACCTCAAGACGCAGGACCGCCGGCTCATGCCGGAATTCGGGCCCGCTGTGGAGAACATGCGGCTGCTCATCGACGCCTTCCGTGCGGAGAAGGCGATGATCGCCTACGGGATCGGCGCGCACCGCGCGGACATGGGGATGCACAAGGACATCTGGACCGACACCGACAACCGCCTCAGGCCGCTCGCGAAGCCGCACTGGCGTCCGTCGGTCGTCGCCGGCCAGTGGAGCGGGCAGATCGTCGACGAGCTGGCCGCGCGGCCCGAGGACTTCGTCGTGCCGAAGTTCCGTTGGAGCGCGTTCGCGCACACGTACCTCGACCAGGCGCTGCGCGTCCGCGGGGTCGACACGCTCGTCCTCGTCGGTGGCTCGACCGACGTCGGCGTCGCGGCGACCGCGTTCTCGGCGCACGACCTCGATTACAACCTCGTCATCCCGCGCGATGCCTGCACGGCGCACGAGCTCGACAATCACGAGCAGCTCATGCGGCGGATCTTCCCGCGCATGGCGCGCGTACGCTCGACGCTTGAGGTCGTCGCGATGCTCGGCAGGTGAGCATCGCGCCGCCGCTCCCGCAGCGCACGCCCGAAAGCGCGCCCTTCTGGGATGGCTGCGCGCAGGAGGAGCTGCGCCTGCAGCGCTGCGCGAGCGGGCACTGGTGGTTCCCGCCGGGCCGGCAGTGCCCCGAGTGCTGGTCCGCCGACTGGCGCTGGGAGCGCGCGAGCGGCCGCGGCACCGTCTTCTCGTTCGTCGTCTTCCAGCGGAGCTACCACCCCGCGTTCCGCGAGGCGCTCCCCTACGCGGTCGCGGTCATCGCGCTTGCGGAAGGCCCGCGCTTCCTCTCGCGCGTCGTCGAGATCGCTCCCGACCAGGTCCGCGTCGGGATGCCCGTCGCGGTCACGTTCGAGGAGGTCGCGGGGACGAAGCTGCCCTTGTTCCGGCGTGCGTAACCGAGGCGCCCCTGCGCGCTAGGGCTTGTACAGCTTGTCGATGAAGCCGGACCTCGCCAGCTCGTCGACGAAGCTCGTATCGACGAAGCGCGCGGGATCGGCGTCCTTCGCCTTGGGGTTCGTCATGACGACGAGCTTGAGCCCGGCCGCGGCCTGCTCGATCGCGGGCGTCGGCGTCTTGTTCAGGTACGGCACAAGGGTGTCGTACGACTCTTTGAGCAGGGCCTGATCGGTGATCTGCGCGTACTTGCCGATGATCGCCTGGGTCTCGGTCGGATGCGCGAGCTCGTACGCGATCGCCTCGGTGATCGAGCGCACGAGCCGCGTCACGGCCTCGCGGTCCCGCTCGATGAAGCTCTTGCGCACCGCGAGCCACGAGCTGGGGTACTTGAAGCCGAGGTCGGCGACGTTCACGAGGGTCTTCAGACCGAGCTTCTTCGCCTGCGAGTACGTCGGCATCGACAGCGCGCCCGCCGCGACCTGACCCGACTGCATCGCCGCGAGGATCGCCGGCACGTTGTTCACGGACGTGAGCGTCACGTCCTTGTCCGGATCGAGCCCGAGCTTCTGGAGCGCGAGGACATCCGCGAAGTACGTCGCGCTGCCGATCGCGGTCGCGCCGATCTTCTTGCCTTTGAGGTCGGCGGGCCCGTTCACCGTCGGGAGCGCGACGAACCAGAAGAGAGGAGACGACACGGGTGCGGCGACGTAGACGATGTCGCCGCCCTCGACGCCGGCGCTCATCGCCTCGACCGAGATCTGGAGCGCCTGGACCTGATCCGACAGGAGCGCCGCGGTCGGGCTCGAGCCGCCGGCGATGGACTCGAGCTTCACGTCGAGCCCGTTCCGCTCGAAGATGCCCTGCTCCTTCGCGACCCAGGCGCCGGCCTGTGTCGCGCTCACCGACGCGTAGGCCAGGGAGAGCACGATCGTCCCGCGCGCGCTCGCGGAGGGCGCGGTGACCGGCGCGGACGCGCATGCGGCGAACCCGAGGGCAGCACAGAGGACCGCGATGGCCCGACCCACGACGCCGAGCATCTTAGTCTCTGGGTCGATGGCGGAGCTCGTGGGCGGCGTCGGTGTCCCGCACGATCCCGGCTTCCCCGAGCTCGTCGCGCGCGAGGGTCCGCGATCCGACGTCGCGACGCGCTTCGGAGAGATCGCGGCGGAGCTCGAGGCGATGCGCCCCGACGCGCTCGTCGTCTTCACGGCCGACCACATGAACACGTTCTTCCTCGACAACCTGCCACTCTTCTCGGTCGGCGTCGCCGATCGCACGACCGGTCCGAACGACGGCACGCCCGCGCTTCCGCGTTACGACGTCCCGGTCGCCGAGGGCCTCGCCGCGCACGTCCGCGAGCGCGGCATCGCCGCCGGCTTCGACCTCGCGCTCACGCAGGAGTTCGCGGTCGACCACTCGGTCCTCGTGCCGCTCCACTTCCTTACACCGGCGATGCGGATACCGATCGTCCCGTTGTTCATCGCCGGCATCGCGCCGCCGCTCCCGACCGCGCGCCGGTGCTTCGCGCTCGGCGAGCTCGTGCGCGACGCGGTCGCCTCGTGGCGCGAGCCGGCACGCGTCGCCGTGCTCGCGAGCGGGAGCCTCTGCCTCGACGTCGGTGGGAGCAAAGCGCCGGGGACGAAGCTCTCGGGCTGCCCGGACCCGGCGTGGGCCGCACAGATCGCGCGCCGGCTCGAGCGGGGCGAGACGCGCGAGCTGCTCGCGGAAGCGACCGACGAGCGGATCCGCGCATCGGGCAACGTGAGCGGCGAGCTCCTCAACTGGATCGCGCTCCTCGGGGCCATCGGGGAGCGCAAGCCTTCGCTCGCCACGGCGGTGCCCGCGGAGGGTCAGGCGTTCGTCGCGTGGCGCGCCCGATGAGCACCTACGCGGTGCATTCGCTTTGCTGGCGGATCCGGAAGGATGAGGCGCTGCGTGAAGAGCTGAGAGGCGATCCGCGCCGGGTGCTCGCGCGCTTCCGACTCAGCGACGCCGAACGCGAGGCGCTCCTCGCGGGCGACGTCGCGACCCTCGAGCGGCTGGGGGCGCACGGCTACCTCCTCGCGAACCTCGGCCGCTTCGGCCTGCTCGGCCTCGATCGCGAGAGCTACGCGCGCCGCATCAAGGGCCTACGCTGATCGGCCCGTGACGACCACCGCAATGCCATCGGCCATCGACCTCAGCGAGTTCGCGTCGCGCGTGGACTCCGCGCGCGACGACGGCTGCCCGATGGTCCTCGCGACCGCCGCCGACGGCCAGCCCGACGTGAGCCTGCGCGGCAGCATGATGGTCTGGGACAAGGACCACCTCGCGTTCTGGGAGCGCAGCTTCCTCGAGTCCTACGATTTCCTGCTGCGCAACCCCAAGGTCGCGGTGTTCTACCACTGCCCGCCGAAGAAGGAACGGCAGCTCCGCTTCTACGGCGAGGCGCGCGCGGTGAGCGATCCCGAGCTCCGCGAGCGGATCTGGGACCGCGTGGTCGAGAGCGAGAAGCACGCGGACCCCGATCACAAGGGCGTCCCGTTCCTCATCCGCATCGACCGCGTGCGCCTTGCGAGGGACGTCGTCCAGCAGCGCGGCTAGCCCTTGTCGAGCCCCCGGTCGATGGCCTTCTGGACGAACGACTGGTCGACGATCTTGCTCGCGTCGAAGCCCTTTACCTTGTCGTTCCGCGCGGCCAGCGCGGTGATCGCGTCACCGAAGAGCTCAGGCCGCGGGAACGGCTGCGCCGGGATGACCTCGTTCGTGTAGAAGTCGTAGGCCGAGCCCATCGCGGCGTCGTCGGTCGACTTGAAGTACTTCTTCAGCACGTTCACCACGGCCGGCTTGTTCTTCTTCATGTACGCGATGGCCTGCACGAGCGAGTCGACGTACCGCTGCACGACGTCCGGCTTGCTCCTCACGGTCTCGCGCTTCACGATCGTCGTCTGGACCGACGCGGGTAGCTTCAGGCCGGCGAGGTCGAGCACCGAGTGGAAGCCGGCTTGCTCGAGCGAGGTCGTCTCCGGAGGGTTCGCGACGGTCGCCTGGATCGCACCGCTCTTCATCGCGGCGACGCGTTCGGGGACGCCGCCGACCGGCACGATGCTCACGTCCTTGTCCGGATCGATGCCGATCTTCTTGAGGGCGACCCGGACCGCGACGTCCGACGACGAGCCGACCGTGCTGATGCCCACCTTCTTCCCCTTGAGATCGTTGGGCGTCTTGATGTCCGCCGCGGCCATGAGGAGATACGAGTACGTCGCGCCGGTCACGACGACCACGACGATGTCGGCGCCGCCGACCGTCGCGCTGATCGCCTCGGAGCCGCCGGCCTGGGAGAAGTCCGCGTTGCCGGAGACCAGGGCCGCGACCGCCGCGGTGCTGCTCGAGATGAGCTGGAGCTCGGCGTCGAGACCGTTGCGCAGGAAGATCCCCTGCTCCAGCGCGACGTACGTGGGGAGGACGTCCGCGGCGACGCTTCCGTAGGTGATCGTGATCTTCACCGGCGGCGCGCTCGGCGTCGGAGCGGCGCTCGCCGGTGCCGAGGCCGCCGGGACCGTCGCGCCGCCACAGCCGGCGACGAGAAAGAGCAGCGCAGCGAAGAGGGCTAATGGTTTGACCATTCCCACCGCCGCGCCGAGTATAGCCACGCGCTGTCGGCGTTCTTCCGCTGCTGGGGAGGCCTGAGATGAGCCCGGTCCGCATCGCTGCGCTCGTCGTGACGCTCTCTCTCGTGGCCGCGTGCGGCGGCAACCCGGCTCCGGTCGCGCCCGCCGCGACCGGCGGGCCGGGCGCCGCGTCGGCGACACCGCAGCCGGCTGTGGCCAAGGTCATCGTGGGCTTCAGCGAGATCTACGAGGGCGCGCTCCCCATGTGGTACGCGCAGGACAAGGGGATCTTCGCGAAGAACTTCGTCGACGCGGACCTGCGCTTCACGGCGAGCTCGACCGGCATCGCCGCGCTGCTCGCGAACGAGATCCAGATCTTCCAGGGCGGCGGGTCCGAGACGCTCGCCGCGAACGCGCAGGGTGCGGACCTCCTGCTGATCGGCAACCTCGTGCCGATATACCCGTACGTCTTCATGACGACGCCCGAGGTGAGATCGCTCCAGGAGCTCAAGGGCAAGAAGGTCGGCGTGAGCTCGCCGGGCTCGACCTCCGACATCGCGACGCGCGTGGGGCTGGCGCGCGAAGGGCTCGATCCGGACAAGGACGTCACCATCGTCGCCGTCGGCTCGTCGCAGAACCGGACCGCCGCGCTGAAGGCCGGCTCGATCCAGGGTGGCCTCGACCAGCCGCCGTTCAGCTACCAGCTCGAGGCGCAGGGTCTGCACTCGCTCTTCGACATGGCGAGCCTGAAGCTGCCGGTCGTGAACAACGGCCTCGTCGTGCAGCGGAGCTACGCGACCGCCAACCGCGCCGTCGTGCAGCGGTACGTCGACTCGCTCGTGCAGTCGATCGCCGCCCTCCGCAAGGACAAGGCCGGCGCGATCGCCGTGCTGAAGAAGCAATTGCAGGTCGACGACGAGCAGATCCTCTCGAAGACGTACGACTACGTCATGCAGATCTTCCCGTCGCTGCCGTACCCCAGGGCGGACCAGCTCGCCGACTCGGTCCGCGTCCTCGGGGCGACGAACGAGAAGGTGAAGAGCTACGAGGTGAGCAGGATGCTCGACGAGTCCTTCGTGAAGAACGCGGCCGACCGCGGCCTGGACAAGTAGCAGGCGAGCGGTGTGCGAGTCGCGCGACGGAGACGCGCTCCTCGACTACGCGCGCTTCGTCGCCGGCCAGCCCGAGATCCGCCGGACCGCCGCGGGCTTCATCGGCTTCGGCAGGACGAGGCCCGGCGACCGCGTACTTCTCGCCGCGGACACCCACTTTGACCCGCGCGTGATCGACGCGACGGCCGCCGCGCTCCGCGAGAAGGGGGCGCGCGTCGACACGATCGTCGTCGACGCCGGACCCGACCGCGAATTCGACGACCTCGACGAGCTCCGCGCGGCCATCCGCCGCCGGCCGTACCGTGACGAGCCGCGCCGCTGGGAAGGCGTGCCCTGGGTGCAGGAGCTCGCGGCGCGCGAGCGCTACGACCTCCTCGTGCACGGCAAGGGCGGCGGCATCCCACCGACCGACCACCGCTACGAGGCGTTCCCCTGGCTCGGCGTCGAGCACTTCGCGAGCGAGGCCACGGTGTACCCGCGCGAGCTGCACACGCTCATCAACGAGGTCGCCTGGCGCCCGATCTGGGAGGAAGGTCGCGGCGGCC
The DNA here is from genome assembly GCA_005883625.1 of Chloroflexota bacterium. Taxonomy (GTDB): domain Bacteria; phylum Chloroflexota; class Limnocylindria; order P2-11E; family P2-11E; genus 3-1-20CM-2-70-9. The sequence goes on along the minus strand of VBDU01000087.1, from coordinate 5,117 downwards.
GCGTGCGGCTCACCGATCCCGAGGGAACGGACGTGAGCTGGGACCTCTGGCCCGAGTACTTCGAGCGGCCGAGCGCGATGTTCGGCCCTGTGCCGCGCTGGAACCACCTCATGACGCATCCGCCGACGCCCCTCTCGGAGCGCGAGAGCGCGAACGGCGTGGTGCGCGGCACGACGCCGCACTTCGCGCGGCCGTTCCCGCCGATCGCGGTCCATGTGAAGGACGGGCGCGTCGAGCAGGTGGACGGCGGCGGCCGCTACGGCGACGCCTGGCGCGAGCTGCTCGCCGAGGCCCGCGACGTGCGCTACCCGTGCTTCCCCCGGCCAGGCCTCTTCTGGCTGTGGGAGGTCGCCCTCGGCACGAATCCCAAGATCGTGCGACCGAAGAACATCCGCCTGCTCAGCTCCGGCGGCTTCGAGTGGGAGCGCCGGCGCAGCGGCATCGTGCACATCGGCTTCGGGACGCAGTGGCAGGGCCCGGAGGAGAAGTGGGCGGGCGCGAACGGCATCGTGTACGGCCACCTCCACGTCCATTGCATGCTCCCGACGCTCGTGCTCGAGACGAAGGGCGGCCGGACGCACCGCATCCTCGAGAACGGCCGGCTTCGCGCGCTCGACGACGCGAACGTGCGAGACCTCGCGGCGCGGCACGGCGATCCCGACGAGCTGCTCGCGGAGTCGTGGACGCCACCGCTCCCCGGCATCACGGTCGAGGGATCGTACGAGGAGTACGCGCGCGACCCCGCGGCCTACGTGTACGGCGCCGTTTCGCGAGCCGCCGTTGCGACCGGCTGAGCCCGACCTCCCTCGTCTTGTCGACCTGCTGAACGAGCGCGAGGGATCGGCCTGGGAGCTCGTGCGCAAGCTGCCCGGCGGGTACAACCGCGGGGCCTACGAGCTTCGCGAACGCGAGGGCACGCGCGCGGTCCTCAAGTGGCGACCGCCGCGGGACCCGACCGAGCTCGAGGACACGGCCGAGCTGGTCCGGCGCGCGCTGGCCGCCGGCTGGAGCACGCCGCGCTGGATCGCCTACGGGACCGTCCCCGATGGCCACGAGTACGTCATCGAGGAGCTCATCGCGGGCGCCCGGACCGCGACCGCCGCTGACGCGGACCTCTCGCTCATCGCGCGGAACAACCGCCTCCAGGCCGGGCTCGCGGCCGATCACCGACGCAACTGGTCGCGTCACATCTGGCGCGTCATCTTCGAGACGGATCCCACCGTGGAGGCACGCCTCGAGGCGCTGCCGGCGACGGCGGTGGTCCTCGATCGCGTCCGGGCGCTGTCGCGCGATCTGCGCGAGGTCGCACTCCCGACCAGCGACCTCGTGCATGGCGACTGCGTCCAGGACAACGTCCTCATCAAAGACGGCACGGCGTACCTCATCGACGCCGAGCACTGCGGCAAAGGGCCGAGAGCCCACGACCTCGCCACGCTCCTCTTCGAGGCCACGGTCGGCGGGCATCCCGTCCGTTCGTCGACGGCGGGCGCGCGGTCCATCGCGGAGGAGTGCATCGCTCAGATCGGTCGCGAGGGGCTGCTCCTCTGCGTGATCTCTACGACGATCGAGTTCCTCGCGTTCGGGTTAGACCACTGGACGGCGGACGTGCCGAACGTCGCGAGCCGTTGCGGCGAGCTCCTCAGCGCGCTCGGATTCGACTAAAGGCCCAGGACCGAGAGGCCGAGAACGAGCACGCCGACCGCGAAGGTCGCGCCCGCGGCAAGCCTGCTCCGTCCTCCGGCTGCCGGGCCCGCGCGTCTCGCCGCCGCGCGGCCGTAGAGCACGGCCCCGATCGCGACGAGGGCGAGCTCGGCCGCCGCGCTCGCCAGGGGGATCTGCCAGAGGCCGAAGCCAAGGCGCGGCAGATCGCCGAGGTTTCCCGGGAGGATCGGCATGTCGCCGCGATGCACGAGCAGGTCGAGCACCCAGTGCGAGAAGACGACCGCCCCGAGCACGACTCCGGTCCGGCGTCCCCAGGGCACGGCGGCGATGAGGCCGAACAGAAGGCCGAGCGCGAGCGCCCCGACGAGCGAATGCGTGTAGTCCGCGTAGATCACGCCCTCGCCGTAGCCGGTCCCGCCCGTCCCCGGAGCGGGCTCGATCCGCTCGATCCCGGCGATGTACAGCGGCACGAACAGGACGTCGAGCCAGGCGGTCGCGAGCATGAGCGACCAGAGCGGCACCTGCGGCTGCTTTGCCTTCACCGCGGCGGCGAGACCGAAGTGCCCTGCGACCACCGCCTAGGGCTCTTTCGAGCGTGGGTCCGGCCAGGGAAGTCCCGCGTCGATCAGCCCGACGACCACGACGAACAGGATCACCGCGAGAAGGAACGACATCTCACCGGTAGATGAATCTCGCGGGCTCGCGCGCGTATTCCTCGTAGCTGCCCGGCGCGTCGATCCCGGGTACGCCCGGCGACCACTCCGCGGCGAGGATGCGATCGGGGTCGCCGTATTTCGCCGCGAGGTCGCGGACCTGCGGATCGTCGAGCGCGGTGAGGTGCCCCTTATCGATCACGGTGAGCTCCTCGCCCTTGGGTGTCTCGATCACAAGGCTCGGGAAGAAGAGGTGCACGTGCAGGTGGCCGTAGAGGATGCCGCGCTCGCCGGCCCACACCTCCTCGGAGCCGCGCCAGCGCGTGCCGAGGCCGACGTGGATGATCCCGGAGCGACGGCGCTCCCACTCGAAGCCGCCGGAGCTGAGCAGGTGGATGTTCGGCGGCCGCTGGATCTTCGGATTCGTGCCGATCGCGACCTCCCACAGCCAGAAGAGCCCCGGCCGCGGGAAGCACGGGTACTGCGTGTCCTTCGACTCCCCGTGGAGCGCGCGCCAGGCGTCGCCGTAGTCGCCTCCACCCTCGACACGCTCGAGCCGCCCGTTCTCGAGCGTCACCCGGATCTTCGGGAACGGCTTCTGGAAATGGCTCGTCGTCCCGCTCACCGTCCCGGTCGCGTCCTCCTTGGGGAGGATCGGCGTGGGCCCGTGCGCGAGGAGGTGGCCCCACCACGGGACGTCGGTGTACCCGCGGCGCGTGCCGTCGAAGTACTCGGGGAAGAGCGTGTAGCGGAGATCGGTGCCCTCGGGATCGGTGACGTGCACCTTCCCGCCGCGCCCACGCTCGAAGAACGCGAGCCAGGTCTTCATGTTGATGAGCGTGTGGAGGTCGCGCGGGTAGACGGTCGCCGCGCTCGCGAAGTGGTCCGTCTGCAGCCAGGGGATCGCCTCGTAGCGGTAGGGCACGTTCGGGATGCCGCCGCCTTTGCCGTGCACGAGGAGGTCGTATTTCTCCCGCGCCGCGAGCTCCTCGATCCAGGGCAGGCCTTCCCAGCGCCGCGGCCGTTTCGTCCAGGGCTCGCGCCGCATGATCACGTCGACCTCGTCGGTCGTGGTGAACTCGCGGTCGGGTTGGGCCTCGACGGTGACCACGTCCACGGACGCGCCCATCTCGCGCAGGCCGCGCGCGACCGCCTCGACCACGCGCTTGTCGTAGTGCGTGTCGACGGCTACGAGGACGCGGTCGCCCGGCTTCGTCGCGCCGTAGCCGATGAAGCCCGGCGCGGTGCGGCGCACCTCCTGCTGCTTGCAGATCTCGCGCGCGTACGCCATCAGGTCGTCGACGGCCACGACGCGCGGCCGGTCCATCTCGAGGAGCGCCGCGACGGTCGTGGACTCAGGCGCCTCGCACATCGCTATTTGCCCAGCGTCTTGAAGAAGCCGTCGTCGTCGAGCTGCTTCACGTAGGTCTGCTCGAAGATGTCGGCCGGCTTCAGCGACGCGGCCTTCGCGTTCGTCGCCGCGACCTCGACGATGACGGCGTCGATGCCCTTCACGTACGGCGGCAGCTCGAGGTACTTGGAGAACTGCGTCCAGGTGTCGTCGAGGATCGCCGGGTCGCCGATCTTGAGGTACTTGTCGATCGACGCGATCCCGAAGGCCTTGTCCCTACGGAATCGATCGACGCCGCGGGAGTACGCCTTCACGAAGCGCTTCATGACGTCGGCGTTCGCGCTCATGTACTCGGTCGTCGCGGCGATCGCGACCGACGGGTAGTCGGGACCATCGGTCGCGAGATTGATGAGCTCCTTGAAGCCGGACGCCTTCGCGCGCGAGTTCGTGGGCGGCGAGACCGATCCCGCGTCGATCTGCCCCGCGACGAGGGCGGCGAGGATGTTCGGGACCTCCTGCAGCGGCACGAGCGTGACGTCGCTCTGCGCGAGGCCCGCGAGCTTCAGCGCCTGGAGCGCCGCGGTGTGCGTCGACGAGCCGATCGTCGTGATGCCGATCTTCTTGCCCTTCAGGTCCTTGAGGTCCTTCACGGACTGGGTCGCCATGATCGAGAACACGAGGTGGTTCGTGACGGACTGGAAGAGCTTCACGCTCGCGCCCTGCGAGACCGCCTGCACGGTGTTCGCCCCGTCGGAGAAGCCGATCTGCACCTCCTTCGCGATGAGGGCCGCGATCGAGCGCGACGAGCTGTTGATGTTCACGAGCTCGACGTCGAGGCTCTCGTCCTTGAAGTAGCCGGCCTCGACCGCCGTCCAGAGGCCGCTGTTCGCGCCGGTGAGCGCGGTCCAGTTGACCTTCAGCGAAACGCGCGGGGCCGGCGTCGCGCTCGCGGCAGCGGTGGGCGCGGCCGAGACCGCCGGGCTGGCCGCGCTCGGCGTCGTGCCGCCGCACGCGGCGACGAGCAGAAGGGCGATCGCCAGGACCGGAAGGCGACGCATACCCACCTCCGAACGAGCGCCGACGACGATACTCGTCCCGCCGAGGAGGGCGACGTCAGCGCGCGACGTGCACAGGACGCTCTCGGCGCTGCGCTGCCGGCCCGGCGCGGGCCGGCATCGGGAACGACGGGGAGAAGGCTAGCGACGCATGCCGTCCATGATCGCCTCGCGCTGCGCGGCGCTGATGACTCCGTGTCGCACGAGCTCGGCCAGGATGCGGCCGAGCCGGTCGATCGAGAAGCCGTCCCAATCGGCCCTGTGCAGGGCGGGGACGATCGCGGCGGTCTGGTCCCGCGACAGGACGCCCTTGTCGGTGAGGGTGTCGAGGACGTTCGCGAGACGGAAGACGACCTTGTCCGAGTGGCGGACCGCGTCGACGATCGCGTCGGCCTC
>VBDU01000115.1 GCA_005883625.1 Chloroflexota bacterium | reverse complement strand
ACGCTCCATACCGTCGGCGCGCGCAGCGTGCGCGAGAGGAGCGTCGTGAGCGCGCGGGCGTGCGGCGCGAACGATGCTTCCCCGGAGACGTAGATGACGACGCGCCGGCCCTTGCTGACCTGCGGGAACTCCGCGAGGAAGTCGGCGACGTCGCGCGCCGAGAACGTGCGCGGGTGGCTCGTCCAGGGGACGTCGACGTCGGTGGACTTGGAGAGCACGTCCGGGTGGAAGGCGATCGCCACCGGCTTGTGGTGCTTGAGTACGCGCTGCGCGCAGCGCAGGCCCTCCTCGAGCCGGTTCATGTTGTCGATGACGACCAGGCCTTCGCCGAGCTCGGCCTGCAGCTGCGGCACGACGTTCATGCCGTACTCGGACACGTCCTGGAGCGGCGCGTTGCCGATCGACAGCGTCGAGTTGAGCGCGATGAGGTAGACGGCGGGGATGTTGTGGAGCTTCGCGTCGGTCATCCCGCTGCCGCCGAGCTTGGTCGCGGCGCCGGTCGTCGTGACGCAGCCGGCGATCTTGCCCGTGGCGTACCAGTACCCGAGGGGGACGAAGCCCGCGACGTACTCGCCCATCGTGAGCATGCGCGGGGTCGTGTCGGTGGCCGGGGGGAGCTCGTACATCGGCTCGAGGTGCTTGGCGACGTGCACGACGCCGCCGCCGTTCACGCCCGCGTAGAAGTGGATGCCCCAGCGGCGGAGCGTGTCGATGAGAACGGCGTTGCCGCTCTGCGCCTCCGGGAACGCCGCCGGTGGGCTCGTGGTCTGCGTTTTCTGTTCTATCGCTGTGGCCACGGTCCGCTCCCCCTTCACTTCGCCTGAAATGAAGAAGGCCTCCCTGTTCGGGAGGCCTTCCTGGTTTCTGGTCCGCTACGTGTCTGCCGCTACCCTCCCGAACGCACTCCCGCCCCCTCAAGGAGGACGATGACGATGACGCCAAGGAGGATGCCGCGCTGCATTGCCTGGCTAGTGAAGTCGTTTTCGGCCGATCGCGCAACCTTGAGGGCCAATGCTGTGCAGGGTGCACCCCAGCTGATACCGACGCCTGAATGAGCGGCGAGGAGCTGCTGCGCATCGCGGAACAGAGCGCGACGCATGTCTGAGATGGCTCCTTCCCTAAGGACGGTCGGTTCCGAGCGTGCGGGAGGATCGCCTCCGCCCTATCGAGCTGTGGCCCTCCGCGCCGGTCGCGCACGCGGGGCGATCCGGGCTCGTCGTCGTTCGCCCTGCGGTGTCGCAAGCTCCCGTTCGAAGCTATCGATGAGGTCGAAGAGCTCCCTCGCCTCGTAGAGGCGCCCGTGTTTCTTCGCGGTCACCGGAAACAAGATGCGCGCACGGACGAGCTGCTCGACCGCGAGCCGCGCCGCCTCGTAAACGACCTCGAGGATTTGGCTCGCACGCGGGATATCCAGCACAGGCTTCGCGGGCAGAAGCGTGATCAGCCGATCTGCCGCCGATCCCCTGCGCTGGACGCTGGCGCGTCGGCGCCATTCAGCCTGCAGCTGGGCTATCCGTTCGGCGAAGCCCTCGGCTTCCTGCGCCGATCGCCGGACCGCCTGGGCGAACAGGCCGATCCACGACGCGACCGCGTCGCTTGTGTACTCGCGGTAGGTCGTGAGGCCGCGAACGTATGAGCGTTGATCGGTGGCGAGGACGAGGCTCACCGGCGGGATGTATCGCGGGGCAAGGCCGCGTCGGCGGAGGACAACGTGGATGAGACACCGTCCGACTCGGCCGTTGCCATCCGCGAACGGGTGAATGGTCTCGAATTGCGAGTGGGCGACCGCGGCTTGAGCGATCGCGGGGACATCCTCGCGCTGGATGAACTCGCAAAGGTCGACGAGCAATGGGCGCACCCTGTCTTCCGGCGGCGGAATGAACTCGGCTCCGAGAGGCGTGTCCTCGCGGCCGCCGATCCAGCTCTGTTTCGTCCGGATCCTTCCTGCGATCGTCGCATCTGTCTCGCGTAAGAGAGCTTCATGCAGCTTGAGGACGTCACCGACCCCAAATCGTCGCGTGCTCGCGCCGAGCTCGACTGCGCGCTCCATCGCGCGGACGTTGCGGACGACAGTCCGAGCGTTTCGATCGGCGACTTCGGGCGCGAACTCGGCCCGCGCGAGCCTGCGATGCGACATTTCGAGGCCCTCGATTCGCGAGGACGCGACAGCCTCGGCGCGCAGAAGTTGTCGAGCGAGAACCTCGAGCGCGCCGAGGTCCGGTGCCCGTTCGTTGAGCGCACGGACCTCCGTCTCGGCATGCGTCACCACTGTGGCGACGTCGGAAGGGAGCTGCAGGTCGAGCTCGGCGATGGGATCGGGTAGGAACGCCTCGTAATAGAACCTGCGGCGGCTAGCGCGTCCGCCGAACGCGGTCGCGTTGGGTGTCCAGAGCCTTCGCTCGAAGCGAGGTCGGACTTTCGAACCTTGCTCTAGCACCGTCAATACACAAAGTTAGCGCACTAACTTTGTGTTGTCCACTACCCCGCACAAAGTTACCGACGCGGAGTTGCGGACCGTGTGCCGTGGCGCTTGCGTGCGGTGGCAGAGTTCCGCCGGTGATCATCGTCCTCGCGTTCGTCGTCGCGTTCGTGCCCGCGCTCGGCTGGCTCGTCTTCATCTACTTCCGCGACCGCTACGAGCGCGAGCCCGTGTCGCTCATCGCCCGGCTCTTCCTCTGGGGCCTTGCCGCCGGGCCGTGGGCGTCGGGGATGAACATCGTCATCGCGCACCTTTTCTCGCCTCTCGCCGCGCAGGCCCAGAAGGACGGCGCGCCGCTCGTCGCGGCGACCTGGCTGCTCGTCCTCGTGGCGCTCTCGGCGCTCAACGAGGAGGTCATGAAGTACGTCGTGTGCTCGAGCCGCGTCCGCGGCGACCCCGCGTTCAACGAGCCCGCCGACGGGATGATCTACATGAGCACCGTCGCGGTCGGCTTCTCCGCGGGCGAGAACGTCGTCTACATCCTGCAGACGTACTTCGGCGCGCCCGATACGGCCACGGGCTCCGGGGTGACCGGCGC
>VBDU01000033.1 GCA_005883625.1 Chloroflexota bacterium | reverse complement strand
GGTTCAGCGCTTCGCCGTTGATGCCCCCGTGCGCGTGCCACCAGGTGATCTTCGCCGCCGGCTTGACGTCCTTACCCGGCGCCTTCGGGCCGGTGTCCGCGGCCGGGCCACCACCTCCGCCGCCGGTCCCGCCGCAGGCGGCGGCGAGCAAGGTGAGCCCGAGCGCGAGTGCTCCGAGTCTCCGCATCTTTCCCTCCAGTGGCTGGCCTCTAACCTGTCACCGCACCCGCGGCCAGGCCGCGGATCAGCTGGCGCTGCGCCAGCCCGAGCGGGGACCGGCGTCGAGTACGGCGATCATGATGACACCGCCATCGGGGCGCCCCGCGAGGGGTCCGGTATCGGCGGCTAGATCGCTGCGAGCGCGAGGTCGAGCACGGCGGGCCGGCCCTCGCGCGTCGCGTGGAGCGCGCGGTCGATCGCGCGCGGGAGCTCGACGGGATCCTCGACCCGCTCGCCGAACGCGTGACAGCTCCGCGCAAGGGCCGCGTAGTCGGGCGGCCGATCGAAACGCACACCGGGATAGCGATCGGCCCGCACCGAGGCGCCGTCCGGGAAGAGCTGTTGTACCGGCCGCTGGCTCGCGCGGTAACCGCCGTTGTCGAGGATCACCGCGAGGAACGGCGCCTCGTTGCGCGCGGCCATCCAGAGCGCCGCGATCGGCGAGCCGAACACGAAGGAACCGTCCCCGACGAGCGCCACGACGTCTCGCGCCGGCGCGGCGAGCTTGGCGCCGAGCGCTGCGCCAAGGCCCCAGCCGAGTCCACTCCCACCCGAGTCGAGCCAGGTCCCCGGGACGTCACGCCCGAGGACGCGACGCACCGCATCGCTGCTCGTCACCATCTCGTCCACGACGATCGCGTCGCGCGGAAGCGCCTTGCGGAGCGTCTCCGCGATCCACGCGAGCGCAAGGGGCTTCGCGCCGCGCTCGGCCTCGGAGGCGCGCGGCTCTTCGGCGGCGCGCGTGGGTCGACGCGCGCCCCAGCGCCTTCGCCGCTCCGGTGTCGCGACCCGCTCGAGTGCTCCGCGGAGCAGCGGCAACGACCGTGAGGTCTCGGCCTGGATCGGCAGATCGACCGGGAAGCCCCAGAGCTGGATCGTGGACTTGTTCGGGTCGACGTCCAGCTGCGCGATACGCGCGGTTGGACCCGGTGCGACCGAGGCTGGAAGCCACGGGACGTCGACGTCAAGGAGGAGCAGGACGTCCGCGCTCGCGATCGCGGCATCTTCGTCGCGGGCGAGCAGAGGGTGCTGCGCCGGGAAATTCATCGCCCCGCCCGTGTCGACCACCGTCATCCCGATGAGCTCGGCGAGCGCGACGAGCTCGGCGACGGCCGCCTCGTGCCGGCCGACGCGCCCGGCGATCGCGACCGGCGCGCTCGCGTCGGCCAGCCACGACGCGAGCTCGTCGAGAGCGCGGGGATCGGCCGCGGGTGCGATGGCGGGCAGCGCCCGGCCCACCATCTCGAGCGAGACCCCATCCATGGGTGCCATGAGGATCTCGCGTGCGGCCATGAGATAGACCGGGCCGCACGGTTCCGTCGCGGCGATCTGGAACGCCCGTGGAACGAGGTGGCGAAGCGTGTCCGTCCGGCCGAGCTCGTGTATCCACTTCACGTAGCCGCGAACGATGCTCGCCTGGTCGCGCACGTCCTGCTGCCAGTTCACCGGGCGCAGGCGGCCGCCGGGGACGTTCCCGTCGACGGTGTACGGCGTGCGGCCCGCGAGGATGACGACGCCGGCCTCGCCGCGCATCGCGTCGTGGAGGTTGCCGCCGAGGTTCTGCGTCCCGACGTCCACGTGCACGACGACCACCTGAGGGCGGCGCGTGACCGCGAAGTAGCCGTGCGCCGCCGCGAGCGCGACGCTCTCGAAGAGGGATGCGACGATCCGCGGCGTCGGCTGGCCCCGCGACTCGAGCGCGACGATGGCCTCCTGGAGCGGCGCGGTGTCTGTCCCGGGGTTGAGGAAGATGTGTTCGACGCCGAGCGCTCCGAAGAGCTGGATGACCGCCTCGGCCCCGTTGCGCGCGTCTGCCGAGGCCGGACGAGGGCCGGTCAGCGCTTGTCGAGCCCCCGGTCCGCCGCGCTGCGGAGGAGCGAGTCGTCGAGGATCTTCGCGACGTCGAAGCTCCTCACCCTTTCGTTCGTCACGCCGAGGAGCGCCTTCGAATCGGCGAACTGCTCGACCTTTGGGTACGGGAGGGCGGGATGGATCTTGGCGTAGAAGTCGTACGTGACCTCCGCCTTCTTGGGGTCGTCGATCTTGCTCCACTTCCGGATCATCTCGATCGAGAACGTCCGGTCCTTCTGCTCGCGCGCGATGGCGAGGACGAGCGAGTCGACGAACCGCTGAGCGACGTCGCGCCGCGCGGCGAAGAACTTCCGGTCGAACGCGACGACGTTCTGCACGGCCGGCAGCTTGAGGTCGACCAGGTTGAAGAGCGGCTTCCAGCCCTTCTCCTCCAGGACCAGGTTGTCGGGCACGAGCGAGACGGCGCCCTGGATGGCGCCGGCGAGCGCCGCGGCGGTGCGCTCCTGCGCGGAGCCCACCGCGATGATGACCACGTCCTTGTCGGGCTCGAGGCCGAGCTTCCGCAGGGCGACGCGCGTCGCGATGTCCGACGAGCTCCCGACGCTCGAGACGCCGACCTTCTTGCCCTTGAGGTCGCTCGCGGTGTTGATGCCGGGCGCTGCCTCGAAGATGAATGGATACGTGGGCGACGGCACCGCGACGACGACGAGGTCGGCGCCGCCCGCCGCCGCCGAGAGGACGTCGCTCCCGGCGCCGAGCGAGACGTCGACCTGACCCGCGACGAGCGCCGTCACCGACTGGGTGCTGGCGATGTACTGGATATCCGCGTCGAGGCCGTTGTCGGCGAAGATCCCGGCGTCCTTCGCGACGTAGGTCCAGAGGAAGTCGGCCGACATCGTCGGGACCGCCACCTTGAGCGCCACCGGCGCCGGCTTTGCCGAGGCGGTGGCCGTCGCGGCCGTGGACCCTGCCGTTTCATTCGGTCCGCCGCACGCGGCGACGAGGGCGACCGCGAGGAGCGCTCCCACCTGCCGCCGCACGGCCAGAGAGTATCGCGTGGCCTATCCCTTGACCGCGCCCGCGGTCAGGCCGCGGATCAGCTGGCGCTGCCCCAGCACGAGCAGGGCGAGCGTGGGTACGGCGACCATGATGACGCCGGCCATCACGAGGCCCCAGCGGAGCGATTCCTCGAACCGCAGCTGCGCGATCCCCACCTGCGTCGTGCGCATCAGCGGCTGATTCGTGATGAGAAGCGGCCAGAAGTACTGGTTGTACGTCGCGAGGAAGCCGTAGATGGCGACGGTCCCGAGCGCCGGTCGCGAGAGCGGGAGCACCACCGTACGAAGGAAACGGAACGACGAGGCCCCGTCGATCCTGGCCGCGTCCCAGAGCTCGCGCGGGATCTGGAGGAACGCCTGCCTCAGCAGGAACGTGCCGAACGCCGTCGCCAGGAACGGGACGGCGAGGCCCTGATACGTGTCGAACCAGCCGAGGGCGCGGATCGTCATGTAGTTCGAGATGATCGTGGCCTCCCACGGGATCATGAGCGTGCTGAGGTACGCGAAGAACAACAGCGTGCGACCGCGGAATACGAGGAACGAGAACGCGTACGCGGCGAGGCTGGCGGTGACGAGGTGGCCGATGACGACCGCGCTCGACACGACGAAGCTGTTGAGCAGGTACCGGCCGATCGGGATCAGCCCGAACACCTTCCCGTAGTTCTCGAACGTCGGCGCCACCGGCAGTAACGGCGGCGGGAACGTGATGATGTCGGACTCGCGCATCAACGAGTACGAGAGCGCGATGAGCAGCGGCAAGGCGACGAGGACCGAGACGAGGGCGAGAAGGACGTACGCCCCGACCGTGCCCGGTCGCACCTGCCCCCGTACGACGGGCCTCCGCAGCGCCTCGCTCATTGGTAGTGGACCCGTCGCTCGACGAACCGGAACTGGAGGAGCGTGAGCGCCAGCACGAGCAGGAAGAGGATCACCGACTGCGCGCTCGCGTAGCCGAACTGGAAGTTCTGGAACGCGTCGAGATAGATCCCGTAGACGAGCGCGCGCGTCGTATCCACGGGGCCGCCCCGCGTGAGCAGGTGGATCTGGGTGAACGCCTGAAGTACCGCGATCGTGTCGACGACGAACAGGAAGAAGAGCGACGGCGACACCATCGGCACGGTGATGCGGGAGAACATCCGGAAACCCTTGGCGCCGTCGAGCCGGGCCGCCTCGTAGATCTCCTCCGGCACGCCCTGGAGGCCGGCGAGCATGACGATGATGTTCGTGCCGAGCGTCAGCCACACCGTGGTGATCGCGACGGCGAGGATCGCCGTGTTCGGCTGGATGAGCCAGTCGGGTCCTGGGACGCCGAGGCGCGAGAGGACGTAGTTCAGCAGGCCGAGGCTCGGATTGAAGAGGAGGAGCCAGAGGAGCGCGCCGACCGCGGCGGAGATCGCGATCGTGCTCGCCATCATCGTGCGGAACACGTTGATGCCGCGCAGGCGCTGGTTCAGCAGCGTCGCGAGGACGAGGCCGAGGGCGATCCCGACCGGCACCGTATAGACGGCGAAGAGGACCGTCGCAACGAGGCCGGTCCGGAACGTCGCGGAGGTGAGGAGCTCGACGTACTGGTCGAGTCCCGCGAACGTCGTGATCGCCCCGGTCGCGCGCGTGTTGTAGAAGCTGAGGTAGAACGTCCGGCCGAGAGGGATGAAGACGAAGACCGCGAAGAGCACGAACGACGGCAGCAGATAGGCCAGACCCACCCCGAGCGAGCGAACGTCGCGGACCGTCCAGCGAGTCACGTGCGCCGCATCGTAGCGACCCAGCCGCTGGGCGAACGCGTCTGGGCCGGCGCGCCGCGCGAGGTCGCGAGCGCGAGGATCGAAGACAGAACCATGCGCGTCCGGCGCTGTCCCAGGCGCGCGTCCCCCGAGCGCATCATGCCCGGTGTCAATGCACGGACCGGTGAGCGGCGGCGCGGACGTGCTACTGACCGATCGGCTCGAGCTGCGCCGCTGGAGTGAGGACGACCGCCGCGGATGGACCGAGCTGTGCCGAGATCCGGAGGTCATGCGGTTCATCGGCGCGGGTGTGACCTGGGACGCTGACCAGATCGCCGCGGGGTTCGAGCGCAACCTCCTCCGCTGGGAGCAGGACGGCTTCGGTTGGCGGTCGATCCGCGTCCGCGACACCGGCCAATGGGCGGGCTTCGTGGCGCTGAACCGGCTCGATGCGGCCGCGACACGCATGATGCGTCCCGGAGACCTCGAGATCGGATGGTGGCTGGCCCGATCCGCTTGGGGCCGCGGCTACGCGTCGGAGGCCGCCGCGGCCGCACGCGCCGAGGCGTTCGGGCGACTCGCGTGTACGCGCCTGATCGCGCGCGTCCGGCCCGAAAATGCCGCGTCGGCGAAGGTCGCCGAGCGTCTCGGCATGCATCTGCTGGGCGGGGACGTCGGGCGAAGCGGCGAGCCGATCCTCGTCTACGGGCTCGACCGGCCGCGCTGACCACAGCTCCGTCCGTCGCCAATGCTCTCCGTAGACTTCACCGATGGCGCGGATCACCGACCTTCTCGCGGCGGGGCGGACCTTCTCGTTCGAATTCTTTCCGCCCAAGGATGCCGAAGAGCAGCAGCTGCTGACCCGGACGATCGCCGATCTCCAACCGCTGAGGCCCTCCTTCGTCTCGGTCACCTATCGCGGTGGTCGCGTATCGCGCGAGCGCACGACCCGCGTGGTCGTCGACCTTCTGCGAACGACCGAGCTCACGCCGATGCCGCATCTGACCTGCGTGGCCCATCCGCGCAGCGAGCTGGGGGACATCATCAGCGTGTTCCGCGCGGCCGGGCTGGAAAATCTGCTCGCGCTGGGCGGCGATCCACTTCCCGCGGAGGAGCAATACAAGGAGCTGGAATACGCCTCGCAGCTGGTCGATCTGGGACGAAGCCTGGGTTTCAGGTCGATCGGCGTCGCGGCGCATCCGGCCGGCCACCCTCGCTCGCCCGACCTGACGTCGGACCGCAGGCATCTCGCCTTCAAGATGAGCTTGGCCGACTTCGCGATCACGCAGTTCTTCTTCAAGGTCGAGGAGTACGAGCGCCTGCGCGAGGACGTGGCCGCCCTCGGGGTCGCCAAGCCGATCCTCGCCGGCATCATGCCGATCACCTCGCTGACCTCCGTCCAGCGGATGGCCCAGCTGTCCGGCTACGCGGTCCCCGACGACGTCGTTCGCCGGATCGAGGCGGGCGGCGACGACCGCGCCGAGATCCGCCGTCGTGGGATCGAGGTCGCGACCGAGCTCTGCCGCGACCTCCTCGACGCCGGCGTACCCGGCCTGCACTTCTACACGCTCAACTTCTCTAAGGCGACGCGTGAGATCTACGCGAACCTCGGGCTCGTGAAGAGCGACGGCCGACCCGACGTCCCGGAGGGCTGAAGCAGCCGGCCGGGCGCAGGAGATCGGCTCCGTTCTACGGGCCGATGGCGCTCGCGGCGAGCGAGGTCCTGGCGAGCTACAGGGAAAAAGAGCTCGAGCTCATCCTCGACTTCCTCGTACGGATGCGCGACGTTGGTCTGACGCAGACGCGCGCATCGCGGCGCTGCCCGAGCGGGCCGTCGGACGCCGGAAAGTGAACATCAAAGCTCGCGTGCTCGGTGAGAAGATCAGGATCCGTATCTAGGCAAACCTTTTCTCCGGTAACGCACGCACGCACGCACGACGGACCGGCTGGACTGAGTACCCCGATACAGAGCGTCCGGAGTGGCTTGACTTCGCGAAACGCGTACCGGACCCTCAACATATCGCTAGCATGGACCCCCGCCGACCGAGCACGTCCGCCGCGTCCACAGGCTCCGGCATGTGGCTGTCGGATCTGTCCATCCGCAAGCCCATGTTCGTCGCCGTCTTCGTCGTCGTGGCCGTGATCGTCGGGGCGATCACGTACGCACGCATGCCCGTCAACCTCTACCCCGACTTCGAGATCCCCGTCGTGGCGGTTCGCTCGGTCTACCCCGGGGCGAGCCCCGAAGAGGTCGAGCGCGCGGTCACGAAGCCGATCGAGGACGCGGTCGCGTCGGTCGGCGGGGTCGACTCGATGACGTCCACGTCCACTGACAGCGTCTCGTCCATCACGATCTCCTTCGTCGAGAGCCGGAACAGCAAGGACGCCGCGGCCGACGTCACCGCACGGATCAATTCGATACGCGGCACGCTCCCGAGCGACATCCAGGACCCCCTTGTGTACCGCTACGACTTCGCCGCGCTCCCGATCATCAGCTTCGCGATCACTGACCCGAGCGGCAGCCGCACGCCGCTCGAGCTGCGTTCGTTCGTCGATAACACGATCCGTCCGCGCCTCGAGCGCCTCCAGGACGTGGGCGGCGTCTCCGTCACTGGCGGCCGCGTGCGCGAGATCGACGTCGGCCTGAGGCTCGACCGGCTGAGCGCGTTCGGCGTCGGCGCGACGTCCGTGGTCGCCGCGATCAAGGGTGAGAACACCAACGTCCCCGGTGGGCGGCTGGTCACGAACGTCGGCGAATCGCACGTCCGGACGACGGGCGAGTTCCGGAGCGTCTCCGAGATCGGCGACGTGGCGATCCCCACCGGTTCCGGCTCGACGGTCCGACTCCGAGACGTCGCGGACATCAGCGAGGCCCCTGCGGAGTCGCGTGAGATCTCGCGCCTGGATGGCGTCGAGAGCGTGGTCGTCTCGGCTCAGAAGCAGCCGGGGGCGAACTCGATCGCGGTGGCGAACCGGCTCAAGGCCGAGGTGGAGCAGATCCGAAAGGCCTACCCCGAGCTGCGCATCGTGGCGTCGTACGACACCTCCGCGTTCGTGCAGGAGATGCTCAGCGACGTCCAGCTGTCGCTGATCCTGGGCGCCATCCTCGCCGCGCTCGTCGTGCTCTTCTTCTTCCGCGACATCCGCAACACGCTCGTGACCGTCGCTGGCCTGCCGGTCATCGTCCTGACGACGTTCGTCATTCTCCAGCTCCTCGGGGTCACCCTCAACGAGATCAGCATGCTCGCGCTCTCGCTCTGCATCGGGCTCCTGGTGGACGACGCGATCGTCGTCCGCGAGAACATCTTCCGCCGCATCGAGCGCGGGGAGGGCGCGGTCTCGGCGGCGCGTCACGGTACGGCGGAGATCGCCCTGGCGGTCGTGGCCGTGAGCTCCACGATCGTCGCCGTCTTCCTGCCGATCGGATTCGTCGGCGGACAGGTCGGCAAGTTCATGCGCGACTTCGGAGTGACCGTGAGCGTCGCGGTGATCGTGTCGCTCGTGGAGGCGTTCACGCTCGCGCCCATGCTGTCGGCGCACCTCTTCCACCGCACCGCGCCGGCGAGCGCGAACGCGCCGCGGTCGCGGTCACGCCTCCCATCGTTCCGTCTGCCGAGGTTCTCAGACGCCGGCTACCGGCGCCTCCTTGTCTCGGCACTCGGCCACCGGAAGCTCACGGTCGGGATCGGTGTGGCGCTCTTCGGCCTCAGCCTGCTGTCGATCCCGCTGCTGCCGACGGCCTTCCTCGCCGAAAGCGACTACGGGTTCTTCGTCGTGAGCGTTGAGCTCCCACCGGGGACGTCGCTGGCGGAGACCGACCGCGTCAACGGCGCCATCGAGGACGTGCTGCGCGGTTACCCGCAGATCGACCACTACGTCTCGACGGTCGGAGGCGGCGATCCGTTCGCCGGTGTCGAGGCGGCGGTGGAGCGTGCGACGACGAACGTGCTCATGAGGAAGCGCGGCGGAACGAAGCGTCTGCTCGCGGAGATCCGGCCCAAGCTCATCGCGGCCGCCGGCCCCGCCGCGAAGGTCACGACCGACCTGAGCTCGGGCGGTGGAAGCGGTGTGCGCGCTCGGCCGATCCTCCTCTCGGTGAAGGGCGAGGAACAGGGCGACATCGAAGCCGCCTCCGCCGACCTCGCGGAGCGGATCTCGAGGATCCCCGGCGCGATCGACGTCGAGCGCACCGTGAAGGCGGGCAAGCCCGGCAGCGATGTCTCGATCGATCGCAGCCGCACCGCGGACCTCGGGATCTCCGCGGCGCAGGTCGGGCTGACCGTCCGAACGCTCCTCAACGGTGAGAAGGCGACGTCGTACCGCGTCGGCGAGCACACGTACGACGTCGTCGTACGCCTGCGGGCCCAGGATCGTCTCGATACGAGCGCGGTCCTGCGCCTGCCGATCACGACCCTCCGCGGCACCCCGGTGCCGCTCTCGGCGGTCGCCACGCTGTCGCCGGTCCAGCAGCCCGTGGAGATCGACCGGACGGATCGGCTACGCGAGATCCTCGTCGGCGCGGCGGCGCTCGGCCGAGATCAGAGCGCGGTCTCCGCCGACGTCCAGAAGGCCATGGCGGACGTCCGCGCGACGGCGCCGTCGGGCGTCCGGGTCGAGAACGCCGGCGACCTCCAGCGCCAGAGCGACTCTTTCGCCAGCCTGTTCAGCGCGCTCGGGCTCTCGGTCCTCTGCGTCTACGTCCTGCTCGCGCTGCAATTCGGGAACTTCGTGCACCCGTTCACGATCATGATGGCGCTGCCCCTGTCCATCGTCGGGGCGCTCGTCGCGCTGCTCATCGGGCATCAGACCTTCGACATCGTCGCGATGATCGGGATCATCCTGCTCATGGGCCTCGTCACGAAGAACTCGATCCTGCTCGTCGACTTCGCGAACCGACGCATGCGCGTGGGCGCGACTGCGCGCGAGGCCATGCTCGAAGCCGGGCCGACCCGCCTCCGTCCGATCCTCATGACCACCGGCGCGATGGTCCTCGGCATGATCCCGGTGGCCACGGGCATGGGGACGGGCGCGGAGTTCCGCCAGCCGATGGGCACGGCGGTGATCGGCGGGCTCATCGCGTCGACGATGCTCACTTTGATCATCGTGCCCGTCATTTACACGTGGATGGACGACCTTACGCGCTTCATCAAACGGCTCGTGACGCGAGCCCCGCGGGGAGCGGAACCCCAGCCTCTCAGGAGTGAGCTCGGATGAAAGATCTTCGTCACGCCCTGCCTCTCGCCGCCGCCGGCCTCTTCGTGGCGTCCTGCGTGTCAGCGCAGGCCGCGCCGTCGGCGAGCGTCGCGCCGCCCGCCGCCGCGGTCCGGACGGTCCCCGCCGCGCGTGGCTCGATCGCTCAGACCGTGAAGCTCTCCGGCTCTATACGGAGCGCGGCGCAATACCACCTTGGCTTCCGGCAGCCAGGCCGGCTTGCGGCGCGGTTCGTCGCCGCGGGCGACCGCGTCGACGCAGGGCAGGTCCTCGCACAGCTCGAGACCGGCGACCTCCAGGCCGCGGTCGTCGCGGCACAGGCGCGCTACGACCAGGTCGTGGCCGGCGCGTCGGCAGAGGATCTCGCTGCGGCCAAGCTCGGCCTCGACACGGCGCAACGGACGTTCGAGTCGACTCAGCGCACGACCACGAGCGACCTTGCCGCCGCGAAGGACGCGCTGGAGCAGCTGCTGGCGAGCTACGGGGCGGCGAAGACGAACCTCGTCACGCTGACCAGCGGCATCGCCAGCGATGCGGACTCGCTCCGGACCGGGGTCGACGACTCGCGCGGCCTGGCGAAGCGGACGATCACTGACCGCGGCGTACGACGACTACGTGGCGAAGCGGGACGGCCTGCTCGCCGCGCTCGGGACGTTCGAGACCAGCCCCACGCCGTCCGCGAAGCAGCGCTTCCAGATCGCGCTCGCGAGCTTCAACGACGCCGCGGACCGCTGCTCAGCTTCTGTGGACGCGATCCTTGGGCAGCTCACGTCCGCCGCGACCACCGCGGCCTCGATCGACGCGACGCTGAACGGTCCGGCCGTGCAGATCTATCCCGATCTCGGTGCCGCGCGGACGGACCTCTCACGCCTTCGAGTCCGCATCGCGGCGGCCCAGCAGTCGGGCGGCGGTGTGACGTCGCGGATCGCGCAGATCGCGGGCGCGAGCACCGCGATCACCGGCTACGTCTCAGGGGGTCTCACGAATGCGCAGCAGGCGGTCACGAACACGCAGGACCGGGGGAGCGCCTCGGTCGTGGCCTCACAGAACGCCCTCGAGGCAGCGAGGCTCGCGCTCCAGCGGACGTCCGCCCCGCCGAAGGCCTACGACATCGCGGCGGCGTATGCATCGCTGCTGGTCGCCCAGAGCACGCTCGACGGGGCAACGCTCCGCGCCCCCGCGGCCGGCACCGTCCTGTCGATCGGAGCCGAGCTGGGCGAGAACGTGAGCGCCGCGTTCGTCGTCCTGGACGCCGCGACCCTCCAGCTGCGCGGGACCGTCGGCGAGGCCGACGTCGCCAGGCTCGGCGTGGGTCAGCCGGCGACGGTGCGAGTCGAGGCGCTCGGCGGGTCGATCTTGCGCGGCACCGTCACCGCAATCGACTCCGGCGCGACGCAAGCGTCGATCCCGCTCTACGGCGTCGCGGTCACGATCGCCGATCCGTCTCCGGCGCTGCGGACCGGTATGAGCGGCGGGGCGGACATCGTGGTCGCGAGCCGGGACAACGTGATCCTCGTCCCGAGCGGCACGGTCCGTATCCAGGGGACGAGGACCTTCGTGCAGGTCGTGAACGATGGCCAGCTTGCGGATCGAGACGTGAAGCTCGGGGCCGCGAACGATTCGCTGACCGAGATCACGAGCGGCCTCAGCGAGGGCGAGACCGTCGCCTACCCGAGGACCCGCTGACGAGGGCCCTAGCGATCGTCTAACGAGCTGGCTGCGGCTCCGTGTGTCCGGTCCTCACGGCAAGCTCTCTCCAGCCGAGGGCGAGCCAGATGAGCATCGTGAGCGGACGAACGAGCTCGATATGGATTCCGTTGCATGCTCGCGCCGACCGGGTGGTGCCGCACATCGGCGACGATGCGCGCGTTCCGACAAAAAGACCGTCGCGCGCTCGCGCATCCGCCTCCGGAACGTCGCGAGAAGCCCAGGCGAGCCCGGCCCGACGAGCATCAGCGCGAACCGGGATCAGAGACGATGCAACGCGGTCATTTCGCGGAGCGCGCTCATGCGCTCGGCTGCCTCGCGCAGCTCGGGCCCTGGCCGCGGCTCGAAGCGTCGCGACGCGGCAGGCGCGAGGGCAGGACGCCGCCCCTCGGTCGCCCACTGCGCCTGGCGCGCTGCGCCGGATGCCGCGGCTTCGACGATCGCGGGACGCACGACGGGCAGCTCGAAGACGTCGGCGCACAGCTGCGCCCAGGCGTCCGACGCCGCGCCGCCTCCGACCAGGGTCACCTCGGTCGGCGCGACGCCCGCCCGGTCCAAGGCGTCGAGCGCGTAGGCGAGCCCGAACGTGACGCCTTCGACGACCGCATGGACGATCGCGTCGCGCCCGTGACCGGGACGGAGGCCGACGAACACGCCCGCTCCCTCGGGCCGGTTCGGCGTGCGCTCGCCCGACAGGTACGGCAGGAACGCCAGCCCGGCGGCGCGGCCGTTCGCGACCGCCGCGTCGACGGCGCCGTGGTCCATCGCGAACAGGTCGCGCACCCACTCCGTCGCGTTCGTGCAGTTGAGGGTGCACGCGAGCGGGAGCCAGCCACCCGTCGAGTCACAGAACGCCGCCGCCTCGCCGCGCGGGTCGACCGCGGGTTCCGCTCGGTAGGCGAACGCCGTTCCGGACGTCCCCAGGCTCACCGCCACCGGACCCTCGACCACGACATCGCAGCCGATCGCGGCGCACATGTTGTCGCCGCCGCCCGCGCTCACCGGGATACCGACCTCGAGCCCGAGCGACTCGGCGGCCTCGCGACGCAGCGTGCCGACGACGCTGAGCGACGGCGCGATCGGCGGCAGGCTGCGTTCCCAGTCACGCCGCTCGTCGATGGCGGCGAGCACCGCGTCGCTGTACTGACGCGAGCGGACATCGAAGTACGCGGTGCCCGACGCATCGCCGGATTCGGTGACGAACCGGCCGGTGAGCCAGAGGTTCAGGTAGTCGTGCGGCAGGCACATCCGCGCGGTGCGTGCGTAGGCGTCCGGCTCGTGCGCGGCGACCCACGCGATCTTCGCCGCGGTGTAGCCGGGCAGCAGCAGGTTGCCGGTCAGCTCGAGGACGCGCCCGTCGCCGCCGAGCTTCCGCGTCAGCTCGGCGCATTCGCGGGCGGTCGTCGTGTCGTTCCAGAGCTTCGCCGCTCGCACCGGTCGATCGCCCTCGTCCAGACAGACGAGCCCGTGCTGCTGTCCGGACACGCCGATGCCGCCGACGTCGAACGTGTCGCCGCGGAACGCGTCGCGCACGGCGGTGCGGAGCGCGTCGATCCACCAGGCCGGGTCCTGCTCGCTCGTGCCGTCATCGCGCGCGATGAGCTTGTGTGGCGCGCGGCCGACGGCGACGACCGCACCGGTGGTCGCATCGCGGAGGACGGCCTTGGTCGCCTGCGTGCCGCAGTCCACGCCGAGAAAGACCCGTGGCATTCGCCGGTCGCTACCGCCCCGCGTAATAACGCTGCGCGAGGGCCCAGGCGTCCTTGCCACAGGTCGAGCCGAGGACTCGGCCGGCAAAATCGTCCGCCTCCACGTGGATACCGCCGTACAGGCGGGACTGACCCGCCTGGTCCGCGGCGTCGTAGTACGTCGCCCACTGGAGAACGACGTCTGCGCTCGGGCCCGCTTCGATCTTGAACGAGCCCGCTTTGACCGTCCACTCGGCGAGGCCGCCGGGGAAGTATTCGCTCCCGGTGATGCCGACGAGCACCTCCGCGGCGGCGCGGCTGAACGTGCTGTGGCCGGAGACGTAGCCCGGGAACGCGGGCGTCACGAAGGTCGGCAGCTGGAAGGGCATCCAGGTGGTCCCGAGGATCCAGGCAACGTGGGCGCTATCGGCGGGGTCCCTCCTTGTCGTACGCCGGTAGGGACGGATCGCTCGACTGTCCGCGGCCGGCCATGTAGCGGATGAGCGAGATCGGCCGGATGCCGTCGTAGTGACCCTTGAGGCCCCAGGCGACGATCGCGGCGTCGTGGACGGCACCGTTGATCGCGAGATAGAGCTTCACGTCCCACTGCAGCCGGTCGACGACCGGGCCGCTCCCGCCGATACGAAGGTTCGGCGCGAGCTGGTCGGAGACCGCGTTCGCGATCACGTTCCAGTGGCCGGGAGGCGTCTCGGAGCTCGGCCCGTCCGCCCAGAACTCCGCGATCGTTCGGTAGAAGTCGCCCTGGCGCACGAGCTGGGGCGAGTACGCGCGCCCGTTGGTGGGGTTGACCGCGCGGCCGTGCCCGTCGTTCGACCCGAGGCCGTTGGCGCCGAGCGCACCCGGGGAGACGTCGATCGAGGTGGCGCTCGTCGGGTCGAGGAGGCTGCTGTCGCGGATGACCTGAACGGCCTGCGACTTGAAGAGGGCGTCGGTCGATGGATCGCCGAGCCGCGGCTGCGGTCCGGGATCGAAGGGCACCCCCGACGCGCCGCCGGCCGGGACGGCAAAAGGCGTCACGTGTCCCCAGTGCGGCCCGACCGCCTGCTGCACGCTGGACGGCAGGACCACCCCGTTCTGGCTCACCTGGTACTCGATCTGAAGCGGCTGCCACCGGTTCGGATCGACGAGCTTGATCTGCGGCAGGGCCACGATGAGCGGCGGGTTGACCGGCCTGTAGTCGGTCGCGGCGTACCCGTTCGCCTCGTTCGAACCGTCCGCCTTGCCGTAGTCGAGTACGGCCTTGGCGATCCGATTGCCCACGGCCGCCGGCGAATCGCCCTCCGTGGTCGTGACGTTCGTCGGATAGGCGAGCGCGTCCATGATGTCGGAGAACTCGGAAAGCGACTTGTCCGCGCCGACGGCCTTGATGAAGCGCGCGGTGAGCACGCGGTACGCCGCGTAGCTGATCGCCTCGTTCCGTGCCGCCGTCAGGTCGCACACGTGCAGCTTTTCCTTGAAGAGGTAGCCCGACGCTGTCGGGTCGTAGGCAGCCCACGCGTCCCACATCGCGACGGAGACGTGGAACAGGTTGCGTGCGTGCACCGGCGGATTCGGCAACGACCGCCGGATCGCATTGAGGAGCGCCTCGTCCCAGCGGCGGGCGACGGACCAGCCGGGGAGGTCCGTGGTCGGCGCGCACGCCGGCGCGCGGTCCGCTGATGGCGATGCGACGAGCACGGCGCCGCTGACGATCGCGACGGCGGCGACCACCGCCACGCCGACGGCGGCTCGCGCGCGAATCGGCATGCTCCGGCTCGCGTTCACCCGGTCGGCAAATCTAGGTCAGCTTCCGCCCGGCGACCAGAGACGCGCCTCCCCGTCGCCGCGCCGCAAGACCGCGAACTCGTTTGCCTTGACGCGGACCCATAGCCCGGTCTCCCCGCCAGGCCAGGCGACCCGGACCTCCGCGCTCGTCGCGTCGCCGATCCCGAAATGGATCCAGCCGTTCTGGCCGCCGGCGTGGCCGCCACCGACCGTCAGCTCACGTCGAAGGATCCGCTCGCCCACGCGCACCTGCACCCATGCCCCGATCGCGTCGACGTTCGGTGCGGGCTGCACGATGCGGAGCGCCAGCCAGTTGCCCATAGCGCGTGGGTGAGAGGCGTCGCCCGTCCCGACGTTCCGCCACAGCCGGACCGGCCCGCGGTAGTTGACCTCGATGAGGTCGAGCATGCCGTCGACGTTGAAGTCGGCCAGCGCCGCTCCCCGCCCTCGTTCGAAGGTGATGATGCCGGCGGCATCGGCTGCCTCGCGGAACGTCCCGTCCGCTTGCCCGAGGAGAAGGTCGCTGGGGTCCAGCAGCGCGTGGTCGGGCTCGTCGGTGACGTTGCCCTTCGAGATGAAGAGATCGACGAAGCCGTCGTTGTTGACGTCCGCGAACTCGTCGTGCCAGGCGGTGGAGGGCCGGGTGTCGCCGCCGGTGAACGGTCGCGCGGCGTTGGCCCCGCGCCGTAGCCCGATGTCGCGGTAGGTCGGCTGCGACGGACCGGCGGCGAGCGTCTGCAGCCGATTGTCCGCCTGGCTCGTGAGGAATACCTCCGGGTACCCGTCGCCGGTGAGGTCATAGCTCGCGATGCCCATCCCCTCGACCTGCACGCTCACCCATCCGTCGTCGGCCGTGTAGAGAGACGGCGCGTCACCCGGCGCGACGCGCCAGAGCTGCTCCTGGCCCTCGGTCGGCGGGTAGTAGTGCCGGTCGTTGCTGACGCGAAGATCCATTCGGCCGGAGCGGCTCCAGTCGCTAAAGAGCATCGAGAGGGCACACCAGCTGGGTCTGAGCGGGGTCGCCGGTGCGTAGGCCACACCGCCCGCGGTCGGCCGGAGGAGCTGGTTGTCGAAGCAGAGCTTGTGCGGATCGGTGCTGGCGGGATCGACGTAGTTCCCGAAGGCAAGCGTCGGCAGCGTCGCGCCGGCCTCCCACGTCGCGCTGAACGCCATCGTGGCGGCGGTCGGCGCGCTGAAACCCCATCTCTCGTTCGCGCGCTGGAAACGGCAGCCGCCGAGGCCGCGAAGGAGGACGTTCTCGCCATTCCGGAGCACCACGAGGTCGGTGATCCCATCGCCGTCGATGTCGATGGGATAGGCGCCGTTCACGGCTGTGAGGTCCGTGACTGGATCGCGCAGCCGGGTGAAACGAAGGGCGCCCCCGACGGGACTGTCATTCCGATAGAGCGCCGCTGAGCCGCTACCCCCGGCGAGATAGAGATCGGGCCGCCCGTCGCCGTCGCAGTCGAAGACCGCGACGCCGCCGCCGGCCGCGTACTCGAAACCGCCGTCGTAGGTGTGCTCGACACCGGCGATCGCGGTCTCTTCCACAAAGTGCGGTGCCGCGAGCGCGACCGACGGGGGCGATCGGGAGAGCACCCCCGTGGACGCGACGGCCGCGACGATCGCGACGAGCAGCGCGCCGATCGCGCCGATCGCGACCATCGGTGGGCCGCGCCGGGCGCCCGCCCTGGGATCGCGATGCATCGTCAGCGGACCTCCGATGTCGAGATCGTCGCGCGAGACGCCAGAGACTGGTCTGACCAGAAGGCCAAGGAGCCGAACACCCAACGCGGGCCGGGTCCGGTTCTCGTATATCAGAGGGCAGGGTGGTAGCGTGACCGCCGCGTAGCGTTCAGTGAGCGCGCTCGCGGGAGGAAGACACCCTATGCGTAGAAGCTTGGCTGTGCTTGCGACAGGAATGACATTGGTCGTCTCGGCGTGCGGTGGCGGCGGTGGCGGCGGTGGCGCCGCCGGAACGGCCGCCGCGGGCTGCACCGTCGGAGTCTCCTGGAACAACTACCAGGAGGAGCGTTGGGCGAAGTGGGATGAGCCCGCGATGAAGAAAGCGATCGAGGCCGGCGGCGGGAAGTACGTCTCGAACGACGCGAAGTCCTCGGCGGAGACCCAGGCCAGCAACGTCGACAACCTGATCTCGCAGGGCGCGAAGGTCGTGGTCATCCTCGCCCAGGACGGCACCGCGATCAAGCCGGCGGTCGCGAAGTCGATCCAGAACGGCGTTCCGGTCATCGCCTACGACCGGCTCATCGAGGATCCGAAGGCCTTGTACATCACCTTCGACAACGTCCTCGTGGGCAAGCTCGAGGCGCAGGCCGTCTTCAAGGCCAAGCCCGAAGGCAACTACGCGATCATCAAGGGCAACAAGGCCGACGCGAACGCCGACTTCCTGCGTAGCGGCATGGAGCAGGTCATCGGCGACGCCGTGAAGTCGGGCAAGATCAAGATCGTCGGCGAGACCTACACGGACAACTGGGACCCATCCAAGGCGCAGACCAACATGGAGCAGATCCTCACGCAGAACCAGAACAAGGTCGATGCCGTGCTCTCCGAGAACGACGGCATGGCCGGTGGTGTGATCGCCGCTCTCACCGCACAGGGCCTGGCGGGTAAGGTGCCCGTCTCTGGTCAGGACGGCGACAAAGCCGCCCTCAACCGCGTCGCGCTCGGGACGCAAACGGTCGACGTGTGGAAGGACGCGCGGCTGCTCGGCAAGACCGCCGGCGACGCCGCGGTCCAGCTGTGCAAGAACTCCGACCCAACCAAGGTCAGCGGGACCGCCCAGTTCAAGACGCCGGGCGGGAACAGCCTGAGCTCGATCCTTCTGACGCCGAACCCGATCACCAAGGACAACCTCAAGGACGTCCTCGACGCGGGCTGGGTCACCAAGGCCGATCTCTGCCAGGGCGTGCCGGCCGGAAGGGCCTCTGCCTGCGGTTGATGCGTTCATAGCGCGTTTCTCATGGAAGCGCCCTGCCTCGCTCACGCGGGGCAGGGCGCGTCTTTACCGAGGCACATGACGGAGGTCGAGGCAGCGAGCTGATGGGAGTGTCGGTCCCCGGCGAGGCGACCACGGAGGGCCAACCCGCCCCGCCGATACGTTCAGGCGTCGATACCGTGCGTTCCGCACTTGCGCCCTTCACCGACGTGCTGCGCCGGCTCGAGGTCGACACTCGCCTCTTCGGGATGGTCGCGGCGCTGGCCCTCATCTGGATCGGCTTCAACGTCCTGTCCGGCGGAACGTTCCTTACCGCGCGCAACCTGTGGAACCTGTCGGTCCAGAGCGCTTCGATCGCGATCATGGCCACGGGGATGGTCCTGGTGATCGTGTCGCGCAACATCGATCTTTCCGTCGGGTCGATGCTCGGCTTCCTCGGCTACACGATGGCGATGACCCAGGCGGTCTGGATCCCGCAGAGCCTCGGGCTCGGGCTCGAGCAGCCGTACACCTGGATCCTCACGCTGCTCGTCGGGATCGTGCTCGGGGCGGCGATCGGCGGAGCGCAGGGCTTCGTGGTCGCGTACGGGGGCGTGCCGTCTTTCATCGTGACTCTCGGTGGCCTCCTCGTGTGGCGCGGTCTCATCTTTCGGTACGCGCAGGGCCAGACGATCGCACCGCTCGACACGACCTTCCAGATGCTCGGCGGCGGCACGGTCGGGACGCGCGTCGGCGCGCTGGGGGAGTGGCCAAGCTGGACCCTCGGTCTCGTCTTGTGCATCGCCATCGGCTATGCGCAGATCACGTCGCGACGCCGCAAGGGGCGATATGGCTTTCCGGTCCGTCCGCTGTGGGCCGAAGTGCTCGTCGGGGCGGCCGCGTGTGGGGCCGTGCTGGGCACCGTCTGGGTCGCAAACAGCTACCCGCTACCGCCCAACGTCGCCGTGCTGTACGCGCAGGAGCATGGGATCCCGGTGCCACCCGGCGGCCTCTTCATTCCGACCGGTATCGCGTTCCCGGTGATGATCATGCTCGGCGTCACCCTCGTCGTGACGTTCCTTGCCACGCGACGCCGTTTCGGCCGGTACGTCTACGCGATCGGCGGCAATCCCGATGCGGCGGCGCTCGCCGGGATCAACGTGCGGCGGACGATCATGCTCACGTTCGCTCTGATCGGAAGCCTTGCCGCCGTGAGCGCCGCGGTGCAGACGGCGCGTCTCAACGCCGCAGTGACGAGCCTCGGTGTCCAGAACGAGCTCGAC
This sequence comes from Chloroflexota bacterium, assembly GCA_005883625.1. Classification (GTDB taxonomy): domain Bacteria; phylum Chloroflexota; class Limnocylindria; order P2-11E; family P2-11E; genus 3-1-20CM-2-70-9. The sequence continues at coordinate 5,464 of VBDU01000033.1, read as the reverse complement.
GTGATCTCCGCCGCGGTCATCGGGGGGACGTCCTTTGCCGGCGGCATCGGGACGGTCCCTGGCGCGATCCTCGGCGCCGTCGTCATGCAGTCGCTACGCTCGGGCATGGTGCTGCTGCTCGTCGACTCGCCGACCCAGGACATCGTCGTAGGGATCGTCCTCGTCGTTGCCGTCGGCCTCGACGCGGTCGTGCGCCGGCGGGTGAGCTGAGCCGACGATGATCACTCCGACGACGCCAGCGCCGGGCACAGCGCCTGGGCGCGTTCCGCTGGTGGAGCTGCGGAACATCCATGTCGCCTTCGGCGGTGTCCGAGCCGTCGCCGGCGTGACGATCGACCTCCACGCGGGCGAGGTCGTCGGGGTCGTCGGCGGCAACGGCGCCGGAAAGACGACGCTCATGCGGACGCTCTCCGGCGCGCGGCCGCCGGATTCGGGGCAGATCCTCGTCAACGGACAGCCGGTCGCGATCGGCAATCCCCGTGAGGCGAAGGCCCTCGGGATCGAGACGATCTATCAGACGCTCGCGCTCGCGGACAACCTCGACGCGCCGGCGAACGTGTTCCTCGGCCGCGAGCTGGAGGCGGCGACCACGCTCGACGACGCCGCGATGGAGTCCGCGACGCGCAAGGTCATCGGACGCCTCAACCCGAACTTCAAGAACTTCAAAACGCCGGTCCTCCGGCTCTCCGGCGGACAGCGCCAGGCGGTCGCGATCGCTCGCGCGATCCACTTCAACGCGCGCGCCCTGATCATGGACGAGCCGACGGCCGCGCTCGGCCCCGCCGAGACCGCGCAGGTGCACGCCCTCATCCGGCAGCTCAAGAGCGAGGGCATCGGGATCTTCCTCGTCAGCCACGACATCCACGACGTGTTCGACCTGTCCGAGCGGATCAGCGTCATGTACCACGGCAGGCTGGTCGGCACCGTCAACAAGAACGACGTCACGACCGACGAGGTCCTCGGGATGATCATCCTGGGCAAGCCGCCGACGAAGCTCACGCGCCAGGAGCTCGCCGAGCTACACGGCTAGGGCCGCCGGCCTCCCGCGCGACCGGTCCGGGACGCCTCCTCGTCGCGCGCTCCCCCGGTGGCGTCGACGGCCCAGATCCGGCGATTGACCAGGCCCTCGAGAAGCTCCTGCTGGCCGGAGCGCGGTCGCGGATCGATCTCGCCCGAGGCGACGTGACGCTCGAGGTCGTCAAGCGTCACCGAGCCCGATAGGATCGCGGCCCCGAGCTCCCTCGACCAGCCCGCGTAGCGCGCCGTGCGCGGCGCGGCGAGCGTCCGCTGGTCGACCATGTCGGCGGCCACGAGCAGCGCTCGCGCGAGCGTGTCGATGCCTCCGATGTGGGCATGGAAGAGGTCGATCCGGCTCACGCTCTGCCGGCGAAGCTTCGCGTCGAAGTTGAAGCCGCCAGTGGTGAAGCCGCCGGCGGCGAGGATCTCGTGAAGGGCCAGCGACAGCTCGTCGACCGAGTTCGGGAACTGGTCCGTGTCCCAGCCGTTCTGGTAGTCGCCGCGGTTCACGTCGATGCTGCCGAAGGCGCCGAGCGCGATCGCGCTCGCGACCTCGTGATGGAAGCTGTGCCCCGCGAGCGTCGCGTGGTTGGCCTCGAGGTTCAAGCGGTACTCGCCGGCGAGATCGTGGCGCTCGAGGAACCCGACGACGGTCGCGGCGTCGTAGTCGTACTGGTGCTTCGTCGGCTCCTGTGGCTTCGGCTCGATGAGCAGCGTGCCCGTGAAGCCGATCCGGTGCTTGTGCTCCGCGACGAGCGCCAGGAACCGCGCGAGCTGGGCCTCTTCTCGCGCGAGATCGGTGTTGAGCAGCGTCTCATAGCCCTCACGCCCGCCCCACAGGACGTAGTTCGATCCGCCCAAGCGATGCGTGACCTCGAGCATCGTCTTGACTTGCGCCGCGGCGTAGGCGAACACCTCCGGATCCGGATTCGTCGCGGCGCCCGCCGCATAGCGCGGGTGCCCGAACAGGTTCGCGGTGCCCCAGAGGAGCCGCGCTCCCGTGCGCGCCATGTGTCCTTCGATCCGGTCCACACTGGCGGCGAGGTTCGCGCGCGTCTCGGTGTACGTGAGCCCCTCCGGTGCGACGTCGCGATCGTGGAAGGAGAAGAAGGGGACGCCGAGCTTGTCGATGAACTCGAACGCCGCGTCGAGCTTCGCCTCTGAGGCGGCCCGCGCGTCGAGGCCGGCGGCGAGCCAGGGGCGGTCGAACGTCCCGACACCGAACACGTCCGAGCCTGGCCAGTTGAACGAGTGCCAGAGGCAGACCGCGATCCGGAGCTGGTCCGCCATACGCTTTCCGGCCACGAGGCGATCGGGCTGGTAGACGGCGTAGGAGAGGGGATCGGACGGGTCAGGCCCACCGTAGCCGATCCGGTCGGGAACCTCGGTGAAGAAACCACTGCTCATGCGCGCGCCTGAGGTTATCGCACGCTGCGTGGAACGAGCGTTGCGTTCGTGGCTGCGATCAGCGGCGACGCCAGGTCCAGCGCGTGGCGACGCGGAGGCGTTCGCCCGGCGCGAGGATCCGCAACCCCGTATCCGGTACCGCGCGGGCGGCCAGCAGAGGCGCGTTCGGCCACATCGCCCCGTGGTCCGGACGTAGACGTGATCGAGCCGGCGGTCCCCAAGCGCTGGTCCTGATCGCAGGTCCTCGTCCGCCGTCACGCGTCGAACTTCGCCGGTCGGGATCAGGTCGGCGTCGAGCACGAGCACGTCGCGGGCTTCGACCCGGAGCTCCACGTCACCGGTCCGCGGCCGCGCGAACCAGGGATGCCAGCCGAGTCCCACGGGACCCGCGCGGGTGTACTCGCCGACCTCGAGCTCGAGGTCGAGACTCGTGGCGCCGAGCCGCAACGTCTGCCGCGCCGTGCCGCCGAAGGGCCACCGACGCCCGCGCAGCTCACACGCCAGCGTCACGACCATGTCGCTCTGCGCGAGGATCGTCCACGGCTTCTCGAAGCCGAGCCCATGGATCGCCGACGGAGGAAGGTTCGGCTCCAGACGGACCTCGCCGTCATCGGTCGGGATCCGGCCGTTGGCGAGCCGGCCCGCCCAGGGGACCATCGGAAAGCAGCCCCAGTAGATAGGAGGCGAGATCGCGAGGGCACTCTCCTTGGGCACGATCCGCTCAGCGCCGCCGACGATCAGCGAGACGAGCCTGCCGCCTTCGGTCGGCTCGATCCGGGCAACGATCTCGCCGCTGCGGAGCTGCACCACGTCGGCCGTTACGCGGGGTCAGGGCGGGGGAGCAGCGCGAGGGTCTCCCGAATGAACGCGGCCTTGCCTGCCAGATACGACTGGCGGTCGGCCGGGAATCGCCGCGCCAGGTCCTTCTTCAGGGCCGCGTAGGCGTCCCGCCGCACGTGATCTTTCCGCAGCGCGTCGCGGAACGCGAGGTAGCTCCGCCACTGGTCGGACCCCGCGTCTTGGAGATGGAGATAGTGCGTGCGGCCCGACTCCGGTCCCTTCGCGAAGACGTGGCCGCCTTCGCTCCCGAGGTCGCCTCGATAGGCGTAGCCGCAGATCTCCAGTCGACGTCGCACCTCGGCGAACGTCGACGGGTCCACGAGCGCGACGGCGACGTCGAGGACCGGTTTTGCGGCGAGTCCCGGAACCGCTGTGCTCCCGATGTGCTCGATGCCGGACGCGAGATCGCCGAGCGTCCGCCGGAGGAGCAGCTCCTCGTGACGGAACTCATCCGCCCACCGCGGGTCGTATTCGCGAACGACGGTCGTGCCACGACGCAGCCCGAGCGCCGGGTCGTCAGAGGACATCCGCGGAGGCTACTCGCGGCTCGGCGGTGATGGTTGGACCGGCCACCCGCTGGTGCCGTGGGACCGCGATCGTCCTTGGAGTTGGACCGGACGCTCTCGGTCCCAACCATACCGGCGCGTCGTGCCGGTGACCTCTTTTCGATCTCAAGGAGAGCGCGGACGTACCGCTCGACCATTCGCCGGTCGCTCCAGCCCTCGGGTGCAGAGCGTCGGCGTGCGCCCAGCCTGCTCGCGGGACGGCTCGAGGGCGGGCGCAGAAGCCTTTGTCCAGCGTGGAAATACCGAAATTCAGCCTCGAAGAGCAATGGTCTCAGTGATCAATAGCCTTGGAAATATTGTGGCGGGCAGGCCTCACTCGTCGCTGGGCCATCTTGGCGGGCTGCTGTGCCGGTGTGCGCCGCGATGACTTTTTCCACCTCCCGCCGTCTAAGGAGCGAGAGTGGCCAAGGAGGTCGGCACATGTCCTTTCAGGCGTACCTCGACAACATCCAGGCGAAGACCGGCAGGACGCCGGCGCAGTTCGTCGCGGACGCGAAACGGCGGGGCCTCACCGAGCACGGCGAGATCATCCGGTGGCTCGCGAAGGATTACGGCCTCGGTCTCGGCCACGCGCGGGCGATCGACCATGTGATCCGGAAGGGCATCCCCGGCGGACCGCGACGAAAGGCACCGAAGTAGACCGTACCGGACAGTTTTCGACCGCGACGAAGAGCCGAAAAGACCCGGGGATGGCGCCCTTCTTGCGAAAGGAGCTGACCATGACGAAGGTGGTCGCACTCATGTCGATGTCTCTCGACGGGTATGTCGCCGACGCTAACGACGGGGTCGCCGGCGTATTCAACTGGTACTTCTCGGGCGACGTCGAGGTCCCCACAGGGAGCAGGGACTTCACGTTCCACGTCTCGGCGCCGAGCGCCAACCACCTGAGGGGCTTGATGGCTGAGGCCGGCGCCTTTCTCACTGGTCGGCGCACATTCGAGGTCGCCGACGGCTGGAGCGGCCAGCACCCGTGGGATGTGCCCGCTTTCGTCGTCACCCACGATGTGCCCGACGGCTGGCCACGGCGCGGCTCGACAGTCCAATTCGTCACCGACGGCATCGAAGCCGCCGTCGCTCGAGCGAAATCTGCCGCGGGCCCGAAGTCCGTGTTCGTGCATGGCGCCCAAACGATCCAGCAGTGCCTGGACGCCGGGCTGCTCGACGAGATCGGCATCGATCTAGCTGCCGTGTTGTTAGGCGCAGGAGTGCGCCTGTTCGACCACCTCGCGAACACACCGGTCGCCCTCGGGAATCCGACGGTCGTCACCGGTGTGGGTGTCACGCATCTGCGCTATCCCGTGCACACGTCGTAGACCCGTGTGGACTGAGCCACCGCGGCCGGCGATGTTCCGGCGGCTCGTGCGACGTTCCGCCGCGCGGATACGGGCAGTCGCACGAACATCGACGCGCTGACGAGGAACCCAGTCGCGAATCAGATGATCGAACGCGGAATCAGCTGATCGAAGATCGCGAGAAAACCCAATAGCTGCTGGGGAGGATGGATTCGAACCATCGATTGGCTGATCCAGAGTCAGATGATCGAAGCTCGGCGACGATTCGTGAGTTTTCGAGCAAATCCATGAAGGCGAGGCGGGCAGCAGGCCGCCGAGCCGCAGGAATCAGGTGAACAAGAA
>VBDU01000032.1 GCA_005883625.1 Chloroflexota bacterium | reverse complement strand
GCGTGATCCGGGACGGCGAGCGGATCGCGCTCGAGGGCGAAACTGGCGACCTCGTCTCGCTCGTCCCGCTCGGCGGCGATGCCGAGGGCGTGCGCACCGACGGGCTGCGCTACGCCCTCCGGGACGAGACGCTGCGGTTCGCGCGAGCAAGGGGAGTGAGCAACGAGATCGTCGAGCGCCCGGCCGCGGTCGGACTCAGACGCGGCGCGCTGCTCGTGGTGACGAGCCGCCGACGCGGGATCTGAGTGTTGAGGCCGTCGCTCCGGATCTGACAGCGATCCGTCGTTCACCGCCCGCGATTCACCGTGGTCGGAGGTCCAGCGACAGTCAGCCCAGGCGGTACCCCACGCCGCGCACGTTCGCGAGCGTCGGGCCGCCGACCGCGTCGAGCTTGGAGCGCAGCCGCGCGAGGTGCGCCTTGAGCCACTCGGGATCGGGATCGCGCTCCTCGGGCCAGCCCGCGCGCAGCAGCGCGCGGCGCTCGAGGACCTCGCTCGAGCGCGCGGCGAGCGCGGCGAGGAGCCGGAACTCCGTTGGCGTGAGGTCGAGCGTTTCCCCGCCGACGGTGGCCTCGTGCGTGCGCGGATCGATCACCAGCTTGCCGACGGACGTGCTCGCCTGTACGCGCGTCGTCGGGCCGGCGCGGCGCAGGAGAGCGCGCACCCGCGAGGCGAGCTCGCGGCGGTGGAACGGCTTTTCGAGGTAGTCGTCCGCGCCGAGATCCAGCAGCTTCGCGCGCTCGTCGGCGCCGCGCTCGCCGGTGAGCATGAGGATCGGCGTCGACGACGAGGCGCGGACGCGCCGGCACACGTCGTCCCCCGAGAGCCGGGGCAGCTTGCGGTCGAGGATGATCAGGTCCGGCGCGTCCTCGGCATGGCGGCGGAGCGCGGTCTCGCCGTCGTACGCGGTGACGACCTCGTGACCCTCCTCCCCCATGAGCGACGCGATCTGACCCACGAGGATCGGCTCGTCGTCGACGATGAGGACGGTGCTCACGACCCGGCGCCGGCCCGCGCGAGCGGCACGCTGAACGCGAACACGGCGCCGCCGCCGGGCGCGTCCTCGAACCAGATGTCGCCGCCTTGCGACTCGACGACGCGGCGCGAGGCGAAAAGACCGATCCCCGATCCCGGGACGTCGCCGTGCGCCGCGCCGCGCGCGTACGGCTCGAACATCCGCGCACGATCCTGCGGCGCGATCCCGGGCCCCTCGTCCTGCACCTTGACGAGCGCACGATCGCTCCCGCGTTCGATGCGCACGCTGATGCGCGTGCCCTCGGGGGCGTACTTCGTTGCGTTGTGCACCAGCCCCGCGACGACCTCGGCGGTCCGCCGGCGGTCGCCGCGCACGAAGATCGCCCCGCCCGCGCGTGGGCCGGTGAGGCGATGGCGCCGCGCGACCGGCGCGAGCTCCTTCAGTGCGGCGGCGACCGTCGCGCGGAGATCGAAGCGCGAACGGCGCAGCGTGAGGTCGGGCCGCTCCGCGCGGACGCCCGCGAGGATCCGGTCGACGAGCTGGTCGAGCCGCTCCACCTGCGCCGTGGCGTCGGCGACGGGCAGCTTCGACGAGCCGTTCCGCTCGGCCATCTCGTCGAGGTACCCGCGGATGACGGAGAGCGGCGTCCGCAGGTCGTGCGTGACGACGGCGACGAAGTCCGAGCGCGCGCGCTCGAGCTCGCGGAGGCTCTCCGTCGTCTTCCGTTCGAGGGCGTAGAGCGACGCCTTGTCGATGGCGAGCGCGGCCTGGTTCGCCAGCGCGCCGACGAAGCTGACCTCCTCCTCCTGGAATTCCGTGTAGTCGGGGACCTGGAGGACCACCGCGCCGAGGAGCCGGTCGCCGACGAGGAGCGGCAACGCGATGTGGTCGAACGCGACGATGGGCCGTCGCTCCGCGAGCGCGCGGTGAGCGGCCTGTGTCGCGGCACGCTGCGGCTCTCCCGACCGCGCGCGCTCGCGGACCTCGTCGTCCTCGCGCAGGTAGATCGCGCCGCTCGCGCCCGGATACACCCGGACCAGGCGATCCACGACGAGCGCGAGCACCTCGTCGAGCTCGAGCGTGGACGTGAGGACGTTCGAGACCTCGAAGAGCGCCGACACCTCGCGTAGCTTCCGGTCGGAATCGCGCTGCAGCCGGCCCTTCTCGATGATGCCCGCGACCTGGTTCGCGATCGTCTGCAGGAAGTCGATCTCCTCGCGGTGGAACTCCCGCGGCTCGACCGTCTGCACGTTCATGACGCCGATGACCTCCTCGCGGGCGACGACGGGGACCGAGAGCATCGAGACAAAGCGCTCCTCGTCGACGCCGGGGATCCATTTGAACCGCGGATCGGTCCGCACGTCGCGCGCCGCGAGCGGCACCCGGGCGTTCGCGACCCAGCCGGTGATGCCCTCGCCGACCCGCAGCGTGGCGCGGCCGATGCTGCGGCGGTTCAGGCCGTTCGTGGCGACGAGGCGAAGGACGCCCTCGGCGCGCTCGAGCAGATACAGGGATGACACCTCGGCGCGCATCGCGTGGGTGGTGCGCTCGATGACGATGCGGAGCATCTCGTCCCAGTCACGGGCGGACGCGGCGAGCTGCGCGATCTCGTGCAGAAAGGAGAGCTCGAGGAGCTTTCGCTCGGCGTCGAGGGCGGTCATCGACAGATTCTAGAAACAGTCGAGGGGGGCAAAGCCCCCCTCGGACCCCCCGAAAGCTCCCCCTCGTACCCCCCGGAAGACCAATGAACGCCCATAGACTCGATCCCATGGGGATCGCGCTCCGGACCGAGAAGCTCACGAAGCGTTTCGACAGGCTTGTCGCCGTCGACGGGATCGACCTCGAGGTCCGCGAGGGCGAGGTCTTCGGCTTCCTCGGGCCGAACGGCGCCGGGAAGACGACGACCCTCCGCCTCGTGTGCGCGCTCATCGCGCCGACCTCGGGGACGGCCGAGGTCGCCGGTTACCGGCTCGGCGTGGACGACGCGAAGATCCGCGCGGCCGTCGGCATCCTCACCGAGCAGCCGGGGCTCTACGAGCGCCAGTCCGCGTGGGAGAACCTCGTCTTCTACGCGACGCTGTACGGCCTTCCGACCGCCGTCGCCGCGAAGCAGGCCGAGCGCTACCTCCGCCTCATGGGCCTCTGGGAGCGGCGGCAGGAGCCGACGGCGACCTTCTCCCGGGGGATGAAGCAGAAGATGGCGATCGCCCGTGCCGCGCTACACGAGCCGCGCATCCTGTTCCTCGACGAGCCGACGACCGGTCTCGATCCCGACGCGGCGAAGACGGTGCGCGACTTCATCGTCGCGCTGCGTGGCGAGGGTCGGACCGTGTTCCTGTGCACGCACAACCTCGACGAGGCCGACCGGCTCTGCGACCGTATCGCGTTCTTCCGCCACAAGGTCATCCGTATCGACAGCCCCGACGAGCTGCGGGCCGAGCTCTACGGGCGCGCGACCGAGATCCGGCTCCTCCCCGCGCCCCGGCCGGAGGACCTCGCGCGCGTGAGGGCGGTCGCCGGCGTGCGCGAGGCCAGGTTCGAGAACGGCTCGATCATCGTCGCCTCCACCGATCCGCTGCGCACGAACCCGCTGCTGGTGCGCGCGCTCGTCGAGGGCGGGGCCGAGATCGCGTACGTGACCGAGCGGCGCGCACGGCTCGAGGACGTGTACCTGCGCATCGTCGAGGAAGTCGTCGAGGGGGGCGAAGCCCCCCTCGGACCCCCCCGATGAGCGTCGTCGCCCGGACGCCGGAGCGCACGACGCTCGTGCGTGCGGTGTGCGTCCGCGAGTGGCGCGAGGCGATCGGGAACAAGCTCCTCGTGGGCATGACGCTCCTCCCACCCGTCGTCATCCTCGGGACGGGCGTGCTCGCCGTCGCGGCCGCCGCCATCAACCCGCCGAGCGAGCGCGACATCCAGGCGCTCTATTCGGCGGCGCCCGCCGTGCGCGGCCTCGACCCCGTGGATGCGGTGCAGGGCTTCATCGCCACGTACTTCCTCATCCTCTTCATGCTCATCCCGACCGTCGTCCCGCTCACGATGGCGATCTACTCCGTAATCGGCGAAAAGAGCATGCGCACGCTGGAGCCGCTCCTTGCGACACCCGTCGGCGTGGGCGATCTGCTCTTCGCGAAGAGCCTCGCTTCGACGGTGCCGTCGGTCATCGTCACGTGGACGGCGTACGCGTTCTACCTCACGTCGGTCGTGCTGCTCGGCTCGCGCGCCGCCGTGAACGCGGTGACCGCGCCACGCTGGGTGCTCGCGATCCTCGTGATGGTCCCGCTGCTGACCCTGCTGTCCGTGAACCTCGGGATCCTCATCTCGACGCGCGTGAACGACGTCCGCGTCGCGCAGCAGATCGGCGGCCTCGTCGTGGTGCCGGTCGTGGCGATCGGGATCGCGCAGGTCACCGGCCGCGTCGTGCTCGACAACGGCGCGTTCCTGCAGATGACGACCGTCCTGATCGTGCTCGACCTCGCGGTGTTCTGGCTCGCGAAGATCGCATTCCAGCGGGAGAACATCCTCGTCCGCTGGCGCTGAGGCCTAGCGCGGAGGCGGCTCAGGGCCGCGCGGATGGGGTGGGCGTCTTCCCCTTCGGCAGCGGGAGGTTCGGGAGCGAGGGCTTGGGCAGCCGGATCTGCGGGAACTCGAAGCGCGGGGTCGGTGTCGGCGCCGGCGGCGAATAGCGGAGGCCCTCGGGCACGGGCCGCTCGTCGTCACCGCCGTACGTGCGCGGGCCGTAGATGGTGACGGTCGCCACGGCGGTCTCGCTCACCGCGAGGCTGTTCTCGCGCAGCTCGTAGCTCATGCGGTACGTGCCGAGCAGCGACGGCGCGACGAACGGCACGAAGAACGTGCCGCTCGCGGTCGGCTGGATCGTGCCGAGCGCGCTGCTCCCCTGCTGCACCGTGCGGTTGTTGCGAGGGTCGAGGGCGCGCCAGCTCAGCGTCACGGCGTGGGACGTGCTTCCGGCGGCCGCGAGCGCGGACCACTGGGCGATGAGGAGCGACGCCTCGTCGATGTGCAGGACCGGCGGCATCTGCACCTGCGCGGCGACGAGATAGGGCGCGTGCACCCGGAGCGTGAACGCGGCGGTCGCGGCGCCCGCGCCGGCGAGGGCGTTCCCGCTCGCATCGGTCAGCCCGATGGTCACGCGGTAGTCGGCCGGCGGTTGCGGGGCGTTGATGCTCACCTGCACGGTCTCCGTCTGATTGGGCAGGAGCGCCGGCAGGGTCTGCGGCCGCGGCGAGCTCGCCACGAGCTGGTTGGCGCTCGTGCGGACCTCCCAGATGAGCCCGACGGAGCCGACGCCGGCGGCGGCCCAGGGCCGCGTCCCGGTGTTCGTGATCGGCACGCCGAGGCGCGCCACCCCGCCCGTCTCGGCGATCACGGCGCTCCGCGGCACCTGGAAGCGCGCGTTCGCCGGTGGCTCGAGGATCGCGCTGTAGACGATCGCGCCGATGGACGAGATGAACGCGTCCGCGTCGTCCACCGGCGCGTCCCAGGTCATCGTGACGACGACCCGCGGTCCGCTTTTCGTGTAGATGATCCCGGCGTCGTGCACGAGGCCCGCGAGGTTCCCGGTCTTGTGCGCGACGAGGACGTTCTCCGGCAGCTGCGCGGGGAGACGGTTGTTGATCTTCTGCCGCCCGAGACGCGCGAGCATGCGATCGGACGCCGCCGGCGAGACGAGCTGGTGGCGCGCCAGGAGCGTAAGGAACGTCCCGAGCGCGCGCGGGGTCGCCGTGTGGTCCTCGCTGTCGTCGAGCGCGATATGGAAGTCGGGCATGCCGGCCTTCGCGAGCGTCTGGTCGATGTTGGCCCCGCCGAGGATGTGCCAGAGCGCGAGCGCGGTGCCGTTGTCGGAGATCGTGATCATCGCTTCGAGCGCCTCGTCGAGCGTGAGCTCGGTGCCGGCGTCCTCGAACGACCCGTCCTCGGTGATGTCCTCGTCCTGGATGACCACGGTGTCGTTGTAGTGGAGCTCGCCGGCGTCGACGCGCCGCTCGGCCTCGGCGAGGATGCCGAGCTTGTACAGCGACGCCGCGATGACCTCGGTGTCGGCGTTGCGCGTGTAGAGCGGCGACGGCGAGAGCGGATCGCCGATCCAGATACCGCTGCCGCCGGGGAAGGTCCTGACGAGCCCGTCGATCTGCTGGACGAGCTCGGCGGTGCTCGCCCCCGCCGGTCCCGGCGCGAGGACGACTCCGACGAGCACGCAGCCTGCGACAAGGAGCCCAAGGGGGCGCATCACGGTCTCCTAACGCCAGGCCGGGCGCGCCGTTTCATCGTTTTCACCATTTTTTGACGGACTGCCAGTTTGCCGAGCCGGACCATCTCCCGGTAGCCCCCGGCCGTCTCATCCTCGTAGCCGACCAGATGCAGCGCGCCGTGTGCCACCAGGAGGGCGACCTCGTCCGCGAGCCGCCGGCCGCCTCGCCGGGCCTGCCGGGCGGCCTGCTCCGAGCTCACGACGATGTCGCCGAGCCGGAGGACGCCGTCCGGGTCCGGGACGAGGTGGCGCGCCGCCCCGGGTCCCCGGGCGCGCCGCGGCAGTCGCTGGCCGAACGAGAGGACGTCCGTCGTCCGGTCGATCCGGCGGTGGCGGCGGTTGAGCCCGCGCTGCGTCGCGTCGTCGACGAAGGCGAGCGAGACCTCGGTCTCGCGAGGCAGCCCGATCGGTCGGAGCGCGGCGCGGATGGCGGCACGGAGCGGAGGCAGCGCGCACGGGGCTCGCCCGGCGACCGTGACCCTCAGGACGCAGCCGGGCGGATGCGGGTGATGCGGTCCTCGGGGTACGGGATGCGCTCGTGGTAGACACCGAGGAGGAGCTCGCAGAACGCGTCCTTGATCCGCTGCACGTCGCGCAGGGTGAGCTCGCACTCATCGAGCTGACCGTCGGCGACCCGCTCGTCGACGATGCGCTGGACCATCCCGCGGATCGTCTCGGGGGTCTTCTCGGTGAGCGAGCGTACCGCCGCCTCGGTGCCGTCCGCGAGCATGACGATGCCCGCCTCCTTGCTCCGCGCGCGCGGCCCGGGGTAGCGGAACTGCTGCTCGTCGACGATCTGGCCGCGCTGCTGCGCGAGCTGGTAGAAGTACCGCACAAGGCTCGTCCCGTGGTGGCCGGGGATGACCTCGCGGATCACGGGGGGCAGGTGATAGCGCTCGGCGAGCGCGAGCCCGTCCTTGATGTGGGCCGCCACGATCCCGGCCGACACCATTGGGTCGAGCTCGTCGTGCGGGTTCGTGCCGGTCTGGTTCTCGATGAACGCCGAGGGGTTCCGCATCTTCCCGATGTCGTGGTAGTAGGCGCCGACGCGCGCGACCAGCGAATCCGCGCCGATGACCTCCGCGGCCCGCTCGGCGAGGTTCGCGACGAGCAGCGAGTGGTGATAGGTCCCGGGCGTACGGAGAAGGAGCTGGCGCAGGAGAGGATGTTGGGGATCGGCGAGCTCGCGGAGCTCGAAGACCGTGGTGATCCGGAAGACGTGGCCGAGGATCGCCATGGCCGCGAACGCGAGCAGACCGGAGCCGAGCCCGCTCGTCGCCGCGGCGACGAGGACCTGCGCCGAACCGAGTGGATCGGAGGCCCTGCCGACGAGGAGGAACGCGAGGACCACGCCCGCGTTGCCGCCCGCGACCGCGAGCGCCCCGACCGCGAACTCGCGCGCGGTCGTCGCTCGCCGCACCGCGGCCATGCCGCAGAGCGCCGGCACGAGGACGTAGGCGACGAGCTCGACCTGTCCCGACATGATGCCGACGTGGAGCGCGCCCGCTATCTGCGTCGCGAGCGCGGTGCGGCCGCCGACGAGGACCGTGAGCATCATCGCGACCGCAGCGAACGGCGCGAAGTACACGAGCACGGTGTGCCCGGGGACGAGCGCCCGCCCCATCGCGGTGATCGCGAAGAGCGAGAGGATGACGAGGATCATCTTGCGGTCGTCGACCCAGGCCTCCTCGGCGTAGCGCTCGATGAAGAGCGCGAGCATCGCCGCGATGAGCGCCGCCCAGAGGAGAAGACCGATCGCGCCGCGCCAGTCGATCCCCTGCTGCGAGAGACCCAGCGCGCGGAGCTTCTCGACGTCCAGCGCCAGGACGACCGCGCCTTCGCGCACGACGATCTCGCCCGCGGTGACCTGGACCTGCACCGGCTGCACCGCGGCGCGTGCGGCCTGCTGCGCGGCCCGGGTGGCGGCGTCGTCGACGGTCACGTTCGCGTCGAGGAGCTGACGCAGGATCTCGGTGCCGGCGCGCTTTTGGCGGTCGGTCCACGTCGCCGGCAGTCCCTTCACCGCCTCCGAGCGCACGGTCTCCACCTGCTCCGGCCGGATCCCTTGCGCGTAAAGGTTGCGCAGGGCGGCGTCGAGGCCCGTCGAGGCGGCGTCCCATTCGATCGGCGTCATGTCGACGAGGTCCTGCGCGAGCTGAGCGGTGACGGCGATGTCCGCGAGGCGCCCGAGCGCCACAACCTTCTGCTCGCGGGTCTGCGTAGCGTCGGCGCGCACCCGCGAGACCGCCGACACGACGTTAGCGAGGCGGGTGCTCGCGCCTGTCACGACGGCGGGGTTCACCGCGGTCTGCTTGGGGATCGCCGCTTCCGCCCTCTGTCGCTCCGCGTCGGTGAGCGAGTCGGAGATGAACGACACGGAGCGCGGCGCGCGGATCGCTCGGTCCGCGACGGCGCCGACGTCGTAGGTGACGACCGCGGGAGGCGCGAGGAGGAGCGTCGCGGCCGTGAGGATGCCGGCGATCGCCACGAAGGCGCTCGCGCGTGCGCGCGCGTCCGTCCGGATCGCGGCCCGGATGCGGTCGAGACGCGGATCCCGCACGCGCAGCGAAGCGATCACGAGAGCACTCGTCCCGGGGGGCTCTCGGGGGCAGGGGCAGGGGTCCCTGGGCGCGAAGCGCCGTCCGCCCGGACGGACTCCCACTTGTCGTACGCGCGCACGATCCGCGCGACGAGCTCGTGGCGCACGACGTCGCGCTCGTCGAAATCGACGAACCCGATGCCGGGGACGCCGGAGAGGATCTGTCGCGCGAGCACGAGCCCGCTGCGGTCGTTGCCGGTGAGGTCGATCTGCGTGATGTCGCCGTTGACGACCGCCTGCGAGCCGTAGCCGAGCCGGGTGAGGAACATCTTCATCTGCTGAGGTGTCGTGTTCTGCGCCTCGTCGAGAATGATGAACGCCTCGTTCAACGTACGCCCGCGCATGAATGCCAGAGGGGCGACCTCGATCTCGCCGCGCTCCTGGGCGCGCGCGAAGCGCTCCGGCGGCATGAGCTCGTAGAGGGCGTCGTACAGCGGACGCAGGTAGGGATCGATCTTCTCCGTAAGATCACCGGGGAGAAAACCGAGCCGCTCCCCGGCCTCGACCGCCGGGCGCGTGAGGAGGAGCCGGCTCACCTTGCGATCGCGCAACGCTGCGACGCCCATCGCGACGGCGAGGTACGACTTGCCGGTGCCGGCCGGACCGGTCGCTAGCACGAGGTCGTGCTGCCGGATCGCCTCGATGTAGCGGCGCTGGTTCGGCGACTGCGGCGAGATCCGCTTGCCGCGCACCGTCGTCGCGATCACGTCGCGCATCTGCTCCGGCGGCGCGACCGGCGCGTCCTTGGCCTCATCGATGAGCCGGTCGAGCGCGGGCTTGCGAAGGTTGTCGTCGCGCCCGGAGAGCGTGCGCATGGCCCCGACGAGGTCTCCGACCCGCGCGACCGCAGCAGGCTCGCCGCTGATCCGCAGCTCCGCGCCCCTGGAGACGATCTTCACGTCGAACTCGCGCTCGATGCGGTCGATGTTCGCCTCGTTCGTGCCGGTGACGAACATCATCTCGTCGGGGTCCGGGATGAGGATCGTGATCTGCGAAGCGGCACTCACGACGCCTGCTCCCGCAGCAGCGCGCTCACCACACCGGACACGATCTTCCCGTCGGCGCGGCCCTTCGTCTCGGCGATCACCCTGGGCATGACGACCTTGGTGTCCTGCGGACCCTTCGCGCCGGTCTCGCGGATCACGCGCGCCGCGATCTCGCGGACCTTCGCCTCGTCGAGCTGCTCGGGGAGGTAGCCCGAGATGACGGCGAGCTCGCGCTCCTCCTTCTGGACGAGCGCGGTCCGCTCGGCCTTGCGGAACGCCTCGATCGAGTCCCGGCGCATCTTCGCCTGCTTCGTGAGCACCTCCTGCACCGCGGCGTCGTCGAGCTCGCCTGGCCTGTGCTCGGCGAGCCACGCCTGCCGCGCCGGCTCGTCCTTGCCCTCCGCGTTGAGCTTGTCGACCGCCGCGCCGAGGCGTGCCTTCTCCTCGTTGCGTATCGCGGCGAGGACGAAGCGCAGCGTGTCGCGCCGCAGCTCCTCGTGGGCACGCATCGCCGTCTTGAGGTCGTCCTCGAGCCGCTGCTTCAGCTGCGCGCCGATCGGGTCTCGCTCCGTCTAGCGCTTACGGCGCTTCGCTTCCTTGCGCTTGCGGCGGGCGGCGGGGCGCTCGTAGAACTCGCGACGGCGGGCCTCCGCGAGGATCCCGGCCTGCTGGATCTTCTTGTTGAAACGGCGAAGCGCGGCCTCGAAGGACTCACCCTCGCCGACGATCACTTCCGACAACGGTCGCTGGTCACCCCGCCTTCTATCCGAAAAGAAGCCGGCCCCGGGGCCGGACAGGCGAATGATAGCCGCGGCAGGAGGCGATAAAGATGCGCATCCTTATCAACCGGGAGGCCAGGTGAACGGCCGTCCGCCGAGGACGTGGAAGTGCAGATGGAAGACGCTCTG
>VBDU01000070.1 GCA_005883625.1 Chloroflexota bacterium | reverse complement strand
GGTTCGAATCCCTGGCGGCTCACACGCTTGCCTGACCGGTCTCCGCGTCTCTGTCGTCGACTTGGCAGGGCCGATAGGAGCGCGACCTCACGGTGACGTGCGAGAGATGGGAGGAGTCGCTATGACGACCGATGTCCGCTACGAGCCATGGCCCGCGTGGGCCAAGCTGATCCTGTTGGCGCTCGTCATCCTCGCGGTGATCTCCGCCCTGCCTTGGATCTTCATGTGGACGGGCACGGGCATGAACATGATGGGCGGGAGTGTGTCGGGCATGGCCAGCGCTTGCCTTGCCATGATGGAGCGGATGGGTCCCTTGATGATGCGCTGAGAAAGGCGCTCAGCCGCGCGGCCCGGAGGCCTCTCCACGTATCCGGACGGCGGCATCCTCGATCGAGAGACGGCCGGCGCGCACCGCCTCTAGCACGTCGACGAGCGGGTCGGCGGCTTGTGGCTCCACGATCGTTCGCGTGCGCCGCTGGTCGCGGACGAGAAGCCAGACGTGCACCGCGAACGCGATTCCCGCCGCGAGGGCCGCGCCCAGCCACGCCAGGCCGTCGCGCGCGCTGTTCGGCGAGCCGATGAGCAGCACGGCGACGAGCGCGTTGTAGACGGAGACGACCCCGAAGAGCACCGTCGCGACGAGCGCGAGGCAGACGACGGTGAACAGATAGAAGCGACGGACGTCGCTCTGCGGCTCGGTCCGCGTATGGCGCAGGAGCGCGAGCCACGCGGGGACGTAGAGCGCGCCACCGAGGGCGACGAGCGCGGCGGCGCTCACGAGCTCTCCGCCAAGGACGAGGCGCGACCACGCGAGGGCGATGCCCGCAAGAGCGGCCGCCAGGCCGACGGCAGCGGGGAACGCGAGCACGAGCCGATCCGTCACGACTGCCGGATGGCCATTCCGGCCGCGGTCGGCGAGAAGTAGGCCGAGGTGGACCGTGACGAGCAGCGCACCTGCCGCGAGCGCCGGCCAGAGCGCGGTGACGGCGGCGAGGCTCGCGGTCCCGTCGGCGCGCCGGATCAGCGCGCTCGCCTCGAGAGCGGCGGCGATCGTCACGAGCGCGACGCCGACCCCGTAGAACGCGAGCGTGTAGAGCGCGCGGTCGCGGTCCACCCGCCAACGCCACTGGCGGAGGAGCGCGATCGTCCAGAGCACGAGTGCATATGCGGCGCTGACGAGGCCCGCGCGCAGCTCGCCGGCGAATAAGTCCGTCATGGTGACGGCCATCGCGACGCGCGCCGCTTGCGTGCGCCGACGGGTGTCCTCGGGGACCGTCGTGTCGACCCAGAGCCACGCCGCCACGCCGACCGCGCTCGCGACCACCAGCGCCGCGATGAACGGGGCCGGCTCTGAAGGGAATGGCAGGGCCAAGGCCGAGATCAGTGCGGTCCCCGCGATGAGGTCGACGACGAGCGCGACGAGGAGCCACGCGTTCAGATAGCCGTGGCGGGCCTCGCTTCCGGACTCGACCGGGTCTCGCAGGGATCGCGCGATCAGCCAGAGGTGCACGCCGCCCACCGGAAGTGCGAAGGCGAGGACCGCGATCGTGAGCGAGACCGTACGCGAGAGATCCGCGGCGCCAAGCGCGGTGCCGACGCCGGCTGCGCGTAGGACCGCGTTGAGGAGCGCGCCGATCCCGAGCGCGGCGGCGAGCACAGCGATGGAGAGCGCGGAATAGAGGTAGAAGCGGCGGAAGCCCCCGGCGCGGGTGCGCCGGCCGATCACGTCCGGATCTCGAGGTGCGCCGAGTCCCAGCGGTTGTCGGTGCGGTCGATGACGTTCAGCGGGTTCGTGTCGACGATGAGCCCGCTCGCGTCGTCTTTGATGTGGAAGAGCTGGAGCGGCTTTGGCGCAGGCCCGCTCACGACGACCGCGGTGTGCTTGTCGTAGACCGACTGGTGACACGGACAGTGGAAGCGGTCTTCGGCATCGTTGAACGGCACCGCGCAGCCGAGGTGCGTGCACTTGCGGTACGCCGCGACGATGCCGCCCGGGGCGCGCAGCAGCCAGAAGCGGCCCGCGATGTTGAGGATCGGCCGATCGTTCGTCCGCGCGAAGGCCGCGAGGATGTCGTCGCGGGACCCGACGGGCACGAGCGCGCCCAAGCCCTCGATACGGTTGACGCGCAGGTACGCCGGCACGGCGGCGGCGAGCTGCGTCACGGCGATCGCCGCCGCGGCCGCGAAGGCGGCCCGAAGCGCCTGGCGGCGCCCAAGCGTCGCCGGGTCCGGTCGTGACCGGATCACGTCAGAGATACTACTACGGTTGTGTAGGAGATTGACGGGCCGCCTCGACCGCGCGCCAGAGACCCACCCAGATCGCGCGGCGCTCGGCGTCCGAGGGTGGGCGGCCCGCGCGCTCGCGGAAGGCGACGATCCCATGCGCGGCGAGGGCGCCCCACGCCTTGGGTCGGGCGCGCGCGGCGTCCCGCACGAGGTCGGCATGTGCGCGGCAGGTCGCCGCGACGGCTTCGTCGATCACGAGCGCGGCACGCCCTCGAGCCCGGTCTGGGCGCGCAGCTCCGCGAGCGGGTAGGCGGTGTCGCGCCAGGTGACGCGTCCGGTCGCGAGGGCGAGGTAGGTGGCGCGAACGATCGTGTACGCGAAGAGCAGCGCCGTGAGCGGTAAGAGCGCCGCCTGCGCGACGGCGCGCGGATCGATGCGACCCATCGATTGGCGGTAGGTCTCGAGGAATCCCGCCAGCTGACACGCGACCACCATCGCGAGCAGCGCGCGGTCGATCCCGTCGAGCACGATCACGCCGACGAACGGCCACACCATCGTGGAGATGATGAACAGGACGACCGCCCCCGCGTCGACGAGCCGATACTCAAGGCTCGAGAACATGCTCTTCTCGAGACCACGGACCGCCGCCGCGAGCGAGGGATACCAGCTCACCGAGAGCCATTCGCGACCGTTCAGCACGCGCTGGCGGAAGCCGAACGCGCGGAGGCGGCGCCCGAGCCGGATGTCGTCATCCGGTCGCAGTGAGAGCGCGGCCATCGTGCCGATCGCCTCGTAGGCCTCGCGGCGCACGAGATTGAAGGCACCGACGCCGACGCCGCGCTTGCTCGTGGGGTCGTTCGCGAGATACGCGCCCCAGAGCGCGACGAACGCGTAGGCGAAGAACGCGACGAACGCGCCGAGCATGAACGACCGCGACACGAGGCGCGGCGCGAGCGTGAGGTGGTCGAGTCGCTCGGCGAGCGCGTAGGCGAGGGTCCGCCGGAGCGTTCCCGGCGCGAAGACCACGTCCGCGTCCGTGAAAAGGAGCCACGTACCCGTCGAGCGCTGCGCCCCGCGCCAGAGGGCGTGGTTCTTGCCCAGCCAGCCCGAAGGCAGGGCGTCGATCCGGAGCACCCGCAGCGACGGGTTCGCCGAAGCGAGCTCGCGCAGCACGTCGCCGGTGCCGTCGGTCGAGCGGTCGTCGACGGCCACGATTTCGAGGCCCGGGTAGTCCTGGGCGAGGAGTGACGCCAGGGCGCGGCCGATCGCGGTCGCTTCGTTCCGTGCCGGGACGATGACCGAAAGGGAAGGCAGCGCGCCAGGCACGTCGACCGCCGGGAGCGCCGGGATCGCCCCGCGATGACGGACGAGGAGAATGAAGGGAACGACCACGGCGATGAAGACGAGCGCGTCGAGGATGGCAAGAGCGATCGACACGACCGGTCACCCTACCCGCGAACGGACTAGGGCGAGCGGGGGACGGTGCGCGGATCATCACCCGTTCGCGTCCCCCGTGCGGTCTGGTACGTCTTGCAGGGGGAATCCCCCGCGTGGCGCGCCGGGCGCTCCCTAGCCTTTCCCACGTGAGATATCTGCGCAAGATCTTCGCGGTGGGCGGCCGCCGGCAGTACCTGGTCGCCCTCGCGCTCGCCCTCGCCGCGTACGCGCTCGAACGGCTCCTGCCCGCCGGGGAGACGCGCACGGCCGTTGCCGACCTCGCCCTCACGGGCGCGGCGATCAGCGCCGTCGTCGGCACCAGCGGCGCGGTGCGGGCGGCCTCGGCACCGGATCGCCCCGCGTGGGGATCGTTCCTCCTCGGCGCGCTCGCCTGGCTCGGCTCGCAGCTGCTCCGCGACGCGTCGCAGCTCGCGGCGCTGCCGCTCCCGCCGAACGCGATCGATTTCGGCTACATCCTCGCCGCACCGCTCTTCACGCTCGGGTTCGTCCTCATGCTCGTCCGGCACGGTCAGCGCCTCGCCGTCTACGCGCTGCTCCTGGACGTCGGTGCGGTCGTGCTCGTGCTCGTCGCGGTGATCACGCTCTTCCTCGCGAAGACGATCACGTACGACATGACCATGGATACGTTCGGCACGATCTCAGCCCTGCTCTATCCCGTGGTGTACGTGGCGGCGACCGGCGCTGCGCTCTCCGTGCTGTTCGGACTTCCCGCCGAGGAGCCGCGCTCGGCGGCATTCACGCTCTTCGTGGGCATCGGTCTCAACGCCCTGGCTTTCACGCTCTATCTCCCGGCGCTGATCCAGGGCAGCTTCGTGCCCGGCACCTTCCTCGACCCGCTCTGGATGCTCGGCATGGCCGCGATCGGGATCGCCGGTTGGCAATCGGTCGCGGACCGCGACCGCGCCGTGGAGACCGAGCTCTCGACCGCGGTGATCGAGTTCTCGCGGATGACGCTGCCGGCGATCGTCGCCCTCGCGAGCGCCCTCCTCATCGTGCTCGCGCACCTCATCGGCGCGGGCGCGGCCGAGCTCGTGATCGACGTCGCGATCGCCCTCGTCGTCCTCGTGCTCTCCGGTCGCGCCGGACTCGCGCTGTTCACCAACTGGCGGCTCGGCGAGGCCGAGCGTCGCCGCGCCTCACAGCTTCAGGCGTTGTACGAGGTCGGGCTCGCGACGGCCGGAGAGCTCTCGCTCGACGACCTGACGGCACTCGTCGCGCGCGAGGCGACGCTGCTCACGCGGACGGACGGTGCGATGGTGTCGCTTGCGGAGCCCGGGAACGGGTTCGTCATCCGCGCCCTCCACAAGGGCCCGCTCCTGCGCCTGCGCGACTCCGTCGGCGAGCCGCTCCGGGGTATCGCGCTCGCGGTCATCGAGTCGCGCGAGATGGTCGTCGCCACCGATTACTCGGCGCACCCGCAGAGCACCGTGGCGCTCCACGAGGTCATCGCGTCCGCGCTCGCGGTGCCGCTCGTCGCGCACGGCGAGATCGTGGGCACGCTCACGGCGTACTCGAGCAGGCCTCGCGTCTTCACGGAAGAGACTCTGCGGCTCGTGCGTCTGTACGCCGCCCAGGCCGCGATCGCGGTCGCGAACGCGCGCCTGGTGGCCGAGACCCGTCGGCTCGCCCGCGACGACGACCTCACCGGCACCCTCAATCGGCGAAGCCTCATGGAGCGGCTCGAGACGGAGATCGCCGAGGCGTCGCGCCACGGAGACATCTTCGGCGTCGTCCTCTGCGACCTCGACGGCCTCAAGGCCGTGAACGACTCCGCGGGCCACCTCGTCGGGAACGAGGTCCTCAAGACGGTCGCGCGCGTCATGCGCGAGTCGGCGCGTGCCGAGGACCTCGTGGCGCGGTTCGGCGGCGACGAGTTCGTCATCCTCCTCCCGCGGACGGGCCTCCTTCCGGCTCAGGCGGTCGTGACGCGGATCGCGTCGCGTCTCCGCGACGAGCGCTACATGTGGGCCGGCCGCGAGAACGGGCTGCCGCGGGTGTCCTTCGGAATCTCGTGGTTCCCCGAGGATGGGCGAAACGCCGATGCCCTCCTCGCGACCGCGGACGCCCGCATGTACGAGGACAAGTCGCGCGCGCGGATCGCGCGCGACAGTGCAGCCGGAGCGGACTAACGTTGAGGGGGCCCGTTGGGGGCTTCGCCCCCTCAGACCCCCCAGGCCTACACGGATCCCTTCTCGTCATAGGCTCGCCGACATGGACGAGGTCAGGGACTCGCGGACCGCGTTCTGGATCGGTCGCCTGCCCTCGGCGAAGCGATTGCCGTTCGTCCTCCGGGTTCCCCTGCCACGAGAAGGGCCGCTCTTCTTCGCGGCTGCCGACAGCTGGCCGCGCGGCAAGGACGTGTTCTGCCGTCAGCTGGCGGCATGGCCGGACGTCGCTGAGACGGTGGAAGAGGTCCCGGTCGAGTCCTGCTGGCGGGTCGGCAAGGCGGTGCATCTGACGCTGCGGCGCGCCCGAGCTCGGCGCTGTTTGTTCGCCTGGACACAGAGCAGTACCGGGCGGGAGGTCATTTTCTGGAGGTCGCAGGCTTCGATCCGAGCTGCTCGTCCGGGACTTCGTATGCCGCAAGCCCGGGGACTCGAAAGGTCATTCGAGATCGCGGTTGACGTCGCCGAACGCTTTCCTTGGCGATTCGGAGGTCGCGCCGTGACCGTGGTCAGACGCGGTCTCCCCGTCGGGGACTATGCCGTCATTCATGAGGGGCGAGTGGTCGCGGCGGTCGAGCGTAAGACCGCGGCGGATCTGGCAAAAGGCGCGATGGAGGGCGAGCTGGACCTGGTCCTCGGAGAGCTTGGCCGAGTCGCTCACGCCGCGCTGGTCGTCGAAGGCCGGCTCAGCGACGTGATCAAGGCGGCTCAGCACGGAAAGAACCGGACCGGCTGGCTTCTCAATCTCCTCGTCTCGCTGCAGGTCGGTCACCGCTCCGTGCAGTGGACATTTGCAGAGTCGCCTCGCCTTGCCGAGGAGTGGGCGTATCGGTGGCTTTCCGCCGCGACACATGCCCGCACGGGGAGAAGACCCGAACGAGTGTCGAACCTCGGCGCGATGCCCTTGCAGGCCGAGCTTCCGTACGCGCCGAGCGTCCTTGACGCGCCGGCTCGTCGGGCTGTCGTTCTTCGTGAGGCGGAGGCGGGCACGGTCTGGACGAGCCACGACGTGTCAGAACGTTGCGGGGTGACGCTGGCCACGGCGGCAAGCGACCTGAGGCGCCTCGTGCGCGACGGCGTGTTGCGCACGCAAGGGCACGGCCGCTCGCGGACGTACTCAGCCACGACGCCGCCGTTGACGATCGAGGGACCGACCTCGCGCTGAGTGCGGCCCCGAGCGATTACGCTTTTCGAGCCCGCCGCTCGCGGCCAAAACCGCGAGTGTCGCGAGCGACCGAGGGAGGAAGCCGTGGCGAAGTGTCCCGAGTGCGATGCCGACGTGAACGTCGGCTCCGACGCCGTGAAGGGCGAGATCGTGTCGTGCCCCGACTGCGGTGCGGAGCTCGAGGTCAAGGAGACCGTCCCGCTCGCGCTCGCGCTCGCCCCGGAGGCCGCAGAGGACTGGGGTGAATAGTCGGGGGGGTCCGCCCCCCGCCCCCCGGGTCGGAGTCCTGCTGTCACGGGTGCGCGTCGAGGAGAAGCTCTTGCTCCAGGAGCTCCAGAGCCGCGGCGTCGAGACGACGGTCATCGACGACCGCGAGCTCGTCCTCGCGGTGGAGAAGCGTCCGGACCTCGGGGTGGACGTCGTCCTCGAGCGCTGCATCCAGCACAGCACGGCGCTCTATGCGCTCTCGATCCTCGACACGTGGGGCGTGCCGAGCGTGAACCGCTACGAGGTCGCCGAGATCTGCGGGAACAAGCTGCTCACGACCATGCGGCTCATCCGCGACGGCGTCCCGAGCCCGCGGACGCGCGTGGCGTTCACGCCCGAGTCCGCCCTCGCCGCGGTGGAGGAGCTCGGCTACCCCGTCGTCATGAAGCCGCTCATCGGCTCGTGGGGCCGCCTCATCTCCAAGGTGAACGATCGCGAGGCGGCCGAGGCCATCGTCGAGCACAAGGACGTGCTCGGGACGTACCTGCACTCCGTCTACTACGTGCAGGAGTACGTGCCCAAGCCCGGGCGCGACATCCGCGCGTTCGTCGTCGGCGACGAGACGATCTGCGCGATCTACCGCTACTCGGACCACTGGATCACGAACACGGCACGCGGTGGCAGGGCGACGAACTGCCCCGTCACGCCCGAGCTGAACGAGCTCTGCGTGCGGGCCGCGCGCGCCGTCGGCGGCGGCGTGGTCGCGATCGACGTCCTCGAGGGCGCCGAAGGCCCGCTCGTGAACGAGGTCAACTACACGATGGAGTTCCGGAATTCGATAGACACGACCGGAGTGAACATCCCGGCGAAGGTCGTCGACTACGTGCTCGAGGTCGCCAGGGCCGCGACGGTCAAGGCCGCCACGTGATATCGGTCGCGGTCATCGGCGCCGGCGGCTACGCCGGCGGCGAGCTGTTGCGCGTGCTCCTGTCGCATCCGGAGGTCGGCGAGGTCACGGCGGCGAGCGCGTCGCTCGCGGGGAAGCCGGTCACGGTCGCCCATCCGAATCTGCGCAAGCGGACCGACCTCGCGTTCGTGCCGTACGAGAAGGTCGGCCGATGCGACGTCCTCTTCCTGTCGCTCCCGAACGGCTCTCACCGCTACGACGAGTTCGCCGACCGCGCCCGGGTCGTCGTCGACCTTTCGAGCGACCACCGGCTGCGGAGCGCGGCGGACTACGAGCGCTGGTACGAGGGCCCACACCCGCATCCGGAGCGGCTCGGCGAGTTCGTCTACGGCATCCCCGAGCTGCACCGCCCGAAGCTCGTGAGCGCGACGCGGCTGACCGGCGCCGGCTGCAACGCGACCGCCGCCATCCTCGCGCTGCTCCCGCTCTTCCGCGCGGACGTCGTGGACCGCGACCGGCCGATCGTCGTCGAGGCGAAGGTCGGCTCGAGCGAAGGCGGGCGCGAGGCGAGCGAGGATAGCCACCACCCCGAGCGCGCCGGCGTCGTGCGCTCGTTCCGCCCGGTCGGCCATCGCCACACGGCCGAGATCGAGCAGGAGCTCGCGCTCGACGGCGCCGCGCCACGCATCGATCTCTCGGTCACCGCGGTCGAGCTCGTCCGCGGCGTCCTCGCGACCGCGCACGTCTACACGAAGGCCGCCCTCGACGAGAAGGCGCTCTGGCGGATCTACCGTGAGTGCTACGCGAGCGAGCCGTTCGTACGCATCGTGAAGGAGCGCACCGGAAGCTACCGCTATCCCGAGCCGAAGCTGCTCGCCGGGACGAACTTCGCCGACGTCGGTTTCGCCGTCGACCCGCGCGGCGAGCGCATCGTCGCCCTGTGCGCGATCGACAACCTCATGAAGGGCGCCGCCGGCAACGGGGTGCAGGCGATGAACGTCGCGCTCGGCTTCGCCGAGACCGCCGGGCTCGAGTTCGTGGGGCTCCATCCGTGAGACCGCTCGGACGCCTCGGCTGGATCCAGATCGATTGCCCGGACCCCGAGCGTCTCGCGGTGTTCTGGTCCGCGGTGCTCGGCGTCGAGATCCGTGGCCGGCTCGGGTCGCCTCCGCAGTTCGTGGATCTGGACCCCCAGTCCACGGATGCGCCGCACGTGTCCTTTCAGCGCGTGCCGGAGCCGAAGACCGTGAAGAATCGGGTGCACCTCGATCTCATGGTCGACGACGTGGACGTTGCCACGTCGCGCATCGAGTCCTTGGGCGGGCGCAGGCGACGGCCCGAGGCCGACTTCAGGGAGTACGGCTACTCCTGGCGGACCATGGCGGACCCCGAGGGGAACGAGTTCTGCCTCATCTACGACGGACAGCCTGAGTCATGAGCCTCGGCCGTTCCTTACGCTGCGCCGCATGACGCTGCGCGCGGTGATCAAGGCGGGCGGGAGCAAGGGCGTGGATCGGGACGCGGTCGCGGACATGGTCGCGGAGGTCGCGCGGCTTGACGAGATCGTCCTCGTCCACGGTGCCTCCGCCGAGACCGACCGGCTGGCGGCGGCGCTCGACGTCCCCCAGGAGACGCTCCGCTCGCCGTCGGGGCACCAGAGCCGGCGTACGGACCGGCGGACGCTCGAGATATTCGCGATGGCGGCGCTGGGCGTCGAGAGCTTTCACTACGTCGAGAAGCTCCAGCAGCGCGGGATCGACGCGATCGCGCTCTCGGGGATCTCCGGCCGGCTGCTCGTCGCGAGGAAGAAGGACGTGCGCGCGGTGAAGGGCGACAAGACCCTGCTCCTGCGGGACGACTACACCGGCACGGTCGAGGCGGTGAACCTGCCCCTGCTCACGCAGTTCATCGGGCCGGGGCGCGTGCCGGTCGTCGCGCCCCTCGCGCTCTCGACGGAGAACGAGGCGTTGAACGTCGACGGAGACCGCGTCGCCGCCGCGATCGCGGTCGCGATCGACGCGGACGCGCTCATCATCCTCACGAGCGTGCCGGGGCTCCTCCGCGACGTGGACGATCCGACCTCCCTCGTCGCGGAGACGACGGTCGCCGAAGCCGAGGCGCTCGCCACCGGTCGGATGAAGGTGAAGATCCTCGCCGCGCGCGAGGCGCTCGAGGGCGGCGTCGACGAGGTCGTCATCCGTGCCCCGACAGGCGACCCGAACGTCCGGACGGTGATCCGCTCGTGACGACTGTCCGGGGGGCGCGGCGCCCCGAGAACCCCCCGACGTCGGGCATCATCGCGATGGAGGACGCGCACACCTCGGGCCTGTATACGAAGCGCTCGCTCGTGATCACGCGCGGCGAGGGCGCGACGGTGTGGGACAGCGAGGGCCGTGCGTACGTCGACTGCGTCGGGGGGCAGGGCTCGGCCAACCTCGGCCACGGCAACACGGCGGTCGCGGCGGCGCTGGCGGACCAGGCGCGGACCCTCGCCTCGTGCACCGAGCTCTTCTACAACGACCGCCGCGCGGAGCTCTACGGGGTCCTCGCGGGGATCCTCCCGCGATCGCTCGAGCGCGTGTTCCTCTGCAACAGCGGCACCGAAGCGGTCGAAGGTGCGCTCAAGTTCGCCCGCGCGGCGACGAAACGGCCGGGGGTCGTCGCGACGATGCGCGGCTTCCACGGGAAGACCATGGGCGCGCTCTCGGCGACCTGGGGTCCCGAATACCGTGACCTCTTCGGCCCGCTCGTCCCCGGCTTCGCGCACGTGCCGTTCAACAAGCCCGAGTCGCTGGACGCGGCGATCACCAAGGACACGGCGGCGTTCATCGTCGAGCTCGTACAGGGTGAGGGCGGGGTCCGACCAGCGACGCGCGAGTTCATCGACGAGGCGGCACGGCTCTGCCGGCAGCGTGGAGCGCTGTTCATCGTCGACGAGGTGCAGACCGGCTTCGGTCGCACCGGCACGATGTTCGCGCTCGAGCAGTACGGCGTCGAGCCCGACCTCCTGTGTCTCGCGAAGTCCATCGCCGGCGGCGTCCCGATGGGCGCGATCGCGTTCTCCGCGGCGATCGGGGACCTGCCCAAGCGCTCGCACTCGACGACCTTCGGCGGCAACCCGCTCGCCTGCGCGGCCGCGATCGCCGCGCTCGGCGAGATGGCGCGCCTCGATCTGCCGCGGAGCGCGCGCGAGCGAGGGCGGCAGCTGCAGGACGGGCTGCGCGCGATCCGCAGCGATCGCGTCCGTGAGGTGCGCGGGCTCGGCCTCCTCGTCGGCGTCGAGCTGAAGGAGAACGCCGGCGCGGCGCTCAAGGCGCTCCAGGATGAGGGCGTGCTCGCGCTCGGCGCGGGACCGACCGTGGTGCGCTATCTGCCGCCGCTGGTCATCACCGCGGACCAGGTCGATCGCGTCCTCGCCGCGTCGGCGAAAGCGCTCGCGTGAGGCCGCAGCAGGCCGACGTCGACCTCGTCCACGGCCTCGTCGCGATCCCGAGCCTCTCGCGACACGAGGGCGAGGCGGTCGAGTGGCTCGTCGCGCAGCTGGCCGAGCGAGGCTTCCGCGCGACCGTCGACGACGCGGGGAACGCCGTGGGCGAGATCGGCGACGGCGCGCATCACGTCATCCTCCTCGGCCACATCGACACCGTCCCGGGCGAGATCCCGGTGCGCATCGAGGGCGACGAGCTCGTCGGTCGCGGCGCGGTCGACGCGAAGGGCCCGCTCGCGGCGTTCGTCGCGGCGGCGACGCGGCCGCCGGCGGGCGTGCGCGTCACCGTCGTCGGCGCGGTCGAGGAGGAATCGCCGACGAGCGCCGGGGCGCGCTACCGCGCGGCGCTCGGCGCGCCGGACTGGTGCGTCATCGGCGAGCCGTCCGGCTGGGACGCGATCACGGTCGCGTACAAGGGACGGCTCACGCTGCGCGTCACGCTGACGCGGCACGCGCGCCACGGTGCCGCGCCCGGGCCGACGGTCGCCGAGGAAGCGCTCGCGATATGGCAGCACGCACGTGCGGGCGCATCGACGCGGGTCGACGCCTCGCGCGCGTTCGATCGGCTCGACTGCCGCCTCGAGGGGATCCGCGCCGGCAACGACGACGGCATGTCCGAGCGCGCGGAGCTGCGCATCGGCTATCGCTTGCCGCCGGGCATCGATCCGCGGGAGCTCGAGCGCGAGGCGGAAGGCCTCATTCGGAATGGAGCTGGGTCGGCGCCCGACGCGAGCGCCGTCGCGATCGAGACGGTCGGCATGGAGGAGCCGGTGCGTACCGCACGGACGAGCCCGCTCGCGCGGGCGTTCGCGCGCGCCATCGCCGAGGCGGGTGGTCAGGCGACGTTCAAGGAGAAGAGCGGCACGAGCGACATGAACATCCTCGCGCCCGCCTGGGGATGTCCGATGGTCGCATACGGTCCGGGGGACAGCAGGTACGACCACACGCCGCTCGAGCGGCTCTCGCTCGTCGACTACGCGCGGTCGATCCGCGTGCTCCGAGGGGTGCTCGACCGAGCGAGCAAGGCCATAATCTGACGCCGACCAGTGGTGAAACACCGTTCGAGACGGGGGATCTGAAGGGGGCCTAGCCCCCTTCGACCGTTGTGTTCACGAAGCGACAAACGCGCCAGCGCGCCGTCGTGGCCGGGCTCACTGCCCTTGCCGTCCTCCTGGGCGCCGTGGCGCTCGCGACCGAGTTCTTCGACACCACGCTTCAGACCGCGGTCTACGACAAGGCCATCGACCTGTCGCCGGCGAAGGTGAAGAACCAGGTCACGATCGTCGCGCTCGACGACCCGACGATCACGCAATACGGCCGCTATCCGCTGCCGCGCAAGGCGTACGCCGACCTCATCAAGGCCCTGAAGCCGCTCAGCCCGGCTGTCGTCGCGTTCGACGTCGGCTTCTACGATCCCGCGGCCGATCCGGCGGAGGACCGCGCGCTCGCCGAGGCGATCCGCGACTTCCAGACGCCGACCGATCCCTCGCAGCGACCCGGGAGCGTCATCCTGGCGATGCAGGGCGCGGGCGAGCAGGAGCTCGGCGATCACACGACCGTCTATAAGACGCTCCAGTTCCCGGTGCCCGTCCTGCGCGACGCCGCGTCGGGACTCGGCGCCGTGAACATCAACCCGGACCCAGACGGCCGCGTGCGCGACAGCCAGCTCGTTATCACCGGGCCTGACGGCGCGCGCTACTACTCACTGCCGCTCGTCGCCGCCGCGAGGCAGCAGCGGGCCGATCTCGCGAAGCTCCGTCGCGAGGGCGATCGCCTCATCCTGCCGACGCCGCTGGGAGATCGCGTCATGCCCGTGGACCGCCGGGGTGGGATGTCGGTGTACTACGCGGCGCCGCCCGCGCCGACGACGTACGACAACCCCGCGTACCCGTGCAGGAACCCGGCGGAGTTCTGCGTCGTCTCGCTCAAGGACGTGGTGAACGGCGCGATCGACCGCCGGCTCATCATCGGCCACGCGGTGCTCGTCGGCGCGCATTCCGTCTCGGCCGTGCCCGACGACTATCCCGTGCCGAACTCGCAGGGCTCCAAGATGTACGGCGTCGAGATCTGGGCGAACACCGCGCAGTCGATCTTCACCAACCGCTATCCCGTCCTGAAGCAAGGCTTCTTTACGACCCTTGTCCAGCTCTCCCTCCTCACGCTCGTCGGAATGGTCCTCGTCCTGCGTTGGCGCCTCTACGGCTTCTTCGGAGCGCTGGTGCTGTTCCTCGCGTACGTCGTCGGCGGCTACGTGCTCTTCGCGAACCAGACCGGAGGCGACGTCGGCACCGGCGCGGTCGAGGTGCCCTCGCTCGGCTACCTCGTGGGCGCGCCGTTCTGGTGGGTGGTGGTGCTCGGCTACCTCCTCGTGGAGGAGCAGGTCGCGGTCGCGCGGACCCGCAGCACTTTCGGCCGCTTCGTGACGCCCGCGGTCGCGCGCACCATCATGGACCGCGAAGAGGCCGGGATGCTCTCGCTCGGGGGCGAGGATCGGCGAGTCACCGTCCTCTTCGGCGACATCCGCGGGTTCACGACCATTTCGGAGGGGATGACGCCCGCCACACTGCTCGGTCATCTGAACCGTTACTTCGACGGCATGGTCGACATCGTGAATCGCTACGAAGGGACCGTGAACAAGTACAACGGCGACAACATCATGGTGCTGTGGGGCGCGCCGCTCGAGGTGAGGGACCAGGCGAAGAAGGCGGTCGAGTGCGCGCTCGAGATGCAGCGGTGGATCGTCGGGGAGCGCTCGAAGGGCGGACCGGACGTGTCGTTCGGCTTCGGGATCAACACCGGTCATGTCGTCGCCGGCTTCCTGGGCGCGAAGGGGCGCATGGAGTACACGGTCATCGGGGACACCGCGAACGTCGCCTCGCGCCTGACCTCAAGCGACATCGCGAGACGCGACCAGGTCGCCTGCAGCGCCGAGACGCTGAAGGAGGTCGGTGACGACGTCGCGTTCATCGACCTTGGGGCGATTCCCGTGAAGGGCCGCGCCGAGCCCGTCCAGTGCTACCAGATCAACCGCCTCGGGCCGATCGCGACACCCAACCCCGCGCCACCGCCCGAGGTGCCGATCGGCCGCGCCGCGGTCGCCGGATACCACTAGTTGTGATTCCCAGATTGATCGTTGACAGCGGCAAGCCCGCGGAAGCGACACATCGGGGTATGGCCGCCGAGCGTAGCGGTGCGGCGGTGACGGTAGTCCTCGAGGAAGACGGGAAGGACAGCCCGGCGCTCCTCGGTAGAGCGGTACAGGCGCCGGTACGCCCACCGCTCCAGCAGTGTCTTGATGAAGCGCTCGGCTTTGCCGTTCGTGCGCGGGGTGTAGGGGCGGGTGCGCAGGTGCCGGATCCCCAGGCCCCCGCAGCACTCGCGGAAAACCCGCGAGCGATAACAGCTGCCGTTGTCGGTGAGGATGCGCTTGATGCGCACCCCCTGACGCAGGTAGGCGGACCAGACCCCTCGCAGCGCCGCCGCGGCCGCCGCGCCGCCCTCGTCCGAGAGCACGTGCACATCCGCTCGGCGGCTGTGGTCGTCGACGAAGACGTGCAGAAACTCGTAGCCGGCTCCGCGGCCGCGCCTGCGGCGGCGATCCGCCTCCTGCCGGCCCAGCCGGCGCCAGCCGCGATCGAGGAGGATGCGGCCGAGCTTCTTGGTGTCCAGGTGCACGAGGTCGCCCGGCCGTGGCCACTCGTAGCGCACGGTCGCGCCGGACCGCGCGAGCTCGCGCCGGCGCGAGATCCCGGCGCGGCGCAGGACGGCGTACACCGTCGAGGGCGCCAGGTCCAGCGCGTAGCCGATGTCATGGGGGCCCAGGCCTTCCCCGTCGCGGAGCTGGTAGATGCGCACGACCAGGTCGATGCGGGTGTGCCGAGGGATCCGCCAGGGCCGGTGGGAGCGGGGCGCGAGGCCGCGGGGACCATCACGATCGAAGCGCCGCAGCCACTTGTGCGCCGTCTGTCGCGAGACACCGGCGGCGCGCGCAGCGGCGCTCACGCTCCAACCCTCCTTGCGGGTCCGAAGACAAAGCAACTCACGCTGGTACGACTCGAGGCGCGGTCTAGCATCGAGCACAGGCAGGGGCCTCCTCTCGGTCGAGTGACTCGAACAGCCACATCAACCGATGGAGCCCCTGCTTCTGTCAACACTCTCATTGGGAATCACAACTAGTGGTGCTCGACGACAAGGTCGCGCTCGTCCTCGTCAAGCTTGGCCACCTCGCCGTGCAGAGGGATCGCGAGGCCTACCTGCGCGGTCTCGTCGACCTCTGCTCGCAGGCCGTCGATGCCGAGCGCTGCACCGTCTACGTCGTCGACCAGAAGCGGAACGAGCTCTGGGCGCGCGTCGCGCAGCGTACCGCCACCGAGATCCGTCTCCCCATCGGTCAGGGCCTCGCGGGACAGGCGGCCGCGACGGGCGAAACGATCAACGTGCCCGACGCGTACGCCGACGCGCGCTTCGATCGCAACGTCGACATGCGGACCGGATTCCGCACTGTCAACATGCTCGTCGTCCCGGTGTGGGGCGGAGACGGGAACAACATCGTCGGCGTGCTCCAGGCGCTGAACAAGCGGAACGGCGCGTTCGAGCGTCGCGATCAGATGCTCCTCGAGCAGATCGCGGAGAGCGTGGGACCGGTGCTCGAGCACATCCCGCTGGAGGGCTGATGCCCGAAGAGCGCCGGAAGGCCCAGCGCCGGGACGGCGCGCGCCGCAAGGCAGAGCGCCGGACCGCCGAGCGCCGGACGAGCCCGTCGGGCGACGAGCGCCGCGTCTCGGAGCGACGCGATGGTGCCGAGCACCGGAAGGCGGACCGCCGCGTGAGCGTGGGCCACCGGCTCGACCTCATTCTCGACATCACCCGACAGCTCATGTCGATCACGAACCTCGACGCGCTGCTGCGGCAGATGGCGGTCGCCACGACGAAGCTCCTCGACGCGGACCGCGCGACGATCTTCATCGTCGACCGCGACAAGAACGAGCTCTGGTCGCGCGTGGCACTCGGCAGGGGCGTCGGCGAGATCCGGATCCCCGTGGGCGTCGGCATCGCCGGGACGGTGGCGAAGACGGGCGAGACGATCAACATCACCGACGCGTACGCGGACTCGCGGTGGAGCTCCGACAGCGACAAGCGGACGGGCTATCACACGAAGAGCCTGCTCACGTTCCCGATGACCGGGCAGAACGCGCAGGTGATCGGCGTGTTCCAGGTCGTGAACAAGCGCGGCGGTCCCTTCACGCAGCTGGACGAAGAAACGCTCGCCTCCCTCGGCGCGTCCGCCGCGGTCGCCGTCGAGAACGCGCAGCTCATCGCCGAGCAGAAGCGCCTCTGGGAGACGCTCATCGAGACCCTCGCCGTGACGATCGACGCGCGCGACCAGCAGACCGCCGGCCACAGCCAGCGGGTCACGCGCTACGCGGAGGTCATTGGAAAGGCGATGGGACTGGAGGGGCTCGATCTCGAGAAGCTCCGGGCCGCGGCCCTGCTGCACGACTACGGGAAGATCGCGGTGCGCGACCGCTTCCTCCAGAAGCCCGGGAAGCTCGACGACGCCGAGTTCGCGTACATGAAGGCCCACGCGGAGAAGACAGGCGAGTTCCTCGCGCACCTCGAATTCCCGCGGGACATGCGCGA
The DNA here is from genome assembly GCA_005883625.1 of Chloroflexota bacterium. GTDB lineage: Bacteria > Chloroflexota > Limnocylindria > P2-11E > P2-11E > 3-1-20CM-2-70-9. Next base: position 58,108 of record VBDU01000070.1, on the reverse strand, counting down.
CGTCCCTGTCATGGCGGCTCAGCACCACGAGCGTATGGACGGGCACGGGTACCCGCGCGGCCTTCCCGCCGAACAGATCCTCGTCGGCGCGCGGATCGTCGCGGCCGCCGACGTCTTCGACGCGCTCACCGCGCCTCGCTACTACAAGCCGGCGTACCCGCTCTCCAAGACGCTCGAGATCATGGACGGGATGGCCGGGAACCACCTCGACCCGGGCGTCATGACGGCCGTCCACCGCTGCGTCCACGACCTCGAGTGGACGCTCGACGAGCTGAAGCACACCTGGCCGAAGCCGGGCGACGAAGGCATGGGCAGCATCCAGGAGGCCGCCGGGCTCTCGGAGCGGGACCGCGCGGGAAGCGGCACGGCGGGCCCGGCCGCGAGCGGCCCGGGGCGCGGCGGGGCCTGAACGTGAAGGTCCGCTTCTGGGGCACGCGAGGCTCGATCCCGACGCCGGGCCCGCTGACCGTGCGCTACGGCGGGAACACCGCGTGCGTCGAGGTGCGCGACCAGACGAACTCGCTCCTCGTGCTGGACGCGGGCACCGGCCTGCGTGAGCTCGGCGCCGCGCTCATGAACAACGATCACCCCCGGCCGTTCAGCGTCGACCTGCTCCTGTCACACCTGCACTGGGATCACATCCAAGGCATCCCGTTCTTCCGCCCGGCCTACGATCCCAAGAGCTCGCTTCGCATCCGCGGCCCCAAGCAATCGCGAGCGATGCGCGAGCTCCTCGGCCTCGGCATGGACGACCCCTTCTTCCCGGTCGACCTCGACGACCTGCCGGTCCAGCTCGAGGTCACCGAGATGGCCAATGGAGCCGACGAGCAGATCGGGAAGTACCGCGTGCGCGCGGCGAGCATCTTCCATCCCGCGCCCGCGCTGGCCTATCGCATCGAGGCCGACGGGCGCTCGCTCGTCTACGCGACCGACACGGAGGATCCCTTCTCAGGGAGGACGAATCCGGTCATCGCGCTCGCGAAGGATGCCGACATGCTCATTCACGATGCGCAGTTCCTCGACAGCGACTTCAAGCCCACATGGGGCCACTCGACGATACAGAGCGCGATCGACGTGGCGGTCAAGGCCGGCGCGAAGAAGCTCGTCCTCTATCACCACGACCCGGACCGGAGCGATGACGCGCTCGACCGGATCGGCAAGCAGGCGCAGGCCGAGGCGCAGGAGCAGGCGCGCGGTATGCAAGTCGTCGTCGCGCGCGAAGGGCTGGAGCTCGCCGTCTAAGGACGAGCGATCGAGCCGCTGGCCGGCGCCGGCGCGAGCTCGGTGCCCCATGATTGAGAGACTGACCAGGGGAGGTCTCCGATGAACGCACTCGAGGTGCTCAATCAGACGCGCGACGCCATGACGGCCCGCCGGGTCTACGGCGAGCCGTACCAGCAGGACGGCGTCACCGTGATCCCGGCCGCCAACGTCTGGGGTGGCGGCGGCGGTGGCGGCGACACCGAGGGGAACGGCGGTGGCGGGTTCGGCATGGTCGCGCGCCCCGCCGGCGCCTGGGTGATCAAGGACGGCGAGGCGGTGTGGCGTCCGGCGATCGACGTGAACCGCATCGTCTTGCTGGGCCAGCTGGCCGGGATCGTCGCGTTCCTCGCGGTGCGCTCGATCCTCGTCGCCTGGGCGAAGCGAGGCCGCTAGCCCGAGACTTTCGTCGGCGCGCGCCGGCGGTCGACCGCCCAGCCCGAGCCGGGCTGGCGCTTCGCGACCTCTTTGACCTCCGCCGCGGCGCGGGACAGCTCGGTGGCGGTCGCGAAGCGCCCGGCGTCGGCGCGCACGATCCCGATCGAAAGCGTGGCGAGGGCCGTGCGCCTCGGACGGCCCCGGCGATCGGTCGCCTCGAGATGACCGCGTGCGCGGTCCGCCGGGTCGTAGAGCGTGCCGACTTCCCGGTCGAAGTCGTCGATCGCGTGGCTTGCGATGGCTTCCGCTCGCTCGGGCGAGGTCAGGAGCACGAAGTCGTCGCCGCCCACGTGACCGAGGAAGGCGTCTCGCTCGTCGCGGGCGATCGTCGTGAGGATGGCGGCGAGCCTCTCGATGAGCACGTCTCCGCGCGCGAAGCCGTAGTGATCGTTGAACGACTTGAAGGCGTTGACGTCCACCCAGAGGCACGCGAACGGGTCGCGCCGGTCGAGACGCGCCTCGATCTCGTCCGTGATCGCGCGGTTGCCCGGCAGGCCCGAGAGCGGGTTGAGGGCGCGCAGCTCCGCGGCGCGCGTGAGCGCGCGCGCGACGCGGGCCTCGAGCACGTCGATGTCGAACGGCTTCGTGACGTAATCGTCGGCGCCCGCGGTGAGGCGAATGACGGTCTCGCGCGCGCCCGTCTGCGCGGTGAGGATGATCGCCGGCACGTACCGCGTTCGCGGGTCCGCGCGCAGGTGGGCGAGGACCTCGTCACCGCTCACCTTCGGCATCGCGAGATCGAGGACCAGGAGGTCAGGCGTCTCGGTCCGCGCCATCTCGAGCGCCGCGGCTCCGTCACGCGCGATCGCGCAGCAGTGACCCGCGTCCTCGAGCGAAAGCCGTACCGCGTCGGCGACGTCGGCGTCGTCCTCGGCGACGAGGATCCGCGACATGGCCTCGACGGTAGGTCGCGCCGCCGGCGTGGCCAATGAGAAAGGAGTAGGGGAGCGAAGGTTCTGGATGTTGACGATCCATTTACCGAGCACCTGGTCGCTCGGTCGGCCAACGGTCGAGCGTCTTCCGGCCAATGGCGGCGCCGCCGGCGAGATCGGTGCGCGGCGGATGTGAACATCTGGTCGGCCCGGCGAGGACGAGTGCCCGAGGTGGGACTCGAACCCACACGAGGTATTACCCCCATCGGCTCCTAGGGCCGACGCGTATTCCGGATTTCGCCACTCGGGCGCGGGTTTCTATGCTACCGGCGCTCCTCGCACCGATGGATTCGCTGCAGAGGACCAGCGCGTTCGTGTGGGGCTGGTGCCGTCCGCCCTCGCGAGATGTCCGCTCAGCCGGTCGGTAGCAGCACGCGTCCCAGGCCGGCCTTCGCGACCGCCGCGTCCGCGACGCGGCGGCCCTCGCCGGCGCGCGCGATGGCGAGCACGCATCCGCCGAACCCGCCACCGACCAGCCGCGCGCCGAGCGCGCCGGACGTTCGCGCCGCCTCGACGAGCCGATCGATCTCCGGCGACGACACGGCGAAGTCGTCGCGCAGCGAGGCATGCGAGGCGTCGACGATCTCGCCGAGCGTGCCGATCTCGCCGCGTTCGAGCGCGCGGACGAACGCGCGGACGCGCGCGTTCTCGCTCGTGACGTGGCGCACGCGACGGCGCAACGTCTCCGGAAGGTCGTGGAGCCAGGCGCCGGACCCGGCGTCGCGCAGGCTCGCGAGCCCGAGCGCCTTCGCGGCGGACTCGCACTCGGTGCGGCGTTCGTTGTACGCGCCCCTCGCGTGCTCGTGGCGAATCCCCGAGTCGATCACGGCGACGTCGATCGCCGCCGGCAGCGCGATCTTCTCCACGCTCAGCGTGCGGAAGTCGATGAGGAGCGCGCTGCCGCGCTCGCCGAGGCTCGAGACGAGCTGGTCCATCCGCCCGACCCGGGCACCCACGAACGTCGTCTCCGAGCGGTGAGCGATCTCGGCGATCCGCCGGTCGTCGAGCTCCAAACGGTAGGCATCGCGTAGCGCGCGGGCGGTCGCCACGGCGAGCGCCGCGCTCGAGCCGAGCCCCGCGCCGAGCGGCACCTCCGACCGCACCTCGAGCGTGCATGGGCCGACCTCCCGGCCAACCGCGACCACGACACCGAGCAGGTGGTCGGCCCACGAGCGGGTCGGCGCGAGCCGAGACCGCTCGAGCTCGACCGACGGCCACGCCACGGCCGCCGCGGTGCGGAGCGCGATGCGATCGTCGGAGCGCTCCGCGCAGGTCACGGTCGTGCGGAGCGGGATCACGGTCGGGAGCGCGAGTCCGTTGTTGTAGTCGGTGTGCTCGCCGATGAGGTTGACGCGGCCGGGCGCCGATGCGGAGGCCGCGCGTGTCCCTACGACTGGCGCGCCTCCACGCCCGAGAGCCGCTCGATGACCTTGAGGAGCGCGTGATTGCCGTCGCGCCCGCCGCCGTCGTGCTGGAGCGCCGCGTACAGCGCGTGCACGAGCGCCGTCCCGGGGAGGGAGACGTGCTGGCCGTACGCGTCGTCGAGCACCAGGCGTAAGTCCTTCTGCTGCAGGTCGACCATGAATCCGGGCTTGAAGTCGCCGGCGATCATCTTCGGCGCGTAGTTCTGCATCGCCCACGAGGAGCCGGCGCCACCCGCGATCACCTGACGCGTCCGCTCGAGGTCGATCCCCTGCGCCTTCGCGAATACGAGCGCTTCCGACACGCCGAGGTTGTTCAGCGCGACGGCGATCTGGTTCGCGAGCTTGCAGGCCTGCCCCGCGCCGTGGTCGCCGATGTGGACGATCGTTTTCCCGAGCGCCTCGAAGACGGGCATCGCCCGTTTCACGTCCTTCTCGTCCCCGCCGATCATGATCGAAAGGCGTGCCTCGATCGCGCCGAGCTCGCCGCCGGAGACCGGCGCGTCCAGCGTGCGGAATGGCGGCCGGTTCGCCGCGGCGCGTTTTGCGAACTCACGCGTCGCGGCGGGCGAGACCGTGCTCATGTCGATCGCGAGCAAGCCTTCGTGCGCCCCGGCCGCGATGCCGTCCGGTCCGAAGGTCACCGTTTCCACGTCGGGCGAGCTCGTGACCATGGTGATGACGATGTCGCTGCGCTCGGCGACCTCGCGCGGCGTCCGCATGACTGTGGCACCCGCGTCGCCGAGCGGCTTCGCGCGATCGAGGGTGCGGTTCGTCACCGTGACCGCGAAGCCCGCCTTGAGCGCGTTTCGCGCCATCGGCGCGCCCATGATTCCGAGGCCGACGAACCCGAGCCGCTCCACCGCCCTAGTTCGGCCGGTCGCCGCCGTCGACGAGGAAGGTCCGCTCCTCGGCCTCGTCGACGTTCACCGACGCGATCAGGAGATCGTCGGTGACGTGGACGAAGCCCTCGGTGCGAGCCAGCTCGTTCGCGATCGCCTCCGAGAGCGAGTCTTCTTCATATGCGTCGAGGAGGAGCGTCCGCGCCTTCTTCACGAGTGCGAAAAACTCGGCGGGCTCGAAGTGCTGTTCGTGCGCGAGGAGGACGGCCGTCCCGAGATCTTCGTCGCCGTCGTGGATCTCGTAATAGAACATCGCGTGGAGCCTAACCCAATACACTTGCGCTCTCCCATGCACGAAGCGCCGAAGACCGTACCCGCGTCCGTCCGCCACACGATCCGGCGCGAGCCCGGCTCGACAGTGGTCATCGAGGCGGAAATCGACGCCGGTCGGCTCGCCCGCGCCGCGGACACGGCCTTTCAGCGGCACGTGCAGCGCGCGCAGATCCCGGGTTTCCGCCCTGGCAAGGCGCCGCGCGCGATGTACGAGCGGACGTATGGGAAGGAGCATCTCTGGGATGACGCCGGGGCCGACCTCGTCGACGAGACCTACCGCGAGATCGTCACCGCGGAGGACCTCGATCCGATCGATCAGCCCAAGGTCGAGATCACGCAGCTCACGGAGGGCGAACCGCTTCGGTACACCGCGACGGTGGTCGTCCGCCCCGAGGTCACGCTCGGCGACTACCGGGCGCACGGCGCGGTCGTCGAGCCGACACCTCCGGCGGAAGAGGAGGTCGAGCGAACGATCGCCGCGATGCGCGAGTCGCACGCGCAGCTGCGGGCGGTCGATCGCCCGGCGCAGCCGGGCGACATCGTCACCGTGGACGTTGACGCGACGATCCCGGATCGCAAAGTCCCGCCGTTCGCCCGCAACGCGCACGTCGAGGCAGGGAAGCCGCTCGGGATCGCGGGCCTCGGAGAAGCGCTCGTCGGCCTGAAAGCGGGGGAGACCAAGAGCGTCGAGCTGAAGTTCCCGGACGACGCCAGCGAAGGCGAGCTGCGGGGAAGGGCCGCGACCTTCAGCTTCCGCCCGTCGCAGGTGAGCGAGAAGGTCCTGCCGGCGCTCGACGACGAGTTCGCGAAGACAGTTGGCGTGTCCGATCTCGCCGCGCTCCGCAAGGCGGTCCGCAACGAGCTCGCCCACGCCGCGTTCCACGAGTCGCGCGACGACGCCGCGGAGAAGGCCGTCGCGCATGCCCTCGAGTCGGCGACTGTCGAGCTGCCCGAGGTCCTCGTGCAGGAGGAGCTCGAGCACCTCATGGCCGACCTGAAGGCCCGCGTCAAAGAGCAGGGGCTTACGTTCGAGCAATTCCTTCTGCAGGCGCGGAAGACCGAGGACGAGCTGCGGAAGGAATGGCTGCCGCTGGCCGAGCGGCGCGCAAAGTCGCTCCTCGTCCTCGACGAGATCGCGCGCAAGGAGGACGTGAAGGTCACGGGGAACGAGCTTGCCGAGCAGGCCGCGCTCTCGCCGCTCGCGCAGGCGGACCCGCAGGCGTTCCGCTCCCCGGCGGTGCTCGCCGCGCTCGCGCGCTCGATCCGCAACCGCAAGACCGTCGACAAGCTCATCGGCCTCGACTCCCCGGACGCCGAGCGCGAGGCCATCAGGAAGGCGGGCGGCGAGGTCGAGGAGGAGCCGAAGAAGCCGGAGATCATCGTGCCCGCAAAGAGCGACGCGACCGTCGAGGGCCGCGAGGCGATCAGGGCGCTGCTCGAGAAGAAGTGAGGTCCGCCCGCAGGGCCCGGCAGGACTAGCGAGGGGGCTGCCGGACGAGCACGAGGTGCCAGACCCACCGACCGCCGTCGTTGCGGTCGTTCCGCAGGTAGAGATCGCGCCGTGAGGTCTGCTGGTCGGGCTGCGTCCAGGTCGAGCGGACGAACGACCCATTGTTGTCGGTCTCGATCGGTCGAGGCTGCACCGTCACGGCGACGCCGGCGGCGAACGAGCGCTTCAGCTCGGCCACGAAACGGACCCGCGGCATCGTCGATCCTCCGGCCTGCTCCGCGCCCTGGCTCATGCAGGGCGCCATGACCGCGGCGAGGGCGTCCGCGTCCTTTCGCGCGAATCCGTCGGCGAGCGCGTCCGCGACGGCCTCCGCCGACCGGGAGGCCGGGGCGGGCGTCGGGGTGGGCGACGGGCGTTCGTTGTCGGCGAGGACGTGGAAGCTCGTGACGATGCGCTCCATCACCGCCGGATCGATCGTGGAGTTGAACCCGCGACGGTACCCGATCGCGTAGATGATGCTGCGGTCCGCGAGCACGTACGCGGCGATGAAGCCCGGGCCGTTCTTCATCAGCACCGCAGGCTTCGCGTCGAGCGTCGCGTCATCGAGGGTCTGGGTGCTCGACTGGCCGAGCTTGCCGCTCTGTATCCAGGCGCGCGGCGCCAGGAGGTCGGTGTTCCGCTCGGCCCTGACGAAGATCTCGTCGAATGGCGACCCGATGTCCGTGGAGAACTCGTCCTCCTCGCGGACCGCGATGAAGGACTCGAACGCGAGGATGCGCTGATCGCCGGGTGACGTGGCGGAGAGGCATTCGGAGCGCCGCCACGGCGGCAGGAGCGTGAGCCGGTAGAGACCGCTCGGGCTGACGAAGGTGCCGGCGGCGGTCGTCGACGTCGGGGTCGCGGAGGGCGTCGTGCTCGCGCTCGCGGACGGCGTCGCCGTGGGTGTCGGGCTCGCCGTCGTCGCGTCGGGCGCGCAGACGCAGCCGCCAAGGAGGAGCGCGGCGAGGAGCAGCCCGAGTACGCGAACGGCGTCAGCTCGTCACGCGAGGTACTTCCGGAACCACTCGATCGTCGCGACCCAGGCCTTCTGGGCGGCGGCCGCGTTGTAGCGGTCGGCATTGGTGTCGTTGTGGAACGCGTGGTTCACGCCGGGATACACCGTGATCTGGACGGGGACGCCCGCCTTCTTGAGCTGCGCCTCCATGTCGGGCGCGGTGCCGGTGATGCGCGTGTCCTGCTCGGCGTAGACGGCGGAGACCGCGGTCTTCGTCTTCGCGAGGTCGGCGAAGTTCGAGGGCTGCGGTCCATAGAAGGGCACGGCCGCCTTGAGGTCCGCGCCGGAGATGACGAGGTTCCAGACCTCGCCGCCGCCGAAGCAGAAGCCCACGACGCCGATCGCGCCGGTCGACTGCGACTTGAGGAACGCGAGCGTCGCGTTGTGGTCGGAGAGCTTGTCCGCCGTCGAACGCTTCGCGAGCTCCGCGTTGTACGCCGCGCTGTCCGCGAGCTTGACCGCGCCGCCGGCGCGAGCGGCAAGGTCGATGTTGATCCCGACGAAGCCCGCGGTCGCGACCCGCCGCACGACGTCCTTGATGTGTTCGAGCTGGCCACGGTTCTCGTGGATGACGATGACGCCTGGCACGCGGGCGCTGCCCGCCGGCCGTGCCATGTAGGCCATGAGGCTCGCCCCGTCGGCGCCCTTGACATCCGGCGTGGAGGCCGCGATCCGTGGATCCGTGGGCTGGACCGTGATCCCGGTCGTGGATACCTGCGCGGGCGGCGTGGCGTAGGGCGACGGGCTCGGCACCGGTGTCGCGCTGGGCGCCGCGCTCGCCGCGGGGGCGCTCCCGCTCGCGGGCCGCGGGGTCATGTCGCACGCGGCGAGGATCGCGGCCGCGGCAGTCGCGCCGCCGGCGATGAGCGTCACGCGGCGGACGAGCTCGCGACGCGTGATGAATCCGTCCCGGAAGTCTTCGACGTGCTCCTCGATGAAATAGCGCTGGGCCTCGTTCAGCTCCATGGCTCAGTTGGGGGGCTCCGCCCCCCATCCCCCTCCGGCAAAGCGTTCGCCCGTAATACGCGCTGGGCCGCTGGGTGGTTCAGTTCGTGCTCGCCGCGCTGCGCGTGAGCCACGAGCGTACGCGGGCGCGCACCTGCGCGACGACGAATGGCTTCCGGATGTAATCGGTCACCCCCGCACCGAACGCGTCGACCATGTCCTCATGCCGGGTCCGCGCCGTGACCATGATCACCGGGGTGGCGCGGTAACGCTCGTCGGCGCGGAGCCTCCGACAGACCTCGATGCCGTCACGGCGCGGCATCTGGATGTCCAGGAGCACAAGGTCGTACGTGCCCGCCGATGCTTTCTGCAGTGTGGCCTCCCCGTCCGGGGCCGACTCGACCTCGTACCCGTCGGCACGGAGGATCGTCTCGAGGAGCTTCACCGTCGCGACGTCGTCGTCGGCGACGAGGATCCGCGCACGCGTCGGCATGCGGGGCGCGTGCGGACCTTTCGCCGTGACGTGGATCGGCCCGGGCTCGTCGATGACGATCTCGCTGCCCTCGGCCGCCGCGGTCACGGCGAGCTCGCCACCGGACGCGGCCGCGCGCTCGGCGCCTGCCGCCAGCAGCCGGTCAATGCCCGCGTCGTCGCGGTTCGGGTCGTGGTGGAAGAGCACGAGCGAGCGGACCTCGGCCGCGAGGGCGAGGTCGACGGCGTACTCGACGGTGCTGTGGCCCCACCCACGCTTTGCCGGGTAGTCGGCGACGCCGTACTGCGCGTCGTGGAGCACGACGTCGGCGTCGCGCAGGAAGGCCGCGTGCGCCGCGTCGCCGGCGTGCACGAGGAAGGCGGGGTCGAACGATTCGGGGATGCGATCGGGCCGCCACGGCGGGTTCGCGTGGGCCTCGTGGTCGGTCGCGTACACGAATGTCGCGCCTCCCACGGTGATGCGGTAGCCCAGGCACGGGGCGGTGTGGTTGAGGAACTGCGTGCGGACCGTGACGCCGTCGACCGCGAACTCGGTCTCGCCGAGCTCGACGAAGTCGAACTTGGCGGGGATCTCCTCGAACGGGATCGGGAAGTACGCGTAGTCCATCTGGCCGCCAACCGCCTTGGGCAGCGAGCGATCGATGCCCGCCGGCCCGTAGACGGTGAGGTGGCTGCCGGGATCGAAGGCCGGCAGGAAGAATGGCAGGCCCTGGATGTGGTCCGCGTGCGTGTGGCTCAGGAAGAGGTGCGCTCGGAGCTTCCCCGATCTCGCGAGCGCGTTCCCGAGCTTTCGCGCGCCCGTACCGCAGTCGAAGATGAGGAGCGTCCCGTCAGCGCAGCGGACCTCGACGCATGGCGTGTTGCCGCCGTAGCGGACCGTCTCCGGGCCGGCGGCGGCGATCGAGCCGCGGGCTCCCCAGATCCGGATGCGGATGGTCAGCGCCCCGCGGGGGCCGCGACGGTGATCTGCGCCGCGAGGTCGCGCATGACCTTCGCGGCCGCGTTCTCGCGATGGAGCACCGCGAATGGCCGACCGCGGTCGGCGGCGTCGTCGCAGGCGGGCGTGAACGGGATCACGAGGTCGGGCTTGCGGTTGAAGAATCGCGCGATGCGATCCATCTCCACTCCCGACTCGCTCGTGCGGTTCACGACGAGGAGCGTGCGCTCCTTCGGGTAGACGAGCTTGTCGAGGACCTCGAGCGTGTCGGTCGTGGCCTTGAGCGATGGGAGGTGCGGGGCGGTGACGACGACGACCGCGTCGGCGACGTCGAGACCGGCGAGGACGAGCTGCGAGAACGTCGCGGGCGTGTCGACGATGACGTAGTCGGAGGTCTGCTTGAGGCGGTCCATCGCCTGCTGCGCCGCGGACACGGTCACGAGCTCCGCGCGCTCGGGCATGTCGGACCCGGCCATCACGCGGACGCCGGTACGGTCCTGCATCACGTAGCGCGAGAACGCGACGTCGTCGAGCTCGCTCGGCTCGGTCTCGATCGCGAGGTGCGCCAGCGTCTTGTCCGGCTTCAGGTCCATGAGCATCGGCGCGTTCCCGAACTCGACATTCAGGTCGAGAAGGCCGACGCGGTAGATCGTCGTCTCCGCCAGGGCCACTGCGGAGTTCACCGCGAGCGTCGTGGTCCCGACGCCGCCCTTGCCGTGAAGGAACAAAACGATGTTGCCGCCGCGCTTGTGTGTGGTCTGCCCGGTGACCGCCTTGAACCGCTTGAGGAGGACATCGATCTTCGCCGCGAGGACCGCCATCTCGACCGGCTTCGGGATGTACTCGTCCGCGCCCTCGGCGTATCCCGTGAGGACGTCGTCCGCCTGCTTCCGCGCCGAGAGCATGACCACGGGGATGCGGGCCGTGCGGTGATCGGCGCGAAGCCGCCGCGTGAGCTCGAGGCCGTTCATGTTCGGCATGTTCACGTCGGTGATGACGAGGTCGGGCGCCGCGGCGCGGATCGCCTTGAGCGCCTCCCAGCCGTCGCTCGCGAGCGTCACGGCGTACCCGTGGCGGCCGAGCCAGGTGGCGAGGAGCTTGCGGATCTGCTCCTCATCGTCGACGAAGAGGATCTTCTCGCCGGCCACTAGCTCTTCGCGAACTGCGCCAGCCGCGCGCGAAGCTCGGCCATCGTGAACGGCTTCCCGATGTGTGCGGCGGCGCCGTGGCGGAAGCACTCCTCGATCTGATCGCGCTGCACCGATGCCGTCATGAAGACTATGGGGATGTGCGCGAGGTCCGCGCGTCCCTTGAGCGTGTCCGCGAGCTGGAAGCCGTCCATCTCCGGCATCGACACGTCGGTGAACACTACGTCAGGGGGGTCCGCGACGATGAGCGCGAGCCCGGCGGCGCCGTTCTCGGCGTATCGCACCTGATGCGTCGTCGCGCGCAGCGCGGTCTGGATCAGCTTGCGGATCATGAGGTCGTCCTCGCAGAACATGACTTTGCTCATGCGTTGGGGGGGCGATGCCCCCCCATCCCCCCACCCGCTACCGCCGGCACCTCCGCGAGCGGCAGCGTGACGTGGAACAGGGAGCCTTCGCCCACGGTGCTCTCCGCCCAGACCTGGCCACCGTGCATCGCCATGATCTGGCGCACGATCGGCAGGCCCAGGCCCGTCCCCTGGATGTACCGGGTGGCGCGCGACTCGATCCGCCCGTAGCGCTCGAAGATCGACTCGAGCGCGTCGCCAGGGATCCCCATGCCGCGGTCGCGGACGAGGACGTGCGCCACGCCGCCCTCGAGCCGGCTGGTGACGACGATCTCGCCGCCGGTCGGTGAGTACTTCACCGCGTTGCTCAGGAGGTTCGTGAAGACCTGCGTGATCCGGTCGCGGTCGGCCGAGACCGGCCCGAGCTCCGGATCGAGCTTCAGCGCGATCGGGTGCAGCGGCGAGTTCGGCCGGACGCGGTCGGCCACCTCTTCGATGAGCTGATTGAGCTCGACCGGCTCTCGATGGAGCCGCATCCGGCCGGACTCCATCTTGTCGAGGTCGAGCATCTCGTTGATCATCCGGTTGAGCCGCTGCGCGTCCTTGTTGATGTCGCCGGCGTACTCCTTCATCTCGTCGACCGTGAGCGGCTCGTCGCGCATCATTTCCGAGAACCCCTGGATACCGGTGAGCGGCGTGCGGAACTCGTGGCTCACGATCGAGACGAAGTCGCTCTTCGCGCGGTTGAGCCGCTCGAGCTCCTCCATCGTGCGGCGCTGCTGTTCGAACGCGTCCGCAGCGGTGAGCGCCGCCACGACCTGGTCGCCGAAGAGCGCGAGGAGCTTGGCGTCCTCCTCGCTGAACCGCGCTTCGTCGTCGTAGGAGCGGACCACGAGCGCCCCGAGCGGCGCCCCGGTACGCGCGAGCGGGACGGCAAGCGCCGCGCGTAGACCTCCGGTCCTGGCGACCTCGGTCGCCTGCTCCCACGCCGCGTAATCGTTCACGATGACCGGCTCCATCCGCTCGAAGGCCACGCCACCGGCGCCTTCGCCGGGGCGCAGCGTCGCGCTCCCGCTGCCGTCGGGGACCTGCCAGTTCAGCTCGCAGCGCAGCAGGTTCGCTTGCTGGTCCCAGCGATAGAGCGAGGCGCTGCCGCTCCCCAGCAGACGGACCGCGTTCTTGAGGATCTCTTCGAGGATCACCCGCGGCTGCGTCTGCGCCGCGAGCACGGCCGAGGCGCGGTGGAGCGCGAGGAGCCGCTCCGATTCGCGCTGGCGCGCCTGGTAGAGGCGCGCCGCCTCGATCGCGACGCGCAGCTCCCGCGCGACCGACTCGATGAGGCGCACCTCTTCCGCGGTCCAGTCCCGCGGCCGGCCGACCTGCGCGAACGCGAGTGCCCCCGCGAGATAGCCGCCGACCCGGATCGGCGTCGCGACGGAGGCGCGCACGTCCCGGCGGATGAGGTCCGCGCGGACGTCGGGGTCGGCGAACCGCCGATCCTCGCGCGTGTCGCTCACCACGATCGTGCGGCCGAGGCGGACCGCCAGCCGCGCGATCGGGATCTGGCGCGTGCCCGACGGCAGCGCGGGCACGTTCTTCTCGGCCCATTGGTACGTCACGCGGAGGTCGTCCTCAGATTCGCCGAGCGCCACGACCGCCCGCGACACGCCGAGCGCCCCTGCGAGCTCCTGGACCGTGCCACGCAGGATCTCGTCCGGGTCGAGGCTCGCCCGAGCCCGCTGGGACACGCGGTTCACGATGGCCTCGCGGTCGGCGCGCGCCTCGGCTTCCGAGACCGACAGCGCGCTGTGGATCGAGCCCGCGACGTACTGGCCCATCGTCATCGCGCCCTGGAGCCGGTCCGCGACGAGCGCCCCCGGCTGGTCGCCGCGCAGGAAGAGCGCGCCAACGAGACGGTCGCGTGAGGTGAGTGGAAGGGCGGCGAAGGACCGCGCCCCCGCGAGCCGCGGGAGGTCCGCCGCGATCTTCGCCCATTGCTCGGATGAGGCCGTGGTGTCGGGGATCACGAGCGAGCGCCGGTGATCGATGACGCGCGTGCGGATCGGCGAGGGGAGCGACGCCGCCGAATACACCTGGTCGGCGAAGTCCGAGGCGTGCGGCCCGGTCGCGCCGACGACGCGGAAGGCCTCGAGCACGTCGTCATGGACGATGAGCGCGACCGTCACGTCGGACCGGACCGAATGGCGTACCGCCTCGAGGAACCGCTTGCCGATGTCGTCGAGCTCCAGCGGACCGGCGAGCGACGCCGAGAGCCCGAAGATCGAGCCGAGCTCCTGCTCGCGCTGCTCCTCCGCGGACTTCGCCCCGGCGAGCGCGTTCGCGAGGCGGTGCATGACCGCGGCGGCGATAAGGCTGATCCCGATCCACACGATGAAGGACACGACCTGGATCGACGCGAGGACGTCACCCGAATCGCGTCGCGCGACCAGGATCCCGCTGTCGGCGAGCTGGAAGGTGTAGATGTACTGGACCGCGAGGAAGATGGTCGCGGCGTAGAAGGTCGACGCCGCGACATAGAAGCGGAGCGAGCGCGGCAGCTTGCGCATCCGTCGTTCTGGAGCGTCATCGTAACCGGCTAGCCTGGACGCCGACCATGCGGCCGGAAGACGATCCACCCTCGGACGCCGATGAGCTGCGCGCGATCTGGGAAGAGCACCGGCCGACGACCTTCGCGCGCGTGGCCGCCCTCGAGCGCGCGGTCGCGCTCCTCGCGGAGGGCCGTCTCGGCGATGGCGACGCCCGGTCCGCGCGGCGAGAAGCCCACAGCCTCTCAGGGGCGGTCAGCTTCTTCGGCTATGACGAGGCCTCACGCATCGCGGCGGAGCTCGAAACGATCTTTTCAGACGCGACGGGAGCTGATCCCGATCGGCTACACGACATGGTGGTCAAATTGAGGAGCGAGCTCGAACGGCTGCCGTACACTTCATGACGGCATGACGCGCGAGGAGGGTTGACGATGACGACCCGCAATTACGTGCCGATGGTCATCGAGCAGTCCGGACGCGGCGAGCGCGCCTACGACATCTTCTCGCGCCTGCTCAAGGAACGGATCATCTTCATCGGGGACGCCATCGAGGACACGATGGCGAACCTCATCATCGCTCAGCTGCTCTTCCTCGAGTCCGAGGACCCCGAGCGCGACAGCTTCCTGTACATCAACTCGCCGGGCGGCGTCGTGACCGCGGGCCTGGCGATCTACGACACCATGCAGTACCTCAAGCATCCGATCAACACGATCTGCATCGGCCAGGCCGCGTCCATGTCCGCGCTGCTGCTCGCCGCCGGGCGGAAGGGCAAGCGGTACGCCCTTCCGAACTCACGGATCATGATCCATCAGGGATCCGGCGGCTTCCGTGGCAACACGCCCGACGTCCTCATCCAGGTGAAAGAGCTCGAGACGCTCGTCGACAAGATCACGAAGCTTCTCGCGAAGCACACCGGCCAGGAAGTGGAGAAAGTGCGCCGCGACAGCGAGCGCGATCGGTTCATGAGCTCAGAGGAAGCGAAGACGTACGGGATCATCGACGAGATCTTCGTCTCGAGCGAGTCGCTCATCTCGATCGCGAAGGCGAGCGAGGACGCGTCGCGCGAGCGCGAGCCGGAGCCCGTCGCCCGATGACGACGACCGCTAAGGGCGGCAAGCCCTATCGCTGTTCTTTCTGCGGCAAGAGTCAGGACCAGGTCCGCAAGCTCATCGCGGGTCAGGGCGTGTACATCTGCGACGAGTGCATCACGCTCTGCCGCGAGATCGTCGACGAAGAGTTCATGGAGACGCCGAAGGCGCGCACCCTCGGCGCGAAGGTCCCGAGCCCGCGGCGGATCAACGAGATCCTCGACCAGTACGTCATCGGCCAG
The DNA here is from genome assembly GCA_005883625.1 of Chloroflexota bacterium. Lineage (GTDB taxonomy): Bacteria > Chloroflexota > Limnocylindria > P2-11E > P2-11E > 3-1-20CM-2-70-9. The sequence continues at coordinate 42,636 of VBDU01000070.1, read as the reverse complement.
GAGAAGGCGAAGCGCGTCCTCTCGGTCGCCGTCTACAACCACTACAAGCGAGTCGGGGCCGGGCACCGCGTGGACGACGTCGAGCTCGGCAAGTCGAACGTCCTTCTCATCGGGCCGACGGGCTGCGGGAAGACGCTCCTCGCGCAGACGCTCGCGCGGATCCTGGACGTGCCATTCTCGATCGCCGACGCGACGAGCCTCACCGAGGCCGGATACGTGGGCGAGGACGTCGAGAACATCCTCCTGCGCCTCATCCAGGCCGCCGACTTCGACCTGAACCGCGCGCAGCGTGGGATCATCTACATCGACGAGATCGACAAGATCGCGCGCAAGGGCGACAACCCGTCGATCACGCGCGACGTCTCCGGCGAGGGCGTTCAGCAGGCGCTCCTCAAGATCCTCGAGGGCACCGTCGCCAACGTCCCGCCGCAAGGCGGGCGCAAGCATCCGCACCAGGACTTCATCCAGATCGACACGACGAACATCCTGTTCATCTGCGGCGGGGCGTTCGAGGGTCTCGAGAAGATCGTCGAGGCGCGTGTCGGGAAGAAGACGATGGGGTTTGGCGCGACGCTCCGCGACAACACCAAGGAGACGAGCGCGATCCTCGAGCAGGTCATGCCCGACGACCTCCTGAAGTACGGGCTCATCCCCGAGTTCGTGGGCCGGCTGCCCGTCGTCGTGCCGCTCCAGGCGCTCGACGAGAACGACCTCATGCGCATCCTCACTGAGCCGAAGAACGCGATCGTGAAGCAGTACCAGAAGTTCCTCGCCCTCGACAAGGTCGAGCTCCAGATGACCGGCGATGCGCTGCAGGCGGCCGCGCGAGGCGCCGCGAAGCGGAAGACGGGCGCCAGGGGACTCCGCACGATCATCGAGGAGGTCCTCCTGGACGTCATGTACGAGATCCCCTCGAGCACGAACGTCCGCAAGGTCGTCGTGACCGCGGAGTCGATCGAGGGCAAGATGAAGCCGCTGCTGCTGTCGAAGAACGAGCAGCTCTCTCTCGAGGGCGACGAAGCCACGGCGTCCTAGCCCGCGGCCTGCCTCCCGGTCGTGCCGAAGCTGTACTACGCGAGCCCGCGCGACCTCCCCGCCATCGAGCCCGCCCCGGGCGTGAAGGGCCGCGTCGTGCACACGGACCACGCCACGCTCGTCGTCTTCGACCTCGCGCCCAAGACGATCGTCGAGACGCACAAGCACGACGTCGAGCAGTTCGGCCTCGTGGTGAAGGGATCGCTCGCCATGGTGATCGCCGGCGAGCAGCGCATCCTCACGCCGGGCGACACGTATCGCATCCCGGCCGGCACGGCGCACGGCGCGCGCGTCTTCGAGGAGCCGACACAGACGGTCGACGTGTGGGCGCCCCGGAGCGCGACCCCGCCGCTCTGAGCCAGACGGTCCCGAGGCGCGTCGCCGCCGACGTCCGAGAGGCTCGCTCGATCGGTCGGCGCTCGCCGCTTCGCTATGCTTACCGCGCTCCGGCTGCGAACGAGAGGAGTACGGGCCTCGCACCGATAGAGAAGGCGCCTCAGTGGGTGCAAGGGCGCCGCGGCGAGAGAGGTCCCGAAGGTCGCTCGGGAGCCGGATCGGGTCCGCCCGTTAGCGCGGGAGCAGAGGCGCGGCGCATCGTCGCGTGAATCTGGGTGGTACCGCGGGTCCCGACTCGCCCCAGGCGAGCCGGGATTTTGTTTGCCTGGAAAGGAGGCAAAAGAGGTGGCCACCGCGATGACGGCCCCGCCCGCATCCGCGCTCACGCTCGCTGAGAAGAACTTCCGTCCGTCCGCCGTCGAGGCCGACCTCTACGACTGGTGGGAGCGAAGCGGCTTCTTCACGCCCGACGAGAGCAGTCGGAAACCGCCGTTCGTGATGATGCTGCCGCTGCCCAACGTCACGGGGGATCTCCACCTCGGTCACGCCCTCGGCTTCGGCGGCTACGAGGACCTCATGGCGCGCTACCACCGCATGAAGGGCGAGCCCACGCTCTACATGCCCGGCACCGATCACGCCGGGATCATCGCCCAGGTGGTGGTCGAGAACGAGCTCGCGAAAGAGGGGATCACGCGCCAGGCCCTCGGACGCGAGAAGTTCGTCGCCGAGATGTGGCGGTGGATGGACCACTACCGGCCGCGGATCGAGAGACAGCTGCGGATGCTCGGGTGCTCGCTCGACTGGTCGCGGCCGAACTTCACGATGGAGCCGTCGAAGCAGCGCGCGGTGCGGGCGCACTTCATCCGGCTCTACCGGCGCGGACACCTCTATCGCGCCGACCGGATCGTGCACTGGTGCCTCAAGGACCAGACGACCTACTCCGATCTCGAGTCGCTCCACGTGGAGCGCACGGATTCGCTCTACTACGTCCGCTACCCCTGGGCCGAGAAGATGCCCGCGGGAACGCCCGACGTCGTCGTGGCCACGACGCGCCCCGAGACGATCGTGGCCGACGTCGCGGTCGCGGTGCATCCGAGCGTCGAGCGCTGGAGGCCCTTCGTGGGCCGCGAGGTGCTCGTACCCGAGGTCGAGCGTCGCGTGAAGATCATCGCGGACGAGGCCGTCGATCCCGCGTTCGGGACCGGCGCGGTGAAGATCACGCCAGGCCACGACGCCACCGACTTCGAGATCGGCCAGCGGCACGGCCTGCCGGTCCTGTCCGTGATCGACAAGCGGGGGATGATGACACCCGCCGCGGGGCCGCTCGCCGGGCCGGATCGCGAGACGGCGCGCGTCGATATGGTGGAACGGCTGCGCGGGCACGGCCTCCTCGTAAAGGAGGAGCCGATCACGCACGCGGTCGGCGTGCACGACCGCTGCGGCACGGTGGATGAGCCTCTCGTGATGAAGCAGTGGTGGGTGCGCATGCCGCCGCTCGCAAAACCCGCGATCGAGGCGGTGCGGTCGGGTCGCATCACGGTCCACCCCCGCTACCAGGAGAAGGTCTATTTCAACTGGATGGAGAACATCCGCGACTGGCCGGTCTCACGGCAGATCTGGTGGGGCCACTCGATCCCCGTGTGGTACTGCCGCGACTGCGACGAGACGATCGTGCCGGCCGAGGACGCGCCCGACCCAACGCGCTGCACGCGCTGCCACAGCGACGACATCCATCAGGACCCCGACGTGCTCGACACGTGGTTTTCGTCCGCGCTCTGGCCCTTCAGCACGCTCGGCTGGCCCGACAAGACCAAAGACCTGGAGCGCTACTACCCGGGCAGCGTGCTGGAAACGGGCTACGACATCCTGTTCTTCTGGGTCGCGCGGATGATCATGATGGGCCTCGAGGAGACGGGGGACATCCCGTTCGACGCGGTGTACCTCCACGGGCTCATCCGCGTGGGCTCCGTGAAGATGGGCAAGTCCAAGGGCAACGTGGTGAGCCCGGTCGGTCTCATCGAGGAGTACGGCGCGGACACGCTCCGCTACGGGCTCGTGTCCGGCGTCGCCGCCGGCGCGGACAGCCTGCTATCGGACAGCAAGCTCCTGCACGCGCGCAACTTCGGCAACAAGCTGTGGAACATCGGCCGCTTCGTGCTGGCCCAGGTCGACAAGCATCCCGAGGCGCTACGCGGGCGATCGTCCGACGAGCGGCCCGACGCATCCGGCGAGGATGCGCGCTGGATCCTCTCCCGCACCGAGGCCGTCGTCGAGGATTGCACGCGCCTCATCGACGGGTACCTTTTCGGCGAATACCTCGCCGCGCTCGAGGGATTCGTATGGGGCGAGCTCGCCGACGTGTACGTCGAGCTCAGCAAGCCCGCGCTGCGCAACGGCCGCGCCGAAGAGACGGTGCGCACGCTCGCGTACGTGCTCGACCGCGTGCTGCGTCTCGTGCATCCGATCATGCCGTTCCTCAGCGAGACGCTCGCGCTCCAGCTCTGGCAGCGCGCGCGCCCGAGCGATGGCGCGCCCTCGCTGGTGGTCGCGCGGTGGCCGCTCGCGGGCGCGCGTGATCCGAAGCTCGAGGAGCGCTTCGCGGTCGTGGTCGACGTCGTTCGGGCGATCCGCAACCTTCGGGCCGACGCCGGGATCGACCCCGGCGAGCGCGTTCGCGTGTCGCTGGGCGGCGACGTGGCCATGCTCCGTGAGATGGCGCCGGCCATCGGCGAGCTCACGCGCGCGGAGATCACCTTCGGCGCCGGCGCCGGCGCGGCGACCGTCGTGCGGACGGTCGAGGTGCGCCTCGAGGCCAAACGCGACGTCGCGGCGGAGCGCGCGCGCCTCGAGCGCGAGCTCGCCGACGCGCGCGAGACGGTGAAACGCTCGCGCGAGCTCTTCACGCGTCCCGGGTTCGCCGAGAAGGCCCCGGCGGAGGTCGTCGCGAAGGAGAAGGCGCGGCTCGCCGAGCGCGAGGAGCGCGCGAAGCTGCTCGAGGAAGGTCTCCGTCGCCTTTAGATGACGAAGAGGCCGCCGGGAGCGCCGGCGGCCTCTCACGCGTCAGTCCGAGCTCGCGGGTCTCACTGCTGGTCTTTGAGGATCTGGTTCGCCTTCGCGCCGGCGGCCTTGATCGCGTCCTCCGGCGTCGCCTTGCCCGTCGTCACCTGGGTGAGCATGTCGAAGATCACGTCGCGGATGTCCTGCTGGCCGCGCACGTTCGGCTCGGGGCTCGAGGTCCCGATGAGGTCGAACGCCTGCTTGCCCTGGGGATCCTTCTGCGTCCAGTAGTCCTTGAGCGTCTGGTCGTTCGTCGCGCTCTTGCGGACGGGCATGTAGTACGAGGTCGTCGCCCATTTCGCCGTCTGGGCGGTCTCGCTGAACCACTTGATGAAGTACCACGCCGCGAGCTGCTTCTGGGGCGTGCTCTTCAGGATCCCGACGTTCGCGCCGTACATGACCGTCTTCGCCTTCGCGGGATCCGCCTGCGGGATCTGCGCGACGCTCCAGGTCAGCTTGCCGCCCGCGGGGATTCCCGCGGTGATGAACGGCCGCGTCGAGGTCGAGCCCATGAAGAACGCGAGCTTGCCCGCGGCGAAGTCGTTCTGGTAGTCGAAGCCCTTCGGCACGTACGCGGTGCCGGCCTTGATCTGCTTGTCGAGGAATTTGAGCGTGTCGAGACCGGCCTGCTTGTCCCATTCGACGGTCCTGAGGTCGTCGCTCATGAGCTTGCCGCCGCGCGAGTAGACCCAGGCGTTGAAGTTGGAGGCGTCGAGCGCCGCGCCCCAGCCGTACTGGGTCGTCTTGCCCGAGGCGTCCTTCTTCGTCGTCGCGACGATGGCCTTCTCGAAGTCCTCCCACGTCTTGATCGGGAGCGACACGCCGGCCGCCTTCAGGAGGTCGTCGTTCTCGTACATGACGAACATCGATTTCGTGAACGGGAACGAGAGGAGCTGGTTGTTGAACTGCCTGAAGCGGTTCGTGTCGTAGTAGGGCTGGTAGATATCGTCCCGGCTGTCCTTCGGCAGGCCGTTCTTCGCGCTGTTCACGTACGCGTCGAGGTTTACGACCACGTCGGCCTTCGTGTAGTCGGCGATGTTGGACTCGTACGCGTGCACGAAATCCGGGAGCGAGCCCGCGTTGATCGCCGCAAGCACCTTCTGGCCCAGCTGGGTGTAGTTGCCCTGGTTCAGGGCCTTCACGGTGATGCCCTTGCCGTTCTCGCCGTTGAACTTGGCCACGGCCTCGTCGAGCGCCTTTTGCTGCGGACCCGAGAGCGCATGCCACAGCGTGACCTCGACGGGACCCGTGATGTCGAGGTCGGCCTCCGTCGACTGCTGGGGAGCCGGCGCGGCGGCGCTGCACGCCGCCGTGACGAGCATGACCGTCGCGAGGATCGTCGCCTTCAACCGCATCCGATTTTCCCTCCTCGGTCGGGGGCTTGGCCCCCCGGCCCCCACGGTCGGGGGCTTGGCCCCCGGCCCCCGACTATCTCCTACTACGCCGCTCCCTCAACCCCGGATGCCCGTACGGGCGACTCCCTGAACGAGATACCGCTGCGCCACGAGGTAGAGGACCACGATCGGCGCGATGACGAACGTGGACGCGGCCATGAGCAGATTGTAGTTGGCGCCCGCTTCCTGCCGGAACGCGTTGAGGCCGACCTGCACGGGCCGCACCTCGGGATGGTTCGTCACGATGAGCGGCCAGAGGAACGCGTTCCAGCTCCCGAGGAAGCTCACGAGCGCCACCGTGATGAGCGCGGGGACCGAGATCGGCAGAACGATGCTCCAGAGGAAACGGAGGTGCCCCGCACCGTCGATCCGCGCCGCGTCCGCGAGCTCATTCGGCACAGAGAGGAAGAACTGCCGGAGGAGGAAGATCGAGAAGGCGGTCGCGAGAAAGGGCAGGATCTGCACCTGATACGTGTCGGCGAGGTTCAAATAGCGGCGTGACATGAGGACGAAGTTCGGGATGAGCGTCGCCTCGTCGGGGATCATGTAGGTCGCGAGGAAGATCCCGAAGATCACGGCCTTCCCCTTGAAGTCCATCCGCGCCAGCGCGTACGCCGCGAGGACCGCCGTGACGAGCTCGCCGAGGGTATTCACGATCGAGATGAAGATCGTGTTCACGAAGTACCGGCTCCAGGGGGCGGCGTTCCAAGCGGTCACGTAGTTCTCGAGGTGGATCTCGTGCGGCCACAGCGTCGGCCTGCCGGTGGCCTCGAAGAAGCTCTTCACCCCGGAGGTCACCATGAAGTAGAAGGGGTAGGCGATGAGGACCGCTATGACGATGAGGACGGCGTGCTTCACGGTCCCGCGCGGCAGCCGGCCCCCCCGGCTGCGGGCGCGCGCTGGCGCCCGTAGCGTGTCGCGCGCGAGCGTACCGCTAGCCATAAAAGACCCGTCGGCCGAGCACGCGGAACTGCACGAGCGTGAAGGCCAGGATGATGAGGGTGAGCAGGAAGGCCATCGCCGCGCCGAGCCCCAGCTGGGTCTGCTGGAAGAACGTACGGAACACGAGCATGGTCACCGTGCGCGTCGTGTCGAGAGGACCGCCGTTCGTGAGGACGTAGATCTGGTTGAAGACCCGTAGCGAGGCGATCGTCGCGATCGTGAAGACGAAGAAGGTGGTCGGCGAGAGCAAAGGGAACGTGATCTTGCGGAAGATCTGCCACTCACTCGCTCCGTCCAGCCGCGCCGCCTCGTAGTACTCGGGAGAGATGCCGCCGAGGCCCGCGAGGAAGATCACGACCTGGAACCCGATGTAGTGCCAGATCGACATGAGCGATACCGCGACGAGGGCGAGGCTCGGGCCCGCGGCGATGGCGGGGACCGCGGCGCCGAACGCCGACCCGATCATCGCGAAGACACCGTCGGGCTCGCCGAGCCAGTCCTGCCGTCCGACCCCGACGAGCCCGACGAGGTCGTTCAGCGGTCCGTACTGCGGGTGGTAGAGCCACTCGAACGCGGTCGCCGCGGCGATCGTCGAGGTGACGTACGGGAGGTAGTAGAGCGTCCGGTAGAAGCCCCGGCCGCGCATTCTGCCGAAGAGCAGGTACGCGATAGCGATCGCGATGGCGATCTCGAGCGGGATGGTGAGGAGCGTGTACGTGACGGTCGTCGAGAGCGAGCGCCAGAACTGCTCCGCCCGTGTCGGATTCGCGACGAGGATGTCGAGGTAGTTGTCCATGCCGCGGAACGGCCCCTGGATGACGTCCCAGCGGAAGAGTGAGATATAGAACGCGAAGAACGCGGGAAAGATCTTGAACACGAGGATGACGGCCGCCGCGGGGAGGAGGAACAGATACGCGGCGACGTGCTCGTCGACGATGCGGCGGCGCCGGCTCGCGGCGCGCGGAGCTCCCGCCCGTAGCACCTCGATCGCCACCTGCTCTGCGATGATACGTTCGCGGTGCCGATCTACGACTACCGATGCGATCACTGCGGGCACGTCTTCAGCGCGGTCCAGTCATTCCAGGACGAACCGCTCGGGAAGTGCCCCAACTGCGGCAAGAAGCCACGCCGCCTCATCGTTCCGTCGGCGATCGTGTTCAAGGGCTCGGGCTGGTACAAGACGGACAGCCGTCCCGCGAGCAAGAGCGAGGGCGAGACGAAGGACACGAAAGAGACGAAGACCGAGACCAAGAGCGAGACGAAGCCGTCGACGAAGCCGGAGAAGGGCGAAAAGAAGCCGGGGGCCGGGGGGCAGAGCCCCCCGACACGCGAGGCCGCATCCTAGCCACGTCAGCCGCGGTAGGCCGGCGGAGCTGGCGCGTCGCCCAGGCCTTCGGGAACGACGACTGCGCGTTCCTCGCCGGCGCGATCGCCTACCAGGTCTTCTTCGCGCTCGTCCCGCTGCTCGCGCTTCTCGTCGGCATCCTCGGCTTCGTGTACGGCTCGGACCGGGCGCAGCGCGAGCTCGTGGAGCTCATTCGCGAGATCTACCCGTCGGCGAGCGCGCAGGAGACCCGGATCGCGCGCGAGCTCGTGGACGGCCGGGCAGTATCCCTCGGCCTCGGGCTCGTCGGCACGCTCTTTTCGGTCATCGCGATCCAGAGCGCGCTCGACTCCGCGCTCGCGGCGGTCCTCGGGCGCGAGAGCGGGCGGCCCTTCATACGAAGCCGCCTCGAAGCGGGTCTCTTCATCGCGGCGCTCGCCGGCCTCGCGGTGGTCTCGTTCGCGGTGTCCTACGGTGCGCAGCTGCTGTCCGGCGCGCTCGCGGCGGCGGGCTTCCGCGCGCAGGTGCGGCTCGCCCTCCAGGTCGGCTCCCCAATTCTGGGCGCCCTCGTCGGCTACGCCTTCTTCTATCTCGTCTACCGGACCGTCCCGCGGCGGCGACCTCCGCGGCGCCTCGCCGTACAGGCGGCGCTGGTATCCGCCGTGCTATGGGAGGTCGCCAAGCTGGCGTTCGCCTTTTTCACCCGTGCGCTCGAGGTCTTTGCCGTGTACGGACCGCTCGCGTTCGCCGCCGGCCTGCTGACGTGGATCTACGTGACGGCCGTCATCATCCTCATCGGCGCGGAGGTCGTGAAGACGCGTGGAGCGGCTTGAGGCGTTCGCGAGCCGGATGATCGAGGGCTGGAGCGCCCGGCTCTTCCGCGCGAAGCTCCAGCCGGTCCAGATCGCCAAGCGCCTCATCCGAGCGATGGAGTCCCACCAGACGGTCTCGCTCAGCAAGACCTTCGTGCCGAACTCGTTCGTCGTCTCGCTCTCGGCCGTGGACTACGCCGGGTTCGAGCAGTACCGCCGCAGCCTCGAGCAGGACCTCGCCGAGGGCGTGCTCGGCGCCGCGCGCGACCGGAACTACACGCTCCTCGCGTTCCCGAACGTCGAGATCGAGCGCGACGAAGACCTCGCGCCCGGCGACATGCGCGTCTCGTGCGCGCTCGTCGACGCCACGGGCGAGGAGGTCACGCCTGACCCGAAGGCGCTCGGCGCGGTCGAGGCCGGACACACGATGGTGCTCGACCGCGAGGCGCTGCTGCGCGAGCGGCCTCGCGCGCCCAAGGCGACCGTCCAGGTCCGCGAAGGCGAAGAGCGGCGCGAGCTCCCGCTCGGGCCCGAGCCGCTCGCCATCGGACGCGATCCGCAGAACGACATCGTGGTCGACGACCGCCGCGTTTCGCGCAAGCACGCCGAGATCCGCTTGCGGCTCGGCCGCTACACGCTGTACGACCTGCAGAGCACGAACGGCACCTTCGTGAACGGCCGGCGCGTCGCCGAGGTCGTGCTCTCGGACCGCGACCGCATCAACGTCGGCGGCGTCGAGCTCGTTTTCAGAACCGCGGAATAAGTGGAGATCACGTTCGCGGTCCTGCTCTGGGCGGTGCGCATCGCGTTCCTCGTGCTCCTGTATCTCTTTCTGGTCCGTGCCTTCAGCGCGCTCCAGCGCTCGCTCGCCGCGGAACAGGCGGTCGCGGCGCGGCCGGCCGGCATCGCGTTCCTCGTCGTGCAGCGCAGCGTCCGGGGCGCCCCGCGCGTGGGCGAGCGGATGCCGCTCCGCGCGGTGAACTCGATCGGCCGCGACGCCGGCAACGACGTCGTCCTCAACGACGAGGCCGCGTCAGCGCGGCACGCGCTCCTCGAGTTCGCCGACGGCGAGTGGTGGGTCGAAGATTCCGGCAGCACGAACGGCACGCTCGTGAACGGCGAGTCGATACGCTCGCGCGAGCGCCTCCAGTACGGCGACGAGCTCGCGGTCGGCCGCGTCGCGCTCAGGCTGGAGCAAGCATGAGATCGCGGGGGGCTGCGCCCCGCGCGGCCCTCCACGTGGGGGCGGTGCGCGGGGGGTCGTCGGGGGGCGGAGCCCCCCGGACCGCGGGGGGCGGAGTCCCCCGACGTCGGACCGCTGAGCTCGGGCTGCTCGTATGGGTCGCGCTGCTCGCCCTCGCGGGCTTCGCCGCGGTCGTCGGCGCCGAAACGTCGGCGTTCGGGCCGGCGGTGATCGTGGTGCCGGCGATCTACCTCGGTCTCGTCCTCGCGTTGCACGTCTTTCTCGTGTTGCGCCGCTTCCGCGGCGACCAGCTGCTCTTTCCGCTCGCCGCGGCGCTCACCGCGATCGGTCTGGTGCTCGTCCAGCGGCTCGCGTCGGACCTGCTCCTCCAGCAGCTCTCGTGGGCCCTCATCGCCGGTGGCGCGTTCGTCGCGACGATCCTCATCCCGCGCGACCTCACGACGCTCGCGCGGTTCAAGTGGACCTGGGCCTTTCTCGGGCTCGTCCTGCTCGTCGCGCCGCTCCTGCCGGGGATCGGCCGCGAGATCAACGGCGCGAAGATCTGGGTGAAGATCGGACCCGGCAGCATCGAGCCCTGGGAAGCGGTGAAGCTGCTCCTGGTCATCTTCTTCGCCGGCTACCTCGAGGAATACCGCGAGGTCCTGGCGCAGGCGCCGCGGCGGATCGGTCGCTTCCCTGTCCCGCCGATCCCGTACCTCCTCCCGATCATCGCGATGTGGGGCATGGCGATGGTCGTGATGGTCTTCGAGAAGGACCTTGGCGCGACGCTTCTCTTCTTCGGCATCTTCCTCGCCATGCTCTATCTCGCGACCGGCGAGGCCTTCTACACGCTCATTGGCCTCGCGCTGCTCCTCGGCGGTGGCTTCGTCGCCTATCACGCGTTCCCGCACGTCGCGGCGCGCGTCGACATCTGGATCCGTCCGTTCGCTGACGAGCTGCGCTTCGGAGCGGGCTATCAGCTCGTCCAGGGCCTCTTCGCCCTGGGGAACGGCGGGCTCATCGGCGCCGGCCTGGGCAACGGCCTCCCCGAGAGGATCCCCGTCGTCTGGAGTGACTTCGTGTTCGACGCATTCGCGGAGGAGACCGGCTTCCTGGGCGCCGCCGCTCTGCTGGCCGTCTACCTGCTCTTCGTGTATCGCGGAATGCTCATTGCCCTGCGCGCGCCGACGACGTTCCTCCAGCTCCTCGCCGCAGGTCTGTCGTTCATCGTGGCGCTGCAGACGCTGGTCATCGTCGGCGGCAACGCGCGGCTCATCCCGCTCACCGGCATCACCCTCCCGTTCGTGGCCTACGGCGGCTCGTCGCTCGTGACGAACTGGATGCTCGTAGCGCTCCTCATGCGCGTGAGCGACGCCTCCGCGCGGATCCGAGGGACGTGATGGTGCGTCCGGTCGCGACGAACATCCGCGCGCTCACCCTCGCGCTCGCCGTCGCCTTCCTCGTCGCCTCGGTCGGGGTGGCTTACTGGACGATGTTCGCGTCCGAATCGCTCGCCCAGGACCCGTTCAACCCGCGTCTCATCGCCGCGAGCCGCGACCGCCCGCGCGGGCAGATCGTCGACCGCAACAACGCCGTGCTCGCGGACAGCGTGCCGACGCCCGACGGGTTCAAGCGGACCTACAAGGACCGAACGCTCGCGCAGGTGACCGGGTACGCCTCGTTCCAGTTCGGGCTCTCGGGCGTCGAAGCGGCGTACGCCGATTCGCTGATCGGCCAGGACGCGGCCGATCCTGCGTCGGCATGGCGGGCGCGGTACCTGCGCGAGCGGCTGCCCCCCGGCGCCGTCGTGCTCGGCATCGACGAGAAGGTGCAGAAGGCAGCGGCCGATGCGCTCGGCGGACGCCGCGGCGCGATCGTCGCCCTCGACCCGCGGACGGGCGTGATCCTCGCGTCGGTGAGCGTGCCGACGTACGACGCGAACGAGATCGTCGACGCGACGAAGCAACAGACGGCGTGGGACCAGGTGACCAAGGCGCAGGACAAGCCGCTCGTCAACCGTGCCACGTCCGGACTCTACCCGCCGGGGTCGACGTTCAAGGTGGTCACCGGCGCGGCGGCCCTCGAGTCCGGATTCGACCCGAACCAGAAGCTCCGCGTCGACGATCCGTACCAGGCGGACAAGTCCTGGGGCACCTACTTCGTCCGCTCCGCCTCGCACGCGCACGGCGACTTCAGCATGCCGGACGGCTTCCGGCTGTCGGAGAACATCTACTTCGCGCAGGTCGGCCTGCGCATCGGCGCCGCCAAGCTCGCCGACTACGCGAAGCGGTTCGGCGTCGGCGGCGCGCCGGCGTGCGATCTCGCCGCGGCGAAGGGACAGCTCGCGAGCGAGGGCAGCATCGACCGTCCGACGCTCCTCGCCGACACGTCCTACGGCCAGGGCGAGCTCCTCGTGTCGCCGCTGCAGATGGCGCTCATCTACGCGACGATCGCGAACGGCGGCGTCATGCCGACCCCGCACTACGCGACCTCGGTCCGCGACAACCAGGGCCACGTCATCCGTGAGATCGCGCCCGGCCCGATCGGCCAGGTGATCCGCCCGGACACCGCCCGCGCGCTCACCGCGATGCTCGTTGGCGCGGTCGAGGGCCCAGGCGCCTTCGCCTTCGGGGCGAAGATCCCGAATGTCCACGTCGCCGGAAAGACCGGCACCGCCGAGAACGTGCCCGGCTCCGCACCCCACGGCTGGTTCATCGGGTTCGCGCCCGCCGAGCAGCCGACGGTCGTCGTTGCTGTGATCGTCGAGAACACTCCAGAGGGTGGCGTCACGGCGGCGCCGCTCGGCGCCGCGGTCATGCGAGCCGCTCTCAACAAGTAGTCCGAGGGGAGAGCGGGAACGCGCGGGCGGGTGGCACGGCGAGGGGGGTCTCTCGCGAGTCGCGGGTTCCCCGGGGACCCGTCCCGGACGGTCGTGGCCGACGGACCTGTCCAGGGACGGGGAGGGTGCGACGAGCGAGAGACCCGCCGAGACCGGGACAGGACCCGCCCGCGCGCGGACCGGGCCCACGGAACTAGGAGTGTGGCAGGCGCGTATATGAACCGCGGCGCCGCGTGCGGCGTTCTCATGGTTGCAGCCATACTTGGTCGGTCGGGACCTCGTTAGAGGGGCAGGTAACGGTATTTGGATAGGGCACTCGCCGGGCGCGTCTCCGGCGTCGTCGCGAATGTCGAGCGCGTCATTTTCGGCAAGCACCACGAGATCGAGCTGGCGCTCGTGGCGCTCATCTGCCGCGGGCACATCCTCGTGGAGGACGTCCCCGGCACCGGGAAGACGGTCCTCGCGAAGGCCCTCGCCCGCTCGCTCGGCTGCTCGTTCCGGCGCATCCAGTTCACGCCGGACCTGCTGCCGTCAGACGTCACCGGCGTCTCCATCTTCAACCAGCGCACGAGCGCGTTCGAGTTCCGCCCGGGCCCGGTCATGACGCAGATCGTCCTCGCCGACGAGATCAACCGCGCGACGCCCAAGACCCAGTCCGCCCTGCTCGAGTCCATGGAGGAGCACCAGGTCACCGTCGACGGCACGACCTATCAGCTGCCGGATCCGTTCCTCGTCATGGCGACGCAGAACCCGATCGAGTACGAGGGCACCTTCCCGCTGCCCGAGGCACAGCTCGACCGCTTCTTCATGCGGATCCAGCTCGGCTACCCGAAGGAGCGCGAGGAGATCGCGATCCTCGACGCGCAGCGCATCGTCCATCCGCTCGAGACGATCGAGCAGGTCATGAGCGCCGACGAGCTCCTGCAGGCGCAGGCGCAGGTGCGCGAGATACACATCGCCGATTCGGTCAAGGCCTACGTCGTCGACATCGTCACCGCGACACGCTCGCACCCCGACGTCTACCTCGGCGCTTCGCCGCGCGGCTCGCTGGCGCTCTCGCGAGCGGCGCAGGCCTACGCCGCGATGAACGGCCGCGACTACGTCCTCCCCGACGACGTGAAGGCGCTCGCCGCGCCCACGCTCTCGCACCGGCTCATCCTCCAGCCGCAGGCTCGCCTCAAGGACCTCGCCGCCACGACCGTGGTCGCGGAGATCCTCGCGAGCGTGCCGGTGGAGGCCGCGCCGCAGTCCGTCCGGGCCTGAGCGATGCGCCCCTGGCGCTTCGTGGTGCTCTGGATCGCCCTCTTCAGCGTCGCGCTGTCCACGGGTGTCGAGCTGCTCAGCTACCTGAGCTACCTCGTGCTCTTCGTGGCCGCGGCGATGTGGATCCTTTCGAAGATGACCCTCGAGGGTCTCAGCGTGAAGCGCGCGATCGGCCAGACCTACGCGCACCTCGGGGACACCATCGAGCTCACCTACGAGCTCACGAACTCGCACCGCTTCGCCAAGATGTGGCTCGAGGTGTTCGAGCGCTCGAACTGGCCCGAGCCTCTCCCCGGTCGCGTGCTCTCCATCGGCGGAAAGAAGACGCGCAAGTGGAAGGTCCTCGCGAAGGCGCTGCGGCGCGGCCGATTCCACCTCGGTCCGATCGTGCTGCGGAGCGGCGATCCGTTCGGGCTGTACGCGACCCGCGCCGAGGTCCCCGCCGAGGCGCTCCTCCTGGTGTACCCGCGCGTGGTCGCGCTGCCCTACTGGACGCTCCCGGGATCGTTCCTCGAGGGCAACGTCCTCACCGGCCAGCGCTCGCTCCAGTCGACGTCGATGGTCATGGGCATCCGCGAGTACCAGCCGGGCGACGCGATGAACCGCATCCACTGGCCGTCGTCGGTGCGCCATCGCAGGCTGCACGTGAAGGAGTTCGAGCTCGACAAGACGGCCGACCTCTGGCTGTACCTCGACCTGGACGAGCGCTGGCACAGCGGCGAGGGTGAGGACTCGAGCGAGGAGCGCTGCGTGACCGTCGCGGCCTCGGTCGTCGCGAAGGCCCTTCGCGAGCACCGCAACGTCGGCCTCATCACGACGGGCAACCGCGCCGACGTGCTCCACCCCGACCGCGGCAACAAGCAGTACGGCAAGCTCATGCAGTACCTCGCCGACATCCACGCCGGCGGCACGCTGAGCCTCGCGGAAACGCTCGTCGAGACGCTCCCGCGCCTGCGTCGCGGCGCGTCGTGCCTGCTCATCACGCCGTCGCTCGACCGCGCCTGGGTGCGCCCGGCGAGCACGCTGCGCGAGACCTCGATCGCGACCCAGGCCGTCGTCGTCAGCCCGCCGGTCGACATCGACGAGCGCGATCGCGCGCGCCGTCACGCCATCCTCGGCGAGCTCGCCGTCGCCGGCATCCCGGTCGCGCACCTCGCCACCGGCGCCCCCATCGAGGAGCTCTTCCACCAGAGCGGGAGCGCCGTCGCATGAAGGTCGTTGGGGGGCTCCGCGGTCGGGGGGTTCCACCCCCCGGCCCCCGGCCGATCTCGTCGTTCGTCGCGCGCACGCGGCGCGCGCTCTTCCCGCCGATCGACCTGCGCCGGTTCGGGTTCCGGGGCGGCTGGTTCGCGCTGCCGCTGTACCTCGTCATGGCCTCGATGTATCCGCTGTCGCTACAGCATGCCGACTGGGTCGACACGAGCGAGCACTTCTGGTGGATCGCCTTGCTCGGCGTGTTCTTCGGGACGATCGTGGGCAACGGGAAGCTCGCGGCACGCCGCGTCTTCCTCACGGGCGGGCTCGTGGGCGCGCTCCTCGTCATCATCACGACCGTCGCGGCAACGTCGGGCGGCGGGCTCTTCCGCGACCGGCTCGTCCACCTGGCGATCCTGGTGAACAACTGGATCACGCAGGTCCTCGCCGGCGAGGCTGCCAACGATCCCACCGTGTTCGTGCTGTTCCTCGGCTCGACCGTCTGGGCCGCCACGTTCCTCGGGACCGTCGCGCTCGCGCGGTCGGGCCGGATCTGGGACGCCGTCCTGTTCAACGGCGGCTGTCTCATCGTGAATGTGTCGGTCGCGCTCACCAACCTCTACCCCGACCTGGTGGTCTTCACCCTCGCCGTGCTCGTGCTGCTCGTGCGGATCCACATCGTCAACCTGCAGGAGCGCTGGGCGAGGCAGAACATCGTCCCGTCCGGCGAGATGGATTGGCGCCTGCTCCGCGGCGGCCTCACCTGGACGACCGTCCTGGTGATCCTCTCGCTCCTCTCGGCGACGCAGCGCGTCGGCGCGGCGGAGGCCCTGAACAATGCCTGGAGCACGTTCGAGTCGCCGTACCACCGCGTCGAAGCGGAGTGGCAGCGGTTCTTCGCGGGCGTCTCTGGTCCGAGCCGCCTCCGCGGCGTGTCGTTCTCCGACTCGATCCGCCTGGGGCAGTCGCCGAACCTCGGCGACCGTGTCGTGTTCACCGTCGAGGCGGGCGCCGGCCACTTCTGGCGCGCCGTCACCTACGACTTCTACACCGGCGCGGGCTGGCGGACGACCGAGACCGACAAGGCCGACAAGATCGCCGTGCCGACCACGGACCGGCAGAAGTTCGACGCGCGCTTCGACATCGTCGAGCCGCACGCGAACCTCCTCTTCGCGGCGAGCGAGCCGGTCCGGGCGGACGTGCCGTACCAGTTCCAGTCGGGGCCCGATCGCACGTACTCGACGTCGCTGCGCGCGCTCAACCGAGCGCAGGCCCAGGGCAGCTACACCGTGACGAGCTTCGTCTCGGTGGCGGACAAGCAGACGCTGCGACGGATACCGGCGACGTACTCCGACCATATCCGCGCGAAATACCTCCAGCTCCCGTCGACGCTCCCGCAGCGCGTGAAGGACCTCGCGCACAAGATCGCCGGCGAGCTGCCGAATTCGTACGACAAGGCCGAAGCGATCGAGTCGTACCTGCGATCCACGTACCGATACTCGTCGAACGTGCGGGCGACGCCCGCCGGCCGCGACCCGATCGACTACTTCCTCTTCGACCTCAAGGAGGACTTCTGCGAATACTTCGCGTCCTCGATGGTCGTCATGCTCCGTGAGCTCGGCGTACCGGCGCGCATCGTCGAGGGGTTCACGACAGGGACCTACGACTCGGGCCTCGACCGGTACGTCGTGAAGGAGATCGACGCGCACGCCTGGGTCGAGGTCTATTTCCCGCAGTACGGGTGGATCGAGTTCGAGCCGACGCCCTCGCAGGCGCCGTTCGCCCGCGTGGACAGCGACATCGTCGGGGTCGGCGGCGCGGACGGCGAGGGCGGCAGTGGCGCCAACGCCGCTCGCGAGGACGCCGAGGGTCTCGGCCAGAACGAGCTCGACCGCGGCGTCGACGACACCGACCTCTCGGGGAGCGATCCGATCTCGCTCGTGCGACAGCTCGACCCGCGGCCTGCGATCGCGTTCCTCGCGCTCCTCGTGCTGCTGATCGCGCTCGGCGTCGCGCAGTTCCACTGGCGCTTCCGCGGTCTCGGCCCGGTCGAGTCGGCATGGGGGAAGACGCGGCTCCTCGCGAGCTACGTCGGCCATCCGGCGGACCCATCGCAGACGACCTACGAGTACGCCTCGTCGCTCGGCACCGCCTTCCCCGAGGCGAGCGACCCGGTGAAGGCGCTCGCCGACGTCCGCGTACGCGAGCGCTACGCGCCCGGCGGGATCGACGAGGACGCGCAGGAGGCGGCGGTGACCGCATGGCACCGGACGGCCGGACCGCTCCTGGGGCTCCTCCCCGGACGCATCTTCGGCTTCGTCACGCACCTCTTCCGCTGAGCGAGGCGGAACACCCCAACCTCGCGCGGGTTCGTGCCTACGCCTCGTCGCGTGGCGTCGAGCTCTCGATCCGCCGCTTCGCCGCTTCCACGCGGACGGCGCAGGACGCCGCGCGCGAGATCGGGACGACGGTCGAGCGGATCGTGAAGTCGCTCGTGTTCATCGCGGACGGCAGCGGAGCGGTCGTGCTCTGCTCGGGCGCCTCTCGTGTCGACGAGGACCGCCTGGCGGCCGCCCTCGGGTGCCACACGGTGCGTCGGGCCAGCGCGGAGGAGGCGAAGACGCTGACCGGCTACGCGATCGGCGGCGTGCCCCCGTTCGCGCACGCACGAGCCTGCCGCGTGGTGTGCGACCGCGGGCTCGCGGCCTTCGACGTCGTCTGGGCGGCCGGCGGGCTACCGGACGCGGTGTTTCCGATCGGGCCGGCCGACCTCGTGCGTCTCGCCGAAGCGACGGTGGCGGAGGTCGCCGCCTAGATCCGGAGCGGTCGCGTGGGCGCGAAGATCGCGGCGGGGTCGTCCTTCCAGCGTGCGGGCTGGACGTCGATGTAGAGCTCGATCTCGTTCCCGTCCGGATCCTCGATGTACAGGCTGTGCGTCACACCGTGGTCGCTCGCGCCGACGATCTTCGCGCCCTCCTTCATGAGCCGGTCGCGCGCGTCACGCAGCTCGGCGTCGGACTCGCCGACCTTCAGCCCGAAGTGGTAGAGACCGATGCGGCGGCCGCGCGGGATCGGCGCCGCGTCAGGTCCGACCTCGATGAGGAGCAGCTCGTGATGCGTCCGTCCTGAGGAGAACGCGGCGGCCGGGAAGCCCTCGTTCATCCCGGGAATCTCCTTCCAGCCGAGCAGGTCGCCGTAGAAACGCCGCGAGCGCTCGAGGTCGCGTACGTAGAGGACGACGTGTCCGAGCTCTTTCACTTCCATGTCATGTCTCCTTGTCGGCGGCGAAGCGGAAGCGGGTCATCGAAGCCGGGAAGCGCCGCACGTCCCAGGCCAGGATCTTCTCGGGCCTCAGCATGAAGCCTCCGCGCTCTTCCCACTCGTCGGGGGTCGGGCGGTAGCCGAAGATGCGGCCGTATTTCGCGCGGTATTGCGTCGCGATGCGCACGGCGATCTCGGGCGGCACGGACCGCACGCGAGCGGCGCGTCCCTCCACGATCGCGACCGCGGTATCGCGCTCCACGCTCATGACGATGCGCGGCTCGCGCACCAGGTTGCGCGCCCACGCCGTCTCGGCCCCGCCCTCGAAATACCAGCGGTCGTCGACCCAGGCGCCCCACTGCTGGACGACGTGCGGTGCACCGTGCGCGCCGATCGTGGCGAGCCAGTAGCCGCGCGCCCGCTCGAGCATCGCGCGCGCGCCCTCCCAGGCGGTCATGCCGCGGTCGCCCTTCGGCACGCTGTAGCTCGCGGGAAGCACCGGGCGATCGCGCCGCGGCCGTCCGGGTCGCGCCCTACGCGCCGTCCTCTTCTTCTTCGTCATCACCCTCGTACTCATCGGAATAGAAGCCGAGCTCCTCGGACTTGAACACGGTCACGAGGAAGTCCTCGCGCTCGGGGTCGTGTGTCTGCACGAGCTCCTCGTCGAGCTGATCGATGAGCTGCTGCAACTCGTCGTCGCTCAGGTCGACCTCGACGAGGAGCGTGGCGTGCACCTCGAAACGCCCGTAGTGGAGGTCGACTCGGCCGACGCGCCGAGCGCCGCCGTAGATGACGAAGATCTCGCTCGACTCTGTGCGGACGGTCCGCTCGAAGCGGGCGGCTTCCATCGGATGGCGCAGCATACTCGCGCCGAACGTGCGAAGCGTCCCGCGGTGCCGGTCGCTACGCTGCTCGCGTGGCCCATCCGCTTCGCATCGGCATCAAGCTTTCGCAGCAGATCCATCCGATCGACGCCCAGCGCGAGGCCTGGCGCGTCGCCGATGCAGCCGGGTTCGATCACCTCTGGCCGTTCGATCATCTCATCGCGCTCGGCGACGATCCGACACAGCCGATCTTCGACGGCTGGACCATCCTCGGCGCCGTCGCGGAGAACACCACACGCGCGCGCATCGGTCTGAACGTAACCGGGAATCTGTACCGTCACCCGGGTCTCCTCGCGAAGATCGCGGTGACGGTCGACCACCTCTCCGGCGGCCGGCTCGAGATGGGGCTGGGCGCCGCCTGGAACGAGCCGGAGTTCAAGATGCACGGCCTGCCGTTCCCGTCCCCCGCGGATCGCATCCGCATGCTCGACGAGGCCTGCCGCGTGTTGAAGCTCCTCTGGACCGAGCCGCGGGCGACGTTCAAGGGACGCTTCTATCAGCTGAGCGATGCGGTCGCCGAGCCGAAGCCGGTGCAGAAGCCGCATCCGCCCATCTGGATCGGCGGGTCCGGCCCGAAGCGCACGCTGCGCGTCGTCGCGAAGCACGCGGATGTCTGGAACTCGACCGGATCGCCCGAGCAGCGACCCGCGCTCCTCAAGGTGCTCGCGGAGCACTGCGCGAAGGTCGGCCGCGATCTCTCGACGATCCGGCTCACGCACAATCTGCGCGTGGACGACCCCGATGCCGCCTTGAAGCAGGTCGAGGAGTCGATCCACTACGGCTTCAGCGAGTTCCTGCTCTTCCCCGCGTCCAACCTGCCGCTGCCACGCGGTGTCGAGAAGGCGGCCGAGCTCCTGCCGCGGCTGCGTCAGCTCTCGTGAACGCGCCGCTCGAGGAGCTCCGCTTCCGCGGCCGGCAGACCCACGAGCGCGTCCTCAAGCTCGTCGACGAGCTCACCGACGAGCAGCTCCGCTGGCGACCCTCGGCGAAGGCGCACAGCATCGGATGGACGCTTTGGCACATCGCGCGCGCCGACGACAACGTGCTGTTCGATCTGAGCGGCGCCTCGCTCTGGCGGAGCGGCGCCTACGCCGCGCGCTGGAAGCATCCCGAGCGGGGCTCGGGCACCGGCTGGGAGGACGAGGAAGCCGCATCGCTCCCGCTGCCCGCGAAGGACGAGCTTCTCACGTTCGCGCGCGAGGTCTTCGCCGCAGTCGACCGGGCGCGGGTCGGTCTCGATGAGGCACGGTTCGCGGACGAGATCGCCGAGAGCCGCTTCCTGTCCGAGCGCACCACGAAGGGCGGGGTCGTGGGGGCCGAGCTCACGCACGACAACCGCCACCTCGGCGAGCTCGAGTACATCAAGGGGCTGCTCGGGCTCCGCGGCACGGTGACCCGCTGACGATCCCGCGATGACCGAACGCGAGGTCCACGACTCCGTCGCGGCGAACGTCGCGAAGTGGACGAAGCAGAACGCCGCGTACACCGACGGGCGCGCCCAGGCGGCCTGGCAGCGCGACGACCTCACCTGGGGCGTCTTCGGCGTACCCGAGGGCGCCGTGGCGGTCGTCGGCGACGTCCGCGGTCTCGACGTCGTGGAGCTCGGATGCGGGACCGCGTATCTCTCGGCGTGGCTCGCGAAACGAGGCGCTCGTCCGGTCGGCGTCGATCCAACGCCGGCGCAGCTCGCGACGGCTCGGCGAATGATGGACGAGACCGGGATCCTCTTTCCTCTGGTCGAGGCCCCGGCGGAAGCGGTGCCGCTGCCGGACGCGAGCTTCGACCTCGCGATATCGGAGTACGGCGCGTCGCTCTGGGCCGATCCCGCGCGCTGGCTGCCCGAGGCCGCGCGACTCCTGCGGCCCGGCGGCCGGCTGATCTTCCTCACGAATTCGGTACTTGCGTACCTCTGCTCGCCCGACGAGGGGAAGATCGTCGACCGCCTCGTTCGCGACCAGTTCGGCATGTACCGCATCACGTGGCCTGGCGAGGAGGGCGTCGAGTACCACCTCTCGCACGGCGACTGGATCGTGCGCCTGCGCGCGAGCGGTTTCGCGGTCGAGGCGCTGCGTGAGCTCCAGGCGCCGCCCGACGCGACCGCCCACCCCTACTACGACTGGGTCAGGCCGGAGTGGGCGAGACGCTGGCCGGCCGAGGAGATCTGGGTCGCGCGCAAGCGCGCGGTCTAGTCGATATTCCCCAGGCGCGCGGTCCGCACGGCGGTGATGTCCGAGAATGAGCGGATCTTCGCGCGTACCGCGTCGGGCACGTCGTCGTCGAGCGTGAGGATCATGAGCGCCTCGCCGCGCGGGTGGAGGCGCCCCACCTGCATCGACGAGATGTTCACGTCGTGCTCGCCCAGGAGCGTCCCCACGCGGCCGACGAGGCCGGGCTTGTCCTGGTGCTTCGTGAGAAGCAGGTGCCCCTCGACCGGGACGTCGACCCAGAAGCCGTCGATGAACACGACGCGGGGCTCACCCTGCACGAGCGTTCCGCCGACCTCGGTCTTCCCGACGGCCACCGTGAGGAGCGCGTTGTACCGCTGAGCGTCCGCCTCGCGACGCTCGGAGATGTCGAGGCCTCGCGAGCGCGCGACCGCGAGCGCGTTCACGAGGTTGACGCGCTGCTCGCTGAACGTCTCGAGCAGACCCTTCACGACCGCGGCGCGGAGCGGCTCGGCGTCGAGCTCGAGCAGCGAGCCGGCGTACGTGATGTCGAGCCGCGCGGGACGCTCGTCGAGCAGCTGCGCGACCAGCGAGCCGAGCCGCTCGCCGCAGCGGATCCAGGCGGGACCGCCGGCCTCCTCCGCCGGGGGCCGCGGCGCGTTCACCGCGAACCGGGCGGGTTTCCCGTCGAGGACGTCGAGGATCTGCTCGACGACGTCGACCGCGACGTTCGTCTGCGCCTCGACGGTCGATCCCGCGATGTGCGGCGTGAGCACGGTCCGCGGCGCGCCGCGGACCGGGGAGTCGGCGGGGAGCGGCTCCTGCGGGAACACGTCGAGCCCCGCGCCCGAGAGCCGTCCACCGGCGAGAGCGTCCGCGAGCGCCGGCAGGTCGACGACTTCGCCACGCGACGTGTTCACGACGATCGCGCTCTTCTTCATCTTCGCGAGCGACGCCTCGCCCATGAGCCCGCGCGTCTTCTCGGTGAGGGGGACGTGCACCGACACGACGTCCGCGGTCCGGAGGAGCTCGTCGAGCTCGACGAGCCGCGCGCCGGCCGCGCGGGCGGAGGCCTCGGTCGCGAACGGGTCGTGCGCGACGATCGTCATCCCGAAGACCGCCGCGCGACGCGCTACCTCCGTACCGACGCGCCCGATACCCACGAGGCCGAGCGTCTTGCCGCGCAGCTCGTTGCCGATGAACTTCGAGCGCGTCCACTCGCCCGCGCGGATGCTCCGGTCCGCGTCGACGACGCGGCGCATGACCGCGAGGGCGAGCGTGATCGCGTGCTCGGCCGCGGCGACGATGTTCCCGAGCGGCGCGTTCACCACGTACACGCCACGAGCGGTCGCCGCGGGCACGTCGATGTTGTCGACGCCGACGCCGGCGCGGCCTACGACGGCCAGGCGTGGCGCCGCGTCGAGGACCTTCGCCGTCACCTTCGTCTCGCTCCGCACGACGAGCGCGTCGACGTCGCCGAGGCGCTCGACAAGCTCGGGCTCCCTGAGTCCGGTGGTCTGCCGCACCTCGCAGCGCGCGCGTAGCAGCGCGAGACCCTCCTCGGCGAGAGGGTCCGCGACGTGGACGACGCTTCGACTTGCCGCGGTCGGCCTTTAGCTAACGGCGCGAGGCGACCGCGTCGGACGCCGGCGGGCGCGGGGCCGGCCGGGCCTCGCGACGTGATGGTTGCTGCGTGCTCTCCGCGTACGAGCGCAGCGCCGCGGCGATCGCGACGCCGGACTCGACCGGCTGGTTGAGGTCGCGCAGCGTCAGCTCGAGCGCGCTGAGGAAGGACACGATGTCCTGAAGCGTGCAGAACCCGAGGTGCGCGACGCGAACGAGCTGGCCCTCCATCTTGCCCTGGCCTCCGGCCACGATCGTGTCGTGGTCGTCGCGGAGGATGCGGATGAGGTTCCGCGGGTCGACGCGCGCGGGCGGCCGGAACGCCGTGACCGCGGGCGAGGCGTAGCGCTCGTCGGCGAAGAGGCCGAGGTTCACGGCCTGGAGGGCGCGGCGCGTGGCTCGCGCGAGGTCGCGGTGACGACGGATGATCGCCTCGAGGCCTTCCTCGGCCATGAGGCGGAGCGACTCCTGGAGCGCGATGTACACCGTGATCGCGGGGGTGGCGGGGGTCTGGGCCTTCTCGAGCGCGGCCTTGTACGTGGCGAGGTCGAAGTACACCTTCGGCAGGTCCGACTTTTCGTACGCCTTCCAGGCCTTCGGGCTCATCGTCACGATGGCAACGCCCGGAGGCGCGCCCCACGCCTTCTGCGACGCGGTGATGCAGACGTCGATGCCCCATTCGTCGATCTCGAGCTCGGTCGCGCCGGCGCCCGAGACGCTGTCGACGACGAAGAGCTTCCCGGACTCGCGGACGACCTCCGAGATCTCCTTGAGTGGATTGAGGATCCCGGTCGAGGTCTCATTGTGCGTGATGAGGACGGCCTTCGCGCCGTCCTTCCCCTTCTCCTTCGCGAGCTCGTCGCGAACGAGGTCGGGCTCGACGGCGCGGCCGTACGGGACGTCCACACGACGCGCGTCGACGCCGTAGGCCTTGCAGATCGCCGCGAAGCGCTCGCCGAAGGCGCCGCAGCTGAAGACGAGGACCTTCTCGCCGGACGACAGCGTGTTCGCGACCGCCGCCTCCATGCCGCCGGACCCGGAGGCGGTGAGCATGAGGACGTCCTGCTGCGTGCGGAGGAAGTCCTGGAGCGCGCGGGTGAGTGCGGCGAGCAGCGCGGCGAACTCCGGACCGCGGTGGTTGATCATCGGCCGCGCCGACGCCGCGAGGACCGCTTGCGGAACGACGGTAGGACCGGGGATGCGGAGGTTCTGCGGACGGTACATTGGCGCCCTCCCTGCACAGCCATGATGCCCGACGGTCGGGCCCGTCTCAAGGCGAAAGTTCTGAGGAATTGAACTGAAGCTCGCTCCGTCGATCCTGTCCGCCGACTTCGGCCGGCTTGCCGACGCGGTGCTGGCGGCCGAGCGGGCCGGTGCCGACTGGATCCACGTCGACGTGATGGACGGTCACTTCGTCCCGAACCTCACGTTCGGTCCAAAGATGGTCGCCGACCTGCACCGCGCGACGCGGCTGCCGCTGGACGTCCACCTCATGATCGAGCGGCCGGACGCCTGGGTGGATCGGTATGTCGACGCGGGGGCGAGCTATCTCACTGTCCACGTCGAAGCATCGCGCGACGTGCCGCGCGCGCTGCAGGCGATCCGTGCGAAAGGCGTGCGGCCGGGCATCACGCTCAACCCCGAGACGCCGGTCGAAGCGATCCTGCCGTACCTCGCCGCGGTCGACCTCGTGCTGGTCATGAGCGTGCATCCGGGCTTCGGTGGCCAACCGTTCATCGAGAGCGCGCTCGACAAGGTCGCGCGTCTACGCGCCGCGCTCGACGAACGCACGCTCACCGCCGAGCTCGAGGTGGACGGCGGCATCAAGCCCGAGAACGCGGCGCGCATCGCGGCCGCCGGCGCGACCGTGCTGGTCGCGGGGTCGGCCGTGTACGAGGACCCCGCGGGGCCGAAGGCCGCCCTCGCGAAGTTCAGAGCCGCTCTACGGCGCTAAGCACGAACAGCACGAGCCAAAGAGCGCTTTCATTCGTTGCGCTCACAGTGGAACGGGACCGCGCCGCGCTCGCCGCGGCCTTACGAGAAAGCGTCGAACGCATCCTCGAGCAGGTCGCCGAGGAGGCCGCGCGCGCGACGACGATGGCGTCGTCGGTCCCGGACGCGAGCCTTGTCGCCTCCTATGTCACCTGGATGCGGCCCTACGTGCCGACGGCCCTCGCCGCTGCCGCCGCGGACGACGCCCGCCGGTCAGCGCTCCTCGAGCGGTGGCTCGACACGACCGTGTCGCAACAGGTGCGCCCGGTCCCGCCGGTCGCTCGGCGTGGGCTGTTCAACCTCGGCTTCCGTCTCGCGCGGACGAGCGTCGCGGCGTACGCGCAGGAGAACGGGCTGGATGCTCCGGCGCTCGACCGTGAGCTCACGGATCTCGAGTCGGACATGCTCGCCACGATCGCGCGCCGCTCACTCGGCGTCGCCTAAGCCCAGCTCCTCCAGGCGATCGTCGCTGATCCCGAAGTGATGCGCGATCTCGTGGACGACGGTGTCGCGCACGATGTCGGCCTGGCGTCGCGGCGATGCGCTCATCCGTTCGATCGGTCGACGAAAGATGAAGATGCGGTCGGGGATGTAGGGCTCGATCGAGCCCCGCGCGGTGAGGGGGACGCCCTCGTAAAGACCGAGCAGCTCGCCGCGTCCCCGCGTCTGCTCCTCCGTGGCATCGTCCTCGACGACGATCGCGATGTTGCGCATGCGCTCGCGGAACTCCGCCGGGAGCTCGTCGAGGGCGTTGCGCACGAGTCGGGCGAAGCGCGCGCGCCGGAGGTCGGACATTGCGTTGCCATTTTGGGGGCCGGGGGGCGGAGCCCTTCGACTCTTGTCAGGCCACGCACGCCAGGCGCACCCGACGCAGGGCCCGCGCCCGAACGCGGCAGACGCCCGACTCGGAGAGGCCTACCTCACGGCCGATCTCGCGCAGCGTGAGCCCGCGGCCGTACGACAGGACGAGCACGCGCCGCTCGAGCGCGGGCAGCTCACGGAGCGCTCGCGCTACGCGGGTCCAGCGCTCGTCGCGCGGCGCTGGCCGGTGCTCACGATGGTTGTCGGGAAGGTCGCCCACGCGCTCGAGCGAGACCTCGACGTAGGGTGGGGGAAGATCCTCCGCGATCCGCTGCGCGCTGCGGAACTCCCGGCGGGCGGTGCGCGTCAGCGGGTCGCGCTCGCGGAGCGCGTCGAGGACCTGGCCGCGTACCCGGCGCGCCGCGTATGCGCCGAACGAGGCGCCGCGATCGCCGCGGTACCGCCGCGCGGCCTGCACGAGGCCGACGACACCCCACGCGACGAGATCCTCGCGGTCGTGCCCGCGGCAGCGCGGGTCGAGCGAGCGCGCCGCGACGGCCCGCGCGAACGAAAGGTGCGCGATGATGCGCTCGTCGCTCGCCGGCTCCGCCACGCTCCCCTCCCGGCGGCCGACCCTAGGCAGGTCCCGGGATGGTGTCAATAGCCGATTGACAATGTTGTCCACAACCGCGGAGTCGTACTTCGCGCGCTACCGGTACCCGGACTGGCTCCGGACGCACAGCCGGCTCGTCGGGCGCATCGCCGAGGCGCTCGTCGCCGCGCGCCGTCCCGGCGCGCCCGCCATCGACGCGGAAGCCGCCCTCCTCGCGGCGTACCTTCACGACATCGGACGCAGCCCGCTCCTCGAGGGCGATCCCCGCGAGCACAACGAGCTGTCGGCGCTGGTGCTCGCCGCCGAGGGCCTGCCCGCCTGTGTCGAGTCCGCCCGCCGCCACGCGATCTACACGGTCCTCGACCCCGCGACCGCCCCGCGGACGCCCGTGGAGAAGCTCGTGTACGTCGCCGACCGCCGCGGCGGGCAGGTGGTCGAGCCTCTCACCGAGCGCGCGCGCGACACCGCGCGCCGCCACCCGCGCTTCGCGTCGGACATCGAACGCGCGATCCCGCTCGCCGCCGCGCTCGAGCGTGAGGTGTTCGCCGACGTCGCGTTCCCGGCGGACGCGCTCGCGGAGCACGTCCGCTGAGCGACCGCGCGCGGCTCGAGCGCCGCATCGCCGAGCTCGCGCGGGTCGGTGCCCGCGGCGACGCGGTCACGCGCCTGGGTCTGTCCAAGGAGGAGCAGCAGGCGCGCGAGCTCGTCGGCGGCTGGCTGCGCGCACGTGGCGCGGCGGTGCGCCGCGACGCCGCTGCGAATCTCTGGGCGCATTTCGAACCCGCGGGGTCCGAGGGGCGGAGCCCCTCAACTGTCGTCGGCTCGCACCTCGACTCGGTGCCCGAGGGCGGCCGGTTCGACGGCGCGCTCGGCGTCCTCTGCGCGGTCGAGGCCGTCGACGCGATCCTCGACGCGGGGGCGCGCTTCCGCCGCCCGGTCGAGATCGTCGCCTGGGCGGACGAGGAGGGCGCACGGTTCGGGATCGGGCTCTTCGGGTCGTGCGCCGCGTTCGGCCGCCTGCCCGATCGCGCGCTCGAGCGTCGCGACCGTGACGGCGTGTCGATCGCCGAGGCGCTTCGTGCGCTCGGGGAGCGTGGCGACGCCACCACCGCGCGGCGCGACCCAAAGGAGCTCGCCGCGTACATCGAGCCGCACATCGAGCAGGGACCCCGCCTCGCCGACCGCGGGCTCCCACTCGGCCTGGTGAGCGACATCGTCGGGATCCTCCACGGCCGCGTGACCGTGGGCGGCCGCGCGGACCACGCGGGCGCGACCACGATGACCGCGCGCGCGGACGCCCTCGCAGGCGCGAGCGAGATGGTCCTCGCGATCGAGGCGCTGGCGAAGGGGCGCGGCGACGCCGTCGGCACCGTCGGCGAGATCGCGGTGCGGCCAGGCGCCAAGAACGTCGTCCCGGGGGAGTGCGTCTTCTCGCTCGACCTCCGCGCGGCGCGCGGGCTCGACGATCTCGTGCGCGACGTGCGGGCGGCGATACGCCGAATCGGTGACGCGCGCCGGGTCACCTCGTCCATCGACGTCCTGGCGAACGTCCCTGCGGCGCCCCTCGACGCCGGTATGCGCGACCTCATGCGCCGCGCCGCGAAATCCGTCGGCGTCGACGCGCCCGAGCTCGTGAGCGGCGCCGGCCATGACGCGATGAACGCGCAGCTCGCGGGCGTGCCGACCGGAATGCTCTTCATCCGCTCCACCGGCGGAAGCCACACGCCGCGGGAGTCCGCGACCGTCGACGACGCCGCCCTCGCGGCCGACGCGCTCGCCTTCGCGCTCCGAGAGCTTGCCTGTTGAACGAGGGAGCGCGGGTGGCACGGGGAAGCGGGTCTCTCGCGAGCTGCGGGTTCCCCGGGGACCCGTCCCGGACGGTCGTGGCCAGCGAACGTGTTCAGGGACGGGGAGGGTGCAGCGAGCGAGAGACCCGCGAGCCCGGGACAGGACCCGCGCTCCCGCCGAGGGCACGGCGCTAGCCTTGAGCGCGATGGCGAACGCGTACGTTCCCGGCCTGCAGGGCGTCGTCGCGGCGCGGACGCGGCTCTCGATGGTGGATGGCAAGAACGGCGTGCTCGTCATCGCCGGCTTCCCGCTCGAGGAGATCGCCGAGCGCGCCACGTTCGAGGAGCTGGTCTACCTCCTCTGGAACGACCGGCTCCCGAACGGCAGGGAGCTGGCCGACTTCCGAGCGCAGCTGGCGGGGCTGCGCGAGATCCCGCCCATCACGCGCGACGTGCTCGAGGCCGCGGCGGAGCGGAAGGCGCCGGCGATGGACGCATTACGGATGGCCGCGGGGACCTTGAGCCTGCGGACCGACGGCGAGACGCTCCCCGAGGGTCAGTACCGCGATGCGCTCGTCGCGGTCGCGCGTTTTCCGACGATCGTCGCGGCGTACGCGCGGCTTCTCGCGCGCGATGGCCTGATCGCGCCGCACCATGGCCTCGGTCACGCGGCGAATTACCTCTACATGCTCTCGGGGACGCGGCCGAGCGACGCGAGGGCGCGCGCGCTCGACACGTACTTCAACACCGTCATCGACCACGGCCTCAACGCGTCGACCTTCGCGGCGCGCGTCATCGTCTCGACCGAATCCGACGTCATCTCGGCCGTTGGCGGCGCGATCGGCGCGTTGAAGGGCCCGCTCCACGGCGGTGCCCCGGGGCCGGCCCTCGAGATGGTCTTCGAGATCGGCGAGGCGTCGAATGCCGAGCCCTTCATGCGCGCGAAGCTCGCGCGCGGGGAGCGGCTCATGGGCTTCGGCCATCGCATCTACAGGGTCCGCGATCCGCGGGCGGACGTGCTCGCGCGCGCGGCGGAGCGGCTCTTCGCGGCGGACGGCGACACCACGCTCTATGACCTCGCCCGCGAGGTCGAGCGTGTCGCGCTGCGCCTGCTCGACGAGCACAAGCCCGGCCGGAATCTGCGGACGAACGTAGAGTTCTTCACCGCGCTCGTGCTTCAGGGCCTCGGGATCCCCGTCGATCAGTTCACGCCGACGTTCGCGGTCTCACGTGTCGCCGGCTGGACGGCGCACTGCCTCGAGCAGCTCGCCGCGAACCGCATCCTGCGACCGGAGTCGGAGTACACCGGCGAGACCGCTCGCCGCTGGGTGCCACTGGAGCAGCGCTGAGCGAGCGCGCGGACTGCGTCTTCTGCCGGATCGTGGACCGTGCGAACGAGCCGGCCAGCTACGTCTTCGAGGACGTCGACGCCATCGCGATCCTCGACGTGCAGCCGGTCAACGAGGGTCACACGCTCGTGCTGCCCCGGCAGCATGCCAAGCTCGCCGGGGAGCTCGACGACCGCGTCGCCGTCGCGATGTGGAACCTCGGCCGCCGCGTCGCGGCGGCGATCCGCGCCTCAGGCCTGCGCTCGGAGGGCGTGAACTTTCTCGTCGCGGACGGCGAAGCCGCGGGCCAGGACGTGTTTCACGTCCACCTGCACGTGATCCCGCGCTTCGACGGCGACGGCTTCGGCTTCACGTTCCCGCCGGAGTACCGCGACCCGAAGCCGCGTCCGGCGCTCGACGAGACCGCCGCGCGGATCCGCGCCGCTCTCTGACGAACGTCCGCCGTCCGATCGACAGGTAACAGACGGCTTGGCGTCGGTGCGGCGCACGGTCGGGACAGCGATGTGCGCTCCGAGGCGGACGGGGCTCGACCCTTCAGCGTCCGCGTAGCACTCCGTTAGCCCGGCGGTCCGCTCGCCTGGCCGGGAAGAGCGGACGTGTAGTAGCATGCAACTATGCTGACCGTTCCCGAAGCCGCGAAGCGTGTCCGGCGGAATCCCGAGACCGTCCGCCGCTGGATTCGGGAAGGCAAGCTGCGCTCGCAGAAGATCGGCACGCAGCACTTCGTGAACGAGCGAGATGTCGACGCGGTGCTCGGCGAACCGGAGGTCTTGCCCCTGCCCAAGGGTTGGCCGCGGCGCACGCTGACGGGCGAGCCGATGCCAAACCCTGTTCTGGCCGTCCATCGGGCGCGCGAGGGTCGCTGACGCTCGTCATCGACGCGAGCGTCGCTTTCGCAGAGTGTCTCGCCGACGGTGGCTTTACGGCCTTCGGCCGCGAAGAGCTGATCGCGCCGCCGCTCTTCTGGGCGGAAACCCGTTCCGCGCTGCACGAGGCGACCTGGCGAGGCGAAATCTCGCGAGAGCTCGGGAATCTGTCGGTCGTGCGCTTGGACGCCGCGCCTGTCGCTATGCGAGCGCCGCGCGGGCTGGGCCTTGCGGCATGGCGGATCGCCGACGAGCTTGGTTGGGCGAAGACGTATGACGCGGAGTACGTCGCTCTTGCGAGGGTCGCTGGGTGTCGTCTGGTCACCAGAGATGCCGCGCTCCGGAGAGCGACCGAGCGCCTCGGTTTCGTTATCGGTCCGACCGAGATCTGAGTCACTGCCAGTTGACGTGAACTGGCAAACATCGTAGAACGGCGACGATGGCGACGGCGGTGGGGCGGTACCGCATCGGCGAGGTCGCGGCCCACGTCGGGCTGACCGAGCGGACGATCCGGTACTACGAGGAGCTGGGGCTCCTCGATTCCGTGAAGCGGCTCGAGGGCGGCCAGCGGGTGTACACCGACGAGGACGTCCGTCGGCTGAAGTTCATCCAGCGTCTCAAGGTCCTCGGACTTTCCCTCCAGGAGATGCACGAGCTCGAGCGCCTCTACGCGCGCCATCGCTCGAACCGCGAAGTGCTTCCGCGCCTCATCGAGCTGCTCGATGCCCACCTCGCGACGACGCAGGAGCGCATGAACGAGCTCTCGTCGTTGCGCGAAGAGATCAAGAGCTACCGCGAGCACGTCGTCCAGCGCCTCTTGGAAGATCGCTCGTGAGCGCCGTCGTCCTCGGCGCCGCGCGCACGCCGATCGGCGCGTTCCTCGGCGGGCTCGCGCCGCTCACGGCGCCAAAGCTCGGCGCGATCGCGATCCGGTGCGCGCTCGAGCGCGCCGGCGTGAAGCCCGACGAGGTGGACGAGGTATTCATGGGCAACGTCATCCAGGCCGGCGTTGGCCAGGCGCCAGCGCGGCAGGCGGCGCTCGGCGCCGGGATCCCGAACAGCGTCCCTTGCACGACCGTGAACAAGGTCTGCGGCTCGGGCCTGAAGAGCGTCATGCTCGCGGCGACGCAGATCGCGGCGGGAGAGGCGCGCCTTGTCGTCGCCGGCGGCATGGAGTCGATGTCGAACGCGCCCTACCTCGTGCGCGGCGCGCGGACCGGCCTTCCGCTCGGCGAGCACACGATCGAGGACGCGAACCTGACCGACGGTCTTGTCGACGCCTTCGGGCACGGCCACATGGGGCTCGGCGGCGAGCTCGTCGCGCGGCAGTGCTCGCTCTCGCGCGAGGACCAGGACCGGTTCGCGGTCGGGTCGTACGAGAAGGCGCTGCGCGCGCAGCGCGAGGGCGCGTTCGACGCGGAGATCGTTGCCGTCGAGGTGCCCGGCCGGAAGAGCGCGGCGACGGTGGTCAGCCAGGACGAGACACCGCGCGAGACGACCCTCGAGGCGCTCGCCAACCTCAAGCCATCGTTCCAGGAGGGCGGCACGGTGACGGCAGGCAACGCGTCGAAGCTGAACGACGGCGCGGCGGCGGTGATCGTCGCGTCGGAGGAGCGCGCCCGCGAGCTCGGCGCCGAGCCGCTCGCGCGCGTCGTCGCACAGGGTCAGTTCGCGCACGAGCCGGAGCTCTTCCTCACCGCGCCGAAGGGCGCGATCGAGCGCTGCCTCGAGAAGGCGCGCTGGCGCGTCGGGGACGTCGACCTGTTCGAGGTGAACGAGGCCTTCAGCGGGATCGAGTGCGTGCGGCGCGAGCTCGACATACCGGCGGAGAAGTTCAACGTGAACGGCGGGGCGGTCGCGCTCGGCCATCCGATCGGCGCCTCCGGCGCGCGCCTGCTCGTGACGCTGCTGTACGCGCTGCGCGCGCGGAACAAACGCCGCGGCGTCGCGTCGCTCTGCCTCGGTGGTGGCGAGGCCGTGGCCCTGGCCGTGGAGCTCGTATGAAACCTCCCACGCTCACGAACGTCTTCGCGTTCACATCGCGCCGCGACGAGGTCGCGCGCTTCTACGACGACGTCCTCGGCCTTCGCCGGCAGCGCCCGCACGACGACTCCGTGTGGTTCGAGCCCGCGGGCGGGGCCACGTTCACCGTCCACGACCGCGAGGACGAGCCCGCCCAGTGGGGTTTCCTGCCGTGGTTCCACGTGGACGATCTCGACGGCGCGTTCGACCGTGCCCGCTCGCGCGGCGCGACGGTTGGCGAGATGCGGGACGGGTACTTTCTCGCCCGCGATCCCGACGGGCGCGTCCTCGGGGTGCGCCGGTGGCGGTGACCGCTGCCGACGTCGGTTTCGACCTCACGCTCACGGACGAGCAGGAGCTCGCGCAGCGGACGGCGCGCGAGTTCGCGACGGAGAAGGTCCTCCCGCACGCGACCGAGATCGACGCGAAAGCAGCGATCCCAAAGGCGCTCCTCGCGGAGATGGCGTCGCTCGGGTTCATGGGCATCGCGGTCCCCGAGCGGTGGGGCGGCGCGGGCCTCGACACGGTGAGCGCGGTCCTCGTCATGGAGGAGATCAATCGCGCCTGCGCGTCGACCGGCGTCGTCATGAGCGTGAACAACTCGCTCGTGTGCCAGCCGCTACTGCGGCACGGGAGCGACACGCAGAAGGAGCGCTGGCTCCGGCCGCTCGCATCGGGAAAGCTGCTCGGCTGCTTCGCTCTCTCCGAGCCGGCCTCCGGCAGCGACGCCGCGGCCATGCGCACGAGCGCGAAGCGCGACGGGCAGGGCTGGCTCCTGTCCGGCACGAAGAACTTCATCACGAATGGCGCGTCCGCCGACGTCGTCATCGTCTTCGCGCAGACGGATCCGCCCAAGGGCCACAGAGGGATCGCGGCGTTCGTCGTCGACAAGAAGACGAAGGGCCTCACGGTCGGCAAGGTCGAGCACAAGCTCGGCATCCGCGGCTCCGACACCGCGCAGCTCATCTTCGACGGAGTGCGCGTCGGCGACGAGGGTCTCCTCGGCGAGGCCAGCGCGGGCTTCCGCATCGCGCTGGACACGCTCGACGGCGGACGCATCGGGATCGCGGCGCAGGCGGTGGGCATCGGGCGCGCGTGCCTCGAGGACGCGCTCGCGTACGCGAAAGAGCGCGAGGCGTTCGGGAAGAAGATCGCCGAGTTCCAGGCGATCCAGGAGATGCTCGCGAACATGGCGACCGAGGTCGACGCCGCGCGCCTGCTCACCTGGCGCGCCGCGGCGCTCAAGGATCGCGGCGAAGACCACGTCATGGCGGCGGCGCAGGCGAAGCTGTTTGCCTCCGACGTGGCCGTCCGCGCCGCGCGCGACTGCGTCCAGATCTTCGGCGGCTACGGCTATCTGACGGAGTTCCCTGCGGAGCGCCACTATCGCGACGCGAAGATCACGGAGATCTACGAGGGAACGAGCGAGATCATGAAGCTCGTCATCGCCGAGGAGCTCCTGAAGGAATGATCCCCCCGACAGGTGGCTTCGTGCCATGGGGCGCGATTCTGCTCGGACTTGCGCTGGTCGGATTCGGCGCCTTCTTCTGGCGCGCCTGGCGGCTCTACCGGTACATCCGACTCGGCCGCGACGAGGCGCGGATCGATCACCCCTGGCGGCGCCTCCGCGACGAGCTCGTCGTCTACCTCGGACAGCGCAAGCTGCTCAAGCGCCCGTACTACGTCCGCGGACTGGCGCACGCCTTCATCTTCTGGGGCTTCCTCGTCATCACCGTCGGGACGATCGACCTCCTGCTGAGCGGGATCCTCGGCCTCCACGTCCCCGGCGCGGGCAGCGCCCTCTTCGCGTGGACGATCGACGTCTTCGCCGTCCTGGTCCTGACCTCGATCGCGGTCGCGGCCGTGCGCCGGGCCTTCCTGCGGCCACCGCGGATGCACGTCGCGCTCGACGGATACGTGATCCTCGCCCTGATCGGGATCCTCATGATCACGCTGCTCGTGTTCGAAGGGGCGGGACTGGCCGCCGGCAATCTCGAGAAGGGGTACACGCCTCCGCCGATCGCCGGCGCGATCCTGAGCTCGATCTACCCCTACGAGAGCTCGGCGGTGGTCTTCATCTACGCCTGGTGGCTCCACGTCATCACGGTGCTCGCGTTCGCGGCGTACCTCCCGCAGTCGAAGCATCTCCATATCGTCACGACGCTTCCGAACGTGTTCTTCCGCAAGCAAACACCGCGCGGCGCGCTCGACCTCATCCCCGACATCGAGAACAAGGACAGCTTCGGCGCGGCCTCGCTCCGCGACCTCTCCTGGAAGCAGCTCCTCGACGCCTACACCTGCACCGAGTGCGGGCGCTGCTCCGACAACTGCCCCGCGCTCGCGACCGGCAAGCCGCTCGACCCGCAGAAGATCGTGCTGGACATCCGGGACCAGCTCCTGCGCGAAGGGCCGTCGCTCCTCGCGGACCCCACGGCCGCAGGCACGCCGCCCGCGCATTGGGTCGAATCGAAGCCGGAGGAGCTCTGGGCGTGTACGACGTGCGCGGCATGTGTGGAAGCGTGTCCGGTCACGATCGAGCACATCGACAAGATCGTCGACATGCGCCGCCACCTCGCGATGATGGAGTCGGCGGCCCCGCCCGAGGCGCAGCGCGCGCTCACGAACATCGAGCGCGCGGGGAACCCGTGGGGCGAGCCGCGCGAGTCGCGCGGCGACTGGGCCAGGGAGCTCGGCGTGCCCACGTTCGCGGAGAAGCCCGATGCCGAATGGCTTTACTTCGTCGGCTGTGCGGCGTCGGTGGACCGCCGTAACCAGCGCGTCGCAAAGGCGCTCGTCTCGATCTTGCGGGCGGCGGGCGTGTCGTTCGCGATCCTCGGTGCGGAGGAGACCTGCAACGGCGATCCGGCGCGGCGGATCGGCAACGAGTACCTCTGGCAGCTGCAGGCCCAGCAGAACATCGAGAGCTTCGGCCGCTACGGCGTGAAGAAGGTCCTCGCGAGCTGCCCGCACTGCTTCAACACGATCGCGAACGAATATCCGCAGCTCGGCGGACGCTACGAGGTCGAGCACGCTCTCACCTTCGTCCGGCGTCTCGTGGCCGAGGGGCGCGTGCGCATCAGGCAGGACGGCGAGGACGTGGTCGCGTACCACGATCCCTGCTACCTCGGCCGGCACAACGGGATCTACGACGAGCCGCGCGCACTGCTCGACGCGATCCCGGGCGTCCGCCGCGTCGAGATCGCCCCCCACCACCGCGAGCGCGGCTTTTGCTGCGGCGCCGGCGGCGGACGGATGTGGATGGAGGAGAAGGTCGGCCAGCGCGTGAACCACCGGCGGATTGACCAGCTCATGGCGACCGGCTCGGGGGCGACCAAGGTCGCCAGCGGCTGCCCCTTCTGCTTGATCATGCTGGAGGAGGGCGTCGGGGCAAAGGGTGTGCAGGACCAGGTCAAGCCAGTGGACGTCTTGGAGCTGGTCGCGGCAACGCTCGATCAAGATTCGATGGGTAGTACATAACAAAACAAATGGACAGTCAGACCATCTTCGCGATCGTCTTCGCGCTGGTCGCCCTCGGGGTCGCGGGCGGCGCGGTCGCGTTCGCGCTCTGGTACCAGGGCGACCAGACGGAGCTCTAGCTGAAGATCCTCATTCCGATCAAGCAGGTCCCCGACTCGACCGTACGCGTCAAGGTCGGCGCCGATGGAAAGAGCATCGCGACCGAAGGCATCACCTGGTCGATCTCGCCGTCCGACGAGTATGCGATCGAGATGGCCCTCGAGCGCAAGGACGCGGACGCGTCGACCACGGTGAGCGTCGTGACGGTCGGTCCCGCGCGCTCGCGCGACGCGCTGCGCCAGGCGCTGGCGATGGGCTGCGACGACGCCTCGCTCGTCCTCGCTGAGGAGCCGCTGTCGGATCTCGCGGTGGCGCGCGCGCTCGCGAAGGTCGCCCTCGAGACGAAGCCGGACCTCGTGCTCTGCGGGAAGCAGGCGTCCGACGACGACCAGGGGTTCGTCGGGCCCGCGCTCGCCGAGGTCCTCGGCTGGCCGCACGTGTCCATGCTCACAAGGCTCGTGCCCGCGGAGGGTGGCGTAGAGCTCTGGCGCGAGGTGGAGGGCGGGCACGAGGTCTGGAAAGCGTCGTTCCCGGTCCTCGGCACCGCGCATAAGAGCGAGAAGGAGCCGCGTTACCCGTCGCTCCCGGGGATCATGAAGGCGAAGAAGAAGGAGATCCCCGAGCGGCCGGTGGGCTCGCTCGGCGCGGACCTCGGCGGGCCGCGGCTCGAGATCGTCGCTCTGGAGACACCGCCCGCGCGAGGCGGGGGAAAGATCCTGAAGGACGGCGACATGAAGGCGGTCGCCGAGCAGCTGGCGACATTGCTTCGCGACGAGGCGAAAGTCCTGTGAAGATCCTCGTCGTCGCCGAGCGGAAGGACAACGAGCTGCGCCGCGTGACACTCGAGCTCGCGGCCAAGGCCGGCACCCTCGGCGAGACGAGCGTGGTCGAGGTTACCGGTCTTGATCGCTACAGCGCGCTGCCTGCGGTCTCCGCGCTCGCGGCGAAGGCGAAGAGCGACGCGCCGGACCTCATCCTCACGGGCGCCACGCTCAACGGGCGCGATCTCGGTGCGCGCCTGGCGGCGCGCCTGGGCCGGGCCTACGCGGCCGATTGCACGGGCCTGGCTTCCGACGGCGGCGCGCTCGTGGTCGAGCGCCCGATGTACGCAGGGAAGATCCGCGCGAAGCTGCGGGTCGCGTTGCCCGCGGTGCTGTCGATCCGGCCCGGCGCCTTCCCGCTCCCGGCGAACGCCACGCCGCCCACGGTGACCGCGCTCCCCGCCGACACGAGCGCCGAGAAGCTCGCGTTCACCAGTTTCGCGCCGACCCCGTCGAGCGGCAAGCGCGTCTCACTCGCCGAAGCGCGCGTCGTCGTATCCGGCGGGCGCGGCCTCAAGGGACCGGAGAACTGGCACCTCGTGGAGCAGCTCGCGGACGCCCTCGGTGGCGCGGTCGGCGCGTCCCGGGCGGTCACTGATGCCGGCTGGCGCCCGAACGAGGAGCAGGTCGGGCAGACGGGGAAGACCGTGACGCCGGACCTCTACGTCGCGCTCGGGATCTCCGGCGCGATCCAGCACCTCGCGGGTATGACGTCGAGCAAGGTGATCGTCGCGGTGAACAAGGATCCGGACGCCGACATCTTCAAGATCGCGGACTACGGCGTCGTCGGCGACGTCTTCGAGTTCGTCCCCGCGTTCACCGAGGCGGTCAAGAAGGCGAAGGCGTCGTCGTGAACCCGTACGCGGGCGGGACCGAGCGCGAGCTCGCGGCCGCCGTCGCCGCGTGGTCGGAGCGGCTCGGGCCGCGGATCGCCGCCGCGGAGGAGGCCGGGAAGCTGCCGCGGGAGCTCTTCTGGGAGCTGGCGGACCTGGGCGTCCTCGGCATGACGGTGCCGGAGCGGGACGGCGGCCTCGGCGCGTCCACGGTCGCGTTCGCGCTCGTCCTCGAGGAGCTTGCCGCCGCCTGGGCCTCGCTCGCGGTCGGTGTGTCGGTGAACAGCGGGATCGTCGCGGGATCGCTCGTCCGTTTCGGCACGCTGGATCAGCGCGCGCGCTGGCTGCCGCGTCTCATTGACGGCAGCGGCCTCGGCGCGTTCGGTCTTACCGAGCCGACGAGCGGCAGCGACGCGGCGTCGCTGCGCGGCACGGCCCGCCGTGACGGCGACGGCTGGGTGCTCGATGGCAACAAGCTGTTCGTCACGAACGCGCGGTACGCCCCGCTGCTGCTCGCGCTCCTCCGCGTCAGCAGCTCGGGGGGTCCGCGGGGGGCGGAGCCCCCGGCAAGACACGCCGGCATCACCGCGTTCATCGTCCCGCTGGATGTCGCGGGCGTGACCATCGGCAAGCCTGAGCGCAAGCTCGGGCTGCTCGCCTCCGACACGAGCGCGGTCACCCTCGACGGCGTACACGTCGGCGCGGACGCCCTCCTCGGGGAGGTCGGGAAGGGGTTCTCGATCGCGATGGCCGGCCTGGACGCCGGGCGGATCGGCATCGCCGCCCAGGCGATCGGCGTCGCCCGGTCCGCCCTCGCACTCGCGTCCGCCTACGCGAAGGAGCGGCGGCAGTTCGGACGGCCGATCGCCGACTTCCAGATGGTCTCTTTCTCGATCGCGCGGCGCCGGACCGAGACCGACGCGGCGCGGCTCCTCGCGCTGCGCGCCGCGTGGCTCCGCGACGTCGGGCGGCCGTTCACGCGCGAGGCCTCCATGGCCAAGCTCTACGCGAGCGAAGCCGCGCAACGCGCCACGCACGCCGCGATCCAGGTCTTCGGCGGGTACGGCTATATGCGTGAGTACTCCGTGGAGCGCGCCGCGCGCGACGCGCGGGCGACGACGATCTACGAGGGGACGAGCGAGATCCAGCGCCTGGTCATCGCGCGCTCCCTGTTCGCCGCATGACGACGTTGAAGGGGGCCGGGTCGAAGGGGGCTCTGCCCCTTTCGCATCCAACGGAAGTCGACGCGAAGCGGAGGTGGCTCGAGGAGGTCTACGGGCCGGCGATCACGCGGCGCCCCGAGCGCAAACGGCGCTTCTCGACGCTCTCGGATGAGCTCGTCGAGCCCCTCTACACGGCGGACGATCTGGCGGGCTTCGACCCCGCGCGCGACCTCGGGTTCCCCGGGGAGTTCCCGTACACGCGCGGCGTGCAGGCCTCGATGTACCGCGGCCGGCTCTGGACGATGCGCCAGTTCGCGGGGTTCGGCTCGGCCGAGGACAGCAACGAGCGCTTCCACTACCTGCTGTCGCAGGGCGTGAGCGGCCTGTCGGTCGCGTTCGACATGCCGACGCTCATGGGCCGCGATAGCGACGACCCGCTCTCGCGCGGCGAGGTCGGGCGGGAGGGCGTCGCCGTCGACACGCTCCGCGACATGGAGATCCTCTTCGACCGGATCCCCCTCGACGAGGTCACGACGTCGATGACGATCAACGGTCCCGCCTCGATCGTATGGGCGATGTACCTTGCGGCCGCCGAGAGGCGCGGCATCCCCTTCGCGCGGCTGGGCGGGACGATCCAGAACGACTGCCTCAAGGAGTACATCGCGCAGCGGGAGTGGATCGTCCCGGTCAAGCCCGCGATGTCGCTCGTGGTGGACACCTTCCGGTTCGGGTCACGCGAGGTCCCGCGCTGGAACACGATCTCCGTCTCCGGCTACCACATCCGCGAGGCCGGAGCGACCGCGCTCCAGGAGCTGGCGTTCACGCTCATCGACGGCCTCGAGTACGTGAAGTGGGGCGTCGAGGCCGGCCTGGACCCCAGCGACTTCGTCCCGCACCTCTCCTTCTTCTTCGATGTGCACAACGACTTCTTCGAGGAGATCGCGAAGTTCCGCGCCGCGAGGCGCATCTGGGCGCGGGAGATCGAGCGGCGCTACCACCCGACCAACGAACGCGCGCTCCTGCTGCGCACGCACGCCCAGACCGCTGGCGTCTCGCTCACGGCGCAGCAGCCGTACAACAACGTCGTCCGCGTGACGCTCCAGGCGCTCGCCGCGATCCTTGGCGGGACGAACTCGCTCCACACGAATTCGCTCGACGAGACGTACGCGCTCCCGACCAAGGAGGCGGTGACGCTCGCGCTGCGGACGCAGCAGGTCATCGCGCACGAGTCCGGCGTCGCCGACACCATCGATGCGCTCGCGGGCAGCTATTACCTCGAGGCGCTCACGGACCGCATGGAGCAGGGGTTCGCCCGATATCTGCGCGAGGTCGAGTCGATGGGCGGGATGGTCGAGGCGGTGGAGCGCGGCTACCCCCAGCGGGAGATCATCGAGGCGTCCTTCCACTTCCAGCAGCAGGTCGAAGAGGGCGAGAAGAAGATCGTCGGCATCAACGCGTACATGACCGAGGAGGAGCCGCCGATCCCGACGCTGGCGATCGACCCCCAGGTCGAGCGCAAGCAGATCACCCGGCTGCAGGAGACTCGTGCGGCGCGCGACCACGGCCGCTGGGAGAAGTCGCTCGAACGTCTCCGCGAGGCCGCGAAGCGCAATGACGAGCTCATGCCCGCGTTCCTCGAATGCGCGCGCGCGATGGCGAGCGTCGGCGAGCAGGTGCGCGTGCTGAAGGAGGTCTATGGGGAGTACCACGATCCCGGCTACTTCTAAGGAGCTTCAGGACCGGATCCAGAACGGCTGGTGGGGCTTCTGGCCGCTCGCGTGGACGATCGGCGAGCGGAAGATGCGAGAGCGCACCTCCGCCGGGTGGACGTACCAGGAGATGCTCGCCCACATCGCGGCATGGGAGCGCGCGACCGCGTCACGCCTCGCGCGCCTGCGCGAGTCGGGCGACTTCGCCGGACCGCCGTCGGATGACGACGACGAGTTCAACGCGCGCGTGGCGGCCGAGGCGCGAGGGAAACGCGCACGCGAGGTGATACGCGAGCTCGCCGACGCACACGATGCCCTGACGCACGAGGTCGAGGCGCTGAGCGACGAGCAATTCGCGGCGAACGAGCACTGGGCCCGCGCCATCGTCGCCGGAAACACGTTCGACCACTACGCCGAGCACCAGGTCGAGCTCGAGAGCGGCCTGCCGTGGACGCGCGACGAGCTCGTCGCTCGCATGGAGGAAGGCTGGGGGCGGTTCTGGCAGGCCGTCGGTTTCGTCGGCTCCGAGCGTCTCGAGCGCACGACGCCGGCGGGCTGGACGGGGAAGGCGCTGCTCGCGCACATCGCGCGCTGGCTCGAGGGAGTGCCGCCGGAGCTGCCCGTGCGGCTCGAGGGACGGCGGAGCCCACAGCCGGACGTTGACGCAGTCAACGCGCGCTCGGCCGAGCAGGCTGCGACCCTCCCGGCGCGACGTTCCGTCGAGCGGGTGGAGCGTGCCTACCGCGCGGTCCGGGACGCCGTACGGGCGCTGCCGGACGGCACGCTGCCGCTCATGGTCCTGCGCCTGGTCGCGGGCGAGACGTTCAACCATTTCAGCGAGCACGACGCCGAGCTCGCGGCATTGCGTCCCCGCACCGCGACGGAGCTCGCGGCCCGCGTCGACGAGGCCTGGCGTCCCGTCCGCGAGCGCATCCGCGAGATCGGCCGCGGCCGCATGGGCGAATTGCTCCCCAATGGCTGGACGTACAAGGACCTCGTCGGCCACATCGCGGCCTGGGAGGAATACGGAGAGCGCGGCATCCGCGACTGGCGCGCGGGCCGGTTCGCCGAGATGTCCGACGCCGACGTCGACGCGTTCAACGCGCGCGAGGTCGAGAACCGCAAGCTCGTGGGCGCCGAGGCGATCCTCGACGAGCTCGACACCGCGCACCGCCGGCTCGTCGAGATCGCACGGACGCTCACCGAGGACGAGCTCCGCGAACGGATCCCTCTGTCCCTCGTCGCCTGGGACACGTACCTCCACTACCCCGACCACGCCCAGGACCTCGGGATCGCGGATTGAAGCGTCCGATCCGCGTCGTCGTCGCGAAGGCGGGCCTTGACGGGCACGACCGGGGGGCCAAGGTGGTGGCGCGCGCGCTGCGTGACGCGGGTATGGAAGTGATCTACACGGGCGTGCACCAGACGCCCGAGCAGGTCGTCGAGACCGCGCTGCAGGAGGACGCGGACGCGATCGGCCTGTCGCTCCTCTCGGGCGCGCACAACTACCTGTTCCCGCGCATCAGCGAGCTCATGCGCGAGAAAGGGCTCGACGACGTGCTCCTCTTCGGCGGCGGGATCATCCCGGAGGCCGACATCCCGAACCTCCGAAAGCACGGGGTCGAGCGCGTCTTCCCGCCCGGCGCGTCGCTCGAAGAGATCACGACGTACGTACGCGAGGCCGTGCCGCGGAAGCGCGGCATGGCCGCCAGCGGATAGCGAATCGAAAGAGGGGACGAGGAATATGGCGAAAAAGGACGATCGGCCGGTCGACGCGGGGCTCGCCGAGCTC
>VBDU01000086.1 GCA_005883625.1 Chloroflexota bacterium | reverse complement strand
CTCCTGCTCCTCCGGCGCGCGCCGGCTGGTGAGCTCGACGCCGGCCCGCTCGGCGAGGGTCCTCAGGGCCTCTGCGGGCGTGAGGCCGTCCTGCTTCTCGAGCCAGGTAAAGACATCACCCTGCTCGCTACAGCCAAAACAGTGGTAGGTACGCCGGTCGGGATCGACGTGGAATGAAGGCGTCTTCTCGGAGTGGAAGGGGCACAGCCCGACGTACGAGCGGCCGGCCTTCTTGAGCGGGACGCGCTCGCCGATGAGCTGGACGATGTCGACGCGCTCTTTGACGGTGTCGAAGTCGCCTGGCATCAGCGGTAGGCCTCTCGTCGGTGTCGGATCCAGATCACGTCCACCACCTGCTCGCGTGGGTCGTAGCGGTACACGATGCGGTACATGCCAACTCGTAGCGAGCGCAGGCCCGCAAGGTCGCCGCCGAGCGGCTTGCCGTCGAGCGGTCTCTCCGCCAAGCCGCGCAGCGCCGCGGCGACGGCGCCGAGATACGCCTTCGGAAGGCGCCCCAGGTCCTTGGTCGCGCGACGCGAGACGCGCGTCGTCGGCACTCGGTCAGCTCAAACGCCTAGCTGCTTCAGGACCTCTTCCAAGGGACGGACACGTCCGGCCTTGACGTCGCGCAGACCCTCACGGATCGCGGACATCGCCTTCGGATCGTCGAGGATCTCGAGGGTCTCCTGCCAGCTCTCGAACTCGTCGGCCGACATTACGACGGCCTTCGGCCTGCCCTGTTTGGTGATGACCACGTGCTCGTGGTGAGACGACACGTCATCCACGATCTTCGACAGCTCCTTGCGCGCCTCGGTGAAGGCCAGGGTCTTCATGGATTTCAGTGTACATGATTCTGTACAGCGGGCCGCCTCGCCTACAGATGGCTCCACACGGTCGGGATGAAGATCGAGGCGTACGTGTCCAGCGCGTAGCGGTCTGTCATGCCGGCGACGTAGTCGGCGACCGCGCGCTTGGGGCCCTCGCGCTCCGCGATGCGTCGATGCTCGCTCGGTAGGACCTCGGGATGCTTCTCGAAGTGTTGGAGGAGCGCCCAGAGGACGCCCTGCGCCTTGCGGTCCTCGGTCTTCGCCGGACCGGCGAGGTAGACGTTCTCGAACATGTACTTGCGGAGCGCGTTCGTCGCCTCGAGGACCTCGTCGCTCATCGTGACCTCGCGCTTCCCGTACGAGGTGACGATGACGTCGTACACCATCGTGTCGAGGCGTTCCGCGCGGTCGCGGCCGAGCGCCGTGCGCACGGACGGGGGGATGTCCTCCTCGCGCACGATCTCGGCGCGCATGGCGTCGTCGATGTCGTGGTGCAGGTAGGCGATCTTGTCCGCGAACCGGACCACCCAGCCCTCCGGCGTCTCCGGGACGCCCCACGCCGCTGTCTCCAGGCCGCCTTCCGTCGGCGCGCTGTGTTTGAGGATCCCGTCGCGCACCTCGTGCGTGAGGTTGAGACCGGCCCCGTTCTTCTCGATCATCTCGAGCACGCGGACGCTCTGCGCGTTGTGGCGGAACCCCTCGGGGAGGAAGGTCGCGAGGAGCTCCTCCCCGACATGGCCGAAGGGCGTGTGCCCGACGTCGTGGCCCATGGCCATCGCCTCGACGAGGTCCTCGTTCAGCCGGAGCGCGCGCGCCATCGCGCGGCCGATCTGCGTGACCTCGAGGGTGTGCGTGAGGCGCGTGCGGTAGTGGTCGCCGATCGGCGCGAGGAACACCTGTGTCTTGTGCTTGAGTCGGCGGAACGCCTTGCTGTGGACGATGCGGTCGCGGTCGACCGCGAACGCGGTC
Organism: Chloroflexota bacterium; assembly: GCA_005883625.1. Classification (GTDB taxonomy): domain Bacteria; phylum Chloroflexota; class Limnocylindria; order P2-11E; family P2-11E; genus 3-1-20CM-2-70-9. The sequence goes on along the minus strand of VBDU01000086.1, from coordinate 53,687 downwards.
CGCGTGGGTGACGGCTCCTCGGGCAGATCGCGCCTCGCGTCGGCCGAGCGTGTCGCGCCGTCCGCAAGCTCCGCTTGCTCGAGGTCCTCGGTCCGCTCCCGGATGCGCAGCGCCGCGACGCTGCGCGTACGCGAGAGCTTCGCCTCCGCGCGGGCCTGCGTCGCCACGGGCCTAGGCTACTTGATGAGATCGCTCCGCCGACGTGCGGCATGCGAACGTGCGCGAGCCGCCGACAACATCTGGCGATGACGCGGGCGGTGACGCCAAGCGCTTGTGGGGATCGATCGCGACATCGCGCGGATCACCGCCGCCAGCCCTCAGGTCGCGACGCGCTCGCGACCGAGCAGGGCTTCCTCGGCGGCCTCGCTCCCGCTGCCGAGGCGGACGCGGACGCCGGATTCCGCGAGCGCGAGCTCGACTCCGGCGACGATGGCGAGGGTCTCGAGCTCGTTCAGCGAGCCGAGGTGCCCGATGCGGAAGAGCTTCCCCTTCACCTTGCCGAGCCCGACACCGAGTGCGAGGCCGCGAGCGCGCGCGCGCTGGAGGACCGCGCCGCTGTCGACGTCCTCCGGCACGAGCACGCCGGTCAGGCTGTTCGAACGCGCGGTCGCGTCCGCGCAATAGATCTCGAGACCCCACGCGTCCACCGCCGCGCGCACCACGTCGGCGAGCCGTCGATGGCGGGCGAACACCTGGTCCAGGCCCTCCTCGAAGAGCATGTCCAGCGCCTCGCGCAGGCCGAAGAGGACGAGCGTGGCCGGGGTATACGGAAAGAAGCCCGCTTCGTTCTCGCGGATGATCGGGCGCCAGTCGAAGAAGCTTCGTGGGCTCCCGCCGCGTTCGCCGGCCGCCAGGGCACGCGAACCGATGCACAGGATCGCGAGGCCCGGCGGCAGCATGAGCCCCTTCTGGCTGCCGGTGAGGGCCACGTCGACGCGCCACTCGTCGAACCGGAAGTCCATGCTCCCGAGGCTGCTCACCGTGTCGACGATGAGCAGCGCGTCGCTGCCGGCCGCATCGATGGCCGCCCGGACCGCGGCGACGTCGTTGCGGACGCCGGTCGAGGTCTCGTTGTGCACCACCAGCACCGCACGGTGGCGGCCGTCGCGCAGCGCGCGCTCGACGTCCTCCGCGGGGATCGGGCGGCGCCAGTCCGACGGGAGAAGGTCGACCTGCAGCCCGAGATTGCGCGCCGCGGCGGCGAACAGCGTCGCGAAGTGGCCGTGATCGAAGGCGAGCACCCGGTCGCCGGGAGCGAGCGTGTTGACGAGCGACGCTTCCCACGCGCCCGTGCCGGACGAGGGGAAGATCGCGGGGTGCGCGTCGGCGGCTCCGAACACACGCCGCACGTCGGGCAGGAGCCCGCGGACGAGGGCGGCGAACTCGGGGCCGCGGTGGTCGATGACCGCGCGGTCCATGGCGCGGAGCACGCGGTCCGGGATGTTCGTGGGACCGGGGATCTGGAGGAACGGGCGGCCGCGCGTCTGGGTGCCCATCGCGCTAGGGTAGCCGCCCCGCGCTCAGGTCCGCTCCTGCCGCGACTGGCCGAAATACCAGGCGAGGGCCCGTCCCTCGAACGCGACGAAGATCCGGTTGAGGGCATACCCGACGACCATGAGCGTGAAGATGCCGGCGTACATATCCGTGATCCGGAAGGCCCGTTCCGTGTCGAGGATGAAGAAGCCGATGCCGTTGTTGCTCGCGACCATCTCCGCGATGACCGTGAGGATGAGCGCCACGGCGAGCGAGATCCGCATGCCCGCGACGATGCTCGGCGACGCCGCGGGCAGCACGATCTTCCAGAGGATCTCTCGCGTCGAGAGCCGGAACGTGCGCGCCGTGTCGAAGAGCACCCTGTCGACGCCGGCGACACCCTGGATCGCGTTGACCACCACCGGGAAGAAGCAGCCGAACGCGATGACGAAGATCTTCATCCGGTCTTCGATCCCGAGGAGGAGGATCGCGAGCGGAATGATCGCGGGAGGCGGAAGCGGTCGCAGGAGCTCCACCACCGGCTCGAGGAGCAGGTAGCCGGCGCGGAAATAGCCCATGGCGACGCCGATGACGATGCCGAGCGCGACGGCCACGGCGTACCCGGCGACGAACCGCGAGGCGCTGCCCAGGATCTGACGGGCGAGCTCCCCGTTCTCCGTGAGGCGCGCGAAGGCCGCTCCGATACGGGTGATCGGAGGCAGGTAGACCGGATTGACGAGCTGGGTCTCGCTCGCGAGCTCCCAGACGGCGAGGAGCGCGAGAAGAACGATGAACCCACCGATCCGCAAGATGTCGTCTCTACGCATGCGGCATGGTCCTGCCGATGAGCTCGTGCACGCGACGCCGGCAGCGCAGGAAGCGGGGATCCTCGCGCGTCGCAAGCTGGTCGCGGGGGTGCGGCAGGTCGTTCGGGATCGTCTCGATGAGCCGCCCCGGCCGCGCGCTGAGCACGGCGATCGACGTCGAGAGGTAGACGGCCTCCTCGACGTCGTGCGTCACGAAGACCACCGTCTTCTTGAAGTCGCGCCAGAGACCGAGCAACAGATCCTGAAGCCCGGCTCGCGTCATCGCGTCGAGGCTGGAGAAGGGCTCGTCCATCAGCAGGATGTCCGACTGGCGGGCGAGCGCGCGCGCGATCGCGACGCGCTGCTGCATGCCGCCGGAGAGCTGATACGGGTGATAGCCCTCGAAGGTCGTGAGCCCGACGACCGCCAGGTTCCGCGCGACACGACGGCGACGCTCGTCCGTCGCCAGGTCGAGGTTCTCGAGGGCGAGGCTGACGTTACCTTCGACCGTGCGCCAGGGGAGGAGCGACTTCCCGTACTGCTGGAACAGAACGACGAGCTCCGGAGGCGGGCCGGTGACGCGGCGACCCTCGACGAGGACCTCGCCCTCGGACGCGCGCCGGAGGCCGCCGATGATCTGAAGGAGCGTCGTCTTGCCGCACCCGGAGGGCCCGACGAGGCAGACGAGCTCGCCCGCTCCGACCGTGAAGGTGATGCCGTCGAGGACGCGGAGGGGCGCCCCGCGCGGGGTCGGGAACGTCGCGCCGAGCCCGCGCACGTCGAGCACCGCGCTCACCGCGGCGCTAGAACTTGACGAAGAGGTCTTCCGCCTTGAGCGTCGAGCTCTTGTCCAGCAGTCCCCACTTCTTCGACATGTCCACCCAGAACTGGACGGAGTCGAGGAGCGGCGTGCTCCGCAGCGCTGAGAGGTTGACCTTCCCGGCGAGGGCCGGGTCGAGGTTCGCGTATTTCACGACGTAGTCGCGCGCGGTCTTCTCGTTCTTCGCGACGAAGTCCATGCCCTTGGTGTTCGCGCGATGGAAGGCCTGCGCGACGTCGCGGTTCTTGTTGATCCAATCCTCGGTCGAGATGAAGCCCGCGATCGCGACGTTGTCTCGGATCTCGGCGAAGTAGTTCGCGAGGATCTGCCCGTCCTGCGAAGTCGACACGGTGACGAACGGCTCCGTCGGAGCGATCGCGTCCACCTGTCCCTGCGTGAGCGCGGCGGGCATCTGCGGGAACGGCAGCTCGACGAACTGGGCGGTCTTGGGATCGCCGCCCTTCTGCTCCATCCACTCCATGACGCCCACGTGCACGATGTTGTTCCGCGTGTTCACCGCGATCTTCTTGCCGTTCAGATCCTTCGCCGCCTTGACCGGGCTGCCCTTCTTCACGACGACGGAGAAGGGCGAATGGTCCTTGCTGTCGTACGCGCTGTCGCTGAACACCTTGATCTTGAGACCCTGCGCGTTCGAAAGGATGGTCGAGACGTAATTCGAGATGCCGAAATCGAGCGATCCACCCGTGATCGCGGGGATGATCGCCGCGCCGCCCGACATCGCCTGCAGCTCGAGCTTGAGGCCCTCGTCCGCTATGTAGCCCTGCTCGATCGCGGCATACATGCCGAGGAAGTCCGTCAGCGGGATGTACCCCACCTTCAGGGTGCGGATCGGCTTCGCGGTCGCCGTCGCGGCGGCCGAGGCCGCCGGGCTCGCGCTCGGGGCGGTCGCCGCGGGTCCGCACGCCGCGATGAGCGGGGCCGCCGCGGCGGCACCACCGAGAGCCGCGGCGCGCTGGATGAGCTGCCTGCGCTTCATGACTTCCGCCCCCTGCCTTGAGCCTCCGCGTCGCTCGGAAGCGAGCGGAATCATAGGCCGCGCTCGGTAGACTCGGCCCGCCGAGATGACCGCCCGCGCCTCGCCGCCGTTCCGCGCCGACCATGTCGGCAGCCTCCTGCGCCCGCCGGAGCTCATGCGCGCCCGCGAGGACCAGGCGGCGGGACGGATCGGCGCGGCGGAGCTGCGAGCCGTCGAGGATCAGGCGATCCGCGACGTGGTGAAGATGCAGGAGGGGATCGGCCTGCGTTCGGCGACCGACGGCGAGTTCCGCCGTGCGTCGTGGCACATGGACTTCATCTACCAGCTCGGCGGCATCGAGCGGACCGAGGGCAACATCGCGGTCCGCTTTCAGAGCGAGAAGGGGCAGATCGAGTTCACGCCTGCGGCGCTCCGGGTCGTTCGGAGGCTGACGCTCGACCGTCCGATCTTCGCCGACGCGTTCGCGTTCCTCAAGAGCGTCGCCACCAAGGCGACGCCAAAGCTCACGATCCCGAGCCCGAGCATGGTCCACTACCGGGGCGGTCGCGCGGCGATCGATCCGAAGGTGTACCCGGACCTCGAGTCCTTCTACCACGACCTGGCGCAGGTGTACGCACGGGAGATCGCCGCGCTCGCGAAGCTCGGCTGCACCTACCTGCAGCTCGACGACACCAGCCTCGCGTACCTGAACGACCCCGAGCAGCGGACCTTCATCGCCGAGCAGGGTGGGGACGAGCGTCGTCAGCACGAGGTCTACGTGCGGCTCATCAACGAGGCGATCGCGGATCGGCCCGCGGGCATGACGATCTGCACGCACTCCTGCCGCGGGAACTTCCGCTCCTCGTGGGCCGCCTCCGGCGGGTACGACTACGTCGCCGAAGCCGTCTTCGGCGGTCTGAACGTCGACGGCTTCTTCCTCGAGTACGACGACGCGCGCTCGGGGACGTTCGCGCCGCTCCGCTTCGTGCCGAAGGGCAAGCTCGTGGTGCTCGGCCTGGTGACGACGAAGCGCGGCGCGCTCGAGCGCAAGGACGACCTCAAGCGCCGGATCGACGAGGCGGCGAAGTACGTGCCGCTCGAGCAGCTCTGCCTCAGCCCGCAGTGCGGGTTCTCGTCCACCGTCGAGGGCAACATGATCTCGCGAGACGAGCAGATCGCGAAGCTGCGCCTGGTCGCCGAGGTCGCCCGAGAGGTCTGGGGCTAACGGTCGCGCCCTGCCGCGCCCACGATCGCCGCCTGCGCGCGGGCGGGGTGTAAAGTGCGGCGCCGAGGAGGGGAGGCGCCGGACAGCTGCATGTCTCCACGCGGGGTCCGGCGCCGCTCGAGTATGGCTAGAAAAGACGCCGTCGCGCTGGCCCTGGTCGTCCTGGCCGCGTCTTGCGCGCCGGCCGGCTCGCCCGCCGCGGGTCCCTTGACCAGTGGCCCGGCCGGCTCGGGCACGAAGCCGCCGCTCGATCACGTCATCGTCATCTACCTCGAGAATCGCCCCTTCGACCAGGTGTTCGGGCTGTTCCCCGGCGCGGAAGGCATCGCGCAGGCGGGCCCAGCGGCGACCCAGGTGGATCGGAACGGCAAACCCTACGAGGTTCTGCCGCCGCTTCGCGGCGCGACCCCGAATACCACCAGGCCTCCCACACAGCTTCCCGACAACCTGCCCAATCGGCCCTTCGACCTGCAGCCGTTCGTTCCCATGGACCAGACGTTCAACATCGCGGGGGCCGAAGCCGGGAATCGCTTCTATCAGGAGCAGATGGCGATCAACGGCGGGAAGATGGACCGCTTCGTGTCCGTCAGCACGAGCCTGACCATGGGGTACTACGACGGACGGTCGCTCGCGATGTGGAAGCTCGCGGAGCAGTACGTGCTTGCGGACCACTTCTTCCACGCCACGTTCGGTGGGACGGGGCCGAACCATCTGTGGCTCTTCTGCGCGTGCACCGCGACGTGGCCGAATGCGCCCGCGGATATCGTCGCTCAAGTCGCAACTGATGGGACGCTCATCAAGGATGGGGTCGTGACGCCGGACGGCTATCTGGTGAACAACTGGACTCCCGATCAGGCCAAGCTCATCCCGAGGCAGTCCGCGCCCCATATCGGTGATCGGCTCGATGCGGCAGGTGTCTCCTGGGCCTGGTACACCGCGGGGTGGAGCGCGGGGCAGTATGCGTCGGTATTCGCCCCGTTCGCGTTCTTTCCCACGACCGCGTCGGGCACGCCCGGCGCGACGAGGCACTTGAAGGACGAAGAGGACTTCCTCGCGGCGCTCAAAGGGTCCGACCTACCAGCGGTTGCGATCGTCAAACCCGCTCTCAACGCGCATCCGATCCAGGGCCCCGGGCTGGTGGCTGGCGACCGTCACACCGCCGAGCTCGTGAAGGCGATCCAGGACAGCGCGTACTGGAAGAGCGCCGCAATCATCGTGGCCTTCGACGAGGGAGGTGGGCTGTGGGACCACGTCGCCCCGCCGAAGATCGACCGCTGGGGCCCGGGCACTCGCGTGCCGGCGATCATCGTCTCGCCCTACGCGAAGAAGGGGTTCGTCGACAAGACCGTGTACGACACGACCTCGATCCTCCGCTTTATCGAGTGGCGTTGGAACCTGCAGCCGCTGGGCGAGCGTGACGCCAAGGCGAACAACCTGCTGAACGCGTTCGACTTCAGCCAGAAGCCCTGAGTCGCGTCGCCCGTCTGCGGCCGCCGAGCTGCGAGGCCTCGCGCGTCCCGATCAGCGGTCGCGCCCTGCCGCGCCCGCGATCGCCGCCTGCGCCGCGGCGAGCCGCGCGACGGGTACGCGATACGTGGAAGGTGAGACGTAGGTCAAGCCGACCTGATGGCAGAACTCGATCGACGACGGATCGCCGCCGTGCTCCCCGCAGATGCCGATCTTGAGACCGTCGCGCGTCTTGCGGCCGCGCTCGATGGCGATGCGCATCATCGCGCCGACGCCGTCGCGGTCGAGCACCTGGAACGGGTCGGCCGGGATGATCTTCTCCTCGACGTAGCGCGTGAGGAAGCTCTTCTGCGCGTCGTCCCGCGAGATGCCGAGGATCGTCTGCGTGAGGTCGTTCGTGCCGAAGGAGAAGAACTCCGCCTTCTCGGCGATCTCGTCCGCGATGAGGCAGGCGCGCGGGATCTCGATCATCGTGCCGAACTTGAAGTCGACCTTCGTGCCGCGCTCCCGCTGCACCGTCGCGGCGACCGACATCACCTGCTCGTAGAGCCGATCGAGCTCCCCCATCGTGCCGACGAGCGGCATCATGATCTCGGGCTTCGCCTTGACGCCGCGCTCCTTGCTGTCGATCGCCGCCCCGAGGATCGCGCGGATCTGCATCTCGAGGATCTCGGGATACACGAGGAGCAGGCGGCAGCCGCGGAGCCCGAGCATGGGGTTGTCCTCGTGCAGCTGCTCGAGCCGCCGGTAGATGCGCTCCTTCTCGGCCAGGTCCGCGCCGTCCTTCCCGGTGGCACGCGCGACGGCGATCTCGATGTCGACGTCCGCGTACTCGCGCAGGAACTCGTGGAGCGGCGGGTCGATGAGGCGGATGACGACCGGCAGGCCGTCCATGGCCTCGAACATCTCGCGGAAATCGCCCTGCTGGAACGGCAGCAGCTTCGCGAGCGCGCGCTCCCGGCCTTCGGTGCTGTCCGCCATGATCATGTCCTGCACGATCGGCAGCCGCTCGGCCTGCCGGAACATGTGCTCGGTCCGCGCGAGCCCCACCCCCTCCGCACCGAGCTCCCGCGCGAGCTTGCATTCGCCGGGTGTGTCGGCGTTCACCCACACCCCGAGGCGACGGCGCTTGTCAGCCCACGAGAGGAGCTCGATGAGCGCCTTCTCCTCGCGGAAGTTGGGCTCGATCGTGGGCAGCTCGCCGGCGAAGACCTCGCCGGTCGTCCCGTCGATCGAGATCGCCTCGCCTTCGTGGACGAGCTTCCCGTCGACCCGCATCTCGCGCTTGCCGAGATCGATCTCGAGCGCGGCGCATCCCGCCACGCACGGGAGGCCGAGCCCGCGCGCGACGACGGCGGCGTGGGACGTGGACCCGCCGCGCGCGGTGAGGATCCCGGTCGCGGCGACCATGCCGTGGAAGTCGTCGGGGCTCGTCTCGGGGCGAACGAGGACGACGAGCTGACGCTGCCCCTTGAGCGCGACCGCGCGGTCGGCGTCGAAGACCGCGCGACCGGTCGCGGCCCCCGGCGACGCGTTCAGGCCCTTCGCGAGATAGCGGCCGGCCTTGCGGGCCTTCTCGACCTCCGCGGGGTCGAAGCGCGGGAGCAGAAGCTGCTCGACCTGCGCGGGCTCGACCCGCTGGAGCGCCTCGTCCTTCGTGATGAGGCCCTCGCGGACCATGTCCGTCGCGATCTTCACGGCGGCGGCGGCGGTGCGCTTCGCCGAGCGCGTCTGGAGCATGTACAGCTTGCCGCGCTCGATGGTGAACTCGAGGTCCTGGGCGTCGCGATAGTGCTTCTCCAGGCGCTTGGCGATCTTCTCGAACTCCGCGTACGCCTTCGGCAGGTCGCCCTTCATCTGCGAGATCGGCGCGGGCGTCCGGATCCCCGCGACGACGTCCTCGCCCTGGGCGTTCGTCAGGTACTCGCCGTAGAGCTCCTTGGCACCGGTGTTCGGGTTCCGCGTGAACGCCACCCCAGTTCCGGAGTCGTCGCCCATGTTGCCGAACACCATCGTCACGACGCTGCAAGCGGTCCCGAGGTCGTCCGGGATCTTGAACTGCTTGCGGTAGTCCTTCGCGCGCTGGCCGAACCACGACCCGAAGACCGCCTCGATCGCGAGACGCAGCTGCTGCTTGGGGTCGGTCGGGAACGCCTTCCCCGTCTCCCGGCGGACGGTGTCCTTCTTCTCCGCGTCGATGCCGAGGACGATCCGGCCGAACATCGACATGAACCGCCGGTAAGCGTCGTGTGCGAAGCGCTCGTTCTTCGTGAGCTTCGCGAGCGCCGCGCGCGATTCGTCGTTGAGGCCGAGGTTCAGGACCGTGTCCATCATCCCGGGCATGCTCATCGCCGCGCCGGAGCGCACCGAGACGAGGAGCGGGTTCTTCGTGTCGCCGAGCTTCTTGCCCGTCGCGCGCTCGACCGCGGCGAGCGCGCTCTCCACCTGCTCCAGGAGGCCCGGCGGGAGCTTGCGGCCCGCGGCGAAGTACGCGTTGCACGCCGCGGTCGTGATCGTGAAGCCGGGCGGCACCGGGAGGCCGGCGTTCGTCATCTCGGCGAGCCCCGCGCCCTTCCCCCCGAGGAGCTCGCGCATCTTCGCGTTGCCCTCGGCCTTGCCGTTCGCGAAGAGGTACACCCACTTCGTGCGCGCGCCGCTCGCCTTCGCGCGCGTCGGAGCCGACGACTTCGCGCGCGCTCGGCTGGTGCGCACCGCTACCGCCACCCGGTGACCCTCCTCAGCTGGAGCCTCGATTCTGGCAGAAATCCGGTCAGCGACTCGCGACGTGATCCGCGGCGCTGGCAGGCTTCGTGCTCCACCGGCGCCGGTGCGCGTGCCTGCGGTACAGTCGCGGCCCATGCCCGCGGTCCCCGGATACGCGACCCCCGGCTACCGAACGCTGCTCGGACGCGTGCGCGCGAACGTCCGCGCGTACATCCGCAAGCAGCTCGAGCTGCCTCGCCAGGAGATCGCCGAGATCGTCCGCGCGAACCTGCGCGCGGCGATCTGGTTCGGCGTCGCGGCGGCGTTCGGGCTCGCGTTCCTCATCGCGCTCGTGGTCCTCGTCATCGCGCTCATCGGCCTGGCCCTCCGCGCCCTCGCGGGTCTCGACGATCCGCTCTGGGCGGCGGCACTCATTGCGATGCTGGTCTTCGCGGTCGGCGCAGGCGTCACGGGCTACGTGGGCTTCAAGAAGCTCGAGCTGCGCGGACCGACACGCACGATCAATTCGGTAAAGGAGACGATCCGTTGGGCGAGAGCACGTCTGCTCGGACGGAGCGCGAGCTAGCCGACCTGCGCCGCGAGATCGACCAGGACCTGCGCGCGCTGCAGTGGCGCGCCAAGCAGGACCTCGATCCCCGGCGCCTCGCGGCCCGGCAGCCGGTCGCCGTCGGTGGCGCGCTGGCGTCCCTCGCGGTCGCGGGCGCGGTCGCGATCGCCTCGCGCGTGAGGGGCGCACGGCGCTCGCGCGGCGAGCGGGAGCTCGACCAGATCGTCAGCCGGCTCGGCGGACGTCTCGACCAGCTGAAGGGCAAGACCCGCAAGCGCTTCCGGGAAGCCCTGCGCAAGGAGATCGGCGAGGTCGAGTCCGGCCCGCGCGCCAAGCAGGCCGCCTGGGAAGCGGTGACGGCGGCGCTTACGGCCGCGGCGACGCTCGTCGCGCAGCGGTTCGCCGGGCGCCTCGCCGCCGACGAGGACGTCGCGACCTCGAGCCGGCGCGAGCGCCGGCCCCGGTAACGAAAAAGCCGGCAGGCGCGTCCTGCCGGCCTCTTCGCAGCGTTCAGTCCGCCGTTATGGAGACCACGTCACGTATGGCTTGCAGGGCTCGTAGCCGATCGCCTGCACGTTCGGGTTCTGCGCGACACAGGTCCCCTGCGCGGGGATCTCGCTCGCGTGCGGCCCGGTGTACTTCAGCACGAAGAGGCCCGACACCGAGTCCGAGTACACGATGTACCCGTTCATCGTGATCGGGTAGCTGCGTGCTTCGATGTCGGGCGGGATGAGCCCCTTGACCCGGACCGGCACACCCTCGCCGTCGACTTCGGCATCCGCGCAGAGGCCGCTGCGCCCGCTGCACCAGCGGACCTCCTGCGGCGGCTTGTTGAAGAAGTAGCCGAGCTCGAAGGGCGTCTGCGGGTTGGTGATGTCGATGGCCCGCAGCCCGCCGCCGTCCCACGTCGAGAAGATGACGCTCGGGAAGGCGATCGTGTCGTGGACGGTCTTCGATCCGCGGAGGACGTCGACCCCGTAGGGGCCGGTCGCGCTCGTGGTCGCCGGGACCTGGTCACCCGGCTTCGGGCAACGGTCCGGGTTCTGCTCCGGGATCGCGAACGTGCCCACGTTCCGCGGGAACAGGTCCGCGCGGAAGCTGCCCGCGTAGCCGGCGGCGGGGCCCACGATCGCACCGGTCTGCTTGTCGTAGTTGTTGTAGGCGTCCTTGTTCCCGATGTACGCGATCGTGATGCCGCCGAACGGGCACGTCGTGCCCTCGTGGTTGAGGATCACGTACGGCCGGCCGGGGACCGGGACGACGCCGTGGACCGTCGCGACCTCGGTCCCGAACGCGGGAAGCGGCTTGAAGTCAGGGAAGACGGAGAGGCAGTGACCGGACTCGGTCCTGCTCTTCGCCGGCGATGGGTCGCACGAGCGGCCCTCGGCGATCGCCGAGCTGTCGATCTGGAAGTAGCCGTACTTCGTCTGGGCGAGGTGGATCCGACGGCCGTCGAGCGACCACGTGTGGTCGTGGGTCTGCGTGCTGTCGGTGCGCTGGCCGCCTTCGTACTTGGTGACGACGCTCTGCGGTACGCCGAGCTGCGCGCGCAGGCCCCACTCGCCGACGAGCTTGGGGTTGCAGCTCTTGGGGCAACCGGTGAGGTCGTAGACGCGGATGTCGACGCCGTCGGCCGGCGCGCCGTTGCCAAGGCTGACCGAGGCGAGGACGCGGTCCGGCTTGTTCGGGTCGCGCCAGAGGTTCATGTAGTGGGTGAACTCGTTCTTCACGTCGATCTTCGCGACGATCGTGGGCTTGCGGCAGTCCGTCGCGTCGTACACGACGAGGCCGATGTTCTTGTCGGCCTCGGAAGGCTTGTACGTGTACTTGCCGATCGCCGACATGCGGGTCGTGTTCACCAGGAGACTCAGGTCCGAGACGCCCTGGAACGATTCCGTGCCCATCGACTTGCCCGGGATCCCGGGCAGCTCGCCGACGACGGCCGGCTTCGTCATGTCCTTCATGTCGACCACGAGCGTCGGCTGCGCGGCGATGTTGCTGCCGACGTACAGGCAATCGCGGACGGCGGTGATGCCACCGTTCGCGCCGCGCGGCAGGTTGAACTTGGGATCGAGCAGCGGGTTGGTCGCGACGAGGGTGAAGTTCTTCATCTGGCCGCCCGCCGGGATCTTGTCGATCGGTGTCCGTGGCTGGACGCCGCTGTACGACTCCGGAGCCGGCGACGAGCAGGCCGCGACGATCAAGATCGCGAGCGGAACGAGCGAACCCCAGCGCGCAAACCTTTTCATTGACCCTCCCTGCCGGCCCCGCGGGCGCGAGGCCGGTCCCTCTGCCGCTGGATGCTAGCGGAGGGTCAAGCGCCGTTTCGTCGCGCGGAACGCGACCGCAGCGCACGCGCCGCCGCGAGCGCCCCGAGAAGCCCGAAGAGGAGCGCTCCGTAGACGAGCGGCAGCGCCGCCGCCGACGGGGCAAGATCCGCGGCGAGCGTCGCCGCGACCGCGAAGTCGCGCGTCCCGCCGCCCAACACCGACGCCACCACGTCGCCACCGAGCACCGCCGTTCCGACCGCCGCCGCCAGCGTGCCTGCAGCCAGGAGCGCCAGGGCGGCGAGGACCGAGCCGCCGTCCAGCGCGGCGATGCCTCCCACGAGCGCGTTCGCCACCAGGATCGCGAGCGCCACGTTCGCGGCGAGCCGGATCGCACCAAGGACTGCGTCGCGCGCGGTCGGCACCGCGCCGGCGGCGGCCGCGCCGACGGCGAGCGCGACGAACGCGGTGTTTGCGGTCGCCGCGCTCGCGCCTGCGGGCCCGACGACCGTGAGGAGCAGCGCGAACGAGACGACGAGCGTGCCCGTCATCATCGCGGCCGCCGTCTCGGCCCGTCCCCCGACCGCGCGCGCGAGCGCCGGAGCGGCGAGCTCCGCCGGCGCCGCCGCAAGGAGGAGCGCGCCCAGCCCCAGCGTGGGAGCGAGCCCCCCGATCGCGACCGCGACCGGGACGAGCACGAGATACGGCGCGACGACGGCGACGAGGACCCGCGGCCGGCGCAGCGCGAGGAGCGCGAGGACCGGCGTCTGCGCACCGATCGCGAGCATGAGCAGCGCGAGCGCCGCGTCGGCGAGGCCGCGAAGATCAGGCGCTGGGAAGGCGCTCCCGGAGAGCGGGCACGAGCTCAGCGATGGGAACGCGGACCTGTGCCATCGAGTCGCGCTCGCGGATCGTCACCTGACGATCGTCGAGCGACGGGAAGTCCACGGTCACGCAGAGCGGCGTGCCGATCTCGTCCTGGCGCCGGTAGCGGCGGCCGATCGCCTGCGTCTCGTCGTACGTCGACATCCAGTGCGGCCGGACGAGATCCCACACCTCGCGCGCGAGCGGCGAGAGCCGCTCGTTCTTCGAGAGCGGCAGGACCGCGACCTTGTACGGCGCGATCTCCGGGCGGAGGCGCAGGACGACGCGGACGCCCTCCTTGTCTGGCTCCTCGTCGTAGGCCGCGCAGAGGAGCGCGTACGTCGTGCGATCGGCGCCGACGGCCGTTTCGACGACGAACGGCACGAATCGCTCGTTGCTCAAGTCGTCGAAGTACTCGAGCTTTTTCCCTGAGAACTCGGCGTGCCGCCGCAGGTCGTAGTCGGTCCGGTTGTGGACGCCTTCGAGCTCCTTCCAGCCGAACGGGAAGCGGAATTCGATGTCCACGGCGCGCGCCGCGTAATGGGCGCGCTCGTTCTCCGCGTGCTCGCGGAAGCGAAGGAGCTCGGTGGCGACACCGAGCGAACGGTGCCAACGCATGCGCTCCTCCTTCCACTCCTCGAAGACGCGAGGAGCGTCGGCGGGGCGGCAGAAGTACTGCATCTCCATCTGCTCGAACTCACGTGAGCGGAAGATGAAGTTCCCGGGCGTGATCTCGTTCCGGAAGGCCTTGCCGATCTGGGCGATGCCGAACGGCAGCCGCTTGCGGGTCGCCTGCTGGACGTTCTCGAAGTTCACATAGACGGCCTGCGCCGTCTCGGGCCGGAGCCAGGCGACCGCAGCGTCCTCCTCCACCGGTCCGACGAAGGTCTTGAACATCAGGTTGAAGCGCCGAGGATCGGCGAGCTTGCGCTCGCCGCAGTTCGGGCAGGCGACGACCGAGAGGTCGAGCCGCTTCGACCGCCACGCGTCCATCAGCGCGTCGCCATTCGGCAGGTCGTCGACGCGAAAGCGCTTGCGGCAATTGCGGCACTCGACGAGCGGATCGATGAAGTTCTCAACGTGTCCCGAGGCCTCCCAAACGCGCGGGTGCATGAGGATCGCGCCGTCGAGGCCGACGATGTCACCGCGTAGCTGCACCATGGCGCGCCACCACGACTCCTTCACGTTCCGTTTCAGCTCGACGCCGAGTGGACCGAAGTCCCAGGTGGCCCCGGCACCGCCGTAGATCTCGCTCGACGGGAAGACGAAGCCGCGCCGCTTGGCGAGCGACGTGAGCTTCTCCGCGAGGGACGGCGCCGGGGGGTTCTCGGGGGGCTTGGCCCCCCGGACCGTGGTCACGAGACCGCGTGCGGTCGAGGAAGCTCGCGCAGCTCGTCGAGGAGGCGCGCGGTCGCGATGTCGCGGTCGAGGATGAAGCGCAGAAAGGCGCGCAGGTGCCGGTCCAGCTCTCGCGCCAGCGCGGCGTCGACGCGCAGCTGCGACGCGACCGCGAGCTCGCTCGCGAGCAGGTACCGCAGCGATTTCAGAGCGCGCACCGTGAGCGGGTCGACGAATGGGAGCGTCGCCGCGCAACGCGCGCAGATGGCTCCTCCCGCCTCGGGCGACCACGCGTTCGTCTCCTCGAGGAGGACCACGCGGCACTGCGCGCACTCGCGCAGCTCGGGGCGGAAGCCCGAGCGGTCGAGCAGGTGCAGGTCGAACCAGCGGCAGACGACGGCAGGCGGGACGCCGGCGTCGAGCCGGCGGAGCGACGTCTCGAGGAGATCGAAGAGCGGCGCGGACGGCACGCGTTCGGCGGTGAAGCGGTCCACCAGCTCGGCGACGTACCAGCCTGCCGCGATGAGCCCGAGGTCATCGCGCATGTCCGGGTAGATCGCGCGCGCCTCTGCGCCGGTGAGGACGTCCAGCTCTCTGCCCCGGGCGAGCTGATACGTCGCGTGCGTGAGCGGCTCCGCGTGCCCGGCCATGCGGCTCGTCGCCCGGCGGATGCCTTTCGCGACGACGCGCACCTTGCCAAAATGGCGCGTGAAGAGGACGAGGATGCGATCGGCCTCGGCGAAATCATTGGTCTTGAGCACGATCGCCTCGGCGCGGTACGTGCGTGCTGCCACGACCGCGCAATGGTAAGTCGCGGGGGGCGGGGAGCGGAGACGGGCGACTCGTATCATCGATCCGAGGTGGGCTCGCGCAGTCTCGAAGGCCACATCGCGGCGATCGACGAAGAGATCCGCGCCGTGCTGAGGCAGGCAGAGCCCGCCCTCCAGCCCTTCTACGGGATGATGCTCTACCACCTCGGGCTCGACGCGACCGCACCGAGCGGCAAGCGGCTCCGCCCGCTCCTCTGCACGCTTCTCTTCGAGGCGATCACGGGCGACGCGAGCGCGGCCCTTCCGGCGGCCGCCGCGATCGAGCTGCTCCACAACTTCACGCTCATCCACGACGACATCGAGGACCAGGACCCCGCGCGCCATCACCGTCCGACGGTCTGGTCGGTGTGGGGCGTCCCGCAGGCGATCAACGCCGGCGACGGCATGTACGCGGCGTCGCGCCTCGCGGTGCAGCGGCTGCGCGACCGGGGCTTCCCGGCCGAGCGGATCCTCGACTTCGCCCGCCTCCTCGACGAGGCCTGCGTCCGCGTGTGCGAGGGGCAGTTCCTCGACATCAGCTTCGAATCGCGGACCGACGTGACCGCCGATCGCTACCGCGCGATGGCCACGAAGAAGACCGGCGCGCTCTTCGCCGCCCCGGCCGAGGGCGCCGCGGCTTTGGCGACGGACGATCGCACGATACGGGACGCGCTCGCCCGATTCGGCGAGGCGTTCGGTCAGGCCTATCAGGCGTACGACGACCTCATGGGCATCTGGGGCACGACCGACCGCACTGGGAAGCTCGAGATGAACGACCTTACGAAGCGCAAGAAGACGCTCCCTGTCGTGCTCGCGTTCGAACGCGCGGCGGGGCGCACCCGCGAGCGGCTCGCCGCGCTTTTCGAGCCGGCCGCGCCGCTCCCGGCCGAGAATGTCGCCGCGGTCCGCGAGATCCTCGACGAGCTCGGCGTCCGCGCCCTCCTCGAGGACGAGATCGCCTCGCATCGTGGGCGAGCGGTGCACCTGCTGCGCGGCGTTACGCCGCTCGCGGCACCGGACGCGATCGCGCTCGTGGAACGGCTCGTCGCGAGCGCGACCGGCGCGAGGCAGTCCTCGCTGGTCGTCGCCGGGGGCGGAGCCCCCGAATCGTAGAATGCCGCCGCGATGGCGGCAGGGCCCGGCGATCTCATCCTCGAGCCGAACGAGCAGGTCATCCTGGCGACGCGTCCGCTCTTCCTCTGGGAGCCGCTGGTGCTCATCGAGGTCGTCCTCGGCGTCCTCACGCTGTACTTCGTCGGGATCGGGAACGCGACGCTGGTCGGCCTGGGGCTCGTCAGCTTCGTGCTGCTCACGATCTGGATCGTCGTCCGGTGGATCCCCTGGAGCGCGAAGTGGTTCGTGCTCACGGACCGGCGGCTGATCTCACGGTGGGGCGTGTTCAACAAGAACCAGTCCGCGCTGCTCCTCGACCGCGTCCAGGACGCGAGCCTTGCGAGGCCGTTCCCGCTCTCGTTGATCCGCGACTACGGCGTCCTGCGCCTCGAGTCCGCGGGCATGCATTCCGAGGAGCGCATCACCGAGGGCCTCCACGAGCTCGCCATGACGCGTGCGACCGCTTTCTACCGCGCCCTGAACGACGCGCAGACGCCGGGCCGCTGATCAGCCACACCGTCCGATCGCGCCGATGACGTCGGTGCTCACCGTTCCGGGCGGACACTCGAAGAAGCTCGACGCGGCACGGTTGTCGTCGATGAAGATGCGGAGGCGCACGGACTGACCGGAGCGGTTCGCGTACAGGTCGACCGCGAGCCTGCCGCTGTGGTCCACGTAGGCGAGCCCGTCGCCGTACTTGAGCGTGAACTCGCGGCCTTCCGGCGTCGCGCGGGCGATCGCGACATATTCGCTGTCGTTCAGCGCGGGAACGGGCTTCGCGCACGCCAGCGGCGCGAGCGCGACCGCGACGACGGCCGCGACCCGCAGCGCGGCCAGCGCGCCGGGCGCGATCAGGCGAGATTCTCCGGCCGGAACGGTTCGGGAAGGAGTGCGGCGAGCGTCGTCACGTTCCGCAGCCCGCCCGTCGTAGCGAGGATCACGCGCAGGTCGGGCGCGAACTCGACGAGCACCTGCCGGCAGGCGCCGCAGGGCGTCGGGAGCCGCTCGTCGTCGATGACGATCGCGATGGCGTCCCAGTCCTTCGTCTCCCCCGCCGCGACGGCGGCCCACGCGGCGCAGCGCTCGGCGCACACCGTGAGCCCGTATGAGGCATTCTCGACGTTCGCACCGCTGTAGATCTTGTTGCGACGCGTGCGGATCGCGGCGCCGACCCGGTACTTGGAATACGGGGCGTACGCACGTTGGCGCGCGAGGGCCGCGACGCGGATAAGGTCCTCGTCGCCGGGCCCCAGGCTCAAACCGGCTCCGGGCTCGCCGCGATCTTCGACACGCGGACGCGCCGGATACGCCGCCCTTCGACGCTCTCGACGACGAACCGCGCCCCGCCGGACTGCACGGACTCACCGACGCGCGGGAAGTGCCCGAGCTGCGCGACGAGGAACCCACCGAGCGTGTCGTAGTTCTCCGACGGCGGCACCGACAGGTCGAAGGTCTCGCGGACTTCCTCGAATGACACGCGCGCGTCCATGAGCGCCTCGTTCTCGGAGACCGGGAGGACGAGCTCCTGCTCGACGTCGTACTCGTCGCGGATCTCCCCGACGATCTCCTCGACCAGGTCCTCGATCGTCACGAGGCCGGCCGTCCCGCCGTACTCGTCGACCACGATCGCGATGTGGACCTTGTCCCGCTGCATCTCGCGCAGGAGCTCGTCGACCTTCTTCGTCTCGGGGACGAACTGCGCCGGCCGCAGGAACTGCCGGAGCTGGACGTCCTTCTCCCCGCGCGCGAGCCGCCGGAAGACGTCCTTCACGTAGAGGATGCCGATGATGTTGTCGGCCGAGCCCTCGAACACGGGGATCCGCGAGTGGCCGACCTTGGTGATGATGTCGAGGATCTGGTCTGGCATCGTCGCGACGTCGATCCCGACCATGTCGGTCCGCGGGACCATCACCTCGTGCACCGGCTTCTCCGCGAGCGCGAAGATCGAGCTGATCATCTTCTGCTCGCCCTCGTGGAGGACGCCTTGCGCCTCACCGGTCTCCACGAGCGCCTTGATCTCCTCCTCGGTGACGAGCGCGCCGGTCTGCGGGTTCGCGCCGAAGGGACGGGTGAAGACCTGCGTGAGCATGAAGAGCACCGCGACGAGAGGTCGCGTGACCCAGGTGATGAGCTCGAGCGGCCACACGAGGACGAGCAGGACGGACTGCGCGTGCCGCGCCCCGATGGACCGCGGCACGAAGAGGCCGAACAGGACGGCGGCGAGCGAGAGCACGCCGACGGTGACGACGACCGCCGCGACGTCGCGGATCACCGGCGCGGCCGGCCCGAACAGGAAGCGGAGGAGATCCGACAGGCGCGGCGCGAGGAAGGCCGCCGCGATGCCCGCGAACGCGAAGACGATGAAGAACTCGGCGACCTGGATCGCGGCGAGGTACTCGATCGCCTTGCGGCCCATCGTCCCGGCGAGCCGGCCGCGCCACCCGCGCGCCGCGAGCTCCTCGATGAGCTGCGGGCGGCGGATGGTGTGGAGCGCGGCCTCGCTCGCGGACAGCACGGCTAGGAGCGCGACGAGGAGCAGCTCGATCACGAGCAGCTCCCAGGTCATGGCGTTCACTACGGTCGGGGGGCGCTGCTCCCCGGCCCCCGGGGTTTCCTTCTATCTGATCGCTTGATCGCGCGCGCGGGCATGCCGACGGCGACCATGTCGTCGGGGACGTCCTTCGTCACGACCGCGCCCGCGCCGGTGACCGCGCCCTTGCCCACGGTGACCGGCGCGCGGAGAAGCGTGTCCGAGCCGATGAACGCGTCGTCGCCGACGGTCGTCCGGTTCTTTCGCACGCCGTCGTAATTCAGCGTGATGGTCCCCGCGCCGATGTTGACGCGCGCCCCGATATCCGCGTCGCCCACGTAGCTGAAGTGGTGCATCTTCGTGCCGGTCCGCAGCCGCGCGTTCTTCACCTCGCCGAAGTTCCCGAGCGACACGCCCCGCTCGAGGTACGCGCCGGGGCGGAGGTGCGAGTACGGGCCGACGGTCACCTCGTCCTCGAGCGTCGCTCCCTCGAGCGTCGACTGCTCCACGCGGCAGCCCTCGCCTACGACCGTGTCGCGCAGCACGGCGTACGGCCCGATCCGCGAGCCGGAGCCGATCACGGTCTTGCCCTCGAGGATCGTGCCCCGGTCGATGACGACGTCCGCCGCGATCTTCACGTCCGCGTCGACCGGACAGGAGTCGGGGTCGGTGAAAGAGACCCCCGCGAGCATGTGCCCTTCGCGGATGCGCCGCCGTAGCGCCGCATCGGCGGCGGCGAGCTCGATCCGAGTATTCACGCCCATCCCCTCCTCCGGTTCGTCCGTGCAATGGACCGCCACGCGTTTCCCCGATGCCTTCGCCTCCGCGACGAGATCGGTGAGGAAGATCTCGCCGGTCTCGTTCGGGCGAAGGCGCGGCAGCGTCTCTCGCAGCCAGGCGAGGTCGACGGCGTAGGCGCCGAGGTTGGACTCGGGGAGCTTCGCCTCGTCCCGCGAGGCGAGCCGGCGCTCGACGATGCGGGCCACGTCCCCGGCGCCGTCGCGAACGATCCGCCCGTACGCGTTCTCGGTGCCGACCTGGCCCGAAAGGAGCGCAAGCGGCGCGCCGCGCTCCGCCAGGAGCGAAGCCAGCCGGCGGAACGTCTCGGGGCGCATGAGCGGTGTGTCGCCGTAGACGATGAACGCGATCCCGGACGCCCCATTCGCCGCCCCGAGCGCGACGCGCACGGCGTCGCCGGTCCCACGCGGGGGGTCCTGGAGCGCGACGGGGATCGTGTCGTCGAGAAAGGCGCGGGCGGCCTCGCTCTCTTTCGAGAGGACGACCACGGGACGGGCCCCGGCGGCGCGGACGCTCGCGATGACGTGGCTCAGCAGAGGCTTGCCGGCGACGGGATGCAGGACCTTCGGCGTCCTGGACTTCATCCGTGTCCCGAGGCCCGCCGCGAGCACGAAGGCCAGCGGCGCTTCGCTCACGAGATGCGTTCGGGCTGGGGCGCCAGGATTCGAACCTGGGATAGCGGATCCAAAGTCCGCCGCCTTACCACTTGGCCACGCCCCACAGATCCGGGGGCTTCGCCCCCGAGACCCCCAACGGGCACGGCTCCATGTTAGGGCGGCGGGAGAGTCCTACTCTGGCTGCTTGCCGCGCTTGATGAGCTCGGCCACACGACGACCGCCTTTGCGTCCGAGCTGCGCGTAGCCCTCGCTTCCGAGCTGAGACTTGCGCGCCTCGCCGCCGCGACGACCGAGCTCCGCGTAACCCTTCGAGCCGAGCTGCGTCTTGCGCGCCTCTCCGCCCTTGCGCCCCAGCCGCGCGTACCCCTCGGTGCCGAGCTGACCCTTCCGCGCCTGACCGCCGCGGCGACCGATCTCGCGATAGAAGGACAGCCCGTGCTTTCCCGCGGTCGAAGTCCCCCCGCGCTGTCCGGCCTGACGGACCGTGAGCTCGCCTCTCGAATCCACGATGAAAATTTAGGGGGACAGCCCTCGGTCGCTCGCCCCGGTCAGGGCGTGACTCCGAGCGCGTACGGCCGCGCGCGCAGCTCTTTCCGCCGCAGCCGCCGGGCGAGAGTGCGGATCGCGGGCGCGACACGCTCGGCGGCTGCGGCGAGATCGTTACCAAGATGTTCGCGGATCGTCGCGGGCGTCAGCGCGCTCCGCTGGAACGCGCCGACCAGCGCGGCGGTCCGCTCGCCGCGTCCGCGCTCGTCCGAACGAAGGGCCGCGTACACGTCAGCGGTCCGCACGCGCACCGGAACGCGCACCAGCACGACCCAGATGCCGGGGGGCGGTGGCCGAAGCGGATCGACGCGCTCGCCGCGCCCGCGCACGTGCGCGTAAGGCGCGCCCGCGATGAAGAAGGGCACATCCGACCCCAGGCCTGCGCCGATCGCGGCGAGGTCGACGCCCGCATCGAGCCGCCACGCGCGGGCGAGGCCGCGCAGCACGGCGGCGGCGTCGCTCGAGCCGCCGCCGAGACCCGCCGCGACGGGGATGCGCTTGGCGATCCGGACGTACGCCGTGGGCGCGCGGGCGCAGCGCTCGGCGAGCGCCCGCACCGCGCGCGAGGCGAGATCGTCACCCGGCGGTGCTCCGACGTCGGGCGCGATCCGCACGTCGAGCCTGCGATGCGGGGCCACGCGGACGCGATCGCAGAGAGCGACCGTGGCGAAGACGCTCGCGATCTCGTGATAGCCGTCGCCCCGGCGACCGAGCACCTCGAGCGTGAGGTTGAGCTTCGCGGGCGCGTCCAGCACGGTCGCGCGGCTCATCTGTCGGGGGGGCGCTGCCCCCCCGGCCCCCCGACGGTCGGCAGTCCGACCGCCCGCGCGAGCCGGATCCACTCCTCGAGCGACAGCTCCTCGGGCCGGCGCTCGGGCGCGATGCCCGCCTCGGAGAGCACCTCCGTCGCGCGCTCCCGCGCTATCCCGGCCTCGTGCCCGAGCGCGCCCCGCAGCTGCTTGCGGCGATGGCGGAACGCGTCGCTCACCAGACGCAAGAAGGCGTCCTGCGCGAGGGGCGCGAACGCGGGTCGCTCCCGCGAGCGCAACGAAAGCACGGCGGAGTCCACGCGTGGCGGCGGCCGGAACGCTCGCGCAGGCACTCGACGGATCAGGCGCGGCTCGGCGAACGACTGGACGAACACGGAAAGGTAGCCGCGTTCCTTCGCGTCACGTGGCGTCGCGACGATGCGCCGGGCGACCTCGTGCTGGAGGAGCACGACGAGGAGCGGCGCCCGGCGAGGATCCGCGAGGAAGCGCTCGAGGAGCGGCGTCGTGATCTGGTAGGGCAGGTTCGCGACGACGCGCGTTGGCGGACGGTCGCCGAGCGCGTAGAGGTCGGTGGCCAGCGCGTCGGCCCGCACGACGCGCACGTTGTCCCGGCCCGCGAGCGTGTCGGCCAGCACGCGGACCATGCGCTCGTCGACCTCGACCGCGACGACCGAGCGCGCGCGCCGGGCCAGCTCCGCCGTGAGCGCGCCGGGCCCCGGACCGACCTCGAGGACGTCGTCGTCCGCCGAAAGCTCCGCGGCGTCGACGATCGCCGACAGGACCGCCCGATCCACGAGGAACCGCTGGCCGAGCGAGGTCGCGGCGCGGACGCCGTGGCGGCGGAGGACGTCGCGGAGGGCACGCGGATCGGCGACGTCCATGCGCGAGAGCCTAGGTGCTACCGCCGGGCGCTCACCTGCAGGTCCAGAGGCTCGCGCTCCCGCGCGAGAACATCCATGCGGCGACGTTCGCCGCCGCGACCGGGTCGAAGGGGCTCGCGCCGACGTACCCCGCGCGGACGCTGTTCGCCGCCCAGGTCGTGGGGATGAACTGGAAGAGCCCCGAGTCGGCGTGGGTCGGGTTGTACGCGCTCGGGTCGTAGCGGCTCTCGCACCAGGCGACCGGCAGGAGCTGCTCCGCATCGGCGCCGTAGCGGGCGGCCGCGTCGCGGATGACGGAGTCGATCTCGGCGGGTGCCCGGGGCGCCGGCCGCGGCCGCGCGCCGACGGCGACGACCTCGGTGACCGGCGGGTAGACCTCGGTCCTCGCGACGAGCGTTCGGCCGATCTCACGACCCTCCACGACACGGACGACGTAGGTGTCGAGGGCCAGGCCGTCCAGCCCGCGCGCGAGCACGACTTGCCGGCCGGCCTCGAGGTCCGGGTCGCTCACGTATTGGATCTGGTGCGCGACCGGCTCGCGGAGGGTCTCTTCCCGGTCGCCGACACGGGTGATGCGCACGACATCGCCGGCGCGGATGACGGTGCCCGGGTCACGGTCGATCCGGTCGAGCGGGCCGAGTGAGATGCCGAGCTCACCCAGGAAGCGCGCGATGGTCCCTGGCCCGGCCGTAAGCCTCACCGCCCGCCCGGCGTCGATCACGGTCACGGGGATCCCCGCGACCGGCGACCAGCGGGCGTCGATCTCATGCCGCGCGCCCTGCGAGGCGGCACCGGCGTGAGACCCACCGCGGGCCACCGTCGCCGCGCGTGTGACGATGGCGGAATCCTCGGCGCTCCCGGTGCCCGAGAGCCACCACGTCACCATCGCGGCGGCGCAGGTAACGACCGCGAGGACGGCCACGCGCAACGACTCGCGGACGACACGCTCCCTCACCCGTTTCCCCTTCCCCACCCGTTCCGCGCCGACGGCATGGCGATGCCATCTGCACGAAAAGAGGGACGGCGCACATGCTAGCAGCGCGCCCCAAGGCGGGCGCGGCCTAGGGGTGTACGGTCAGCGCTCGGGTGGAGGGCGCCAGCCCAGCTCCTTCAAATGGGCCCGCATTGCGGGCCCGATGTCGGCGCGTCCCAGGGCGGCGTCGATGAAGGCCTTCACGTAGCCGAGCTTGTCGCCGGCGTCGTAGCGCAGGCCCTCGAGCTCGACCGCCCAGACGGGCGAGCCGCTCCGGGCGAGCTCGCTGACGGCGTCGGTGAGCCAGATCTCGCCGCCGCGGCCGGGCTTGAGCTCGGCGAGGACGTCGAAGATCTCAGGCTCCAGGACATACCCGTGCACGGCCGCGAGATCGCTCGGAGCATCCTCCGGCTTGGGCTTCTCGACGATCGCGAGCACGCGGAGGGTCCGCTCGTCGACCGGCGTGCCCGCGACGACGCCGTAGGCCGAGGCCTGTGCCTTCGGGACTCGGACGCAGCCGACGACGCTGCCGCCGCCCAGCCGGTCCCGGGCCTCGATGAGCTGCGCGAGCGCCGGCCCGGCGCCGAGGACGATGTCGTCCCCCCAGAGCATCGCGAAGGGCTCGTCGCCCACGAGCGGCCTGGCCTGCAGGACGGCGTGCCCGTTCCCCTTCGCTTCCTCCTGGACCACCGTCCGCACCGCGGCGAGCTTCTCGGGGCGCTTCAGGAGCTCGATCTCCTTCTGTCGGAACTCCACCGCGAGGCGCCGTTCGAGGCGTTCGTTGCGGCGGAAGTACGCGTCGAGGGCCTCCTTTCCAGGCGCGATCACGACGACGACGCGAGCGATCCCCGAAGCCGCCATCTCGCTCACGATCATCTCGATGATGGGCGTGTCGATGATCGGGAGGAGCTCCTTTGGCACGGTGCGGCTGATGGGCAGGAAGCGCGTGCCGAGCCCGCCGGCCGGGATGACGCCGTAACGGACGGGTTTGAGCCCGTCCTGCGCCCCCGTCACGGACGCGCTTCCGACCCGACCGTGAAGGACACCGGGACGGTCGTGCGCACCGCGAAGGGAGTGACCGCGACGAGCGGCGGCCGGCGGTCGCCGGAGGTGTCGAGGTCGAGGGTGAGCGCGCCGTTCTCCACGATGTGGCGCTCCACGGTCGGCCGGTCACCGAAGCGCAGCACCTGTACGAGGTAGCGCTCGCCGACGACGTTGGTCGAGCGGACGAACCCCTCGGCCGTCCAGCCGCCGTCGGTCTCGGCGTCGTCGTTGAGGACGCCGCCGCTGATCTCGAGGTCGTCGATAGCCCAGCCGCCGAGGTTGAGGTTGCCATCGGTCACGTACTGGAACCGCAGGAGGATCTCCTTCCCGGCGTACGGCGCCAGGTCCGCGCTGAGACGTACCCACTGCGGACTCGACCCTCGGCCGGACACACCGGTGATCCCGTTGCCCAGGTTCTGACCGTTCGGGTCCGTCGTCGTGGACGAGTCCGTGGGGAGCGGCTTCCAGCGCGCCCCGCCGTCGGTCGACACCTCGACGTAGCCGTAGTCGTAGTCGGCCTCGATCTCATACCAGCTCCAGAAGGTCAGCGTCGCGGCCGTCCCCGCGCGCAGGTCGACCGTCCGCGTGAGTGTCGCATCCATGCCGTCGCCTTTGTCCGACCACCAGAACGCTCTTCCCGAATGCGGGTCGGTGGCGATCAAACGAACGGAGGTCGGTCCCTCGAACGTCACGCGCTGCGCGGCACGTGGGAGCTCGACGTAGCGGGCCGCGTAGGGATGGACCGACGGCCGCACCGAGCCGCCGACGGAGACGCGGTCCTGCTCCGTCGGACCCGCGGGCTGACGCGCGGTCGTGCGTTCCGGGTAGGAGAAGCGCCGCTCGGGCGTTTGGCCGATGAACGCGTTCGCCGCGACGAAATCGCCGAAGAGCTCCTCGAGCGGGGGCTGGCCGCGCTGCCGCAGCACGGCGTCCATGTCCGCCGGCGTGTCGATGCCCTTGGCCATGAACGCACGGATGAGCTCGTCGCCGCCGGCCTGCTGTCGCAGGAACTCGAGGAACAGATAGCTCAGGCCGTAGTGCGCCTGCGAGGCCTCGAGATCCGACCAGTCGTTGAGCTGCGTGTCCGGCACGTGGAGAAAGACCTGCGCGTGATTCACCGGGAAGCCATTCGCCTGCTCGCAGAGCTGGGCCTGGCCTTCGTTGAACCAGACCGCCGACC
Organism: Chloroflexota bacterium; assembly: GCA_005883625.1. Lineage (GTDB taxonomy): Bacteria > Chloroflexota > Limnocylindria > P2-11E > P2-11E > 3-1-20CM-2-70-9. The sequence goes on along the minus strand of VBDU01000086.1, from coordinate 27,919 downwards.
GTCGCCGGGTGTTGAACTGGATCATGTGGCAGAACTCGTGCGCGATGACCGACGACAGGTAGCTCGTGCCGGGCCGCGCGGCGAGGGAGTTTACGTAGATCATCTCGCGTTCGGCCGAGAACTCGTTCACCCAGGCCGGCTCCTCGTCGGAGCCGCTGAAGTAGCCCGCCGCGGAGCCGGGAAGCCGGGCGAAGACGAGGTTGATCCGCGGGTCGCCGTCGATGCCCGGGGACCATTCCTCGCCGTACAGGCGCCGATCGGTCGGGTAGATCTTCGCCTCGAACTCGCTCGCCGTACCCCCGAGCGCGCCGAGATCGAGCGTCGCGTCGGTCGCGACCCACCACTTCGCGTGGTCGGTCACGAGCCGGAGCATCGCCGTGGTCTTCACGTTCTTCTTCGCTGCGAAGTCGTAGGTCCAGAACTCGTGCGCCGCGCCCACCCCCTCGACGGGCGGCGCCGTACGGACCGGCTCGAAGCCCTTCGCAGGGACGCCGTCGCGACCGCGGACCGTCCGCGTGAGGACGAACCCGTCGGCGTACGGCAGGGGCTTCGCGAGGAGCGTGGCGCTCATGTCGAGCGTCGTCGCGGCGGGCGGCAGCGATGTCAGGGCCGGCGTCGCGCTGGCGGCGGGCGTGGTCGCCGCGGGCTCCGCCTGCGGCGGGATGCACGCGCCGATGACGAGGGCCATCCCGGCAAGGAGCGCGCTGCGCGTCATCGCGCGCGATACCCCTCGAGGAGCGTCCGCGTCGCGACGAGCCGGCCTCCGCGGAAGTAGCGGCGCGGAACGCGGCGGCGGATCGCGGTGACCACCTCGTAGGCGATCGTCCCGCAGGCCGCGGCGAGATCGTCGGCCGACTGGCGCGCGCCGGCCTGCTCGCCAATGATCACGACCTCGTCCCCCTCCCGCACGCCCGCGACGTCGGTCACGTCGAGCATCACGAGGTCCATCGCGATGCGGCCCGCGAAAGGGATCCGCTGGCCGCGCACGAGAAGCCCGCCGCGCTTCGCGGCGATCCGTGGCAGTCCGTCGCCGTAACCGACGGGCACGGTCGCGATCACGCCCTCGCGGGCGAGGCGGTATTCGTGGCCGTAGGACACGCCGGTGCCTTTCGGCACGCGCGCGACGCGCAGGATCCGCGACCGCCAGGAGAGCGCCGGCTGGAGCGCGAGAGCAGCGGCACGCTCCGCCGCGTTGGGTATGCCGTAGACCGCGATCCCCGGCCGGATCGCGGTCATCCGATCGACCGGGCCGAGCCCGGCGACGCCGCCGCTCGCGGCCGCGTGGACCAGGCGGGGCGGCTCGCCGATCGCCGAGAGGACCTGCTGGAAGAGCGCGAGCTGCTCGCGGTCGCTCGTCACGTCGGCCTCGTCGGCGCGCGCGAAGTGCGTGTAGATGCCATCGACGTCCAGACCGGGAAGCGCCCGGATCCGCCGGTAGCGGTCTGGCGCTTCGCCGACCGGAGCGCCGAGCCGCGTGAGGCCCGTGTCCACCTTGAAGTGGACCGACGCGCGCTTGCGCAGCGCCGTGGCGGCCTCGCTCACCGCCCGTGCGCGCGACTCGTCCCAGACCGTGAGGACGAGATCGTCCGCGACCGCGCGGGCGACCTCGGCCGGTTCCGTCGCGCCCGACATGACGAGGACCGGACCGGCGATGCCGGCCTCGCGCAGCGCGACCGCCTCCTCGACGGTGGCGACCGCGAGCATGACCGCGCCGGCCTCGAAGCACGCTTCCGCCACGGCCTCGGCGCCGTGTCCGTACGCGTCCGCCTTCACGACGGCGATGACGTCCGCCCTGGCGCGGTCCCGCAACGCGCGAACGTTGGCGGCGATCGCGTCCAGGTCGACGTCGGCGACGGTGGAGCGGAGCGCTTCGTGCGTCATCGTCCCTCGACTATTTCACGGAGCGCGCGGGGCAGCGCGTCAACGACCTCGGTCGCCAGGGCGCCGGACTCGCCGATCTCGGCGGCGAGGAGCGCCCCGGCGCGGCCGTGCACCCAGACCGCCGAGGCCGCGGCGGCCAGCGGTACGAGACCGCGGGCGAGGAACGCGGCGACCGCCCCGCCGAGCGCGTCGCCGGAGCCGCCGACACCGAGCGTCGGGTTCGGGTGGTCGTTGACGTAGGTCTTCTTCCCGTCGCTCACCATGGTCACCGGCCCCTTCAGGACGACGACGGCGTTCCACTCGCGCGCGTGACGCTCCGCGAACGCCGCGCGCGCCGCGCCGGTCGGCACGACACGGCCGGACAGTCGCGCGGCCTCTCCGTCGTGCGGCGTGAGGATGGTCTTGGCCGGGAGGAGCTCCGGCCAGCCGTCCGTGCGCGCGAGCGCGTTGAGCCCGTCCGCGTCGATGATGGTCGGGATCGCCTTCGCGTTGCGGAGCACCGCGCAGACAAAGTCGTCCGTCCCGGGCGCGTGCGCGAGCCCGGGGCCGAGAAGCAGCGCCTTCGTCTTCTCCGTGGCCCCACTCGTGAGCTGCGCGGCCGCGCCGGTCGCGATGACGCCGGGCTGCGCCTCGGCGAGCGGGAAGAAGGTGACGTTCGGATCCTCCCCCGCGATCGCCTCGACGACCGACCGCGCGGAGGCCACCGTCACGACGCCCGCGCCGCAGCGCAGCGCCGCTCGCGCCGCGAGGAGCAGGGCACCGGGGTAGCGGAGCGAACCGCCGACGATGAGGACGCGGCCGCGCGCCTCCTTCCCCGCGTCGGGCGGGAGCGGCTTCACGGCCGCGCGCACGACGCGCGCCGTGAGCGCGCTCGGGGCGGCCGGGCTCAGCGCAGACCTACGGCGACGGCGACCGCGAGATCGCGGATGTGCGAGATCGACACCGAGAGCGGCTCGCGGAGGCCGATGGCCTGCCGGCGCGCCTCGGCGCGCCCGTGGAGCGTCACCGTGGGCTGTCCCGCCCGGGTGCGTCTGATCTCGATCTCGCGCCAGCCCACGCCGCGCACCCCCAGGCCGAGCACCTTCGATACGGCCTCTTTCGCCGCCCAGCGTCCAGAGAGATGGAGGATGTTCGAGCGGCAGTAGGCCTGCTCCCATTCGGTGTACACGCGGTCGACGAACCGCCGCGGATACCGCTCGAAGACGTTGCGGATCCGCGCGGTCTCGATGATGTCGATCCCGACTTCCGTCGGGATCGACATGTGCTCTTGATCCCTGCTCACTTGGCTGCCTCCGGCTGCTGCGCTCGCGGGGGCCGGTCCGTCTGATGCTAGTCGCGCGCGGGCGCCAGGCGGAAGGGCGCGCGCGGTCGCTACTCGACCGTGACCGCCTTCGCGAGGTTTCGCGGCTGGTCGACGTCGTTCCCGCGGCGATCCGCGATGTGGTACGCGAGCAGCTGGAGCGGGACGACGGCGAGCACGGGCTCGAGGAGCTCCTCCGTCCGCGGGATGCGGATGATCTCCTCGGCGCGGCCGACGATCTCCTCGTCGTCGTCGTTGGCCACGGCGATGACGACGCCGGCGCGCGCCCGGACCTCCTCCATGTTCGAGCGGATCTTCTTGTACACGGAGTCCTTGAGCGCGATCGCGACGACCGGCAGCTCCTGGTCGATGAGCGCGTTCGTTCCGTGCTTCATCTCGCCCCCCGCGGTCCCCTCGGCGTGGATGTACGAGAGCTCCTTCAGCTTGAGCGCCCCCTCGAGCGCGGTCGGGTAGTTCACGCCGCGGCCGAGGAACAGGAAGTTGCGCGCCTGGTAGTAGCGGTACGCGAGAGAGCGGATCTTGGGCTCCTCGCGCAGCACGGCGTCGACGAGCGTGGGAAGGTGGAACGCTTCCGCGAGCAGCTGCCGCGCGCGCGTGGGGTCGATCGTGCCGCGGCGCTGCGCCAGGTACACCGCGAACAGGTAGAGGTCGACAAGCATCGCGACGTACGCCTTGGTCGACGCGACGCTGATCTCGGGGCCGGCGTGCAGGAAGACGACGTCGTCCGAGACGCGGCTCGCCTGGCTGCCCACGACGTTCACCAGCGTCAGCAGGCGCGCGCCCTGGCGCTTCGCCTCCTCCATCGCCGCCAGCGTGTCGACGGTCTCGCCCGACTGGGTCACCGCGACGACGAGCTGGCCGGGCACGATGACCGGCGAGCGGTAGCGATACTCCGAGGCGATCTCCACGTCGCACGGGACGCGTGCGAGGCGCTCGACGAGGTACTTGCCCACCAGCGCCGCGTGCGACGCCGTGCCGCACGCGACGAACGAGATCCGCGGGATCGCGCGGACGAACGCGTCGTCCATCCGCACGTTGCTGTCGAAGACGACCCGCCCCGTCGATCGCTCGACCCGGCCGAGGAGCGAGTCCGAGATCGCGCGCGGCTGCTCGTGGATCTCCTTGAGCATGAAATGCTTGTATCCCGACTTCGCCGCGGCGATGGGGTCGAGGGCGATCGTCTCGACCGTTTTCTCGATCGTCTTTCCGTCGAGCGCCCGGAACGACACCGCGTCCTTCGTCACGACCGCGATCTCGCCGTGATCGAGGAAGCTCATCCGGCGCGTGTGCTCCAGGAGCGCCGGGATGTCCGACGCGATGAAGTTCTCGCCCTCGCCGTAGCCGACGATGACGCCGCCGGCGTTCGAGATCCGTGCGGCGACGATCTTCCCCGGGTCGCGGACCGAGATGAACGCGAGCGCGGCCGCGCCCTCGAGGCGCGGCAAGACCGCGAGCGCGGCGTCCTCGAGACTCCGGCCGGCCTTCAGCTCCTCCTCAAGGAGGTGGACCGCGACCTCGGTGTCGGTCTCGCTCGAAAAGCGATGGCCGCCCGCGACGAGCGGCGCCTTCAGCGCTTCGAAGTTCTCGATGATGCCGTTGTGGATGACCGCGGTGACGCCGCCGCAATCGACGTGCGGGTGCGCGTTCTGCTCGCTGGGCCGGCCATGGGTCGCCCAGCGCGTGTGACCGATCCCGGTGTGCCCGGCGGCACCCTTCGCGGAGACGACGGAGGCGAGGTTGTCGAGCTTGCCTTCGGCGCGCAGGACCTCCAGCGTGCCGTCGCGCTGCACGGCGACGCCCGCGGAGTCGTAGCCGCGGTACTCGAGGCGACGGAGCCCGTTCATGAGGAGCGGAAGGGCTTCGCGCGGTCCGGTGTATCCGACTATCCCGCACATCAGCCGAGATGCTCCTTCGCCGCCGCGACGAGCGCGGACGCGGTGCTTGACGCGATCGTCTCGCTCCGCGCCTCGACCGTGATCCGCAGGACCGGCTCGGTGCCGGAAGGCCGGACCACGAGCCGCCCCGTCGACCCGAGGTTCGCGCGCGCGCGGTCGTAGGCGTCCTTGAAGCCGCGGACCTCCTCCCACTCCCGCCGTCGGGCGGCGCGCACGTTCTCGGTGACCTGCGGCCAGAACTCGATCTCGGCGCCCAGCGCCGACAGGGGCCGGCCCTCGGCCGCCATGAGATGGAGCACCTCGAGCGCGGTGAGGATGCCGTCTCCGGTGGTCGCGTACTCGCGGAAGATCACGTGCCCCGAGGACTCGCCGCCGAACTGGGCGTCGAGCCGCTCCATCGCCTCCCAGACATAGCGGTCGCCGACCTGCGTCCGCTCGAGCCTGATGCCGTCCCTGGCGAGCGTGGCCTCCATGCCGCCGTTGGTCATGACCGTGCCCACGACGAGCTTCGGGCTGAGCCGGCCGTGACGCGCGAAGTGGCGCGCCGCCAGCGCGAGGACGAAGTCGCCGTCGTGCAGCCCGCCGTTTTCGTCCGCGATGACGACGCGGTCGCCGTCGCCGTCGAAGGCGAAGCCCGCGTCGGCCTTCCGTTCGACGACCGCGCGCTGGAGCGCGGCCGGATACGTGCTCCCGCAATGGTCGTTGATGTTCAGCCCATCGGGCGTGTCGAAGAGCGTCACGACCTCGGCCCCCGCGTGCGCGAACACCGGCGGGGCGACCCGGTACGTCGAGCCGTTCGCGCAGTCGAGGACGATCCGCAGCCCCTCGAGCCGCGGAGCCTTCGACACGAGGAAATCCTCGTACGCCTTCACGAGCCCGCGCGCGTCGCCCACGAGGCCGATGCCACCTTCGGTGGGACGCGGGAGCGCCTCCTGGTCCCCCATCCCCTTCTCTATCTCGTCCTCGACCCGGTCCGGGAGCTTGAGTCCGCGGTGGTCGAAGAACTTGATGCCGTTGTCAGGCGCGGGATTGTGCGACGCGCTGATGACGACGCCGGCGACGTAGCCGTTCGTCTTCGCGAGGAACGCGAGGCCGGGCGTGGGAACGTGCCCGACCAGACGCACTTCCATGCCGACCGAGCAGAGTCCGGCCGCGAGGGCGCCCTCGAGCATGCGGCCCGAGCGGCGGGTGTCGCGGCCGATGAGGACCGAATGGCCCGGGCCACCGAGGACGTGGCCCGCGGCGCGGCCGAGCCGCAGCGCGAGCTCCGGGGTGAGGTCCTTGTTCGCGACGCCGCGCACGCCGTCGGTGCCGAAGAGCCTGGTCACGGCTGCCTCAGTCGTATGGTGAGCGTGACCCGGGTCGGTTGCACGCTCTGTACCGTCGTGCCCGCGGGTGCCCTAACTACTACGTCCGCGGGGTAGTTGCCGGGACCTTTCCCGGCGGCGTCCACCACGGCGCTGATCTGATCGGTCGCCGCGAGCACCGGCAACGGTCCGGCGAGCAGGACGGTCGCGGTCTGCTGATCGACGTCCGCGGCGAGACCCTGGCCGAGGTTCGCCACGACGATCGCCACCGACGGGAACGGCCGCGTGCCGCTCAGCGGGACCACCGTCAGCGTCACCGTCGCGTCGACCGGGCGCAGGAACGTGATCCCGTCGGGAAGCAGGATGCCGACGCGGGTCGTGCGATTCGCGTTGAGCCCGGTCACGTCGATCGGCGCCGTCTCGAGATGATCGAGGGCACCGAGCGCGCTCGTCGCGCCGCGCACCGTCACCGCCGGCGGATCCACGGCGACACGCGAGAGCCAGAACCCGGTCGCGACGGCACCGCGTATCGACCAAAGGATCGGGACCGTGCGCGTCGTGGCGATCGGCAGCACCGGCACCGAGACCTTCACCGCGACCGGGTCGACGCTGAGGCCGTCGAGCGGGTTCCCCGCCGCGTCGACCGGCACGGGCTGGGAGTTCTGGACGAGGTCGAGGCCCGCGTCGCCGAACCGTACCGTCGCGTAGACGGCCGCGACCTGCGCCACGACGCTATCGGGGCCCGAGACACGTACCTCCGCCGGCTCGATCGCCGGATCTCCGGCCTGGGTCCCCGCGGGCGGATCGCTCGCGAAGCGCGCCTGCACCGCCACGGCTCGCGCGGTGATGGGCTCGATGCGCGCGGCGATCGTCGCCGGCGAGACGTCGACGACCTTGACCTGATCCGACAGCCCTGGGGCGATGGTCACGCGGACGGGCAGCTCCTGCGGATCGCCCCGCCTCAGATCCGCGCCCGAGATGTCGAGCATCGCCCGCAGATCGGTGAGGGCGACCCGCGCGACCGCCCCTTCGAGGCCACGCAGCGTGACGCCGACGTCGCCGAGCGATCCGCGGAGCACGTAGCCGGGCGGGACCTCGGGCCGCTCGACGGGCACGCGCCCGGCGAACGGCGACGTCACCTCGCGCGGCTCGACGTTCTGGCCCGCCACGACCCAGAAGAGGAGCGCGACGACGACCGCGGTCGCCTTCAGCGGGAAGTCGTTCGTGACCGCCCGACGCAGGTCGACGCGACGACCGATCGCCGGACGCCGGAGGTTGAACGCGCGCACGGCCTAGGACGCCTGGCGGCGGAACGGCAGCGGCTGGATCCGGCTGCGCAGCAGCGACGAGAGGACGCGGCGGAGCCGCTCCTCGTCGAGCCCGCCGATCATCCGGCCGTTCGAGGCGATCGAGATCGCCTGCGTCTCCTCGGAGACGACGATGACGATCGCGTCGGTCTGCTCGCTGATCGAGAGCGCGGCCCGGTGGCGCATGCCGTACCGGTGCACTGCCCGGTCGGCCGACTCCTCGAGCGGCAGGAGGCACGCCGCGGCGAGGATCTGGCTGCCGCGGACGATGACCGCTCCGTCGTGGAGCGGCGAGCGCGTCATGAAGATGGACGCGAGGAGCTCCGCCGTCAGCTTCCCGTGGACGGGGACGCCGGTCTCGCTGTAGTCCTGGAGGCCGGTCCCGCGCTCGAGGACGATGAGCGCGCCGTGCTTCGCCTCGCTGATGAGCAGCGCCGCGCGCACGAGCTCGTCGACCACGCCCTGCACCTCTTCCTCGGTCCCGGGGACCAGCAGACGGTTCAGCGGACCGAGCTGACCCAGCTGGAGCAGGCCGCGGCGCAGCTCGGGCTGGAAGACGACCACCAGCGCGATGAGGGCGACGGCGAAGAGCGCCTGGAGGAGGAGCGTCGTGAGCGTGAGCCGCAAAAGCACCGCGATGCCGTACACGAGGACCAGCACCAGGACGCCGAGCAGCAGCTGCACCGCCCGCGTGCCTCGGATCAGGACGAGCAGGTAGTAGATGAAGACGGCGACGATGAGGACGTCGAGCACGTTGTTGAGCCCGCAGCACTGACCCCGGAAGAGCGCCTGCAGCTCCTCGCCGATCCGATCCACGCGCTATTCCTCGACCAGCGCTGCGACCTCCGCCGCAAGGTCGTTCCGTCCATCCAGCAGGAGCGCCTGGACGAGAAGCTTGCACTTCTGCTTCACGACGTCGCGCTTCCCCGGCAGAAGGCGCACCACGTCGACGAGCAGGCGCTGGGCGTCGTGATCGGCGACGCCGGATGCGATGAGCTGGAGGAGCAGGTCCGACGCGGCGTCGTTGCGCCCATCCTTGATGTAGCGTCGCGCCGCCTCGAGCGCCGAATCCGCGGCGCGCGGGTCGTGCGTCCCGAGATAGCGCGCGGCGTCGGCCTCGACGACCGCGGAGTCCGCGCTCGCGAGCGTGCCGTCGGCCGGCGTCGCGTCCGCGGCGGTCGCGGATACGCGTACCGTCTCCGCGGCCAGCGGAGCAGCGCGGGTCGATCGCGGAGTGCGGGTGGGTGCCGCCGGCGGCGCCGCCGTGGCCCACGGGTCGTTCGCGGGCGCGGGAGCGGCCGCGGACTCGTGCGCGCCCCACGCATCCTCGGACGCCGCCGCAGGCTTCGCGCGGGGCGGGGGCGGCTGCGGCCAGGGCTGGTTCGCCGGTGGGGGCGCGGGAGCCGACCACGCGGTGCGCACCATCTCCTCGGGAGACTGCGGCATCCGCCGCGGTGCGGCTGGCGGCGGTGGCGGCGCGCCGCCGTCGACCCAGCGCCCGAGGTCGCGCGCCCCGGGGACGTCTCGCAGCTGCTCCATGGCGTAGGCCGCCTCGAGCCGCGCGCGCTCCCTGTCGCCCGAATCGAGCGTGGCGCGCACGTAGCGCTGGTACTCCATGACCGCGGCGTCGCCGTCGCCCGCGAGCGCGAGGGCGGCGGCGAGACGGCGATGCGTGGCGAGATCGATCGGGTCGAGCGCGACGGCCTCGCGCAGAAGACCGATCGCGGATGAGCGTTCGCCCGACTTCGTGAGTGCGCTGGCCCCCTCGCGCAGGATCCGCAGCGCGCCGGAGCGGTCCTCCTGCTCGAAATACACCTTCGCGAGGCCGCGATACCCGCCTTCGGCGCCCGGGAACTTGGCCACCAGGAACTTGAAGTCCTGCTCGGCCTGGCGGAGCCGCCCGTCCTGGAGGCTCTTGAGACCGGATTTGAGCGCGACCTGGTAGTTGAAGTTGGGCTGGCCCACGGCCCTAGTGTGCGCCCGCGCCGCCGCGTTCGGCTAGCGTTTCGTGAACTGGGGCGCCTTCCGAGCGCGTTTGAGACCAGGCTTCTTCCGCTCCTTCGCGCGCGGGTCGCGCGTGAGGAGCCCGGCCTTCCGCAGCGTCGGGCCGTGCTCCTTGTCGACCTGGAGCAGCGCGCGGGCGATGCCGTGCGCGATGGCGCCGACCTGTCCGGAAACCCCGCCGCCTTCGACCTTCACCATCGCGTTGAAGCGGTGCGCGGTGTTCGTCGCGGTGAACGGCAGGAGCGCCCGCTCGGCTGCGCCGTCGCGCCCGAAGTAGTCGTCGAGCGGCTTTCCGTTGACGACGACCGCGCCTTCGCCGGGGACCAGTCGCACGCGCGCGATCGAGGTCTTCCGACGACCGGTCCCCTCGAAGTAGGGCGCTGACTTCATTTACGACTCCTTGCGGGTCCGCGGGGGCTCAGCCCCCGCGACCGGTTGGGGCACAGACCCCTTATCTGCGTCCGTCGGGGGCTGGGGTACAGACGTGTTCGTCGGGGGCTGGGGGGCGGAGCCCCCCAACTGTTGGGGCTTCTGCGCCGCGTGCGGATGCTCCGGGCCCGCGTACACGTGGAGCTTGCGGATCATCTTCTCGCCGAGCCGGTTCTGCGGGAGCATGCCCCGGACCGCGCGCCGCACGACCTCCTCGGGGCGCCGCGACAAGAGGCGCTCGAGCGTCTCCTTGCGCAGTCCGCCCGGGTAGCCGGAGTGCCTGATGTAGAGCTTCGCCTGGAGCTTGTTCCCCGTCACCTTCACCTTGGCGGCGTTCACGACGACGACCGGATCGCCCGTGTCCAGGTGCGGCGAGAAGCTCGGCTTGTGCTTCCCGCGCAGGAGGGTGGCGACACGGGTCGCGAGCCGGCCGAGCGTCGCGCCGTCGGCATCGACGAGCTTCCAGTGCCGTTCGATCTCCGCGCTCTTCGTGGTGTACGTCTTCATCGCCCTCTCTCTAGTCGTGTCCCTCGTCCGGCGTTGCTAGGCGCCACGATCCACTCACCTTCAGCTACTCGTTCGCCTCGTCTTCGTCGATCCTTCGTGTGCGTTCCCCATATTCCACCGCGACGAGGCACAGGCCGTTCGCCGGTGCGCTCGGACCGGCCCGCGAGCGGTCGCCCGACGCGATGATCTCGCCGAACCGCCCGGCGTCGATCTTCCCGCGGCCCACCCAGAGGAGGGTCCCGACGATCGCGCGGACCATCCCGCGGAGGAACGCGTCCGCCGCGATCTCGAACCGCAGCAGCGTACCGTCCGCGCACCACTCCGCGCGCCGGACCGTCCGGACGCCGCCCCTGCCCGCCGCGAAGGCCGAGAAGTCGCGCCGGCCGATCAGCCGCGCGCTCGCTTCGCGCATCGCCGCGACGTCCAGCGGCGAGGCGAGCTGGACCTCCCGCAGCCGCTCGAGCGGCAGACGCTCGGGCGCGTTGCGGATCCGGTATTCGTATGTGCGGCCCGTCGCGGAGAACCGTGCGTGGAAGTCCTCCTCCGCCGGCTCGAGCTCCGAGACCGCGATGTCCTGCGGGAGAAGGGCGTTGACCCCCCGCCCGATCGTCTTTCCGTCCAGCGCGCTCGCCGTCCGGAAGTCGATGACCTGCCCTGTCGCGTGCACCCCCGCGTCGGTCCGCCCCGCGCCGGTGACCCTGATGCCTTCGTCGCAGACCGAGGCGAGCGCGCGCTCGAGCTCCGCCTGCACCGTCGGCGCGTTCGGCTGCACCTGGAATCCGGCGTAGCGCGTCCCGTCGTAGGCCACGCGCGCCTTCCAGTGCGCCGTGTTAGGTCGCTGCTCCCTTCGCAGTCTTCTTGGCGGCCCGCTTCTTCGCCGCGGGCTTCTCAGCCTTCGCCGCGGGCTTGCGCTCCTCGCTCTTGGTCCCTCCGCGGCGCAGGGAGAGGCGGCGGCGCGGCTTCTCGGCGGCCGCAGACTCGTCGGCCTTCTCTTTGTCCTTCGCCTCGGCGGGGACGAGCTCGAGGAGCATGAGCGGCGCCGAATCGCCGACGCGGTGGCCCAGGCGGACGCTCCGCAGATAGCCCGAGCGGCGATCGGGATAGCGGGTCGCGAGGTCGGTGAACACCTTGTCGACGATGACCGGCTCCGGCAGCCACGCGAGCGCGCGACGGCGCGCGGCCAGGGAGCCGTCCTTTCCGAGGTTGATCATCTGGTCCACGAAGACGCGGACCTCCTTGGCCTTTGCCTCGGTGGTCTTCACGCGCTCGTAGCGCAGGACGGAGAGCGACAGGTTCCGCAGCATCGATCGGCGGTGGCCGGTCTTGCGTCCGAACTTGCGCTGGTGTACCTGGTGCGGCACCGGCTATTCCTCGTTCTCGGGCTCGCCCGCGATGACGCCTTCGTCCCCGGCGGCCGCCTCGGGCTCGGGCTCGGTCTCCGTCTCGGCCTCGTCCGTCGCCTCGCGTACCGGCGCCTCGATGAGGCCCCGGGCGGCGAGCCGGTCCTTGATCTCGTCGAGCGATTTCTTGCCGAAGTTCCGCATCCGGAGGAGCTCGTCGTCCGGGGTCTGCAGGAGCTGGCCCACCTTCGTGATGCCGTGGCGCTTCAGCGAGTTGAACGCGCGCTGCGGGAGGTCCAGGTCCTCGATCGGCATGTCCGCGATCGCGGCCGGCAGCTGCGAGCCGTTCGTCCGCTCGGGCTGCGCGAGCGCCGCCTGCGACCGCGTGAGGCCGGCGAACAGCGAGAACTGCTGCACGAGCACCTGCGACCCCTGGGCCACGGCGTCGTCCGGCGTCGTCGTGCCGTCGGTCCAGACCTCCAGGATGAGGCGGTCGTAGTTCGTCACCTGGCCCACGCGGGTGCTCTCGACGGAGAAGTTCACCTTGCGCACCGGGCTGAAGAGCGCGTCGATCGGGATGACCCCGATCGGCAGCCCTTCGCGGCGGTCGGCCGAGTGGAACCCGCGACCGGTCTCGACCGTGAGCTCGAGCCACAGCGAGGCCTCGGGCTCGAGCGTCGCGATGCGCGCCTCGGGATTGACGATCTCGACCTCGCTCGTCGTCATGATGTCGGCTGCCGTCGCGTCACCGGGGCCGGTCTTCTCGAGCGTGAGGGTGACCGGCTCGTTCGAGAACGACCGAAGACGGATCTGCTTCAGGTTGAGCACGAGCTGGACGACGTCCTCCTTGACGCCGGGGATCGTCGAGAACTCGTGCGCGACGCCGCGCACCCGCGCGGCGGTGATCGCCGCGCCGGGCAGCGAGCTGAGCAGCACGCGCCGGAGCGAGTTGCCGAGCGTCGTCCCGTAGCCAGGCGGGAGCGGCTCGCACGCGAACTTCGCGTAGCGCTCGTCGCCTTCGAGACGTTCGATCTTGGGGTACTCAAGCTCCACGATGGACATCGGTTCTTCCTCTCCTGGTCGCTAGGCCGGGACTAGCGCGAGTAGTGCTCGACGATCAGCTGTGTATTGATCTGCGCTTCGATCTGATCGCGGCTCGGCGCCGCGAGCACCTTGGCGGTGTACGCGTCGGGGTCGACCTCGAGCCAACCCGGGCGCGTCTGGGTCTTGGCCCAGGCGGCCACCTCCTTGAAGTAGTTGGACGAGCGGCTCGACTCGACGATCGCGATCTCGTCGCCGGGTCGCACGGTGTAGCTCGGCGTCTTCGTGACCTTGCCGTTCACCGTGATGTGCGCGTGCGAGACGAGCTGGCGCGCCTGCGCGCGCGACTTGGCGAAGCCGGAGCGGTATACGGTGTTGTCGAGACGCGTCTCGAGGTTGATCAGCAGCGTCTCGCCGGTCGCACCCGTCACCTCGGCGGCGCGCTCGAACGTGTTCTTCATCTGCCGCTCGAGGACGCCGTACATGCGGCGCGCCTTCTGCTTCTCACGAAGCTGGAGCGCGAAGTCCGAGACCTTGCGCCGGCGCTGCTGGTGCATGCCCGGCGGGGAGCTGCGCTTCTCGAACGTGCACTTCGTGAAGCACTTCTCGCCCTTGAGGAACAGCTTCATGCCCTCGCGGCGGCAGATGCGGCAGACGGGCCCTGTATATCTAGCCATCGCGAACGATCTCCTCAAACCACGACAAAGCGGTCCAGCCCACCTTCACGTACTTAGACTCTCCTTCTCTTCGGCGGCCGGCACCCGTTGTGCGGGATCGGCGTGACGTCGGTGATCGCGGTGACCTCGAGGCCCGTGGCCTCGAGCGCGCGGATCGCCGCCTCGCGGCCGGCGCCGGGACCGCGGACGAAGACCTCGACGCTCTTGAGCCCGAGGTCGAGCGCCTTGCGTGCCGCATTCTCGGCCGCGACCTGGGCAGCGTACGGCGTGCTCTTGCGCGAGCCCTTCCAGCCGGCGGCCCCGGACGACGACCAGGCGATCACGTTCCCGGCCGGATCGGTGAGCGACACGATCGTGTTGTTGAAGGACGCCTTCACGTGCGCGGCACCGCGCGGCACGACGCGCTTCTCGCGCCGCCGACGAGGAGCCGCCTTCGGCTCGGCGCCGGCCGCCTCGCGGCCGCCTTGTTCGCCACCCGCCTGCGCCTCGGCCGGCTTCTTCGCGCCCGGCTGAGCCTCGGGCGCCTTCTTTGCCGTCTCGGGTGTCTTCTTCTCCTGAGCCATTAGGTCTTCGACACCGACTTTTTCCTGCCGGCCACGGTCTTGCGCACGCCACGGCGCGTCCGCGCGTTCGTGCGCGTGCGCTGGCCTCTGGTCGGCAGGCCCTTGCGGTGACGGAGACCGCGATAGCTGCCGATCTCCTGGAGCCGTTTGATGTTCAACGCGATCTCGCGGCGGAGGTCGCCCTCCACCGTATAGCCGCGATCGATGATCTCGCGGATCTTGGCGACCTGGGGCTCGGTGAGATCGCGGACGCGCGTGGCGAGATCGACCCGCGCCTGCTCGAGGATCTCGCGCGACGTCGACGGCCCGATGCCGTAGATGTAGCGCAGGGAGACGTCCACTCGCTTCTCGCGCGGGATGTCAACACCCGCGATACGGGCCACGCTAACCCTGCCGCTGCTTGTGCTTCGGCTCGGAGCAGATCACGAGGATCTGCCGCTCGCGCCGGATGATCTTGCACTTGTCGCAGCGCTTCTTGACGCTCGCCCTGACCTTCACTAGTACCTGACCCTTCTCGTTATCCGTCCACGCTTCAAGTCGTATGGCGACAGCTCCACGAGGACCCGGTCGCCGGGCACGACCCGGATGAAGTTCATCCGCATCTTGCCGCTGATGTGCGCGAGGACCGCGTGCCCGTTCTGGAGCTCAACTTTGAACATCGCGTTCGGAAGGGCCTCTGCGACGGTCCCCTCCACCTCGATGACCTCTTTGTTGCTCGGCTTACTGGCCATTGGCTCCAGACACACGTGTCTCCGCGGCATCCGCCAACGGGAACCAAAAGTGTACCAAGACCGGCCATCCCGCGGCAATGCTGTTCACGAAGACCTCATGCGGCGACGGCCGCGCCCTCCTTGGGCGCCGTCAAGACGACCGGCCCGGCCGCCGTGCAGGCGAGCGTGTGCTCGAAGTGCGCCGAGAGGGTCTTGTCGGCCGTCACCACGGTCCACTGGTCCCCCAGAGTCCTCGTCTCGGGCCGGCCGACGTTCACCATCGGCTCGATCGCGAGGCAGAGGCCCTCGCTGATGGGCGGGTTGGCCTGGCCTCGGGCCGGACGGTAGTTGGGGACCTGCGGCTCCTCGTGCATCGCTCGGCCGATCCCGTGGCCGACGTAGTTGCGGACCACGCTGTAGCCCTGGCCCTCGACGAGCTCCTGAATGGCCGCCCCGATGTCGCCGATCCGGTCGCCGACGCGCGCCTTCGCGATCCCGATGCGCAGCGCTTCCTCGGTGACGCGGATCAGCCGCTCCGCCTCCGGCGACACGGTGCCGACCGGGAGGGTGATGGCGGCGTCGGCGTGCCACCCGTCGACGATCGCCCCGGCATCGATGCCGACGATGTCTCCGTCCTTGAGACGCCTCTTGCCCGGGATCCCATGAACGATCTCGTCGTTCACGGAGGTGCAGATCGTCGCCGGGTAGCCGTGATAGCCGAGGAACGACGACGTCGCGCCTGCCTTCCGAAGGATCTCGGCGGCGATGCGGTCGAGCTCCGCGGTGGTGATCCCCGGGCGGACCGCCGCGCGCGTCGCGGCGAGCATGGCCGCCACGATGAGGCCGGCCTCGCGCATCTTCGCGGTCTGCTGCGGCGTCTTGAGGGTGATCACAGGCTGACCACTACGCGTCGACCGGCGCGGGATCGTCCGCGGCACGCCGGAGCCGGGCCGTGACCTCCCCGACGGACCCGAGGCCGTCCACGCGGCGAACGACGCCCTGACGCTCGTAGTGCTCCACGACCGGACGCGTCTGCTGCTCGTAGACGTCGAGGCGGTTCGCGATGACCTCGGGCGTGTCGTCGGTACGGCGCTGCGCCTTCGCGCGGCCGCTCAGGCGCGCGAAGAGCTCGTCGCGCGGTGCGTCGAGCAGGACCACGCCGCCGACGCGGCGGCCGAACTCGGCGAGCAGCCGATCGAGGGCCTCGGCCTGCGCCACCGTGCGCGGGAAGCCATCGAAGACGACACGCGTCGAGCGCGGGATCTTCCGCAGCCACTCGCGCACCATCGCGACCGTCACGTCGTCGGGGACGTACGCGCCGGCGTCGAGGTAGCCCTTCACCCGTCTGCCGAGGTCGCTCTGCTCCTGGACGAGCCCGCGGAACAGCTCGCCCGTCGAGAGGTGCGCCCAGCCGTTGCCGCCGACAAGGGCCTTCGCCTGCGTGCCCTTTCCAACCCCGGGAGGGCCCATTATCACGAGATCGCTGCCACCCCTGCTCAATCTCGCGGCTCCGCCGCGGAGACGCGCTCAGGGCTGGTCGACTCGCTCGTCGCGGCCACGCTTGGCTTCGCCTCGCTGACAGGGGCCCCCGCCCCTGCGCTCCTCGCTCGGATCACTTAGCGAATGAACCCCTCGTAGCTGCGCTGGAGGAGCTGCGCCTCGAGCTGCTTCATCGTCTCCACGACGACGCCGACGACGATGAGAATGCTCGTGCCGCCGAGCCGGAGCGTCTGCACCTGCGTGATGTCGCCGATGAGCGTCGGCATGACCGCCACGATGCCGAGGAAGAGCGCGCCCGCGATCGTGATCCGGGTGACGACGCGCGAGAGGAACTCGGCGGTCGGGCGACCGGGACGAATGCCGGGGATGAAGCCGCCGTAGCGCTTGATGTTGTCGGCGACGTCGTTCGGGATGAACGTGAACGCCGTGTAGAAGAACGTGAACGCCACCACGAGCACGAAGTACACCGAGTTGTAGAAGATCGGGTTCTGGAAGAACGAGACCACGGCCGTCGAGAGGTCCTTGATCCACGTGGTCTCGCTCGAGGTGAAGTACTGCGCGATCTGGCTCGGCAGGAGCAGGATCGAGATCGCGAAGATGATCGGGATGACGCCGGCGCTGTTCACGCGAAGCGGGATGTGTGTCGAGCCGCCTGAGTACATCCGCGTCCCGCGCACGCGCTTCGCGTACTGGACGGGGATCCGCCGCTGGCCCTCCTGGATGAAGATGATCGCCGCGATCACGAGCACGCTGATGATCGCGATCGACGCGAGCGCAATGTAATTCTGCTGCACCTCGAGGGTCTGCTGGACCGTGTTCGGGAGCCGCCCGACGATCCCGGCGAAGATGATGAAGCTGATCCCGTTGCCGATCCCGCGCTCGCTGATGAGCTCGCCGAGCCACATGAGGATGAGCGTCCCCGCGGTGAGCGAGCCGAGGATCGACAGCGTCAGCCCGAGGTCCCCCGGTCCGAAGGCGTTCAGCACGCCGGAGCGCTGCATGAATACCGCGACGCCGATGCCCTGGAGGAGCGCGAGCGGCACGGTGAGGATGCGGGTGTACTGGTTGATGCGGTTGCGTCCGTACTCACCCTCTTTCGAGAGCCGCTCGAGCGCCGGGATCGTCTGCTGGAGGAGCGTCATGATGATCGACGCGTTGATGTAGGGGTTCACCCCGAGCGCGACGACCGAGAAGCGCGCGAGTCCGCCGCCGGAGAAGAGGTCCAGCAGGTTCAGCAGCTGGTTGTTCTGCATAAGGGCCTGCAGCTGGTCCTGGTTCACGCCCGGGAGCGGAACGTGCGCGAGGAAGCGGAACACGACGAGCATCCCGAGCGTGAACAGGATCTTGTTGCGTAGGTCCGGCGTCCGGAACGCGTCGATGAGCGCGGTGAACATGCCCATAGGCCAGCTTCCCTAGGCCCCGATGATCACGACTGCGCCACCCGCTGACTCGATCTTCTCGCGTGCCGTCGCGGAGACGGCATGCGCGTGGACCTCGAGCTTGGTCTTGAGATCTCCGTCCCCGAGGACCTTGATCCGCGCGTCCTTGCCGATGAGTCCCTTCGCGGCGAGCGTCTCCGGGGAGACCTTCCCGTCGGCCGCGAAGCCGGCGAGCCGGCCAACGTTGACCGCGACGAAGCTCTTGCGAAAGCGGTTCTTGAAGCCGCGCAGCTTCGGGACGCGCATGTGGAGCGGCGTCTGACCGCCCTCGAACCATCCCGGCAGCCCCGGCCCGGTCCGCGCGAGCTGGCCTTTCGTCCCCCGGCCCGCGGTCTTGCCCTGTCCCTGCGCCGTCCCGCGGCCGAGCCGGCGGGTGGGCTTTCGCGATCCGCGCTGCGGCCGGACCTCGTGCTGTCTCATTTGGCTTCCTTCACCGCGACGAGATGCGCGACGCGGCGCAGCATTCCGCGGACTGTGGGCGAGTCGTCGTGCGACACGGTCTGCCCGGTCCGCCGAAGGCCGAGCGCGCCGAGCGTGCGGCGCGCGCCTTCCTTCTCGCCGATGGCGCTCCGCGCCTGCGTGATCTCGAGGCGCGGCGTCACGCCCTCGCCTCCGCAACGTGCGTGCCGCGCATCTGGCGCACCTCGTTCGCGGACCGGAGCGTCGAGAGCGCCTTCACGGTCGCCCTGACGACGTTCACCGGGTTCGAGCTCCCGAGCGACTTCGAGAGGATGTCGCTGATGCCCGCGGATTCGACGACGGCGCGGACCGAGCCGCCGGCGATGACGCCGGTGCCCTTCGACGCCGGCCGCAGGAGCACCTTGGCGGCGCCGAAGTCGGCGGTGACCGGATGCGGGATCGTCCGGTCGACGAGCGGCACGAGGAGGACGTGCTTCTTCGCGTCCTCGACGCCCTTCTTGATCGCCTCGGGCACCTCGTCGGCCTTCCCGAGCCCGGCGCCCACATGGCCGCGGCCGTCGCCGACCACGACGATCGCCGAGAAGCTGAACCGCCGGCCGCCCTTGACGACCTTGGACACGCGGTTGATCTGCACCACGCGCTCGGTCAATTCGAGGCGGTTCGCGTCGATCCTGGCCATTAGCTCAATCTCCGGCTCCGCCGGAGACACGCCCCGGGCGGGTTGACTCGCTCGTCGCGGCGAAGCCGCTTCTCGCTCGTTCTCATCTAGAACCTCAATCCGGCGCTGCGGGCCCCATCGCCCAGCGCCTTCACTCGTCCGTGATAGCGGTAGCCGCCGCGGTCGAAGACGGCCTCCGCGATCCCCTTGGCCTTCGCGCGCTCGCCGAGCGTGGTCCCGACCGCCTTCGCCCGCTCGGTCTTGCTGCCCTTCGCGTCCTTGACGTCGCCGCTCGACGCGGCGACGAGCGTCTTCCCGGCCTCGTCGTCGATGAGCTGCGCGTAGATGTGCGAGAGCGAGCGGAACACGGCGAGCCGCGGGCGCGCCGCGCTGCCGCGGATGTGATCGCGTACGCGCTCGTGACGCCGGGTACGGCTCTCGCGTCTGGTCTCTTTGGGCATTCCCTAGGCCTTCGCCGCGCCGACCTTGCCGGCCTTGCCCGCTTTGCGGCGGATGTACTCGCCGGCGTACTTCACGCCCTTCGCCTTGTACGGGTCGGGGACGCGAAGCGCGCGGATCTTCGCGGCGACCTCGCCGACGACCTCCTTGTCCACGCCCGAGACCTTGAGCTTCTGCGGGGTCTCAACCGTGAACGTGATACCGGCGGGCGGGTCGATCTCGATCGGATGAGAGAAGCCGAGCGCGAGCTGAAGCTTCTTCCCGGCGAGGACCGCGCGGTAGCCGGTGCCGCTGATCTCGAGGTCCTTGGTGAACCCCGTGGTCACCCCCGCGACCATGTTCGCGATCAGCGTCCGCGTGAGCCCATGCAGGGCCCGCGTCTTCGTGCTCTCGTCGCCGGGCGTGACCTTCACGCTCCCAGGCGTCTCGGCCCCTGACGAGGCAGGGGTCCCCGGCTCGCGCGCGATGCGGATTGCGGGATGGAACGTGCGCGCGAGCTGGCCCTTCGGCCCCTTCACGGTGACGGTCTGGCCGTCGATCTTGAGGTCGACTCCCGAAGGGATCGTGACCGGCAGGCGTCCGATGCGGCTCATCTCAGCTGATCACCAGACATATGCCAGGACCTCGCCGCCGAGGCCCTTGCGCTCGGCGTCGCGGCCGCTCATGAGGCCCGCGGATGTCGACACGATCGCGATCCCGAGCCCGCCGAGCACGCGCGGCATCTCGCTCTTGCGCGCGTAGACGCGGAGCCCCGGCTTGCTGATCCGGCGCAGCCCGGCGACGGCGGGGAGCTTGCCCACGTACTTCATCCGCAGCACGAGCTCGCGCGGCGACGGCTGCTCGTACGAGGTGATGAAGCCCTCGTCGCGGAGGATCCGCGCGATCTCGACGCGCATCCGCGAGACCGGCACCGTGACGTTCTCGTGGCGCGCGCCCGCGGCGTTGCGGACGCGCGTGAGCATGTCCGCGACGGGGTCGTTCGCCGCGCCGGCGCCTTTGGGCCGCGCCTTCTTCGGGGCGACCGGCTTTCGCGGCGGCGCCGGCCGCTCGCCGCGCTGCTCCGGCGGGGCCTCGCTCAACGCGCTCAGCTGCTCTTCGTTCGTCATCACCAGCTCGATTTCGTCACGCCTGGGAGCTCGCCGGTAAGGGCGCGCTCGCGGAAGCAGATGCGGCAGAGCCCGAACTTCCGCATGAAGGCGCGCGGCCGCCCGCACACCTGGCACCGGTTGTGGGCCTGGATCTTGTGCTTTGGCGTCCGCTGTGACTTCAGGATCAGGCTCTTCTTGGCCATCTTCTTCTTTCTTATTACCTCTCCGCTGTAACGGTCCGGAACGGCATCCCGAGTCCGCGCAGGAGCGCGCGGCCCTCCTCGTCCGTCCGCGCCGTCGTCACGATCGTGACCTCGAGACCGCGCAAGCGGTCGATCTTGTCGTAGTCGATCTCGGGGAACACGAGCTGCTCCTTGAGGCCGAGCGAGAAGTTCCCTCGGCCGTCGAACGAGCGATCGGGCACCCCCTGGAAGTCGCGGATGCGCGGGAGCGCGACCGTCACGAGCTTCTCGAGGAAGTGCCACATGCGCTCTCCGCGAAGCGTCACTTTGAGACCGATCGGCATGCCGACGCGCAGGCGGAAGTTCGAGATGGCGCGGCGCGACTTCGTGACGATCGGCCGCTGGCCGGTGATCGTCGCGAGGTCCTGCGCGGCCGCGTCCATCGCCTTCGCGTTCCCGATCGCCTCGCCCATCCCGATATTCAGGATGACCTTCTCGACACGCGGGACCTGCATGATGTTCGGGTAGCTGAACTGCTTGCGCAGCTCGTCCTTCAGCGTCTTGTCGTAGCGCTCCTTCAGCCCGGCTTTCATGTCGACTCCTCGACGACGATCGCCTCACCGCAGTTCTTGCACACGCGCTCCTTCACCGCGTCCTCGATACGGTGGGCGACGCGCGTGGGCTGCCCGCAATGGGGACAGACGACCATGACCTTGCCGATCGAGAGCGGTCGCGGCTGCTCCACGATGCCGCCCTTCTGGTTCTTCGTCGGGTTCGGCTTCGTGTGACGCTTGCTGATGTTCACGCCCGCGACGATCACGGTGCGCTCACGCGGGTGCACTTCCTGGACGCGGCCGCGCTTCCCGCGGTCCTTGCCCGCGATCACCACGACCTCGTCGCCCTTGCGGAGCCGCAGACCGGAGGCCATCTAAAGCACCTCCGGCGCGAGCGAGACGATCTTCATGAAGTTCCGCTCGCGCAGCTCTCTCGCGACCGGGCCGAAGATACGCGTGCCGCGGGGCTGGCCCTGCGGGTTGAGGAGCACCGCCGCGTTGTCGTCGAAGCGGATGTAGCTTCCGTCGTTGCGGCGATATTCCTTGGTCTGCCGCACGACGACCGCCCGCACGACCTCGCCCTTCTTCACGCCGGAGTTCGGGATCGCGTTCTTGACCGCCGCGATGAACACGTCGCCGATCTCGGCGGTCGTGCCCGTCGACGAGCGCAGCACGCGGATGACCGAGAGCTCTCGCGCTCCGGTGTTGTCGGCACAGCGGACGCGGGTGTAGGGGCGGATCACTGCCCTTCCTCGGCCTCCGCTCGCTCTTCCTTCTCTTCGCGCTCGGGCGCGAGGATCTCCGTAACGCCCTCGGCCTCCTCGAGCATCTTCTCGATCTCGGCGGCCCGCGGCGCGGCGGCGCCGGCCTCGCCCGCGCGGGAGAGGACCTCCGCGATCTTCCAGCGCTTGGTCGCGCTGTAGGGGCGGCTCTCCTGGATGCGCACGAGGTCGCCCGCCTTGGCCTCGCCGATCTCGTCGTGCGCCGCGAAGCGCTTGCGTATGCGGATGACCTTTTTGTAGAGCGGGTGCTGGCGAAGGCGACCCACCTCCACGATCACGGTCTTCGCCTGCTTCGCCGAGACGACCACGCCGACCTTGGTCTTCCGCCGGAGACGGCGCCACGCCGCGACCTGGGCCTCGGTGGCGCCTTCCGTGGTCGGTGCGGCGCGCTTGCGCGCCACCGCCCGGCGCGACACGGGCCGCACCGCGACGGCCGCCTTCGCCGGCGCGACCGGTCGTGCGGTCACGCCACGCGTCGCGGCGCGCGCGGACGCGACCGGCTTCGCCGCCGCCTTCGCGCGAGGCGCTGTCGTCTTCGCCGTCTTCTTCTCGGTCTTCCCGGTCGTCGCTTGGGACTTGGTCGTCTTGTCAGCCACGTGCTTCTCTTTCCCGTTCGCGCGACACCGTGAGGAGCCGTGCGATCTTCTGGCGCGTCGCGCGCATGCCGCGATAGTTCTTGAGCTGCCGCGTCGCGAACTTGAACTTCGCGTCGAAGAGCTCTTCACGCGCGCCCCGGAGCTGGTCGGCCAGCTCGGCGTCAGACAGCCGCCGCAGTTCCTTCACCCGTCGTGACGGCCTCCTCTCTCGAGACGAACCGCGTCTTGATGGGCAGCTTGTAGGCGGCCAGGCGGAGCGCTTCTTTCGCCAGGCCTTGCCCGACGCCGCCCACCTCGAAGAGGATCCGGCCAGGCCGCACGACCGAGACCCAGTGGTCCGGCGAGCCTTTGCCCGAGCCCATCCGGACCTCGGCCGGCTTCTTCGTCACCGGCTTGTCCGGGAAGACGTTGATCCACACCTTGCCGCCGCGCTTGAAGTGGTGGACGATCGCCCGCCGCGCGGCCTCGATCTGGCGCGCCGTCATCCAGCACGGCTCGAGCGCCATGAGCGCGTAATCGCCTTTGGTGATGGTGTTCCCGGATTGCGCGACCCCGCTCATGCGGCCGCGGTGGAACTTCCGGTGCTTGAGACGCTTTGGCTGCAGCACCTAGGCTCCTGCCCGCGCGGGCGTGGCCGCCGGCGCGACCTGACGCGGCGACGGCTCGACGTCGCCCTTGTACACCCAGGCCTTCACGCCGATCGTCCCGTAGGTCGTCTTCGCGATGGCGCGCCCGAACTCGATGTCCGCGCGAAGCGTGTGGAGCGGGACGCGCCCCTCGCGCTCCCACTCGCGCCGGCTCATCTCGGCGCCGCCGAGACGGCCCGCGACGGCAACGCGCACGCCTTTCGCGCCCGCTTTCATCGAGCGCGAGACGGTCTGCTTCAGCACCTTGCGGAACGAGACGCGCCGCTCGAGCTGTTGCGCCACGTTCTCGGCGATGAGGTTCGCGTCGAGCTCCGGCAGCCGGATCTCGAAGATGTTGACCTTGACCATCTTCCCAGTCATCTTCCCGAGGACCTGACGCAGCTCCTCGACCTTCGCGCCGCCCTTGCCGATGACGACGCCGGGCTTCGCCGTCTGGATCGTGACCGTGACCTGGTTCGCGGAGCGCTCGATCTCGATGCGGGCGATCGCCGCGTCGCGCAGGCGCGAGCGGATCGCGGTGCGGATCGAGACGTCCTCCTTGAGGAGCACGGGGTACGCCTTGTGGTTCGCGTACCACTTGGCGTTCCAGGTCTTGGTGAACCCGAGGCGGTAGCCGATCGGGTGCGTCTTCTGTCCCACTAGGCCTCCTTCGAATCCAGCACAACGACGAGATGCGCAGTCCGGTGCAGCTTGATGTCGCGGCGACCGCGGCCACGCATCCAGACGCGCTTCATCCGCGGACCCTCGTTCGCGATCGCGCGCTTCACGTACAGGCTCTCGAGGGTGAGATTGAAGTTGTTCTCGGCGTTCGCGATCGCCGACCGCACGACGCGGCCGAGCGGGAGCGAGGTCGACTTCGGAAGGTTCTCGAGGATCGCGATCGCCTCCTCGGCCGTCTTGCCGGTGATAAGGTCGGTCACGAGCCTCGCCTTCCGTGGCGACAGCCGCAGGAACTTCGCGCTCGCCTTCACTTCCACGTCAGGCGCCCGCCTTCACGGTCGTCGCGCGCTCGGGCGCGCCGGCGCTCGCCGCCGGCGCCGGACCCGTCGTCGCCGCGGTCGCGGCCGCCGCGGCCTCGGCGCGGCCGTGCCCGCGGAAGAGGCGCGTCGGCGCGAATTCGCCGAGCCGGTGCCCGACCATGTTCTCGGTGATGAAGACCGGCACGTGACGGTGCCCGTCGTGCACCGCGATCGTGTGCCCGACCATCGCCGGGATCACGACCGAGGGACGCGACCAGGTCTTCACGACCTTCTTCTCGTTCTTGCTGTTGAGCATCTCGATCTTTTCTTTGAGCGAGGCCTCGACGTACGGCCCCTTCTTGACGGACCGGCTCATTTCGCCTTCCTCTTGCGCGGCCGCTCCGTCACGAAGCGGTCGGTCCGCGGGTTCCTTCGCGTCTTCAGGCCCATCGCGGGCTTGCCCCAGGGGGTCTGGGCCATGCCGCCGACGGGCGATTTGGCCTCGCCGCCGCCGTGCGGGTGGTCGCGCGGCGACATCACGACGCCACGGACCTGCGGGCGCCAGCCCATGCGCCGCTTGTGGCCCGCCCCGCCGATCTTGCGGTTCTCGTGGTCGATGTTCCCGAGCTGCCCGACGGTGGCGCGGCAGCGCACGTGGACGACGCGGATGCCACCCGAGGGCAGCCGGATCTGCGCGTACTCGCCTTCCTTCGCCACGAGCTGCGCCGCCCCGCCCGCCGCGCGAACGAGCTGCGCGCCGCGGCCCGGCTGCAATTCGACGCCGTGGATCTGGGTACCGGTCGGAATGTGCTCGAGCGGAAGGCAGTTCCCCACACGCGCCTCGGCATCGGGGCCGGAGACGACCGTGTCGCCGACCTTGAGATCGTTCGGCGCGAGGATGTAGCGCTTGTCGCCGTCCCGGTAGACGACCAGCGCGAGCCGCGCCGAGCGATTCGGGTCGTACTCGATCGCCTTCACGCGCGCCGGGATCCCGTCCTTGTCGCGTTTGAAGTCGACGATCCGGTAGGCGCGCTTCTCGCCACCACCGCGGTGTCGCGTCGTGACGCGCCCCTGCGCGTTCCGGCCGGCCTTGCGCAGCTTGCGCTCGAGGAGACTCCGCTCGGGCGCCTTCCCGCGCGTGAGCTCCTCGAAGGAGGCGGACTGCCGGAATCGCCGCACCGGCGACGTGGCCTTGTATTGCTTCAGCGGCACGTCCTAGACCCCTTCCACGAAGTACTTCTCGATGCGCTGGCCCGGCCCGAGCGTGACGATCGCCTTCTTCCAGTCCGGCCGCTGCCCCATGCGGCGGCCGAGCCGGCGCGCCTTCCCGTGCACCTTGAGGACGTTGACCGCGACAACGTCGACCTTGAACGCCTCGGCGACCGCATCGGCGATGTCGCGCTTGGTCGCGTCCGTCGCCACCGCGAAGGTGTAGCGGCCGTTGTTCGTCCCGGCCATCGACTTCTCGGTGATCACCGGGCGGATAAGCACCGCGGAGCCCCGGGTACTCATGCGCTCGCCTCCACGGTCGCGCGCCGCGCCAGCGCGTCGAGCGCGGGTCGCATGACGAGGAGCGTGTCCGCGCCGAGCACGTCCGCGAGCCGGATCGACCCCGGCGTGCGCAGCTGCAGGCGTTCGTGCAGGTTCGCTGCGGCGACGCCGATCTTCTGGTCGTGATCGGCCGTCACCAGCACCGCATTCCCGAGATCGCCGATCCCCTGGAGCCACGCCGCGACCTCGCGCGTGCGCGGCCGTTCCTCCGCGAAGCGGATGCCCTCGACGACGAGGACGCGCCCCGCCGCGGCGCGCGCGCCCATCGCCTGAGCGAACGCCGAGCGGCGCATCTTCCCGGGGAGCCGCTGCGCGTAGCGCCTGCCGTTCGGTCCGAAGACGACCCCGCCGTGCCGCCAGTGCGGCGCGCGCGTCGAGCCCTGCCGCGCTCGGCCCGTCCCCTTCTGGCGCCACGGCTTCGCGCCGCCGCCGGCGACGCGTGAGCGGTTCTTCGTCGCCGCGGTCGCCTGACGCGCGTTCGCGAGGCCGGCGAGCATCGCTTGTGCGACGACGCCGCGCCGTCGCGCCGGTGAGGCGATCGCGGCGGGGAGCTCCACCGATCCGCTCGCGCTGCCGTCCAGCGCGATGAGCGGGGCGTGCCCGGCCGGCGCGGTCGGCAGCGGACGCGGCTCCGCCTTCGGACGGGGCGCCTGACGTTCGCGCGGGCCGGGGGGCTGAGCTCCCCGACGGTCCTCCTCGCGCTTGACGACGCGCGTCACCGGGCGCGCGACGGCCCGGCGCGCCGGTCGAGCGGGCGTTGCGGCCTTCGCCGGCGCCTTCGCGCGCGGCGTCGCGACGCCTGCCGGCTTCGCCGCGGGCCTCGCCCCGGCCTTCGCGGGCGCGGCCTTCGCGGGCGCGGCCTTCTTCGCCGCCGGCTTCTTCTTCGCGTCCTTCTCGGCCATCAGGCCTTCCTCACCATGACGATGCCGTTGCGCCCCCCGGGGACCGCGCCCGCGATGAAGAGGAGCGCACGCGAGGGGTCCGTCTTGAGTATCTGGAGATTCCGTACGGTCACCCGGTCGGCGCCCTGGTGCGACGCCATACGCAGGCCCTTGAGCACGCGTCCGGGCGTCGTGCCGGAGCCGACCGAGCCTTGCCGCCGCAGGTGGTCCGAGCCGTGGGACTTGGGGCCGCGCGTGAAGTGATGAAGGTGGACCGGGCCCTGGAAGCCTTTGCCCTTCGAGACCCCGCTCACGTGCACCTTGTCGCCGGCCGCGAAGCGGTCGACACCGATCTCCTGCCCGGTCGCGAACCCGGCGACGTCGTCGAGCCGGACCTCGCGCAGGTGCTCGAGCGGCGGGAGCTGCTTGAGATGCCCGAGGGCGCCCTTGGACAGACGCTTTTTCTTCGGGCGGCCGAAGCCGAGCTGGATCGCGCTGTAGCCGTCGCGCTCTTTCGTGCGTACCTGGGTGACGACATTTGCCTCCGCGGCGATCACCGTCGTGCCGACGACGGAGCCGTCCTCGCGGAACTGCTGGATCATCCCGAGCTTGCGGCCGATGAGCACCGGCTTGGTGATCGCCGGCGCCTGCGTCGGCCCGGTCTGGGGGGTCTGAGGGGGGCTTCCCCCCTCGACTGTCGTCTCTTCGCTCACTTCCCGACCTCTAGAGCTTGATCTCGATGTCGACGCCGGCCGGGAGGTTGAGCCTCATCAGCGCGTCGACCGTCTTCTGCGAGGGATCGTTGATGTCGATGAGCCGCTTGTGCGTGCGGATCTCGAACTGTTCGCGCGAGTCTTTGTAGATGAAAGGACTCCGGATGACCGTGAACTTCTCGATGCGCGTGGGCAGCGGGACCGGACCCGTGACGGTCGACCCGGTCCGCTGCGCCGTCTCGACGATCTGCGCGGCGGACTGGTCGATGAGCTTGTGGTCGTACGCCTTCAGACGGATCCGGATGCGCTGCTTTGCCATCGGTTAGGCCAGCACCTTGGTGACAACGCCCGCGCCCACGGTGTGGCCACCCTCGCGGATGGCAAAGCGCAGGCCCTCTTCCAGGGCGATGGGCGTGCCCAACGTCACCTCGAGGGAGGTGTTGTCGCCGGGGACGACCATCTCGGTGCCCTCTTTGAGCTTGACCTCGCCGGTGACGTCGGTGGTGCG
>VBDU01000031.1 GCA_005883625.1 Chloroflexota bacterium | reverse complement strand
GACCCGGCGGCTCCCCTGCCAGCGGCGCCCACGGTCGCGCCGCTGAGCACGCCGACGCTGCCGATCACCCCGCCGACGCCGCGGCTGACCACCATCCCGCCCGTGCCCGCAGTCCCGACCCTTGCTCCCGCGCCGCTCCCGACGCTCGTGCCGCCGACGTTGGCTCCGACGCCGGCTCCACCGACCCTCAGCCCGCGCACGCTCGCACCGCCCACTCCTTCGTTGCCGCCGCTGCCGACCTTCGTCGCGCCCACGCTCGCGCCGCCGGCGCTCGCACCGAATCTCTGCGGCGCGCCCGCCAACCCGTGGGGCTACAACTTCTGCGGCGGTTCGTTCATCTACTCGCCGCCCGTCGGCTTCTGCACGTACTTCGTGTGCATCGCGACCTTCTCGAGCGGCCGCGGCTACGTGATGCAGTGCAAGGACGGGGCGTACAGCCTGTCGGGCGGCATCCAGGGCTCCTGCTCGCAGCACCTCGGCAACTCGAGGGCGCTTCTCGCGCCCTGACGTGGTGCGCGGCCTGGCTAGCGCGCGGCCTCTTCGGCGATCTCGGGCTCGCCTGGCGCGAGCCGCAGCGGGCGCGCGTCGGGCGCGGCGATCGGCCGAAGGTGCAGCGCGCGCATCCGGTCGAAGCTCGCGAGCCAGTTCCACGCCGTCTTCCCCGGGTACATGAACGCGTCGATGAGGCGCTGGAGGGCGAGCGCGACGGCGTCGGTGACACGGGCGAGGAAGCGCACCGCGTAGACGAGCGCGTACGCGAGCAGCCAGACCGCGGCCCACAGCGCGACTGCGGCGAAGATCGCGGCGAACACGACCCCGACCGCGAGGACGGCGACCGCGAAGTAGCCCACGGCGGCGATGGCCACGAGCCCGATGAGCACGACGAGCACGGCGATCCCCGCGAGCCGGAGGAGCCCGCCGAGCAGCACCGCCGCGGGCGGTAGCGCGCGATGCACCGCGCGGAGCACGAGCGCGGCGAGAAGCATGACGATCGCGAGGCCGCCCACAAGGAGCATCCACGCCAGCCACGGCATGGCGATCGCGCCCCAGGCGATGAGCGCCGTCGCGAGGAGCATGAGCGGGACCGGCGCCGTGAGCGCGATGCCTTCGAACGTCGTCGCGAGCTCCGCCGGGAGATAGCTCGGCACGATGACGGACGCGCGCCAGAGCGCGAGGAAGAGCGAGAGGAGCAGGAAGCACACCGCGAGGCCGAGCGCGATCCAGGTGATCCAGCGGCGGCGGCGCGCGTCGAGGTCGTCCCACGGGCCGAGGTGCGTCATGCCGATGAGGTCGAAGAAGACGAGGCCGAGCATGAGTGCGCCCACGAACGACGCGATCGCGTACGCCAGCGTCACCTCGCGGAACCACTCCGGAAGGAAGCTCACCGGCGCGCCGATCGCCTTCTCGTGGCTCGCGATCGAGAGGGCCGCGTCCGCGTAGAGGAAGAGGCAGAGGCCGGCAAAAAAGAGGACGCCGCCGATGACGCGCCAGCCGGCCCAGCGTCCCGAGCTTCCCCGCAGCTCGACCGCGGCGGCGCGCGCCTGCGCGCCTAGCCGCGCGCTGCCGTTCTCTGCGTGCGTCGCGGCCTGGTCGACGAGCGGGCTCACGAGCCCGACGATCGCGCCGGTGATCGCGCCGACCGGCCAACGCGGCGCGTTCTCCGCCGTCACGAAGAGCCCGCCCGCCGCGGTCCCGAGGCCGCGCGCGGGACGATCGAGCACCGGCCGGAAGTAGTCGCGGAGCGATCGCATGAGGCGGTTCGGCGAGGACGGGCCCGCACGATGGAGGACCGGGTCGATGTCGGTGCGCGTGAACACGGCGGGGACGCGCAGGAGCGCGGCCGTGGCACCCACGAGGTTGCGCACGGGGATACCGAGGAGCGTCACGAGGACGATCGCGAGCAGCACGACGGGCCAGCGATCGAGGAGCGGCTGGAGCGCGTCGAGCGCCGCGAGGAGTAACGCACCGAGGTTCATCGCCCGCCCTCCTTCAATTGGTCGGCGATCTTGTCCACGGTCGTCGCCGCCCAGGGCAGGAACACCGTCGCCCGCGCCCCGAGCGTGCGAAGCGCGGTCTCCCACTGCTTCTGCGCCACCCCCTGGTCGTTCGGGTCGTCGCGGTGGTACAGGGCGATCACGACGTCGCTCTGGGCGAGGTCGGGCCGCACGGCGTTCCCGATCGTGTCGGACATGTCCGAGAAGAGCACGAGCTTGTGCCGGCCCGGGTTGGACTTGAACACGCCGCCCGCGACCGCGAGGCCGCCGTAGATGTCGGTCCCGACCGGATCCTGCGCGGGCGCCGCCGCGCGGAGCGCGGCCTGCTGTCGGTCGACGAACGTCGCGACCGTCTTCGCGTCCGCGTCGCGTGCGCGCTGCTGGAGGTCGCCCACCGTCGCGCGCCACGTCTTCGCCTGCTCGTTGTACGAGCGCACCTGCTCCGCGTACTGGTTGCACTCGAGCTTGTTCACCGGCGGCTTGGGCCGCGCGGGCGCGGCGGGAAGGTCGAGCGCGGTCGAGCGCGGGACCTGCGCGACCGGCAGGAAGATCTCGCGGATGTCGTTCGAGTTGTGGCTGATCCAGGCGGCGAAGACCGAATCGCCCGGGCGCAGGTCGAGCTTGGGAAGCGCGCCCGCCACGGTGTCGAGCGCGGTCCGCGGGAGCTGCGGCCAGGGATAGGACGGCGAGCGTTTCGCGTCGCCGGTGTACGCGCGGTCGATGAGGAAGCCGTAGGTGACCGACGCGGCCGTCGAGGCGGCCGGCGGGACGGCGGGGTCGAGCGTCGGGCCCGGGCAGGTGGCGCCCGCGTCGGTGCCGAACGCCGAGCACGCCGCGACGAGCGTCGCGGCGGCCATGATCCAGGCGAGCGCGGCCCGCCCACCGAGCTTTTTCATCTGCCTACGCCCCGCTGGAAAGTATGCGGGCTACCGACGCCTCGACTACGCGTGTGCGCGGTCGCTCCTTACGCTCTCACGAGAAACTTAAGGAGCGCTCCGGCGGCCGCAGAAGGCTCCGCCCCGGCGCGCACCAGCAGGTAGATCGTGCGCCGGGGCGCCGGCCGAGCAAGCGAGAGTGCGACGAGCTCGCCGCGACGCAGCTCGTCGCGGATCGCCATCTCTGGGAGCAGCGCCGCGCCGAGACCGGAGAGCACGACTCGCTTCACCGCCTCGGTGTTGTCGAGCTCCATGAGGATCCGCGGCGCGCTCCCGCCCGCCGCGAAGTACGTGACCGTGAGCGCGTGCAGGAATGACGCGGGATCGCGCAGCACGAGTCCCGCGCTCGCGACCTCGTCGAGCGTCACCTTCGCTCGCTTCGCGAGCGGATGCGACGCCGCGACGACCGCGGGCACCGCTTCGTCGAAGAGCGGACGCCCCGCGAGGTCGGGCAGCACGACGAGCTGGCTTACGATGCCCGCCTCGATCTCGTCCGCGCGCAGCGCCTCGGCGATCGCGCGTGAGCGGCCGCTCACCACGCGAACGTCCACGTCGGGGTAGCGGCGCGCGAACCGCGCGAGCGCCGGCGCCGCGAGGTAGACCGCGACGTCCGAGGCGAGCCCGAGCGCGAGCGTGCCGCCCTTCACCTCGCGACCCGCGCGCGCCTCCGCGGCGGCGCGCTCGAGCGCGTCGAGCGCCGCGAGCGCGCGTGGCAGGAAGCGGCGCCCCGCGGGCGTGAGCGCGACACCGCGCCGCCCGCGCGTGAGCAAGGTGACGCCGAGCTCGGCCTCCAGGGAGCGCACTCGCGCGGTGAGCGTGGGCTGCGTCAGCTCGAGCGCTTCGGCCGCGCGCGTAATCGAGCCGCGCCGCTGCGCCTCGACGAAAGCCTCGATCTGGCCGATTTCCATGCTTCAAGCATAGGTCAGACCTATGGCTACTTACGAACGATGCGTCTGTTCTATGCCTGTGCGCGAGCGTACCTTTGGGCTCGGTGGCAGCGGCTCCGAAGAAAGAGCGACTCGGCGGAACGGACCTCTCCTACTTTCCCATCGCGCAGGCCGGCGATGTCGCGCGCCTGCCGGTGACGGTGAAGATCCTGCTCGAGCAGGTGCTGCGCACGACCGGCGAGGCCGAGGCGCGCGCGACCGCCGCGCTCACGGGTTACCCCACCCGCGCCGACGTCGCGATCCCCTTCCGGCCCACGCGCATCCTCCTCCAGGACTACACCGGCGTGCCTGCCGCGGTCGACCTCGCGGCGATGCGCTCGGCGATGGCGCGTGCCGGCAAGGATCCAGGGAAGATCGAGCCGCTCATCCCGGTCGATCTCATCATCGACCACTCCGTCCAAGCCGACTTCTTCGGCTCGAAAGAGGTCTACGAGCGCAACCTCGAGCGCGAGTACGAGCGCAACCGCGAGCGCTACGCGGTCCTCCGCTGGTCGGGCCAGGCCTTCAAGACGTTCCGCGTCGTGCCGCCGGGCGCGGGGATCTGCCACCAGGTGAACCTCGAGCGGCTCTCGCGCGTTGTGCAGTCGCGCGACGGCGTCGCGATGCCGGACACGCTCTTCGGCGCCGACTCGCACACGACGATGGTGAACGGGCTTGGGGTCCTCGGCTGGGGCGTCGGCGGGATCGAGGCCGAGGCGGCCATGCTGGGACAGCCCACATACCTGCCGTGGCCGGTCGTCGTCGGGGTGCGCCTCCACGGCGCGCTCCCGACAGGCACGACCGCGACCGATCTCGTCCTCACTCTCACCGAGCTCTTCCGCAAACACGGCGTCGTCGACAAGTTCATCGAGTTCGCCGGCGACGGGCTCGCCTCATTGCGCGTCGAAGAGCGCGCGACAGTCTCGAACATGACGCCCGAATACGGTGCCACCGCGTCTTTCTTCCCGGTCGATCGGCAAACGCTGCGCTTTCTCGAGCAGACCGGACGCGGCGAGCTCGTCCCGCTGGTCGAGCGGTACGCGAAGGCGCAGGGCATGTTCCGCGAGGAGGGCACGCCGACGCCGGCATTCGACGAGCTCATCGAGCTCGACCTTGCGACGATCGAGTCATCCCTCGCGGGTCCGAAGCGGCCGCAGGACCGCGTCCCCCTCGGCAAGGTGTGGGAGTCCTTCCTCGGCCCGAAACCGACGACCGGCGTCACGAAGCCGGGCACGACCGAGGGACCGAAACCGGTGAACGACGCGGCGAACACGATGGTCGCGCCCGCGACGGCCGCAGTCGCGGAGGTGGCGCACCGCCCGCGCACCGTTCACGTGAACGAGGGCTCCGTCGTCATCGCTGCGATCACGAGCTGCACGAACACCTCGAACCCTTCGGTGATGATCGCAGCGGGGCTCCTCGCGAAGAACGCGATCGAGAAAGGCCTGGCCGTTAAACCACATGTGAAGACGAGCCTCGCCCCGGGCTCGCGGGTCGTGACGCGCTACCTCGACCGCGCCGGGCTGACGCCGTACCTCGAGAAGCTCGGGTTCTACCTCGTCGGGTACGGATGCACGACGTGCCTCGCCGAGGGCACACCAGTGCTGCAAGCGAACGGGACGGCGCGGCGAATCGAAGAGCTTCCCGGACAAGGCGCCACCATCTACGGCTCTGCCCCCGAGGGTGGCATCGCCCTCGCGCGACAGAGCGCGCTCATCAAACAGGGCATCCGTGAGTGCGTGACTCTCACGCTCCAGGACGGACGCACGCTCACCTGCACCCCAGATCACGAGCTCCTGCGTGCAGATGGCCGCTGGGTGCGAGCGGACGAGCTGCGGCCGGGAACTGACCGCGTTGTGATGGGACTCGAGGCTCCGTTGGACGCGGCGGGCGCGGACGAGAGCGACTACGAGCTTCGCGTGGGTTCTTTCACGTTCACCATGGACACCGCCACCACGCGCGAGCGGACACTCGCGTTTGCGCGTCTGCTCGGTCATCTCCTCGACGACGGCTCGATCGCCGTCGATGGCCAAGCGCGCATTCACGTCGGACAGGCGGTCGACCGTGAGGTCGTCTTGCGAGACGTCGGGATTGTCACCGGAAAGCGACCCGCCGGAACGCGCTACGACGAGCGCAAGTGGACGATCGCGCTACCGAAGGAGCTCGCCACAGGCATCATCGCGATGTCTGGCATCCGGGTCGGTCGCCGTATTCACCAGGCGCCGGTACTGCCGGCGTTTGTTCTCGATCCGCGATGTCCTGTCGCGATCGTGCGCGAGTTCCTCGGCGGGACGTTTGGCGCGGACGGCAACGCGCCCTGCCTCCACCGGTACGGGTCCGGTGAGGAAGATGCGACGATCGAGCAGCCCGGCTATTCGCACGCCGTCAAACCCGAGCACGTCGCGGCACAGAAGGAAGTGATTTGTCAAATCCTGCGTCTTCTCGAGCGGTGCTCGGTCCGCACGGAAGGGGCGATCATCCGGCAGTACGCGGTCCGGCGCTCTGAGTCCTCGTACGCCGAACCTGAAGATGGCGAGCCACGCATTGAAGTTCGTCTCGAGCTGCCCGACGGACTCTCTTTCGTGAGGCAGGTCGGCTTCCGGTACTGCGTCGACAAAGCCTTGCGCGCGAGCGCAGCGGCCGTCTACTGGCGGACGGTCGACTCGATTCACCGGCAGCGGCTTTGGATGTCCGCACGGATCCGTGAGCTGCACCGGGAGCGGCCAGCTCTCTCGTTCCGGGCCGCACGTGAGATTGCCGCGAGGGAACTCGAGCAGAAAGAGCCGACGGTATTCCGACACTGCTCGACACTCGAAGGCGCCATGAAGTACGGCGACCTTGCCGAGGCAACAGATCGAACCTTCCGACCGCTGCATCGAAAAACGTGCGGATTCCCTTCTCCCGTGGCACTCCTGCGCGAGATCGGCGCACGTGAATGGTTCGCGCACTTGCAAGCGCGCGAGATCGCCGACTTCGCGAAACGCTATTGCGTGGACAAGGAGTCGCTCGCACTTCCCACGTTCACGCTGAAGGTTCTGGACCGCCGCGAAGCCGGCGAGCATCAGGTCTACGACATCTCGGTCGACGATCTCCACGCGTTCGTGGCGAATGGCATCTCAGTGCACAACTGCATCGGGAATTCCGGCCCGCTCGCCACTCCCGAGATCGAAGCCGAGGTGAAGCAGCACGACCTCAACGTCGTTGCGGTGCTCTCTGGCAACCGCAACTTCGAAGGCCGCATCCATCCGCTCGTGAAGTCGAGCTATCTCGCCTCGCCGCCCCTCGTCGTCGCATACGCGCTCGCCGGTACCGTCGCGCTCGATCTCGCCGACCAGCCTCTCGGCAACGGGACGGACGGCAAGCCCGTGTTCCTCAAAGACATCTGGCCGACCCCGGAGGAAGTGAACGAGGTCATCGGCACCGCGATCACGCAGGAGATGTTCACGACTGAGTACGGCAAGATCTTCGACGGCGACCGCTTTTGGAAGACGATGCCCGCGCCGATCGGACAGCTCTACGCCTGGGACGCGAAATCGACGTACGTGCAGGAGCCGCCGTTCTTCCAGGACATGAAGGAGCCGCCATCGCGATTGGCTGACATCGTGGGCGCGCGCGTGTTGATCTCGGTGGGCGACTCCGTGACGACCGACCACATCTCGCCCGCCGGCTCGATCCCGAAAGACAGCCCGGCGGGGCAGTACCTCATCGCGCATGGCGTGGAGCAAAAGGACTTCAACCAGTACGGCACGCGCCGTGGGAACCACGAGGTCCTCATCCGCGGGACGTTCGCGAACATCCGCTTGCGCAACAAGCTCGTGCCGGACAAAGAGGGCTGGTGGACGAAGCACCTGCCATCGGGCGAAGTCATGACCATCTACGACGCTGCCCAGCGCTACCTCGCCGTTGGAACTCCGCTCATCGTCCTCGCCGGGAGGGAGTACGGCTCGGGAAGCTCACGCGACTGGGCCGCGAAGGGCCCGAACCTGCTCGGCGTGAAGGCGGTGCTCGCGGAGTCGTTCGAGCGCATCCACCGCTCGAACCTCGTGATGATGGGCCTGCTGCCGCTCCAGTTCATGCCGGGCGAGAACGCGGCAACCCTGGGCTTGACCGGCGAGGAGACCTACACGATCCGCGGCCTCGGGCAGCTCGCGCCACGCGCGACGGTCGCCGTGGACGCGGTCGCTCGCGACGGAAAACGCACGACGTTCACCGCGCTCGCCCGCGTCGACGACCCGACGGACGTCGCGTACATCCGCCACGGCGGGATACTCCAGCAGGTCCTCAGGGAGCGGATCGCGACAGCGAGCTAACCCGACAGCGGGTCGGCACGCTCCTCAAGCAGTGCCTTCATCACAAGACCGTTCGGATCCTTCGGTCGCGGCATGCGCCAGAAGTCCTTCGGCAGCCTCCCGGTCCCGAGCTTCACCAGGCCTTCGCGCTCCATCTCGCGCAGCGACTCGGGCAGCGCGGGAGAGGCGACCGGCGGGCTCAGCCTCGCGATCACGCGTCCGCGTTCGGTCACCAGGACTTCCTCGCCCGCCTTCACGCGCCCCAGAAACTCGCTGAGCGAGGCCTTGAGCTTCGGCACCGTCGTCACGGTCACCGCCCGTCCGCGCTCGCGGCTCCGCGTCACCCCTTCACCGCGCCGGCGGTGAGGCCGCCGACGTAGTGCTCCACGAAGAACGAGTAGATGAGCGCGACCGGGACCGAGCCGAGCAGCGCGCCCGCCATGAGCGAGCCCCAGAAGTAGACGTCGCCCTTCACGAGCTCGGTGACGACGCCGACGGGGATGGTCTTGATGTCCGTCGAGTTCGTAAAGACGAGCGCGTAGATGAACTCGTTCCACGAGAGCGTGAAGGCGAAGATGCCCGCGGACAGGATGCCCGGGAGCGCGAGCGGCAGGACGATCTGGGTCATCGCGCGCAGGCGGCTGGCGCCGTCGATGAGCGCGCTCTCCTCGAGCTCGCGCGGGATGCTGCGGAAGTAGCCCATGAGCAGCCAGGTGCTGAATGGGATGAGGATCGTGGGGTACGTGAGGATCATCGACCAGAGCGTGTTCGAGAGGCCGAGCTGCCGCACGACCTCGAGGAGGGGCAGGAAGAGCAGCGTCTGCGGGACGAGGTACGTCACGAAGATGGCGCCCGCGATCGCTCCCGCCCCGCGGAAGCGCAGCCTCGCGAGCGAATAGCCTGCGAGGATGCTGCAGACGAGGGAGATGGCGGTCGCGACCACCGAGATCGTCAGGGTGTTGAGCGCCCAGCGCAGGAACCCCGTCTCGGCGAAGAGGACCCGGTAATGCTCGAGCGTCGGCTGGAAGACCCAGAAGGGCAGCCCGTTCAGGTCGATGAGCTCGCGATCCGTCTTTATGGAGGTGATGAGCATCCAGTAGAAGGGGAACAGCAGGACGATCGACGCAAGTGACAGCGGCAGGTAGAGCGTCATGAGCCGGCGGGGAGCGCTCGCGGTCACGTCGACGACCGCCGCATATAGACGAGCAGGGCGACGACGCAGACGATCAGCACGGGGAACATGTAGAGGGAGATCGCCGCGCCCTGGGAGAGCTGCCCGGCGCGCACGGCGACGTCGTAGGCGAGCGTGCCGAGCAGATGGGTGCTGTTCGCCGGACCACCCCGCGTCAACACGTAGACGAGCTGGAAGTCCGAGATCGTCTGCACCGTGGAGAAGAGCAGGACGATGAGCAGAACGGGCCTGATGAGCGGGATCGTGATGCGCCAGAAGCGCTGCCAGAGCGATGCGCCGTCGACCGCGGCCGCGTCGAGGAGCTCGCGGTCGACCGTCTGCAGGCCGGCGAGGATGCTGATGGCGAAGAACGGTGTTCCCCGCCAGATGTTCGCGATGATGATCGAGGTCATCGCCCACTGCCCCTCGCCGAGCCAGTTGATCCCGCGATCCGCGAGGCCGCTCCGCACGATCGCCCAGTTGAAGACGCTGAAGGTGGCGTCGAAGAGCCAGAGCCAGGCGATGGCCGAGAGCGCGGTGGGCACGATCCA
Source organism: Chloroflexota bacterium (assembly GCA_005883625.1). Lineage (GTDB taxonomy): Bacteria > Chloroflexota > Limnocylindria > P2-11E > P2-11E > 3-1-20CM-2-70-9. Next base: position 6,114 of record VBDU01000031.1, on the reverse strand, counting down.
GGGCAGCAGCAGCGCTGCGCGCGCCAGATTCTTCAGGCGGAAGGACTGGTTCATGAGGACCGCGAGGCCGAGACCGAACGCGAGCTTGAAGACGACGGTCACGCCCGTGTAGACGAACGTGTTGCGCAAGGTCTGCAGAAAGATCTGGCTTCGGAGCTCGTCCGTGAAATTCTCGAGGCCGACGAAGCGCACGACGCTCGTCGAGACGGACTGGTCCGTGACCGAGAGCCAGAGCGAGGTGACGAACGGCCAGCCGATGAACGCGGTGAGGATCAGCAGGCCGGGCAGGAGCAGCACGTAGGCGAGCACGCCCTGTCGGTCGAGCAGCTCCCCGATGGTGGGGAGCTGCCCTGCGGTGACGGGCCGTTCGCGTGTTTCCGCCCGCACCGGACCGAGCCTACTCCGTGGCGGTACGGCGAAGGAGCAGGACGCCTAGAGCTTGTAGATCTTCTTGAGCTCGCCCTCCGCCCAGCTCATCGCGGACTCCGGCGTGTCGCCCTGCGCGGCCTTGGCGAACATGTCGACGACGATGTACTTGGATCCTGACTCCGCGGCGGCCGGGCTCGGCGGGGCCGGGTAGCCGTACCACTTGGTGAGCGTGCCGATCTTCTTGAAGGGGTCGAACTTCGGATCGGACGATGGCCAGAGCTCGCCCTCACCCTTCTTGTACGGAGCGAGCGTGTAGCCCTTCCCCGCCTTCATGAATCCGCCGTAGGTCTTGGGCGACATGACGTAGGACACGAGCTCGCGCGCGGGACCCGGATCCTTCACGTACTTCGGGATCGCGTACTGGAACGGCGTGCCGAGGCTGAACTGCCCCTTCGGACCGGCCGGCAGGAGCACCAGCTGCGTGTCCTTGGCCAGGTCGGGGTCGGCCGTCACCGCTGTCAGGTAGATCGACGCACCATTGAGGGTGCCCCAGATCTGCTTGGCCGCGTACGCGCGGTTGTTGCTCGAGTCGTCCCACGAGAGGCACTGGGGGTCGGCGGCTTTGTCGAAGAGATCCTTGAACGCGACGAGCGCGTCTTTCGTCGCCGCGCTGTTCACCGCGAGCTTCTTCCCGGTCTCGTCGGTCTCCGACCCGCCGAACGACCAGAGGAATGGGTTCAGGAACGTCGGCGGGTCGCCGAAGGAGTGGCCCGTCGCCTGGCCGTAGAAGAGCTTCGTCTTCGCCTTCACGTCGGCGCCGACCTTCGCGAGGTCGGACCAGGTCGCCGGGAACTTGTCCGCGCCGGCTTGCTTCAGAAGGCTCTCCCGGTAGTGCACCGCGTTCCCGGTGATGCCAAAGGGCACGGCCCGCCAGACCCCTTGCACCTGCGCGTTCTGCTTCGCCGCGTCGTAAAAGCCGCCGCCGTCGCTCCCGACCTTCTCCGCGACGGTCCCCACATCCGAGAGCTTGTCGGCGTAGAGATGCGCCCAGGTCCACTGCAAAAGCATCACGTCTGGGCCGCCGCCGGCCTGGAGGGCGGCGACGATCTTCGGCTGCGCCTCGTTCGCTGCCACGAGCTCGATGGTCAGATCGACGCCGTTCGGTTTCGCCCAGTCATTGACGAGCGTCTCCTTGAACCACTTGTCCTCATCCGGCACGAAGCTCGTCCAGTGGAGGAGATTCAGTTTCGTGCCCTTGAGCTGCACGGGGCCGCTCGCGGAGGCGGCGGGAGCGCCGGTCGCCGGCGCGGCCGCCGGTCCGCAGGCGACCGCCGCGGCGAATGCCGCGCTGTAGTAGATGAAGCGACGTCGCGAGAAGAGCCGATCAGTCGGCGTGGTGATCTCTCGCCGCAGCATGAGGAACCTCCCGACCGCGATTCGGCGCGAGTATGTTCCCGCCCCACCGTGCGTCAACTGGTCTAGCCTGCGGTCTCGTGCGCGCGCTCGTCTGGCGCGGTCCGCGGCGCATGGCGGTCGAGGAGATCGACGAGCCGCGCCTCGGCGACGATGCGGTCATCGTCCAGCCGGAGGCGGCGGGGATCTGCGGCTCGGAGATCGAGGGCTACCTCGGACGGATGGCCAACCGCGTCCCGCCGCTCGTCATGGGGCACGAGTTCGCCGGGACGGTGGTGTCCGCCCCGCGCGGTCCGGGTGCGGAGTGGTCCGGTCGTCGCGTGAGCGTGAATCCGCTCCTCTCCTGCCGCGCCTGCGCCCGCTGTCGCGCGGGGGAGCGGAATCTCTGCGCCGAGCGGCGGCTCATCGGTGTGCACCTCGCGGGAGGATTCGCCGAGCGCGTGGCCGTGCCGATCGCGAACCTCGTCGCGCTCCCCGACGGCATCGACGCGCGCACGGGCGCGCTCGTCGAGCCTTTAGCGAACGCGGTACACGCCGTCGCGCTGGCGCGGCGTCTCGTCGCGGCGGACCTCGCCGTCGTCGTCGGCGCCGGCACGATCGGGGTCTTCGCGCTGCACGCGGCACACGCGGCGGGCATCGCGGACGTGCGCGTGGTCGAGCAACACCCCGGGCGGCGCGCGGCCGCGCTTGCGGCGGGTGCGCGCGGCGCGTACGGCGACGCCGCGGAGCTGGCGCGCGAGCGACGCGCCGATCTCGTCATCGACGCCGTCGGCGCGGCCGCGACTCGGCGGGCCGCGCTCGACATCGTCCGCCCGGGCGGCGCGGTCGTGCTCCTCGGGCTGCACGAAGACGAGACCGCGCTGCCCTTTCATCGCGTCGTGCGCGACCAGGTCGCGCTGCAGGGATCGTTCGCCTACACGGACGCGGATTTCGCCTCGGCCCTCGAGCTCCTCGCCTCCGGCCGGGTCACGCTGGGCGAGCTCACGCGTACGCGGCCGCTCGAGGCGGGCCCCGACGAGTTCGCGTCTCTCGCGGCCGGGCCGGCGCCGTCGCTCAAGACGTTCCTCTCGGCGGTGCGATCGTGAAGCTCGCGGAGCGCGTGGCCGTCGTCGTCGGCGCCTCGAGCGGCATCGGTCTCGCGGTCGCGCGCGCGCTCGCGGCCGAGGGCGCTCGCGTACACGCGCTCGCGAGGCGCGCCGACCTCATCGAGCGGACGGAGCGGATCGTGCCGCGGCGTCTCGACGCGACCGACGAGCGCGCGGTCGCCGCGTTCTTCGCCGAGCTTGACGACGTGGACGTCGTCGTCTACGCCGCGGGCACGAACGTGAAGAACCGGGCGCTTGCCGAGCTCGACGCCGGCTCGTGGCGGACGATGGTCGAGACGAACCTCTCCGGCGCGGTGCACGTGATGCGGGCCGCTCTGCCGGCGCTGCGACGGCGACGCGGCCTCGCGGTGCTCATCGCGAGCGTCTCGGGCCGCTGGCCCGACGGGTCGGGTCCCGGCTATCAGGCGACGAAGGCCGGCGTGCGCGCGCTCGCCCACGGTCTCGCGTTCGAGGAGCACCAAAGCGGCGTGCGCGTCTGCGCGATCCTGCCGGGCGCGGTGGACACCCCGCTCATCGACAAGCGTCCGGTCGCGCCGGCGGCGGGCGTGCGCGAGCGGATGCTGCGCCCCGAGGACATCGCGGCCGCGTGCGTGTTCGTCGTCACGCTGCCGCCGCGCGCCTACGTGCCCGAGCTCGTCATCCTCCCGACGGAGCTGCAAGCGATCGGTCGCGACCTGACCCGCTGAGCCGCGAGGACCTGCTACTTCGGCTCGAGCTCCAGAGCAGCCGAGTTGATGCAGTAGCGCTGTCCGGTCGGCGCGGGGCCGTCCGGGAACACGTGGCCCAGATGGCCGCCGCAGCTCGCGCACAGCACCTCGGTCCGCACCATGCCGTGGGTCGCGTCGCGCGTCTCGTCGACCGCGTTCTGCTCCGCCGCGGAGAACGCGGGCCAGCCGCAGCCGGAGTCGTACTTGGTCTCGGAGCGGAAGAGCTCCGCCCCGCACCCGGCGCAGCGATACGTCCCCGGATCGAAGACGTGGTCGTACTCGCCCGTGAACGCGCGCTCCGTCCCCTTCTGCCGCAGGACGCGGTACTGATCGGGTGTGAGCGCGGCGCGCCACTCCGCGTCGGATCGCACGAGCTTCGCCATGAGATCAGGGTAACCGCCAGGGCGGGGGGCGCCGGGCTCGTGAGCCGATCGCAGAAGTACCTGCCCGTGCGCCTGTGAGCGCGCGTCACGGCCAGAGCGCGCGCTCGGCGAGAGCGCGCGCGAACCGGTCGAACGGCCATACCTCGATCCCATCCTCCATCTTTAGCGATCGGTCGCCGAGGTAGACGAGCACGCGGCGCGCGACGCGCGGAAGCTCCGCGATCGCGCGCAATCCCGCGAGCTGCGCGGCCGAGAAGCGCGATGAGGCCTTTACCTCGACTGCGAGGTGGTCGCGCCCGCGGCGGAGCAGGAAGTCGACCTCCGTTGCATGGGCGTCGGCGGGTGCCCAGTACGCGATGTCGTCATAGAGCTCGGAGACTTCACCGTGCGCTCGCAGGATGGTGAAGACGAAGCCTTCAAACAACGGGCCGCGCTCCTCCGCGCCGACGGCTCCGAGATCGCGCTTCGCGGCGCGCACGATGCCCGCGTCCACCCAGTACAGCTTCGGGTGGCGGCGCTCGCGGACGCGCAGCCGCGCCTCGAAGGCGGGCAGTCTGGTGGCAAGCAGCGTGTCCTCGAGGATACCGATGTACCCCTCGACCGTCGCCCTCGCCGTCGCGGCATCCCGGGCGATACCGCTGATGTTGATCACCTGCCCGTGGAACAGCGCAGCGACCGGAAGGAAGCGGAGGAAGCCCGGCAGGTTCCGCACGAGCGCCTCGCCACGCACTTCCTCCTTGATGTAGAGGTTCACGTATGCGTCGAGCGTGGCGCGCGGATCTTCGGAGCGCCACACCAGCGGAATGCTCCCAAAGCGGAGCACGCGATCGAGGTCGAAGTCGGTCCCGAGTTCCGCCGGCACGAGCGGATACATCGTCCGCACCGTCGCGCGGCCCGCGAGGAGGTTCGTCCCCGCCGTGCGGAGCCGGCGCGCGCTCGATCCGAGGAGCGCGAAGCGTCGGCGGTCGCGGTCGATCGCACGGTGCACCTCGTTGAGCAGTGCCGGGACCCGCTGCACTTCGTCCAGGACGACAAGGCGATCGCGCGGAACCGTCCGCAGCTCAGGGGCGAGCAGCGCCGGATTCGCGGCGAGCTGCTGGAATCGCGATTCGTCGAGGAGATCGACGATGTACGCTTCGGGGAAGGTCTCACGAACCCAGGTGGTCTTCCCAGCCCCGCGCACCCCGAACAGGAAGAAGCTGCCTCTTGGCGGCCGTACTAAGCGAGGGTAGGCTGCGGGTTCTGCCATATTGCCGTCATTTTACGCCGCAAAATGACGGGAAGGTAGCAGGCCCCCCCCCGCGGTTCGGAACGCCCCCCGGGTGCTCCCGGAGCGGCTTGGACGACGAGCTAGCCGGTTAGCGCGCGAGCGCGCGCGATCGCTTCGCCGCGGGCGCCCGACGCGTGTGGCGCCTCCGCACGCGAGCCGCAGGAAGCCGGCGCAGCCGCGTGACGGTGCCGCCGCGCACGCTCGAGACCTGGCCCGCCGCCCGCGCGACGGTTCGGCCAAGGCTTTCGATCTCCGCGGGGGAAAGGCCGGCGCGCAATCCGGCGAGGCTGATCGCCGCCTCGGGCCGGCCGTCGGCGCCCAGGATCGGGCTGCCGATGCACACGATCCCCTCGGTCGTCTCCTCCAGGTCCACCGCGAACCCGCGGCGTCGCACCTGCGCGAGGTCGCTCCGCAGGCGCACGAACGCGAGCATCGCCTTCCCGAGCGAGGTGCAATGCGCCGGCAGCCGGCTCCCGATGTCCGTGGCCACGTGCGGCTCGCTGCGGCGGCGACTCGCGTCCTGGCGCTCGATGTACACGATGTCGCTGTGGTCGAGGACGGCCATCTGCGTCGTGAGGCCGGTCCGGCGCGACAGCTCGCGCATCGCGGTGCGGCCGATCTCCCGGACCGAGAACTCGTGCAGGTACGCGTTGCCGAGCTGCGCCACGCGGAAGTCGAGACGCCAGGCGTGCCCGTCGGCGGTCGGCGCGACGAAGCCGCGCCGCTCGAGGACCTTCAAGAGATCGGCCACGCTCGTCCGGGGAGCACCCAGCCGCTCGGACAGCTCCCGCGGGGTGAGCCCGTGCTGGCCCCGGTCGACGAGCAGGAGCAGCAGGTCGAGGGCCCGTCCCGCGGTGCGAGCGATC
>VBDU01000030.1 GCA_005883625.1 Chloroflexota bacterium | reverse complement strand
TGAGCTTCGCCGGCGTGGTCGCCGTGACCTCGACCCAGCGGTTCAGCGTGATGCGCTTCTGCACCACGCCGCCGTCGTACAGGAGCACCATCCGCGTCTCCACTCCCGGCGCGCCGTTCGGGATCTTCGAGAAGTCGCCGACCCCGAGCTCTTTCTGCTTCGGCAGGCCCTGGTAGCCCTCCTTCATGCAGAACGGACAGTGGTCGGTCGACACGACCTGGAGGTCGTTCCGCGCGAGGCCCTTCCAGAGCTCGTCCTGGTGCCACTTCTCGCGCAGCGGCGGGCTCATGACGTACTTCGCGCCCTCGAACCCCGGCTCGTCGTAGCTGTCGATCGACAGGAAGAGGTACTGGGGACAGGTCTCCGCGTACGCCGGAAGGCCGCGATCGCGGAAGAGCCGGACCTGTTCGAGCGCGTGCGACGACGAGAGGTGCACGATGTAGAGGGGGACGCCGCCGGCCAGCTCGGCGAGGCGGAACGCGCGCGAGGTCGCCTCGCCCTCGGCTTCGGGCGGGCGCGTGAGCGCGTGCCACTTCGGCGCCGTGTGCTTCTGGGCGAGCGCGCGCTTCACGAGGACATCGATGACGCCGCCGTTCTCGGCGTGCATGCAGATGAGCCCGCCGTTCTCGGCGGTGCGCGAGAGCGCCTTGAAGATGGCCCCGTCGTCGACCATGAAGACGCCCGGATAGGCCATGAAGAGCTTGAAGCTGGACACGCCCTCCTTGACCATCGTGTCCATCTCTTTGAGCACTTTGTCCGAGACGTCCCTCACGATCATGTGCAGGCCGTAATCGATCACCGCTTTGCCACGGGCCTTCTTCAACCATGCGTCGCGTGCTTTCTCGAGCGGCTCGCCGAAGCCCTGCACGGCGAAGTCGACGATGGTGGTCGTCCCGCCGAACGCCGCCGCACGGGTGCCCGTCTCGAAGTCGTCGGACGCGAACGTCCCGCCGAACGGCAGCTCCATATGCGTGTGGACGTCGATACCGCCGGGGATCACGTACTTGCCGGTGGCGTTGATGCGCTTCGCACCGGCGGCCTTGAGCTCTTTGCCGATCATCGCGATCTTCTCGCCGTCGACGAGGACGTCGCCTCTATACGTGTCGGCGGCGGTGACGACCGTGCCGTTCGTGATGAGCGTCTTCCCCACGTCGCACTCCCCTCCGCTTGGAGCGCGGATGCTAGCGCGCGGCTAGTCGGAGACGCGGACGGTGGGCGCGCTGCGCCGCGGCCTCGGGAACGTCGCCCGGAGATCGGACGCCTGGACCTGGAAGAGTGCCTCGGGCTCGGTGAGCCCGGGCAGCGCGTGCCGGCCGAGGCCGTGGATCCCGACGCCGTCGGCGAGCTCCAAGCCTTCGCAGGCGGCCGAGGTGAGCAGGATCTGCCCGCCGTGTCCCGCGGAGCAGACCCGCGCGGCGGTATGGACCGCGATGCCGACGTAGCCGGTCTCGGTGAGCTTCGAACGGCCGGTGTGGATTCCGATTCGGACGCGTACCGCCGCTCGGCGGGGCCAGGCCCGCTCGCCGAGCGATCGCTGGATCCCAAGCGCCGCGTCGACCGCGGGCCGCGCCTGCGCGAAGACGGCGAAGAACTCATCGGCCCGCGAGTCGACCTCGCTGCCGCCGGCCTCACGGACGCTGGTCCGGATGAGCGTCCGCACGTCGCGCAGCAGGGCCGCGTAGGCGTCGCCGAGCCGCTGCAGCAGCTGGGTCGACCCCTCGATGTCGGTGAAGAGGAAGGTGACCGTGCCGCGTGGCAGGTCCTTCAAGCCGACCGCGCGCGCACGGCTCTCGCCATCCTGACGTTCCTTGCGCAGCTGGCCGTCGAAGAACCCGAGCGGGACGATGCCGTGCTTCTTCGCCGCGCGCAGAAGCCGCTGGCGTGCGCGCTCGCGCGCGGCCGCATCCTCGAACGCGGTCTGCTCGAAACGCGCGAGCGCGTTCCGCACGTGGGAGGCGTCGTTGATCGGCAGGCGGCGCCGGCCTGTCGAGTCGACGTAGGCGAACGCGCTATCCGGCAGGCGCGCACGGGCTTTGGAATCAAGGACTGACACGGCTGGTGGTCTCCTCGGAGAGGGACATGATACCCGCGCACGGGTCGCTCTCGGGGCCAATGCGTCGAGGTTTACGCCGGCCGACCTGCGGACGTACTTCTCGACCCGTGCCGCCCTCGTGCTCGATGAGATCACGCAGCTCCGCGAACCCCCCCGAGGGGCGGTCCACTTCCCTCCCGGTCGGGCGAGGATAAGACCCTCACCCGACCGGTCCTCGGCGCTACGCCTTGTGCTCGCCGTCGCTCCGTGACGCGAGGCGGCGCATGACCTCCGCGAGATCGATGCCGAGAAGGGACTTCGCGATCGCGGTGCCTTCGGCGGCGGTACGGACGACCGTCTCGGTGAGCTTGCTCGCACCGCTTGGGTCGACGACCGTGAGGTTGTCGATGTTGCCGAGCGGAGCCGCGGCCTCGCGGACGATCGGCGGGACGAGCGGGAGGGTCTGGAGCAGCACCGCGGCCTCGTCGAACTTGCGGTAGGCGTCGGCGAGCAGCTCCTTCGCTTTCGCTTCGGCCTGACCGCGTGCGAGGATCGCCGCGCCTTCGGCCTCGCCGGTGAGCTGGAGCTGCCGCGCGTGCGCTTCGGCGGCGAGGATCGCCGCCTGGCGCGCGCCTTCGGCCCGGACGATGGCGGCCATTCGCTCGGCCTCGGCCGGCTTGATCGTGGTGGCGAGGAGCTCCTTTTCGCGTCGCGTCGCCTCGAGCTCCGCGAGCTCGGTCTGCTCCTTCACGACATCCTGCGTGGCGCTCGCCTGGGCGAGCGGACCGGACTGGTCCGCCTCGGCCTGTGCTTTCGCGATGATCTTCCGAGCGTCGGCGCGTGCGATCTCGCGGTCGCGCTCGGCCTGGATGATCACGCGTTGGGCCTCGTTCTCCTTCACGGAGGCTTCTTGCGACGCGCCCGCCTTCGCGATGCGTGCATCGCGTTGCACGCTGGCGAGGTTCTTCTCGCCGAGCTGCTCGATGTAGCCCTTCGTGTCCTGGATGCTCGTGATCGTGAGTGCGTCGATGTGGATGCCGCTCGCCTCGAGGTCGCCGCGTGCGGCCTCGGATACGGCTTGCTGGAACCGATCGCGGTCGGTGATGAGCTCCTCGATCGTGAGGGTCCCGGCGATGGAGCGGAGGGAACCTTCGAGGACCTTCTTGACCATCGTCTCGATCTGGCTGTCGGGCTCGCCGATGAATCGCTCGGCGGCCGCGCGCAGCCGTTCGGGCTCGCGCGCGATCTTGAACATCGCCTGTCCCGTGATGAGCACGCCGACGCCCTGCTTCGTCACGGCCTGGTTCTCGTGGGTGAGTCCGATCTCGACCTGACGTGCCGTGAGCTGGAGTCGGCCCACCTTGTTGACGAGCGGCCAGACGAACGTACCGGCGCCGACGACAACCTTGACGCCCTGATCGTGCGTGGTGATGAGCTCTCCGGTTTCGTTGCGGATCGTGCTGCCGCGGGCCCCGGAGATGACGAGCGCTTCGTTCGCGCCCGCCACCCGGTAGCGGCCGGCCGCGAACAGCGCGAGCAGGATCACGACGCCTATCGTCGCGAAGACCAGCTGTGTGACGGTGAGTGTCATTTTGGATCCCTTCTTTCCTGCGCGACACGCGGAAAGACGGGTGATTACGGCGGCTGGACCCCGCGGACCGTCAGCGCGAGGCCCCGCACGCCCGAGATCTCTACCTCCTGGCCGCGCGGGATGCGCGTCGCCGCGACCGCGGGAAGCGTCTGCACCGCGCCGTCGTAGCTGAGCGTGACGGCGCCACGCGATGCCGGGTCGATGCTCACGACGACGCGCGCACGACGGCCGACGAGCTCACGGAGCGCGGTGGGCTCGCGACCCTCGGCTCGGCGGAGCGCGGCGAACAGGCCGAACGCCACCGCCGCTCCGAAGGCGCCGAATCCGAGCGCGACGAGCGACTGGCCCAGCGGGCCGAAGCCAAACGCGGCCGCGCCGAAGAGCCCGCCGATGCCGAACATCGCGAGGAAGCCGAGGACGATGGGCAGGATCGTGGCGTCGTCGCTGCGACTCACGCGGAGGAACCGCACGTGCGGATGCGGAAGGCGGAATGGCAGATGAACGCGTACGCGCATGCCGCTGCCGACGCTCGAGAGGAGGAGAAGAGCGGTCCCGAGCAACGCGGAGCCGGTGAAGATCAGCTCCAGTCCGCTCATGCTCGGATCGCCAGCTTTCTTGGAATGTGGCCCGATGCCACTGCTTCCAAGAGCCGATTCTACCGCGCCGATGTAACGATCAGACGATCATCGGAAACGCGTTTCCACGTCGCGAACGCCTCAGTAGGCGAGATTGATCGTCACGCTCTTGCGCTGGGTGAAGCTCTCGAGCATCCCCTCGAGCGAATTCTCGCGGCCGAGACCGCTCTCCTTAAAACCGCCGTAGGGCTGTCCCACGACCTGGCCGATGCCCTGATTGACCTGGACCCAACCCGCGTCGACCGCATGCGCGGTCCGTAGTGCCTTGCTGATATCGCGGGACCAGATGTAGGCGGCGAGCCCGTAGTGCGTGTCGTTGGCCATCCGAACCGCGTCGGCCTCGTCGCGCCAGGGGATGGCGACGAGCACCGGGCCGAAGATCTCTTCACGGGCGATCCGCCAGTCGTTCCGCACGTTCGCGAAGACGGTCGGCTCGACGTAGTACCCGGTCGCGAGCGGTCCTTCCGACGGCGGCGGGCCACCGATCACCGTCCGCGCGCCCTGCTGGTGGATGCCTTCGTCGATGTAGCCGACGACCTTGTCGAACTGCTGGCGGCTCACGATCGCGCCCATGTCGCTCTTTTCGTCGAGCGGATCGCCGACCTTCAGCTTCGCGAGCTTCGCCGCGAGCTTGTCGAGGAAGGGGTCGAAGACGCTCGAGTGGACGAAGAGCCGCGAGCCGGCCGTGCAGGACTGGCCCTGCCGGGCGAAGCGCATCGCTGCGATCACCCCATCGGCGGTGCGCTCCTCGTCGGCATCGGGGAACAGGATCTGCGGGCTCTTTCCGCCGAGCTCCAGCGTCACCGGGATGATGCGGTCGGCCGCCAGACGGAGGATCGCCTTCCCGGTCTCGGTGTTCCCGGTGAAGGAGATCTTCCGGACGAGCGGATGCTCCGCGAGCGGCGTGCCGACCTCCTCGCCCGTGCCGGTGATGACGTTGAGCACGCCCTTGGGGAGATGCGCGGCGCAGATGCGGGCCAGGTGAAGCACGGCGAGTGGCGCGTTCGCCGACGGCTTCAGCACGACGGTGTTGCCGGCGACGAGCGCAGGCGCGATCTTCCACGCGGCGATGAGGATGGGTACGTTCCACGGCACGATCGCCGCGACGACGCCGTACGGCTCGCGGCGCGTGTAGCTGAACATCGTCTCGCCGAGCGGGACCGTCTCGCCTTTGAGCTCGCCGCCAAGGCCGCCGAAGTAGCGGAAGACGTCGGCGACCGTCTTCGCCTCGGGGCGCGCCTGCGTGCGGATGGCGTTCCCCGTCTCGGTCGCGAGCGTGCGCGAGAGGTCCTCGACGGCCGCGTCGACGTCGTCGGCGATGCGCAGGAGCAGTCGTCCGCGATCCCGGGGGGCGACCGCGCGCCAGGCCGGGAACGCCGCGGCGGCGGCCCGGACCGCCCGGTCGACGTCGGCCGCCCCGGACCGCGGCACATGCGCGACGACCTTCCCACGCGTCGCTGGTGTCTCGACGTCGAACGTTCGGCCGTCCGCGGCCTCGATCCATTCGCCGCCGATGAACATCCGCTCGCGCGTCGGCGTCGTCGGGCTGGCGGCCACGGCCATCAGGGCTTCACCATGTCGCCGTACATGTCCGGGCGGCGATCGCGGTAGAACTGCCAGGTGTTGCGGACCTCGCGAACCAGGTCGAGGTCGAGATCGGCCACGAGCAGCTGCTCCTCCTTCTCCGACGCCTGCGCGACGATCTTCCCTCGAGGGTCCGCGAAGTAGCTCGAGCCGTAGTACTCGTTCGGCCCGAACTCCTTCTCCTGCCCGATGCGGTTGATCGTCCCCACCCAGTAGCCGTTCGCGATCGCGTGCGCGGTCTGCTCGATGAACCAGAGATGCATCGAGAGTCCCCGCGACGTCGCGGAGGGGATGAAGACGAGCTCGGCGCCGTGCAGCCCGAGCATGCGCGCGCCCTCAGGGAAGTGGCGGTCGTAGCAGATGTACACGCCGACCCTGCCGACGGCCGTGTCGAAGACGGGGTAGCCCAAGTTGCCGGGCCGGAAGTAGAACTTCTCCCAGAAGCCGTTGACATGCGGGATGTGGGTCTTCCGGTACTTGCCGAGGTACCGGCCGTCCGCGTCGATGACCGCGGCGGTGTTGTAGTAGATGCCGGTCTGGTCCTCCTCGTACATCGGCACGATGAGCACCATCCCGTGCTTGCGCGCGAGCTCCTGCATGAGCTTCGTGGTGGGACCGTCCGGGATCTTCTCCGTGTAGCTGTAGTGCTTGCTGTCCTGCACCTGGCAGAAGTACGGCCCGTAGAAGAGCTCCTGAAGGCACATCACCTTCGCGCCCTTCTTGGCCGCGTCGGCGATGTGCGTGGTGTGCTTCTCGATCATGGAGTCCTTGTCGCCGGTCCACGCGCACTGGACGAGCGCCGCCCTAACAGTTGTCATCTCGCTCCCTCTCTGCGGGGGAAGGATGGCGCGAAGCGTCGCTCCGCGCCACCCGTCCGTCAGGCGTGCGCGGGTGCATGGCCGACGTTCCCCCAGGTGTGGCTCTCACCGCGCGCCGAGCGCGGTCAACCCACGAGGTTATGGATCGGCGCCGGCCGCTCCATGCTCTCTAGCCCGGCGCACAATGGAGGCCGCACCGGCCACTTTCGCGGGTGCGGCCGGTCGGGAGGGCAACCGTGAGGGGTCATCGTTCGGTCCGCGTTCTCGCCGTCGCCGCGGCGCTGCTCGTGCTCGCGACGGCGTGTGCGAGCACACAGCCAGCCGGCGGAAGTCCGACGACCGGGCCGGTCAAGGGCGGGACGCTCGTCTTCGCCATCTGGCAGGAGCCGGCGACCCTCGCGCCGAACTACGGCAACCAGACGATCACCGGCATCGTGAATGCCGTCGCGGTCGAGGGGCTGCTGCGCACCGACACCGGCGGCAACTACCAGCCGGTGCTCGCGAAAGCCGTCCCGACCGAGAAGAACGGCGGCGTGAAGATCTCCGGCGACGGCAAGCGGATGGACGTCACGTACGAGCTCCAGCCCGACATCAAGTGGTCCGACGGACGGCCCTTCACGAGTGCGGACGTGAAGTTCACGTGGGAAGCCTGGATGAAGGATCCCAAGGTCGTCTCGCGCGAGGGCTACGAGCAGATCGAGTCGATCGATACACCGAACGATCTCACGGTGCTCGTGCACTACAAGACGATCTACAGCCCGTATCTCACGCGCTTCGGCACGATCATGCCGAAACACATCCTCGAGAAGGTGGCTGATATCAGCGCGAGCGACTACGGCCGCAAGCCGTTGGGCACCGGTCCGTTCGTCATCACGGACTTCAAGGCCGGCGACTCGATCACCGTGGAGCGGAACCCGAATTACCGCAAGAAGGGCCAGCCGTACCTGGACAAGATCATCTTCCGCAGCGTCCCCTCACGCGAGGTCGCCGTCGCGCAGCTGAAGGCCGGAGAGGTACAGGGGATGTGGAACCTCATCGAGGCGCAGCTCCCGGACCTCGAGAAGGACGCGAACATCAAGCTCTCGATCACGCCCGCTCCGGGTGTCGAACGCATCGAGATGAACACCGCCGTGAACAAGGACGGTACCGACCCGAACTCGGTCCATCCGGTGCTCGGTGACATCAATCTGCGCCGCGCGCTCATCTACGCGACGCCCAAGCAGCAGATCATCGACAGGCTTCTCTTCGGCAAGGCGAGGGTGGGCAGCTCCCCGGTCTCTCAGGGCTGGGCGGCGCCAAAGGGGCTGACCCAGGAGAGCTACGACCCGAAGAAGTCGAACGAGCTGCTCGATCAGGCCGGCTGGGTGAAGGGCGGCGACGGCATCCGTACCAAGAACGGCGTCCGCGCCTCCGTCACGATCACGACGACGACCGGCGACCAGCTCCGCGAGCGGGTCGAACAGATCCTCGCGGACGAGTACAAGCAGATCGGCGTCGAGCTGAAGATCTCGAACATGCCGTCGAGCGTGCTCCTGTCCGCGTCGTGGGCGGCCGGTGACCCGCGCAAGCGCGGAGCGTTCGACCTGGACATGTACAGCTCGACCCCGGCCATCGACCCGCATCAGACGGTGAACCTCCGCTACCACTCCAAGCAGATCCCATATCCCGGGAACGGGGGGAACGGGCAGAACTACACACGCTTCAAGAATCCCGAAGCCGACAAGGCGATCGATGAGGCCGGATCGGCGCTCGACCTCGAGAAGCGAGCTGCGGCGTACGCCAAGGCGCTGACGCTCCTGAACGACGCCGCGGTCTGCATCTGGCTGTACGAGCGCTCGGCCATCGAGGCGTTCCGGACGAATGTCTCCGGCTACGCCGGTCAGGTCTGGGACGGAATCACCTGGAACACCGAGGACTGGTACATGAAGGGGACCGCACCGTCGTACTGAGCCGGTAATGAACCGCTACATCCTGCGTCGCCTCCTGCAGGCGCTGCCGCTGCTGCTCGGCATCAGCGTGGCCTCGTTCGCGATCCTCAAGGCGGTCCCCGGCGGACCGCTCGCGGCGTACGAGGCGAGCCCCGACATCACCGACGAAGACATCCGCCGGCTGGAGCACGCCTTCGGCCTCGACCAGCCGGTGCCCATTCAGTACCTGAGCTGGCTTGGCCGGTTCGTCGTCGGGGATTGGGGCTATTCGTTCGTCTCGCATCAACCCGTGCTCGGGCTGATCGGCGAGCGGCTGCCGAACACGGTCTACCTCATGGGGACCGTGTTCGTCACCGTCCTCGTGCTCGCGATCCCGGTCGGCGTCCTCACCGCGGTGAAGCAGTACTCGTGGTTCGACCACGTCGTGACCGGATCGACGTTCGGCTTCCTGTCCACGCCGACGTTCTGGCTCGGTCTCCTGCTCATCATCTTCTTCGGTCTCCAGCTCCGCTGGCTTCCGCTCGGCGGGATGGCCACGCCCGGCGCCGCCTTCGACCTCGGTGATCGTCTGAGACACCTCATCCTCCCCGTCGCCACCATCTCGCTCGTACAGCTCGGCTCGCACGTCCGCTATCTGCGAGCCTCGATGTTGGAGACGATCAACCAGGACTACATGCGCACCGCGCGTTCGAAAGGCCTTGGCGAGCGGATCGTGGTGTTACGCCACGCGCTGAAGAACGCGGCGATCCCGCTCGTCACCGTCGTCGCACTCGACATCCCCGAGCTCTTCGCCGGCGCGCTCGTGACCGAGCAGATCTTCGGCTGGCCCGGGATGGGCCGGCTCTTCTGGGATGCCGCGACGCGCCTCGACTATCCGATCCTCATGGGGATCCTGGCCGTCTCGAGCACGCTCATCGTCCTTGCGAACCTGCTCGCCGACGTCGTGTACGGCTATCTCGATCCGCGGATCCGGTACGCCTGATGGCCGGCAGCGCGATCGCCGTCCCGCTCCCCGTCGCCCCGCAGGCCGTCCAGCGCAGCCAGTGGCGGATGGCCTACGAGCGCTTCCGCGCACACCGGCCGGCGGTCGCGGCCGTCGTCGTGCTCGGTGCGCTGGCGGCGCTCTCGGCAGCGGCGCCGCTGGTCTCGCCGTACGACGCGACCAAGGTGACGCTCGCGGAGATCTACGAACGACCCTCGCTCGCCCATCCGTTCGGTACCGACGCGCTCGGGCGAGATCTCGCGACGCGCATCCTCTACGGCGGCCGGGTCTCGCTCGCGGTGGGGGTCCTCGCCGTGACCGTGGCGGTCACGGTCGGGACGCTCGTGGGCACGATGGCGGGGTATTACGGTCGCTGGGTCGATAGCGTCCTCATGCGCTTCGTCGACATGATGTATTCGTTCCCCCGCCTCTTCCTGCTGATCCTGTTCGGCGTGTTCTTCAAGGGCATGACGTTTGGCGTGATCATCCTCGTGCTCGGGCTCCTGTCGTGGATGACGACCTCGCGCCTCGTCCGCGCGTCGTTCCTGTCGCTGAAGCACCGGGAATTCGTCGAGGCCGCCCGCTGCGTCGGAGCGCGCGACCGGCGCATCATCTTCCGCCACATCCTTCCGAACTCGCTCGCGCCCATCATCGTCGCGGCAACGCTGGGAGTCGCGGGTGCGATCATCGCCGAGAGCACGCTCTCCTTTCTCGGTCTCGGGATCCAGCCGCCCACGCCCAGCTGGGGCAACATGCTGAAGGACGCGCCGACGGAGATGAACATCGCGCCGTGGACCGCGGTCTTCCCCGGGCTCTTCATTTTCCTCGCGGTCGTGTCGATCAACTTCATCGGCGACGGCCTGCGCGACGCGCTCGACCCGCGACACGTCGTCAGCCGGAGGGGCTGAGTGGGCCGAGCCGGGATCGAGCAATACCTCTACCTGCTCGACGAAGCGTTCGGCGGCGACGACTGGCATTCGCTGCTCCGCAACCTGGCGGCTCTGTCCGTCGATGACTGGCTGTGGCTTCCACCGAACG
>VBDU01000029.1 GCA_005883625.1 Chloroflexota bacterium | reverse complement strand
GGAGTGCCGCACCAAGGACCTGACCTACAGCAAGCCGCTGTGGGCGCGCGTCGAGCTGGTCAACAAGGAGACCGGCGAGGTCACCGAGCAGGACGTCTTCCTCGGCGACTTCCCGTGGATGACCGACAAGGGCACGTTCGTCATCAACGGCGCGGAGCGCGTCGTCGTATCGCAGCTCGTCCGTTCGCCGGGCGTGTACTTCACGGCCGTCGACGACCCCACGACGGGTCGCCGTCTCTTCTACGCCAAGCTCATCCCGAACCGCGGCGCCTGGCTCGAGTTCGAGACGTCGAACAAGGACGTCGTCTCGGTGAAGGTCGACCGCAAGCGCAAGCTGACGGTCACGACGCTCCTGCGCGCGATCGGCTACTCGTCCAACGAGGAGATCGCGGCGCTCTTCACGGGCGTCGACGCCGACCCCGACCATCAGTACATCGCCTCGACGCTCGACAAGGACC
>VBDU01000028.1 GCA_005883625.1 Chloroflexota bacterium | reverse complement strand
ACACGAACGAGGGTCTGGTCGAGGTCTACAAGCGCCTGCGCCCTGGCGACCCGCCCACCATCGACAACGCGCGGAACCTTGTCCAGTCGCTCTTCTTCAACTTCCGCCGCTACGACCTCGCGAAAGTGGGCCGCTACAAGCTGAACCGGAAGCTCGGCCTCGACCTGCCGATGACGCAGCGCACGCTCACGAACGACGACCTGGTGAAGATCGTCGCGCGGATCGTCGAGCTGAACAACGGCAAGGGCTCGCCGGATGACATCGATCATCTCGGCAACCGCCGCGTGCGCGCGGTGGGCGAGCTCATCCAGAGCCAGTTCCGCGTCGGCCTCCTCCGCATGGAGCGGGTCGTGCGCGAGCGCATGTCCATCGTCGAGCCGGAGAAGGCGACCCCGAAGGAGCTCATCAACATCCGGCCCGTCGTCGCGGCGATCAAGGAGTTCTTCGGCGGGAGCCAGCTGAGCCAGTTCATGCAGCAGACCAACCCGCTCGACGAGCTCACCCACAAGCGCCGCCTCAGCGCCCTCGGTCCCGGTGGCCTCTCGCGCGAGCGCGCCGGGTTCGACGTCCGGGACGTGCACTTCAGTCACTACGGCCGCATCTGCCCGATCGAGACGCCGGAAGGTCCGAACATCGGCCTCATCGGGTCGCTCGCGACCTATGGCCGCGTGAATCCGTACGGGTTCATCGAGTCGCCGTACCGCCGGGTCGGGCGCGACGACAAGGGCCGCTCCTACGTGACCGACGAGATCGTGTACCTCACGGCCGACGAGCAGGAGCTGGCGACCGTGGTGCAGGCGAACGCGCGGCTCGACCCCAACGGCCGCTTCGTCGACGAGCGCGTGCAGGTCCACCGCGGCGACGAGTACCACGAGGCCTCGCCGTCCACGGCGGACTTCATGGACGTGTCGCCCAAGCAGATCGTCTCGGTGTCGGCGGCGCTCATCCCGTTCCTCGAGCACGACGACGCGAACCGCGCCCTCATGGGCTCCAACATGCAGCGCCAGGCCGTGCCCGTCGTGCGCCCCGAGGCGCCGATCATCGGCACCGGGATCGAGTACCGCGCCGCGCGGGACTCGGGCCAGGTCGTCCTCGCCCGCGCCGGCGGCGTGGTGCGCAGTGTCTCCGCAACCGAGATCTGGGTCGAGGAGGACGCCGGTGACGCGTTCCGCTACCGGCTCCAGAAGTTCGTCCGCACGAACCAGGGCACCTGCTTCAACCAGCGCCCGATCGTGAGCGTCGGCGACCGCGTCGTGACGGACCAGATCCTCGCCGACAGCTACTCGACCGACGAGGGCGAGCTCGCGCTCGGCCAGAACATCCTCGTCGCGTTCATGCCCTGGGAGGGCGGCAACTACGAGGACGCCATCATCCTGAGCGATCGCATCGTCCAGGACGACAAGTTCACCTCCATCCACATCGAGAAGTACGAGTGCGAGGCCCGCGATACCAAGCTCGGGCCCGAGGAGATCACCCGCGACATCCCGAACGTGGGCGAGGAGGCGCTCGCCGACCTCGACGAGAACGGGATCGTGTACATCGGGGCCGAGGTCGGGCCGCAGGACATCCTCGTGGGCAAGATCACGCCCAAGGGCGAGACGGAGCTCACGGCCGAGGAGCGCCTGCTCCGCGCGATCTTCGGCGAGAAGGCGCGCGAGGTGAAGGACACCTCGCTCCGGCTCCCGTCGGGCGAGCACGGGAAGGTCGTCGACGTCGCGGTCTTCAGCCGCGAAAACAACGACGAGCTCCTGCCGGGCGTGAACAAGATGATCCGCGTCGCGGTCGCGCAGAAGCGCAAGATCAGCGTCGGCGACAAGATGGCCGGCCGCCACGGCAACAAGGGCGTCATCGCGAAGATCCTCCCGGTGGAGGACATGCCCTTCCTACCGGACGGCACGCCCGTGGACATCGTGCTCAACCCGCTCGGCGTGCCGAGCCGGATGAACATCGGCCAGATCCTCGAGACGCATCTCGGCTGGGCCGCGCAGGCGCTCGGCATCCACGTCGCCACGCCTGTCTTTGACGGGGCCAAGGAGGCGGCGATCAAGGAGCAGCTGCGCAAGGCGGGGCTGCCGGAGGACGGGAAGATCACGCTCCGCGACGGGCGGAACGGAAAGGCGTTCGAGCAGCCGATCACGGTCGGCTACCTCTACATGATGAAGCTGCACCACCTCGTCGAGGACAAGATCCACGCGCGCTCGACGGGCCCGTACTCGCTCATCACGCAGCAGCCGCTCGGCGGCAAGGCACAGTTCGGCGGCCAGCGGTTCGGCGAGATGGAGGTGTGGGCGCTCGAGGCCTACGGCGCGGCGTACATCCTTCAGGAGCTCCTCACGGTGAAGTCCGACGACGTCATGGGCCGCGTCCAGACGTACGAGGCGATCGTGAAGGGCGAGGACATCCAGCCGCCGGGCGTCCCGGAGAGCTTCAAGGTGCTCATCAAGGAGCTGCAGTCGCTGGGGCTCAGCGTCGAGGTGCTCAACGACAGCGAGGAAGCGATCCGCTTCGTCGAAGACGCGACGTTCAACGAGCCGAACCTCGGCATCAACATCAGCGGTCTGGAATCGGGTGATAGCTAATGCTTGAAGTCAACGAGTTCAACGCGATCCGCATCTCGCTGGCGTCGCCGGACCAGATCCGCACGTGGTCCTCGGGCGAGGTGACGAAGCCGGAGACGATCAACTACCGCACGCTGCGCCCCGAGAAGGACGGCCTCTTCGACGAGCGCATCTTCGGTCCCACGCGGGACTGGGAGTGCTATTGCGGCAAGTACAAGCGCATCCGCTACAAGGGGATCATCTGCGACAAGTGCGGTGTCGAGGTGACCCGCGCGAAGGTGCGCCGCGAGCGCATGGGCCACATCCAGCTCGCCTCGCCGGTCTCGCACATCTGGTTCTTCAAGGGGACCCCGAGCCGCCTGGGGATCCTCCTCGACATGTCTCCGCGGAACCTGGAGCGGATCCTCTACTTCGCGCTCTATGTCGTGACCCACATCGACGAGCACCAGCGCGAGCGCGTCCTCCAGCAGATCGGCGAGGAGGCCGAGGGCAAGATCCGCCGGCTCGAGCAGACGATCAGCGACCGCACCGGCGCGATCGAGAGCCGCGCGTCCGCCGAGATCATGCGGATCCGCACGTCGACCGAGCAGAAGGTCCGTCAGCAGGAGGAGCAGCTCGCCACCGACTCGGACGCCCTCACCACGGCGGCCGCGAAGGTGAAGGAGCAGCTCGAGGAAGCGGTCGGGAAGCCCGCGTCGAAGGACATCATCTTCAAGCAGGCCGACCTCACCGTCGCCAGCAAGGGCGAGAACGTCACGCGGTCCATGCTCACGCAGCTGCAGCGCTCGCTGCAGAAGCAGCTCGACGCGCTCGTGAAGGCGGGACGCAAGGAAGAGGAGCAGGGCCGCTCCGACGCCGACAAGCGCATCGCCGACATCCGGATGCGCGCCGACCAGGACCTCGGGGTCGTCCGCCAGGACATCGCGCCCGACGTCCAGGTCGTCCGCGATGAGGCCCGTCAGCGGCGCGAGGACGTCGAGTCCATCAAGCCGATGCAGACGATGACCGAGGCCGACTTCCGGGCGTATGCCGAGAAGTACCGCTTCTTCCGCGCGCAGATGGGCGCTGAGGCGATCCTCGAGATCATCCGCCAGATCGACCTCGACGATCTCTCGCTGAAGCTCCAGGCGGAGATGCGCTCCACGACGGGCCAGCGCCGGAAGAAGTCGATCAAGCGGCTTCGCCTCGTGAAGGCGCTGCTGCGTTCGGGCGCGTCGCCGGAGTGGATGATCCTCACGATCCTGCCGGTCATCCCGCCGGACCTGCGCCCGATGGTGCAGCTCGACGGCGGACGCTTCGCGACGAGCGACCTGAACGATCTCTACCGCCGCGTGATCAACCGGAACAACCGCCTGAAGCGCCTGCTCGAGCTCGGCGCCCCCGAGATCATCATCCGCAACGAGAAGCGCATGCTCCAGGAGGCGGTCGACGCCCTCATGGACAACGGCCGCCGCGGCCGCGCGATTTCGGGCACCGGCAACCACAAGCTGAAGTCGCTCTCCGACATGCTCCGTGGCAAGCAGGGCCGGTTCCGCCAGAACCTGCTCGGCAAGCGCGTGGACTACTCGGGCCGCTCGGTCATCGTCGTCGGCAACGACCTCAAGCTGAACGAGTGCGGCCTCCCGAAGAAGATGGCGCTCGAGCTCTTCAAGCCGTTCGTCATGCGCCAGCTCGTCGAGCGCGGCCTCGCGCACAACATCAAGAGCGCCAAGCGCTACGTCGAGCGGGTCTCGCCCGAGGTCTGGGACGTCCTCGAGGAGGTCATCAAGGACCACCCGGTCCTCCTCAACCGCGCGCCGACGCTCCACCGCCTCGGCATCCAGGCGTTCATGCCCAAGCTCATCGAGGGCAACGCCATCCAGATCCACCCGCTCGTGTGCGAGGCCTTCGGCGCCGACTTCGACGGCGACCAGATGGCCGTGCACGTTCCGCTCTCCGCGGCCGCGCAGGCCGAGGCGAAGAACCTCATGCTCTCGACGAAGAACGTCCTCAAGCCCGCCGATGGCCAGCCGGTCGTCACGCCGCGTCAGGACATGGTGCTCGGCACGTACTGGCTCACGCTCGACGCCGACACCAAGCAGCAGCCGCGGATCTTCGGCGACTTCGCCGAGGTCCAGTCCGCCTTTGATCTGGGGCTCGTCACCTATCACACCCCGGTGAAGGTCCCACACAACGGCGGCGTGGTCGACACGACCGTCGGCCGCGTGCTGTTCAACGCCGTGCTCCCCGAGGAGCTGCGCTTCGTGAACAAGATCCTCGACCGGGGCGCGATCCGCGAGATCGTCACCGCGGTCTTCGACCGCTACGGCGGTGAGATCACCGCCGAGGTCGTCGACCGGATCAAGACGATCGGCTTCAGCGCGGCGACCGTCGCCGGCGTCTCCATCTCGATCGACGACGTCGCCATTCCCAAGGACAAGCAGAAGATGATCGACGAGGCCGAGACGAAGGTCGCCGAGATCGATCGGCAGTTCCAGCGCGGCCTCATCACCGAGCAGGAGCGGTACGAGGCGACGGTGAAGCTCTGGACCGACGCCACGCGCAACGTCATCGACGCGATGATGCGCACCCTGGACCGCCGCGGCTCCGTCTACATGATGGCCACGTCCGGCGCCCGGGGGAACACGCAGCAGATGGGTCAGATCGGCGGCATGCGCGGTCTCATCGCCGACCCGCAGGGCCGGATCATCGACCTGCCGATCCGCTCGAACTTCCGCGAGGGCCTCTCGGTCCTCGAGTACTTCATCTCGACGCACGGCGGACGGAAGGGCCTCGCCGACACGGCCATCCGCACCGCGGACTCCGGCTACCTCACGCGGCGTCTTGTCGACGTCGCGCAGGACGTCATCGTCCGCCTCGAGGACTGCGGCGACGAAGACGGCATCTTCATCAGCGCGGACGAGCCGGGCATGGTCGAGCCCTTCGCCGACCGGCTGTTCGGCCGGCTCGCGGCGCAGGACATCAAGGACCCGAAGTCGGGCAAGGTCATCGTCAAGCGGGGGAACGAGATCGACCTCGAGCTCTCGCACACCATCGCGAGTTCGGGGGTCAAGCGCGTCCGCGTCCGCTCACCGCTCGGCTGCCACGCGAAGCACGGCATCTGCCGGGCCTGCTACGGCCGCAGCCTGGCGAGCGGCAAGCTCGTCGAGGTCGGCGAGGCGGTCGGCATCATCGCCGCGCAGTCCATCGGCGAGCCGGGCACACAGCTCACGATGCGTACGTTCCACACCGGTGGGGTCGCCTCCGTCGGCAAGGACATCACCATGGGCCTCCCGCGAGTCGAGGAGCTCTTCGAGGCGCGCGTGCCCAAGGGCGTCGCGATCGTCTGCGAGATCGACGGTATCGCCGAGATCGTCCGTGACCCGGATGGCTCGCGGAAGATCGTCGTCCGCAACTCGCAGGACTACACCGTGCCCATTTCCGTTCCCAGTGGGTACGTGCTCGCCGTCGAGGACGGGGCTGAGGTCAGCGCGGGCCAGCCGCTCGCGAAGCCGGAGCGCCGCACGAAGGGCAAGACCGACATGCCCGCTCCGGTCTCGGGCAAGGTGAGCGTGCACGGCACGAAGATCACCATCGCGATGAAGGACGTCGAGGAGCGGGTCTACGAGGTCGAGCACACCGCCCGCCTCAACGTCGAGAACGGCAAGCAGGTCGCTGCCGGCGACTTCCTCACGGAGGGATCCGCCAACCCGCAGGACATCCTCCGCATCTCAGGCCGTGAGGCCGTGCACCGCTACATGGTCAGCGAGGTCCAGAAGGTCTATCGCAGTCAGGGTGTGACGATCAACGACAAGCACATCGAGATCATCGTCCGCCAGATGCTGCGGAAGGTCCGGATCGAGGAGGCCGGCGACACCGAGCTCCTCCCGATGGAGCTCTTCGACCGGTTCGAGTTCGAGGAGATCAACGCGCGCACGATCGCCGCCGGAGGCGAGCCCGCCACCGCGCAGACCGTGCTCCTGGGCGTCACGAAGGCGTCGCTCTCGACGAGCTCGTTCCTCGCGGCCGCGTCGTTCCAGGAGACCACGCGCGTCCTCACCGAGGCCGCGACGATGGGCCAGAAGGACCGGCTGCTCGGGCTCAAGGAGAACGTCATCATCGGCAAGCTCATCCCCGCGGGGACCGGCCTGCCAAGCCGTCGCGAGCAGCTCGACTGGATGCCGAAGGCGCGCGCCCTCGCCGGGCTCTTCGGCGCCGACGAGGAGGAAGCGGTGCCGACGCTGCCGCCCGAGGAGATCTCGCTCGAGGATCTCGATGACGACGAGGACGAGGAGGGCGAGGCGCTCGAGGACGTCGAGACCGCCGAGCCCACCGACGCCGACATCAAGGCTCAGGAGTAGGTCACGCGCTGACGCCACCGAAACCCCCTTTACGCGGGGTCCCTCGGTGGCGTCGGCGCTTGTCCAGGTAGGCCCTCGGTCAGCCAGCCGCTCCTTGCCCCGTGAACCCGGCCCGTGCTCGGCCGCGGCTCTTCTATTGGCCACGAGGCGGCAGGAGGCGCCCCGCGGTTGACCGCCGCCACGGCCGCCAGATAGACTCTTATTTCGGCTGTCTTTCGAGACGGTGACCGCCCTTTGGGGCGGTCATTTCGCGCATCGGCCCGTCGCGATGTTGTGACCGCGGCCGCGCTGCGCCCGGGGACCTCGCCCAGGCAGGGCAGGCTCCTCGGTCGGGGGGAACCAACGCACGCGAGGCAGTACTTGGCTGTGCACGCCCACGGACGGGCTGCGCAGGCATGCACTGACAACTTGAAACAAACAAAGGAGTCGTTGTGCCAACGATCGCGCAGCTCGTACGCAAGGGACGCAAGCCGCAACTGAAGAAGGTGGACACGCCCGCGCTGCGGACGACCTGGAACTCGCTGAAGGGCCGTCACGTCCAGCTTTCGATCGGCGCGCCCCAGAAGCGCGGCGTCTGCACGATCGTCCGCACCATGACCCCGAAGAAGCCGAACTCCGCCCTGCGGAAGATCGCCCGCGTCCGCCTCACCAATCAGATGGAGGTGACGGCCTACATCCCGGGGATCGGCCATAACCTCCAGGAGCACTCGGTGGTCCTCGTGCGTGGCGGACGCGTACCAGACCTCCCCTCCGTCAAGTACCACATCATCCGCGGGACCCTCGACACCGCGGGCGTCAAGGACCGCAAGCAGGGCCGCAGCCTCTACGGCGCGAAGAACCCGAACCCCAAGAAGAAGGCCGGCTAACCGATGCCCCGCAGAGCACGTCCGACCGAGCGGCATCGCGCACCCGACCGCAAGTTCGGGAACACGACGCTGCAGCAGTTCAACAACAACGTCATGCGCAATGGCAAGCGCTCGACCGCCGAGGCCATCGTCTACGGCGCACTCACGCTCGCGGAGACGTCGACGCGCAAGCCGGGCATCGACGTGTTCGAGACCGCGCTGAAGAATGCCTCGCCGCTCATCGAGGTGAAGCCGCGCCGCGTCGGCGGCGCGACCTATCAGGTGCCGGTCGAGATCCGCGCCGACCGCCGGACCTCGCTGGCCATGCGCTGGCTCATCCAGGCGGCGCGCAAGCGCCCGGGCAAGTCGATGGCGGAGCGGCTTGCCGGCGAGCTCATGGACGCGATGAACAACACGGGCGGCGCGGTGCGGCGCAAGGAAGAGACGCACAAGATGGCCGAGGCCAACAAGGCCTTCTCCCATTACAAGTGGTAGCGGCCATGCTCGAAACGAAAGCCACCAAGGGTCAGCAGGTCGCGCGCGAGTACCCGCTCGAGCGTTACCGGAACATCGGGATCATCGCGCACATCGACGCCGGCAAGACGACGGTGACCGAGCGGATCCTCTTCTACACCAAGAAGATCTACAAGATGGGCGAGGTCCACGAGGGCGCCGCGACCATGGACTGGATGCCGCAGGAGCAGGAGCGCGGCATCACGATCACGGCGGCGGCCACGACCTGCTTCTGGAACGACCACCGCATCAACATCATCGACACGCCCGGCCACGTTGACTTCACGGTCGAGGTCGAGCGCTCGCTCCGCGTGCTCGATGGGGCGGTCGTCGTATTCGACGGCGTCGCCGGCGTCGAGCCGCAGTCGGAGACGGTCTGGCGGCAAGCCGACAAGTACCGTGTGCCGCGGATCTGCTTCATCAACAAGCAGGACCGCATGGGCGCCGACTTCCAGCGCTGCGTCGACATGATCGTCGAGCGGCTGGGTGCGAACCCGGTCGTCATCCAGCTCCCCATCGGGTCGGAGGACCGCTTCAAGGGCGTCATCGACCTCATCGACATGAAGGCCCTGTACTGGGAGGGCGATGAGTCGGCGGCGCCGGTGAGCCGGGACATCCCCGCCGACCTGAAGGAAGCCGCCGAGACGGCGCGCGAAGCCATGGTCGAGAAGGTCGTCGAGACCGACGACGCGCTCCTTCATCGCTACCTCGAGGAGCACAAGATCACGTCCGACGAGCTCAGGCAGGCCCTTCGCGCCGCCACGATCGCGGCCAAGGTCGTGCCGGTGCTCACGGGCGCGGCGCTCCGCAACAAGGGCGTCCAGCCGCTGCTCGACGCCGTCGTCGCCTATCTGCCGTCGCCGCTCGACGTGCCGCCGGTCATCGGCATCGACCCAAAGACCGGCGAGGAGCTCGTGCGCAAGGCGACCGACGACGATCCCTTCAGCGCGCTCGCGTTCAAGATCATGAGCGACCCCTTCGTCGGGAAGCTCGCGTTCTTTCGCGTCTACTCGGGCGTGCTCCGAGCCGGCGACACCGTCCTCAGCGCGACGAAGGACCGCAAGGAGCGGATCTCGCGCATCCTCCTCATGCACGCGAACCATCGTGAGGAGGTGAACGAGGTCGCCGCCGGCGACATCGCCGCCGCGGTCGGTCTGAAGCAGACGTTCACCGGCGATACCCTTTGCGATCCGGAGAAGCCGATCATCCTCGAGTCCATCAAGTTCCCCGAGCCGGTCGTCCAGATCGCCGTCGAGCCCAAGACGAAGGCGGACGAGGAGAAGATGTCGCTCGCCCTCGCGCGGCTCGCCGAGGAGGACCCGACCTTCCGCGTCCATACCGACCAGGAGTCAGGGCAGACGCTCATCTCCGGGATGGGCGAGCTGCACCTCGAGGTGATCGTCGACCGCATGCTGCGCGAGTTCAAGGTCGCGGCGAACGTCGGCCGACCGCAGGTCGCGTACCGCGAGGCGATCAGCAAGGCCGTCCAGGCCGAGGGCCGCTACATCCGCCAGACCGGCGGCAAGGGCCAGTACGGCCATGTCATCGTCGACTTCGAGCCGCTCGAGCGTGGCACCGGGTTCGAGTTCGAGTGGGGGATCCGGGGCGACCGGCTCTCGCGCGAGTGGGCCAAGCCCGTCCAGGCGGGCATCAAGGAGGCGATGGAGAACGGCGTCATCGCCGGCTACCCCGTGGTCGACATCAAAGCCACCGTCGTGGACGGCTCGCAGCACGAGGTCGACTCGAGCGAGATCGCCTTCAAGATCGCGGGCTCGATGGCGCTCAAGGCAGCGGTGCAGAGGGCCGCGCCGGTCATCGTCGAGCCGATCATGAAGGTCGAGGTCGTCGTCCCGGAGGAGTTCATGGGCGACGTCATCGGCGATCTCAACAGCCGCCGCGGCCACGTCTCCGCGACGGAGGAGCGCGCGAACGCGCGCGTCATCTCGGCGTTCGTGCCGCTCGCGACGATGTTCGGCTACGTGACCGATCTCCGTTCGAAGACGCAGGGCCGTGGGTCGTACTCGATGGAGTTCGACCACTACGAGGTGCTACCGCAGAACCTCGCGGACCAGATCATCAACAAGAAATGAGAAAGTTGGGGGGTAGAAGGGGGGCTTGCCCCCCTGCGAGAAATGGCTAAGAAGAAGTTCGAGCGCACCAAGCCGCACGTGAACGTCGGCACGATCGGTCACATCGACCACGGCAAGACGACGCTCACCGCGGCCATCACCAAGACGCTCTCGCTCAAGGGCGAGGCCGAGTTCCGGCCGTTCGACTCGATCGACAACGCCCCCGAGGAGCGCGAGCGCGGCATCACCATCTCCATCGCCCACGTGGAG
>VBDU01000085.1 GCA_005883625.1 Chloroflexota bacterium | reverse complement strand
TCGGCGGGGAAGCGGCGGAGCACCTCATCCAGCCGCTCCTCCTTGTGATCGGTAACGATCACGTTTCCGCGCACTGCGGCGGCGAGCCCGGAACGCTCGATCTTCCGGGGCTGGTACCGCCGGTCGCCGTCCGAGAGGATGACGGGCGTCCCGAGCGTCGCCAGGTGCGCGATGGCGTCGAGCGCCCCGGGATAGAGGAACCGGTCGTAGGGCATGTCGAGCACGGCCCGGTCCACGCGGTCGCTCGCGTCGGGATGGATCGCGTGGAAGCGCCGGAGCGTCTCTGGAAAGTCGACGACGCCGCGCTCGCGACGCACGTCCTCGTACAGGGACCAGAAGCGCGCGGCACGCTCCTCGCTCACCGCCGCGAGGATGCGTCGCTCGAGGGCGTCCTTGGCCGCGTCGTTGTCCAGGAGGGTGTTGTCGACGTCGAGGAGGGTCACTGTCTTCATCGCGCGCCGTATGCTGCCCCACCCGTGCTCACCTTCCGCCCGGCGACGCTGCACGACGCCGCCGCCGAGGCCGACGTCCTGACCGCGCTGTTCCCGGACGAGCCGCTCGACCCCGGGATCGTCCGGTCGTGGTGGGAGATGCACGACCCCGACGCCACGGTCGACCGGCACATGGCCCTTCGCGACGTGCGTGTCGTCGGCTATGTCGGCCGCACGCACCCCGCCTGGGAGAAGATGCCCGAGCGCTTCGACGAGCTAGCCGTGGACCTCTTCCCGGCGGAGCGCGACGGCCTCGGCGAGGCGTACGACTTCATCGAAGAGCGCTCGCGCCGTGACGGCGCGGCGCTCTTCGCCGCCGCCGCGCGAGAGGATGACGCCGCGCTGGCCGCCCTCCTGCGCGTACGCGGCTACCGCGAGGAGCGGCGCAGCAGGGCGTGGGAGCTCGATCTCCGCGCGACCGGGCCGCGCCTGCGTGAGATGTCCGAGCGCTACCGCGCGCGGATGCGCGAGCAGAGGATCGCGATCCTCACGCTCGATCGCGACACCGATCCCGACAAGCTGCGCAAGCTCTACGACATGAGCGAGGAGGCCGCGCTGGATGTCCCGCGGACCATCCCGCACGTGCGCGAATCCTTCGAGACCTTCATGAAGTGGTTCGCCACGCCCGGCATCCGCGAGGACCGCATGTGGATCGCGCGCCAGGGCGACGAGCTCGTGGGCGTCTCGGTGCTCCTCTACCCGCCCGCGCGCGGTAACGTGTGGACGGACTGGACCGGCACCGCGCGGAGGGTGCGCGGCCGAGGCGTCGCGCGAGCGCTCAAGCTCGAGACGCTGATGCAGGCGGTCGCGCTCGGCGTCGAGCGCGTGCGTACGGAGAACGACGGCGAGAACGCGCCGATCCTGCATCTCAACGAAGAGCTTGGCTACGTGCGGATCCCGGGCTGGGTGCAGTACGTGAAAGCCGCGCGTTAAGCCGTCTTCGCCGCCATCAGACGCCCGGTCCCGGCGAAAGGGCTGTACCCGAACCAGCGGGCGAAGCCGCGCACCGCGGCGGAAGCGCCTGCGAGCTCGATCGTCCGGTCGCGGAGCGCCGCGCTCAGAGCGAGCCGCCCCGCGAAGACGCGGTTGAGCGTCGTGAGGTCGGTCGTGACGACGAGGTCCGGCTCGAAGCCGGGATCCTCGGTGCACACCGTCGGCTCTCCGTCCTGGCACAGGAGCCAGATCGTCGAGGTGCGCGGCGCGCGGAAGTCGAAACGTGCGAGGAACCGGCCCTGGGGCAGGGCCTCGCGGCGGACGTGCCGTGCCACCCAGAAGAGCATCAGGCGGGCGTCGAGCTCGCGGCGAACCGGGTCGCGCGAGTAGTTCCGCGCCGCCCAGTCGCCAAGTGCCAGGAGCGCCGGCTTCAGGTCCTCGCCGATCTCCGTGAGCCAGTACTCGCGGTGACCGCCGCCGTTCGAACGGCGCTCGACGATCCCTTCCCGCTCGAGCGCGCGCAGGCGCTGGGTGAGCAGCGTCCGCGACATCCCCGGCAGCCCCTGTGAAAGCTCACTGAACCGGTGGGCGCCTTCGGCCAGGTCGCGGACCACGAGAAGCGTCCAGCGGTCGCCCAGGACCTCGGCCGCCCTCGCCACCGGGCAGTACTGGCCATACGTGCGCACGCCGCTCAGTCTGCCACCGGCGCAGAGTGGCCGTCGGTACAGGTTTTGTACTAGCCTCGCCGCGGCGCCGGGGACAGTCTCGGCTGAACAGCGCTACCCGTGAGGAGGGACACACATGGCCACCCAGACCGTGACGCCGTCCGCGGCGCCGCGCACCGACTTCGTCGCCGTCGCGCGGGAGCTCGCGGCGGATTTCGCGACGCGCGCCGCGCAGCACGACGCCGACGACACCTTCGTCGCGGAGAACTACGCCGCGCTCAAGAAGGCGAAGCTCTTCTCCGCACCGGTGCCCACCGAGCTCGGTGGCGGCGGCGCCTCTTACGAAGATCACTGCGAGATCATCCGCGCGATCGCGCGCGGGTGCGGGTCCACCGCGCTCGCGTACTCGATGCACTCGCACCTGCTCCAGGCGCTCGTCTGGCGCCACCGTCACAACGCGACGCCGCCGGCGGAGCCGCTCCTGCGGCGGATCGCGGCCGAGGAGCTGGTGCTCGTCTCGAGCGGCGGGTCCGATTGGGTCGACGGCTCGGGCAAGCTCGAAAAGAAGAACGGCGGCTACGTCTTCAACGCGCGCAAGATCTTCGGGAGCGGGGGGCCGTCCGGCGATCTGCTCCTCACCACCGGCATCTACGACGATCCCGAGAAGGGACCGACCGTCCTCCACTTCGGCGTGAACCTGCACCAGCCCGGCGTCACGATCCAGGACAACTGGCGCACCCTCGGGATGCGCGGGACCGGCTCGAACGACATCGTCATCGAGAACGTCGACGTGGCGGACGCCGGGGTGTCGGTGCGCCGGCCGAAGGGGACGTGGGCGCCCTTCTTCGACGTCGTGACGCCACTCATTTGGCCACTCGTCTGCGCCGCGTACCTCGGCGTCGCGGAGTCGGCGCGCGAGCTGGCGGTCGCGCACGTCCAGAAAAAGCGAGACGACCCGATCGTGCAGATCACCGTCGGCGAGATGGACACCGAGCTCGCGAACGCTCAGGCGGCCTACGACGACATGGTCGCGACCGCGAAGGGGCTCGACTACACGCCGAGCCACGGGCTCTCGAACATCTCGTACAAGCGCAAGACGATCTTCAGCCGCTCGGCGACGCGCGCGGTGTCGTGCGCGATGGAGGCGGTCGGCGGCGGATCGTTCTTCCGCGCCGCGGGCATCGAGCGCGCCTTCCGTGACATCCAGGGCATCCGCTTCCACCCCTGGCACGAGCGACGGTCGTACCTCTTCAGCGGCCGGATCGCGCTGGGACTCGACCCGGTCTGAGCGAGCCGCGCTGCACTGTCTGCGGCCGGAGGCCCCGCTACGGCTTTCCGGTCGCGGGCGGCACGATCGACCACCGCGTCGCGATCGAGCACCGCTGCTGGCGTCACGCGATCCTTTACCCGAGGGTGCGCGATCGCGCGCTCCGCGTCGCCGCCGTCGTCGGGACGATCCTCTTCCTGATCAACCAGCTCGACGTCGTCGTGAGCGGGATGTTCACCGCCCTCGTCGCCGGCAAGATCGCGCTCACGTACCTCGTGCCGTACTCGGTCTCGACGTACTCCGCGCTCGAGGTCAACCGGCTCCGCTGACCTCCCGGTACACGCGCAGGGTCTCCGCCGACGGTGCGACCGCCGCGCCGCCCAGCGCGAGCC
Source organism: Chloroflexota bacterium (assembly GCA_005883625.1). GTDB lineage: Bacteria > Chloroflexota > Limnocylindria > P2-11E > P2-11E > 3-1-20CM-2-70-9. The sequence continues at coordinate 29,599 of VBDU01000085.1, read as the reverse complement.
GGCACTCCTCCATCACGCGCGCGGCCTGCGCGCCGTTGCCCGCGGCCGCGAGGGCCCGCATGAGGAGGCGGTATCCCGACTCGCGGAGCGCATCGCGCGCGATGAGGCGCCGGGCGACCCGCTCGGCCTCGGACGGCCGGCGCTGATCGATCTCGGCCTCGGCGATGGCCTCGAGCGCCTGGAGCTCGACGTCCCGGAGGACGCGGCGCTCAGCCTCGATCCAGTCGCCGTCCTCGCCGGGGAGGAAGCCGCGGGCGGCGATCTCGTTCGCGATGACCGCCTCGGCCCAAGCGCCGCCGACGTCCCCGGCGCGACGGATCGCCTGCACGTGATGGATCGCCGACCACGCCCGCTCGCGATCGACGAAGGCGTCGGCGGGCAGGACGAGCGAGTAGCTCCCGGTCGCCCCACGAAGCTCCGCACCGCCGTCCGGGGCACGCGCGAGCGCGCCGCGGATCCGGCTGACGAGCGCGTTCAGGCTCGCGTCGGCGGCGTCGGGCTCGGCGTCGCCCCACAGCGCCGCGATGAGCTCCCCGCGACCGACCGGCCGCCGCCGGTTCAGCACGAGGTACGCCCAGAGCCGCCGTCCGAGCCGGCCGGGAAGAGCGGCCTCGTCGACGACGTGCTCGCCGCTCTCGATGACCAGCCGGCCGCAGATCGAGACGCGCATGGTCACAAGGAAATCACAAGGGAGACGGTCGAGGATGGCCGGTGCGCGAGGGAAGGAGGACCGCATGAAGTACACGGTGACGATCCGGGGCAGGCTGCGCGAGGGTCCGGCAGCGGCCAAGAAGTACCACGACGATGTGACGCGCACGACGAAGGACGCGGCGAAGCAGGCGGGCGACATCACGCACGACGTCTATCTCGACCCGCAGGACCAGCGCGCGTTCCTAGGCGTGGACACGTGGTCAAGCCTCGAGGGCCTGCAGAAGTTCGCCGGCTCTCCCCAGATCAAGGACTTCTTCGGCAAGCTGTTCGAAGGCGAGCCCGAAGTGCGCGTGTGGGTGGACAGCGAGTGGAACCGGTGGTAGAGAGTGGCCGATGGCGGAGCTGAAGAGCCTGCGTTGCCCCTGCGGCTTCGAGGTCCGCAGCACGAGTGAGGACGAGATCGTGCGCATGGCGCAGCTGCACGCGAGGGACATCCACGGCCAGGACATCACCGTCGACCAGGCGAAGGCCCTGATCCAGCTCGCGGCCTGAGCGACTTCTCATAGAGGTAGGCGGCCCCGCTCCACGGCCGCCGGTAGCCGGCGGCGGCCGCCGCGCGCCGCGCCGCGGGATCGGCGGCGTAGAGGCTCACGCGGTTCGATCCGCGCCGCGCCGCCTCGCCGCGAAGGCCGGCCAGGAGCTCTCGCAGCTCGCGGCCGCTCCCGCCGAGGGCGATCACGGGAAGCGAGTCCTCGTCCGCGCGGCCCACGATCGCGGCGGCGCGCACCGCGCGCTCGCCCGCCACGAAGGCGTGACCGCGCGCGATCGCGAGGCGGACGTCGGACACCGTGAGCGCGCGCCACTCCCAGCCCGCCGGGATCCGCACGTACGGTCCGGCCAGCCGGAGGATCGCCCGCGCATCGTTCGGGCGCGCCCGGCCTGGCGGCTCGCCGCGCACGGCGCGCGCCTCGTACCGCACGTACGCGCGAGCGCGCCGGAAGCCGAACCGTCTCGCGGCGCGGTGGATCGGCACGTTGTCGGAGGCCGTGGAGAAGCGCGCCACCGTGAAGCCGCGTTTCGCGGCGTACGCGAGCCGGTGCGCGATGAGCGCCGTCGCGAGGCCCTTGCGCCGCCAGCGCGGCGCGACGCGCCCGCCCTCGAGCCACGCCTCCCGCTCGCCGACGACCGTGAGCTTGCCCATGGCGACGACGCGGCCGTCCACCTCGGCGACGAAGAACGGCCCGGTCCGGTGCGTCACCCAGCGGTCGAACAGCGCGGGCACGCGATCCTGCCCGCCCCAGATGGTCCGCACCGCGGCGCGGACGTCGCGCTCGTCGGCCGGACGCGCGCGGCGGATGACCACGTCCACGCCGCCATCGTCACACGCTCGGGGTCCGAGGGGGCAAAGCCCCCTCGACGTCAGCTCGCCTCGGCCGGCGTCACGCTCAGCTGGAGGAGCTCGCCGTGCCGGATGAGCGCGAGGGTCGCCGCGCGGCCGATCCGGTCGGCGGCGAGCGCGCGCTGCAGATCCGACAGCGTCCCGAGGGCGACCGCGTCGAGCGACACCAGGAGGTCGCGCGCGCGCACGCCGGCGCGCTCCGCCGGGCCACCGGCGACCACGTCGAGGACGCGGATGCCCGCGGTGTTCGCGAGCCCGAGCTCCGCCGCGAGCGGCCGGCCGATCGGCGTCGCGGCGCCGCTGATCCCGAGATACGCGCGGCGGACGCGGCCGTCCCGGATGAGCGTCGCCGCGACGAGCCGCGCGGTCGTCGCCGGGATCGCAAAGCAGATGCCCTGCGCCATCGGGATGATCGCCGTGTTGATGCCGATGACCTTGGCGTGCGTGTCGACGAGCGGGCCGCCCGAGTTCCCCGGGTTGAGCGCCGCGTCGGTCTGGATCACGTTCTCGATGACCCGGCCGTCCGATCCCCGGAGCGAGCGTCCGAGCGCGCTCACGACACCGGTCGTCACCGTCGAGTGGAAGCCGAGCGGATCGCCGATCGCGATGACGAGCTGACCCACGCGGAGCGCGTCGCTGTCGGCGAGCTCGGCGGCTTGCAGGCCCGAGCCGGGAATGCGGATGACCGCGAGGTCGGTCGCCGCGTCGGCGCCGACGACCGGCGCGCGCGCTTCCGCGCCGCTGCCGAGCGTCACGTCGACCGCGCTGGCGCCCTCGACGACGTGGGCGTTGGTGAGCGTGTAGCCGTCAGGGGTGACGATCACGCCGCTTCCGCCGGCGCGGCCCCGCCGGACGTTGACGACGCTCGGTGCGACGCGCTCGACGACGCGGATGACGGCTTGCGAGTACGCGTCGAGGAGCGCGCTCGCCGGATCGGTGTCCGCCCCCTCGTTCCGGGGCGGAAGGGTGGCGCTTCGCGCCGCGGGGATCCCTTCCCCCGCCCCTGCGAGCACTTAGTTGAGGGGCCCTTGGGAGCGCACCTGCCCGACCTTCGAGATCGCTTCCTTGAGCTCGGTCACCCACTGCGCTTCGTTCTTCGCGACGAGGCGCACGCACCACGCGAGCGCGTGGCTGCGGCTCCGCGCGACGCCCGCGCGGACGAGCGTGTCGAGCAGCTCGCGCTCGGGTAGCCGCAGGCGGGTCATGACCGGGACCGCCATGTGCGTGAAGATCTCCGTCTGGTCGCCGACCTTCGCGCCCCAGGCGAGGTGCCGCCTGAACCGCTGCTGGGCCTCTTCCGCGATCTTCATGCGCTGTTCGCGGGTCTCCTCGCGGTGCTGCTTGATGCGGCCCTGGCGTGCCGCGGCGAGCGCCTCGGGGCCGCCCTCGGTCCCCTGGACGTCGGGAAGCGACCCGACCACCCAGATCTCGTCCTCGTCCACCCGCACGTCCGGCGTGCCCGTGTACCAGCCCTGCGGAAGCCGGCCGGCCAGCCAGCCCTTGATCTCATCGTTCGCCATCTGAGCGACCTCCCAAATACGTAATTACAATTACAAACACGGAAACGGGCCGGAGTCAATGCGTATTCCGGCGCAGACGCGCGAGTCGGCCTGCGCGGGAAGCCGCCGCGCGACGGGGCTAGGCGGTCTTCTTGGTGGCGGCCGCGCCGCCGATGCTGCCGCGCAGGCGCGGGTCCAGGGCGTCCCGAAGGCCGTCGCCAACGAGGTAGAGGCAAAGGACGGTGATGAAGATCATCGCGCCCGGCGCGTAGATGAGCCACGCGGCCCTGCTGCTGTACTGCGTGGCGTTCGTCAGCATGTTCCCCCACGAGGGGACCGGCGGCTGGATCCCGAACCCGAGATATGAGAGCGCGGATTCGGTGAGGATCACCGCGCCCACGTCGATCATCGCCACCACGATGAGCAGCGGCAGTACGTTCGGGAAGATATGGCGCGTCATCACGCGCCACGGCGTCGCGCCGATGGTCCGCGCGGCGACGACGTACTCGCGCTCGCGCAGCGCGAACGTCTGTCCTCGCGAGAGGTTGTTGATCCCCAGCCAGCCGAGGAGGCCGAGCAGGAGCGTAAGCGTCACCGGATTCAGGCGGAAGTACGCGCCGATGAGGAGCAGCAGGTAGAGGGTCGGGATGTTCGCGAGCGTTTGTACGAGCCAGACGACGACGTCGTCCCACCAGCCACGGAAATAGCCGGCCGAGATCCCGAGGAGGACACCGATGGTCATCGAGACGAGCGCCGCGAACGCGCCGACCGACAGCGAGACGCGGCCGCCATACAGGAGCCGCACGACCTGGCTGCGGCCGAGCTCGTCGCTGCCGAGCACCATCGCCGGCTCGGAGAGGCTCGGCTTCTCGTACGACGAGAGAATGTCCTGCTTGCTGAAGCTCCACTGAAAGACGTTGTCCGCGAGCAGGTCCGCGCTGGCCGACAGCAGGACGAGGAGAAGCAGCGTCCCGAGCGCCGCGATCGTCGTCGGGTCCCGGCGCAATCGGTAGAGCGCGTCCGACCAGAGGCCGGCGCTCGCCCGCCGAAGCTCGACCGGCGCCGTCGGACGCGCGACCGCGGTCTGTGCCGTCGCCATCAGCGCACCTTGATCCGCGGGTCGACCCAGGCGTACGCGATGTCGCGGAGGATGTACGAGACGAGGAGCAGCAGCGCGCCGATGATCACCGAGGCCTGGACCATCGGGTAGTCCTTGTTCACGAGCCCGTCGAAAAGAAGCCTGCCGAGGCCCGGCCAGTTGAAGACGCGCTCGATGACCACGGAGCCGCCGAGGATGATCGTGAGGATCCCCCCAAGGAGCGTCACCACCGGAATGAGCGAATTCCGCAGCACGTGTCCCACCGCGATGCTCCGGTCGCGCAGCCCCTTGCTCTGCGCGGTGCGGACGTAGTCCTGACGGATGATCTCGAGGACCTCGGTCCGCAGGTACCTCGGGTACGCCGCGATCCCGGTGAGGGAGAGCGTGATGACCGGACCGACGATGTGCCAGAGCCGGTCCCAGCAGAACACGCAGTCGACGCCGACGACGTTCATGCTGCCGATGGGGAACCAGCGCAGCTGCACCCCAAGGATGGTGACGAAGAGCAGGCCGAACCAGAACGTGGGGACGGCGTGCCCGGCGACGCTCGTGATGCGGATGACGTGGTCCGCGAGCTTGCCGCGGTTGTACGCGGCGATGACCCCGAGCGGCACCCCGATCGCCAGCGCGAGCAGCAGCGAGAGAAGGCTCAGCTGGAGGCTGTTCGGGATGCGCTCGCCGATGAGCTCGACGACCGGCCGGTGGTAGTAGAAGGAGTTCCCGAAATTCAGGCGGGCGACGTCGCCAAGAAAGTGGACGAACTGGATCGGGAGGGGATCGTCGAGGCCGAGGTCGTGGTACAGCACGGCGCGGTCCTCGGGCGTGATATCGAAGTTGCCGGCGACCATGAGCTTGACCGGGTCGGCCGGCGAGAGCCGGGAGAGCAGGAAGGTCAGCAGGAGGATCCCGAAGAGCGTCGGGACCGCCTGGACGAGTCGCCTCGCGATGAACCGGCCCATGTCCCTCCCGCCTGCTCAGGGCGGGGCAGACCCGCCGTGAGCAGGCGTCACCGAAGCCAAAGCTACTTCTTGATCCACCACTTCTCGATGTTCCACGCGGAAGCGGTGCTGAAGGGCTTGGGGTCGAAGCTCTGGATGTCCTTCTGCGCGAAGCGGAGGACGTCCGCCGAATAGAGGAACGTGTACGGCGCGTCCTGGTTCAGGTTGAGGTCGACCGCGTGATTCGCCTTGCGGCGGGCGTCCTTGCTGCAGTCGGGCCCGTTGCGGTTGTCCTCGAGGGCCTTGTCCACCGCCGGGTTCGAGTACCCGACGTTGTTGAACTGCCCCTTGCCCTGCTGGCTCGAGTGCCAGATCGAGTACGGGTCGGGATCGGCACCGAGCGACCAGCCGATGATGAAGCCCTCGAAGTCGGGACCCGGGTCGGTCCGGTCGAGGAGCTGGTTGAAGGACTCGAGCACTGGATCGATCGTGATCCCGATCGCCTTGTACTGCTCCTGCGCGAGCTGGAGGATCGTCTCGCGCGCGTTGTTCCCCTGGTTCGTTTCGATGCGCATCTTCATGGGCGACCCATCGCTCCAGCGGTACACCCCGTCCGAGCCCATCTTCGCGCCGGCTTGCTCGAGGAGCGACTTCGCCTTCGCGACGTCGAGCTTGTAGTCGGTGAGACCGGAGCCGTCGTACGCCCAGGAGACCGGCGGGTTGTGCGCGAGCGCCTTCGTGCCGAGGCCGAAGACGATCTTCTGGACGATGGCGTCGACGTTGATGCCGTACCAGAGCGCCTGGCGCACCTGCTTGTTGGCGAGCCACGGGGCCTTGGCCCCCTTCGCGTTCCAGCCGATGTAGGTGTACCCGAGCGACTTGAACTGGAAGAACTTCAGGCTGTCGTTCTTCTTGACTTCGTCGTAGTCCTTCGCCTCGATCCCTGCGAACGACACCTCACCCGTGAGGAGCGCGTTCTTGACGGCGGTCGCGTCCGCATAGTTCTTGATGACGTACTCGTCGATCAGCGGCTCGCCGCGGAAGTACTTGGGGTTCTTCGTGAGCGTGACCTGCACGCCCGGCTTGAACTCCTTGAACACGAACGGGCCCATCGAGGCGGGCGGGTTCATGTTGAGCGGGTTGTCGTCGATGTTCTTCGACGTGTCGGTGCTCTTGTTGTCCCAGACCGTCTTGAAGGCCTTGCTCGGCAGGATCCCGCCGGCGCCACCGCCGCCGAGGCCCGCGATCGCCGGGCAGAAGACCTTCTCGAGCTTGATCGTGATCGTCTTCGCGTCGTAGGTGATGCCGGAGATCGAATCCGTCTTCCCGGCCTCGTAGTCCTTCGCGCCGACGATCGTGTTCACCGCGCTCTTGCGCACGGTCTTCTTGCTGCGCATGACCGCTTCGACGGTGTACTTGTAGTCCTCCCCGGTGAACGGCGTGCCGTCGCTCCAGACGAGGTTGTCGCGCAGCGTGTACGTGACGGTCAGGCCGTCGGCCGAGAGCTTGGGCGCGTCCACCGCGAGGTTCCCTTCGGTCTCGCCCGTGTCGCGGTTCACGCGCGTCAGGCCGAAGTACAGCCAGCTCCAGACGCCGCTCGACGTGGTGTCGGTGGAGATGACCGGCTGCATCGTCTTGGGGTCGCCGGTCGAGCCTTCGACGATCCGGCCGCCCGGCACGGGCTGCTCGGACGCCACGGGCGACCCGCCGGACGACGGGGGCGTGGGTGCGCCACAGGCCACCGCCACCATGAGTGCCGCGCCGAATAACGCTGTAAATCGCCGCATTCGGTATCCACCCTCCTGAACATCTGGCCGCTGCGTATCGGCCGCTACATCCGATACGTCCCGCCCGACGGAACGGTTCGGATGGGCCAAAAGCCTATCAGCAGTCGCGGGGGCGACGCCCCTTCAAACCCCCAGACTCGCCGCATGAAGCTCACTGGAATGCGGGGGCGGAGCCCCCGCAACGTGGGCGTCAGCCTCGTCACTGTCACGGCCGTCGCGACCGGCGTGACGTACGCCGATCACGCGCCGCTCATTCCGCCGATTGCGTCCGAATTCGGGCTCAGCGACCTCGAGGCCGGCCTCCTCTCGACGGCGCTCTTCGTCACGTTCTTCCTCGCGACGCTGCCGACGAGCGGCTTCGCGGATCGTCTCGGTCCCAAGCGCGTGGTGGCGGCCGGCGTGGGCCTCGCGCTCGCGGGCAGCGTGCTGTTCGGCCTCGCGCCGAGCTACGCGGTCGCGCTCGCCGCGAAGGCCATCGAAGGCGTCGGCGCCGCGCTCGCGTTCCCCTCGGGCGCGCGCTACATCGCGGGCCTCTACGGGGACGCGCGATCCCACGTGGGCCTCGGCCTCTTCGGCGCCGGATACCCGCTCGGCAGCGCCGCCGCGCTCCTCGCGCTGCCGGCGCTGGCCTCGGCGTACGGCTGGCGCGCGGCGTTCGCGGTCTCGAGCGCGTTCATCGCGCTCGCGCTCGTCCTCTGGCTCGCGGCGCCGGCCGTCCCCGCCGTCCCGCGGACCGGCACGATGCGCGATGCCCTGCGCTGCGCGAACTGCTGGCTCGCCGCCCTCCAGCACGCCGCCGGGATCGGGGTCGCGCTCGCGTCCGCCACCTGGATCACGGTGTACCTGCTGCGCGAGTTCGCGTTGCCGCTCGCGCTCTCGGGGCTGCTCGGCTCGAGCCTGCTCGTCCTCGCCGTCTTCGCGCGGCCGTTCGGCGGGGTCCTCGTCACCCGCGGCCTCCTCGGCACGAAAGCGGTCATGCGTCTTGGCGACATCGCGATCGTCGCCGGCGTCGGTCTCCTCGCGATCCCCGGCCGCCCGCTCCCGCTCGCGCTCGGTGGGGCCCTGCTCGTGGGCGTGGGCGCGGGCCTTCCCTACGCCGGGGTGTTCACGACCGCGGACGCCTCGCTGCCCGCCGCGCCGGGAGCGGCGCAGGGGCTCGCAGCGGTCGGCGGCACGGCGGGCGTGATGATCGGCGCGCCGGTGATGGGGTACGCGGTCCAGACGTCCGGCTTCGGCGCGGCGTGGCTCTTCGTCGGCGCCGTCGCGGCGCTCGCGCTCGTGGGCACCTTCGCGATGAAGGGTGAAGAGGAGCTCCGTGTACCCCTAGGGGGTGCGGGGGACCGCCTGGTGTAAAAGGACCCCGTGTACCCCTAGGGGGCGCGGGGGCCCGCCCCTGCGATGAGCAAGACCTCAGAGCGAGCGAATGACCTTCGCGACGACCTTCAGGTCGGCGACGAAAGAGCGCATCTCGTCCTCGCGCGTCTCCTCGGGCGCGCGCAGGATCGACGACGGATGGACCGTCGCGATAACGTGCGGCGCGAGCGGCGAGTCGATGAGCTTCCCGCGCTCCCGGGTGACCCTGAAGGCCGGCGCGATGAGCGCCTGCGCGGCCGTCGCGCCGAGGCAGACGACGACCTGCGGGCGCAGGATCGCGAGCTCGGCGTCGAGCCAGAGCCGGCAGGCCGCGACCTCACGGCGGTTCGGCTTCTCGTGGAGGCGCCGCTTCCCGGCCGCACGCCACTTGAAGTGCTTCACGGCGTTCGTCACGTAGACGGTCTCGCGATCGATACCCGCCTCCGCGAGCGCCTCGTCGAGGACACGACCCGCGGGTCCGACGAAGGGGCGGCCTGCGCGATCCTCCTGGTCCCCCGGCTGCTCGCCGACGAAGACGACGCGCGCCTCTCGCTTGCCCTCGCCGAACACGGTCTGCGTCCCGGTCTTCCAGAGGTCGCAGGCGCGGCAATGCGCCGCGGCCTCGCGGTACGCCCCCAGGCTCGGCCGCTCCGGGAGCTCGGGGTACGTGTGTCCGGGCTCCAGATCATCGCGGGGGCGGGCCCCCGCACCCCCTGGGTACGCGGGCTCTTCGTCACGCGGCATCGCCGTTGACCCAGCAAGCGACGCGCCCGATGGTCCGTCCGATGCGCGCGATCCAGGTGCTCCTCGCGGCGACGGCGCTCGTCTTGATCGGCGCCGTGGAGGCCGCCGCGAGCGCCCGGCAGCTCGCCGCGCAGGCCGGGCGCGGCCGCCCGACGCTGTCGGGAGAAGGCGCCGCGCTCACGCTCGCCGGCCTCGCGCTCTCGGTCGCGGTCTATCTCGTGCTCGGCCGCGCCGTCGGCCGTTCCGGCGGGCCCGAGCGGGCCGCGGTCGCGGAAGGCGTGGCGAGCGGCATCCTCGCGGGCGCGGTCGGCGGCTCGCTGCGCGCGCTCGCCGTCAGCGACTACCTCGGGGAGCAGGTCGCGCGTTTCGGGCTGCCGGCGGAGCTCACGTTCGCGTCGCTGGCCGTCTTCGTCGCCGGCGCGATCGTCGCGAGCGCGATCGGGGGTGGCGCGCTCACCTGGCTGGGCTTCCGCCTCAGCTCGCGGTCGCCGCGACCTCCGCCCTGATGCGGTCGATCGTGCCGTCTTTGGCGAGGCTGCGGAAGGCGGCCACGACGTCCGGGTCGAACTGCTTCCCGGCGCCGGCCTCGACGGAGGCGAGCCCCGCGTCGATCGGCCACGCCTCCTTGTATGGACGCTTCGAGGTGAGCGCGTCGAAGACATCCGCGACCGAGACGATGCGCGCCGCGAGCGAGATGTCCGCGCCGCACTTCCCGTCCGGGTAGCCCTTCCCGTCCCAGCGCTCGTGATGCTCGCGCGCGATCGCGCGGGCGGTCTCGAAGAAACGGGCCTCGCCGAGCATGGTCTCGCCGTCGATGCAGTGCTGCTTGATCACCTCGAACTCGTCGTTCGACAGGTGGTGCTCGCTCTGCAGGATGTGGTCGGGCGTGTGGATCTTGCCGACGTCGTGCATGACGCTCGAGTACCCGAACTCCTCGACCACTTCGACCGGCATGCCGAGCCGATCGGCGATCGCCTCGACGTATCGGCGGACGCGCAGGAGGTGCGAGCCGGTCGTCTGGTCCTTGATGGTCGCCGCGAGCAGGAGGTGGCTGATGCCCTGGAGGCCGGTCCGGCGAAGCTCCTCGTTCGCGATGCGCTCGTGGTCGAGCGCGCGCTCCAGCTCCAGCCGTCGCTCGCGCTCGCCGCGGAGCATCTGCGCGAGATCCTCCGCGTAGCGCGTCGCCTGCTTTTCCATGAGCGACATCTGGCGGAGGTTCGCGTCGACCTCCTCGCGCGCGCGCTGCTCGCGCTTGTAGACCTCGGCGAAATCCACGGCCATCCGCGTGGCCTGCGCGTTCGCGAGATCGGCGACGCGCACCGCCTGCTTCAGCAGCTGGCGGAACACGTCCGGTCCCACCTGGCCGGGCGGGAGATGCGGGAGCGCGGGCGACACCTCGACGCTCTCGACCATCTGCTTCGCGGCCTCGCCGTCCATCAGGATCAGCTGTGCGCCAGGATCCCGCGGATCGTGTCGATGAGCTCGAGCGGACCGAATGGCTTCGTGAGGTACTGCGTCGCGCCCGCGGCGAAGCCGATGGCGCGGTCGCTGTCGCTCTCGTGAGCGGTGAGCATGACCACGGGGATGTCCTTGAGGGCCTCGTCCGCCTTCATCTGGCGGCACACCTCGAAGCCGTTGGGCCCCGGGCCCATGTCGACGTCCAGCAGCACGAGATCGGGCCGCTCCGACCGGACGAGGTCGAGCGCTTCGTTCCCGTTCTTGGCCTCGACGATCGTCCAGCCCTGCGTCGACAGGGTGATACGCACCATCTGCCGGATGGGCACCAGATCGTCGGCCACGAGCAGCTTCGCCATATCTATCGCCTCCGGATGGTTAGTGATGGCCTCCAAAGGTCCGACCCCCCGGAGGGTGAAAATCAGGGCCTTTCGGGGGACGGGGGGCGTATGCCCCCGACGACCTCTCCCCCGCGCGGGGGACTCGGGCGTTCGCGGGTCCACGACTCCAGGGTGACGAGGCCGAGGCGGGCGGCCTCCGCTACCGCCTCGAGACGGGAGTGCGCGCCGAGCTTGCGCAGGACGGCCTGGACGTGCGCGCGGAGCGTCGCCGTCGATATCCCGAGCGACTCCGCCGCCGACGACGTGCTCGTCCCACCGGCGAGCAGGCGCAGGACCTCGAGCTCGCGGGCGGTGAGCGGCTCGATCTCCTTCCGCGTCGCGGCGCTCTCGAGAAGCAGACGCTGCAGCTCGCTCGGCGCGAAGAGGATCTCGCCGGCGGCGGCGGAGCGGACGCTCTCGACGACCTCGGCGAAGCCGCGCTCCTTCGTGAGGTGGCCAACCGCGCCCGACCGCGCGACGTCGTTCAACGTGACCGCCGATGGGTCGGCCGTGAGGACGAGCACGGCGGTGTCCGGGAGCGAGCCGCGGATGGCCCGCGCCAGGTCGGCGCCGGTCCCGTCCGGCAGGTGGTAGTCCGCGAGAACGACGTCCGGCCGCAGCTCGTTCAGCACCGCGATCGCCGTGCGCACGTCGTGCGCGACCGCGAGGACCTCGATCCCTTCGGCGCCTCTCAGCGCGACGCGCAGCAGCTCCGCGAACAGGCGCTCGTCGTCGACGATGACGACGCGGATCTTGTCACCGCTCACGTCGCACCTCCAGAGCGCACCTGCGTCGCGAGCGCGGCGACCACCGCCGCGTCGAGCTCGCCGCGGCCCACGGCCGCCTGCAGGATGCGGACGGCCTCGGCCTCGGAGACCCCGGACCGGTCGGCCCGATCGACGAGCAGCGCCTCGAACCGATCGGCCACGGTCACGATCCGGACCTCGAGCGGGATCTGCTCGGCCTTCAGGTGGTCGGGGTAGCCGGTCCCGTCGAGGCGCTCATGATGATGCCGCACGATCGGCAGGAGCCCGTGCAGCCGATGGAAGCCGGCCAGGACCTCCTCCCCGAGCACGGGATGGCGTTCGAGCTGCGCGCGCTCGTCGGACGTGAGCTCGCCATGCTTCGTGAGCAGGCCCGCGGGCAGCCGCGCGTTCCCGACGTCCTTGAGGAGCGCGCCGAGCCGGATGGTCATGCGCGTGGACTCGTCGAGCCCGAGCACGCGGGCCATCTGCACCGCGCGCGACGCCACACGCTCCGAGTGCCCGGGGCTCGGCCGGTCGTGCGACGCGATGGCGGACGCGAGCACGATGAGCGCCTCGGCCGCGGCCTGGAGGTCGTGGTCCAGGCGCTGCTCGCGGGCGACGAGCTCGGCGATGCGCGCGAGGTGCCCGTCGGCGGTGACGACGTGCGCCTCGTCGGCGCGCGGAGTGCGGGCGGTGATCCGCAGCGACGGCACGCCTTCCGGCGTGTCGTCCGGCATCTCGTCCCGCTCGCCGACCAGCACGATGTCGGCGCGCGGGTCGGTCGCGAGGTCGAACCGCGGGGCGACGAGCGCCACGACGTGCTCGCGCAGGGCCTGGTCCGCGATCGCCAGGCGAGCGACGAGCCGGCCGGAGGCGCTCCGCTCGAGGGGGCGCGCGAGACGCGGCGCGCGCGGATTGCGCGCCTGGCCGAGGACCGCGTCGATCCGCGCGAGGAGCTCGGCCGCCTGGAACGGCTTCGTCACGTAGTCGGCGGCGCCGCACGACAGGCCGCGGACCTTGTCCACGACCTCGCCGCGCGCGGACAGGAAGATGACCGGGATGTCGGCGGTCTCGGGATCGCTCTTGATCCGCAGGCAGACGTCGTAGCCGTCCGTGTCCGGCAGCATCACGTCGAGGAGCACGAGGTCGGGCCGCACCTCCTGGACGAGGCGGAGCCCGCCGACGCCGTCGCCGGCGACGTCGACGTGCATGCCATTCGCCTGGAGGCGCCGGCGCAGGACGTCGGCGGACGCGGGGTCGTCCTCCACGACGACCACCTTCGTCGCCTCCGCCGTCACGCCGGGCTCACCCGCGGCGAGCGCCGCCATCACGTCGCCTGCCCGTCGGTCTCGCCGAGCAGGAGCCCGACCGCGATCATGAACTTCGACGGCCGCTCACCGACGCTCTCGCGCTTGAGGTACTCGTGCAGGTCAGACGCCCAGTGCGGGAGCTCGCCGTACCACTTCATCTCGATGACGACGCGCGGCTCCATCCCAAGCATCGGGCCGAGCGCCGTCGCCTCGCCGGTGTCGCTCGACGTCCACGGGAGCGCCATGTACATGAGGTTGTGGTCCGCCGTCACGCGGAGCGACGAGTCGAGCGACGAGTACGCGAGGCGGTTGTACTGCGTGACGACCACGGGCCGGGCGCCGTTGGCGAGGAGCTCCTGCGCCCGCTCGCCGAGCCGCCGCTCGTCCTCGGGGAGGACGTGCTCTCCGCGCAGGAAGGAGCGCGCGAGCGCGTTCGTCACCCCGAACCGCTCCTTCAGCGACGTTTCCTCGTCGTCGTCCTTGAACTCGATCCAGAGCGTGCCCGAGCCGAACACGTCGCGCGGGCGTGTGCGGTGGTATTCGCGCAGGCGCAGCTGCATGGCGGCGCCCGACTTGCCGGCGCGGTAGACCGCCCACGCGGGTGTGTCGCAGTAGGTCGTCGTCGACCACTGGTACGGCCGGTCGTCACGCGCGAGCGGCAGGTTGTTCGCGGTCGTGCGCATGACGAGGCGCGCGACGCCCTCGTTCACGAGGAACCGGTGCTCGTGCCGGCGCTCCGCGTCGATCTGGCGCGTGACGACCTCGGCCACTCTCTTGGCGCTCTTCGGCATGGCTATTCCGTCACGTTCGCGGCGACCGCGAGCAGCCCGCGCCTCGTGAGGGCGAGCTGGACGCCGTTCGCGACGTCTTCGGTACCCACGCTGGCCAGACTGTGGAGCATCTCGGCCGGGATCGCGCCGGCCTCGGTCGGTAGGACCTCGATCGCGTTCCAGCGGACTTCCGGCTCGGGCGACGCGAGGTTCTCCGCGATCCGCCGGCCAAAGACCCCGCGCGTGTGCCCGGCGTTGTAGACGTACACGAGGGACAGGCCGGTGCCGACCGCGAGGAGCGTCTGCATGTCCGAGGCGGCGAGGCCGACGATGAGGGCGATCGCGGCGGCCATGTTCCCGAAGGCGTTCACGCCGCCCGACAGGAACGCGCGCGCACGGGGCCGGATCGGCGAGGCCACCTGGCTGTAGACCAGCTCCGCCGCGGGCCGGTGCAGCGCCGGGATCCAGATCCGCTCGCCGAGCTGGAGCGCGACGCCGGTGATGAGGTTGAGGCCGAAGGAGGCGGCCGCCGCGTACGTGCCGAGGAACCAGACGGGAAGAAAGAACAGCACCCGGGCGATCCCCAGCTTCCGGATGAGCCCGCTCGTGAGCAGGCTCTGGATGAGGAGCGCGACGAGCGAGGAGCTCGTGTACACGGACGCGTACAGCTGGCTGAAGAAGTCCTCGCTGTCGACGCCGCTCCCCGCCGCGGTCTGGTTCAGGCCGACGAGGTACAGGAAGTTCGCGAACTGCATGAGGAAGTACCAGAAGAACACGCCCACCCCGAAGGTGCGGAGCATGCGGTCCGACGCGACCGCGCGGTAGCCCTCGGCGGAGTCGCGCAGGCTTTCGCGCAGTCCCTGCGGCCGGTGGCTGACGACGACGCGGCTCCCCTGGCCCTCGGGGAGGCCGCGGTACGCGACGAGCGCGAGGAAGCACACGAAGAACCCCACGGCCTGCGCGCCGATGAAGTTCTCGGCATGGACGATCGGGGCGATCCCCGCGCCGACGAAGCCGCCCAGGATCTTCCCGACGAGCACCGAGCCCGCGAAGAAGGGGAACAGCCGCCTCGACTGCTGCGCGTCGTACAGGTTCCCGGCGTAGACCCAGAAGAGGATGTAGATCGTCTCCTTCACGCCGTGCGCGAAGACGTACGAGATCGGCTGGACGATGTTCCCGAACACGGGGAAGCTGATGGCGAGCTGGATGGCGACCGAGAGCGCCGTCGTCCCGGCGACGTACCAGAGGAGCATGGTGCGCCTGCGGACGCGGTCGACGAAGAAGAAGATGAGCGCGGAGACGGCGAGCATCGCGAGCGGGGTGATGATGTACATGAACGGGACGTACTGGACGCCGTAGCGCTTCACGAAGAGCGCGTCGGCGCCGAGCTTCCCCACCCAGTCGGCCGCGACCATGAGCGTGAGCAGCCCGTAGAGGAACAGGCCGAGACCCCACTCGCCGCGCCGGAGCGGAACGGTGTCGGTGAAGATCCGGCGGACCAGACCGGTCACGCCGGCGTCTCGGTCTGGCCGCTCGCCCCGGGCAGCGTGAGCTCGATGATCGCGCCCGGCTCGCCAGGGTTCACGACGCGGATCGTTCCGCCGTGGAGCTCGATCGCGAGCTTGCAGAACGCGAGCCCGAGGCCGGTGCCACCGCGGCTCTTCCCCGCTCCCTGATAAAACCGGTCGAAGATGTACGGCGCGTCGGGGGCGGCGATACCGGGGCCCGTGTCGCGGACACGTACGACGATCGACCTCTCGGGAGCCCGGCCGCTCTCGACCGTGATGGTGCCCTTCGCCGGAGTGTGCTTCACGGCGTTCACGAGGAGATTCGTGAAGACGCGCACGATGAGGCCGTCGTCGACGAACACCTGCTCGTCCGCGGCGACGCGCGACTCGAGAGCGATCTCGCGGGCGAGCGCTTCGGTCGAGACCTGCGCGATGCTCCGCTGCACCAGCTCCTCGAGCGACGCCACGTGCGGCATCGCCTCCAGCCGGCCCTCCTCCATCTTGTAGACGTCGAGGAGCGCGTTCACCATCCGCAGCAGCTCGCTGACATTGGACTCCGAGAGCCCGAGGAGCTGCGCGAACTCGGCCTGCGAGGGCCGCAGCGATCCCATCCGCACCAGCTGGAGGAAGGCGACGACGCTGTTCGCGAGGTTGCGGATGTCGTGGCCGAGCATGCCGATGAGCTCCTGCCGCGAGCGCTCCATCCGCTGGAGGTCGAGGTTGCGCTTGCGCAGCTCGTCCTGAAGCTTCTTGGTGAAGAGCGCGCTGCGCACCCGCGCGGCGAGCTCGACGGCCTCGAACGGCTTCGGGATGTAGTCCACGCCGCCGACCTCGAACCCTCGGCTCACGTCCTCAGCCCGATCGCGGGCCGTGACGAAGATGACCGGAATGTCCGCCGTCGCCGGGTCCGCCTTGAGCCGGCGGCACGTCTGCCAGCCGTCGATGCCCGGCATCATCACGTCGAGCAGGATGAGGTCCGGCGACCCGGTCTTCGCGAGCTCGAGCGCCTGCTCTCCCGAGCCTGCGCCGAGCGTGGCGCAGCCGATCGACTCGAGCCGGCGCGAGAGGAGCTCCACGTTGGAGCCCTCGTCGTCGACGACGAGCACGCGACCGATCCGCTCCTGCGTGCGCGCGCGCGGGGCCGTCGCGGGGGCCGGGGCCGCCCCGCGCTCCCCCGCCGGCGCGGTGGTCGGGAGGTAGCGCACGAGGATGGCACGCAGCTCGGCCGGGGCGTACGGCTTCGACACGAAGTCGTCGCACCCCGCCTCGAGCGCCCGCGCGCGGTCGCCCGGATGCGAGAGGGCCGAGACGGCGATGATCGGGACATGGGCGGCCCAGTCCTCCGCGCGAAGCGCGCGCGCGACGCTGAACCCGTCGAGCCGAGGCAGGAGGAGGTCCATGAGGATCGCGTCGGGACGCTCGGCCCGCGCGACGTCGAGCGCCGACACCCCGTCGACGGCCGAGAGGGCCTCGTGGCCCGACGCGCGGATGATCCGCTGGGCGACGTCGAGGTTGTTCGCCTCGTCTTCCACGACGAGCACGCGCGCCATCTAGCGCCTCGCCGCCGTGCCCGCGAGCACGGCCTCGACGGTCTGGTGGACGCGTACCGGCAGGGTGAAGTGGAACGTGCTCCCCTGTCCCGGCTCGCTGTCGACCCAGATCCGGCCGCCGTGGAGGGTGACGAGCCGCTTGGAGATCGCGAGGCCGAGGCCCGTGCCGCCGTACTTGCGCGTCGTCGAGCTGTCGGCCTGGCGGAACTCGTCGAAGATGTAGCTCTGCGCTTCCGGCGTGATCCCGACGCCCGTGTCCTTCACCGAGACCGTGACCCAGCCGTCGCCCGCGCTCGCGCTCACGGTGACCGAGCCGCGCTCGGTGAACTTCACGCCGTTCGCGAGCATGTTCGCGAGGATCTGGCGGATGCGCGCGCGGTCGGCCCACACCGTGGGCAGCTGCGGCGGGATCAGGGACCGGACGGAGATGCTCTTCGCGTCCGCGTTCGGCCGGACGAGCTCCATCGCCTCGGCCGCGATGTCGTTCAGGTCGACCTCCTCGACGTTCAGCTCCATCTTTCCCGCCTCGATCTTCGCGAGATCGAGCAGCCCGTTGATGAGGCCGAGGAGGTTGTCGGCGGCCTGCGCGACGCGGAAGAGGTCGGTCTGCTGCTGCTCGGTGAGCTCGCCGTCGAGCCCGTCGAGCATGAGCTTGGTGTAGCCGATGATCGCGTTCATCGGGGTGCGGAGCTCGTGGCTCACCGAGGCGAGGAACTCGCTCTTCAAGCGGTTGGCCCGCTCGAGCTGCAGGTTGTTGTCGCGCAGCTCGGAGACGAGCTCGGCGTTCTCGTTCGCGACGCTCACCAGACGCGCGATGGTGCGCAGCGCACGCGCCTCCGTGTCCGTGATGTCGCGCGGCTCGGCGAAGTACGCGCTGAGGAGACCGATCGTGCGCCCGCGCGCCGAAAGGGGGACGTGCGCGACGAACCGGAGCGTCCCCTCGGGCAGCGTGGCCTGGCGGATGTCCTTGTGGTCCGTCGTCGCGACGAGCACGCGGATCGCGTGCTCGACGGCCGCGGTCGGGTCGACGCCGACCGTGGCGACCGCGTTGAGGCGGCCGCCCGAGCCGACGGGCGCACCGGGCGGATCCTCGCGCACGACGATGGCGCCGCCCTCGGCGCGCAGGAGCGACATCATGCGGCGCAGCGAGCGATCGAAGATCTGCGCGCGGTCGGTGACGCCCACCACCGAGTCGGCGACCTCGTTCACCGTGCGCACCTCGTCGAGGTATGCGACCTGCGCCTGATCGCGCTCGAAGAGCGACTCGGCCATCGTGTCGAACGCGCGCTCGAGCGTGCCGATCTCGTGCGTGGAACGCCGCTGGACGCGCACCTTGAGGTCGCCTGCCTCGATCGCCTGCGCGGCCCCCGCGAGCGTCGCGAGGGGTCGCGTGATGCTCGCGGCGGTCCGGTACGAGATGAGCGTGACCAGCGCGGCGAGGCCCACGCCGAGGAGGATGAGGATCGCGATGAGCGTCTGCTGCGCCTGATCGACCGAGGCCGTCGGGACGAGCACCGCGAGGAGGCCGGGGTTCTGCCGCTGGGACCGGATCACCCGGAAGATGCCGTAGTACCTCGTCGACCCCGCGGTGATGGTCTGGATGAGCACGTCCCGGGGCATCGCGTCGACCTCTTCGGTCGTCGGGAACTGCTGGTCGGGCGCGAAGTCGACGGTCGACGCGCGCACCCGGCCGCTCCAGATAAGCGCGAGGTCGGCGTTCGACCGCGTCTTGATCGACTTCAGGAAGTTCGAGCCGAGGACGCTCCCCGCCTCCATGATCCCGATGGGGTCCTGGTTCCCGTTCCGTATGACGTAGATCGCGCGGATCACGAGGCCCTGCGGCTCGTCGAAGAGGACCCAGGACTGCTGAACCTGCGCCTGGGCGAGCCGGACGAGCTCGGGCTCGAGCGTGTCGCTCGTCTTCTCCTGCGCCGCGGCGATGATCCGGCCGTCGTTGTCGGCGACGTTCATGTCGTCGACACCGATGCGGGACTTGAGCGGCAGCAGGAAGGTCGTCAGGCCCTCGACGTCGCGCGCCTCGGTGAGCTCCCGCGTCGTCGGCAAACCTGCGACGAGGCCGGCCGCGCGCGTCGCGAGATCCGACTGGTCGCCGATCTCGTTCGCGGCGACGTCGGCGAGGATGCTCGCCTCGTCCTCGAACTGGCCGAGGATCAGCTCGTTGGATTCGACGAGCGCCACCGCCACGACGACGACGAGGGCGACGACGCTCACGAGCACGTTCCGGCCGACCAGCGCCCGCAGGAGGCTCGGCGCGAAGAGGCTGCGCATGCGCGGAGGCCTTCTTCTCTAGAGCCCGGCGAGGATCTTCTGGCCTTCAGGCCCCTTGACGAAGTCGAGGAACGCCTTGATGGCCGGCTTCACCCTGGCCGGGTCCGCGTTGTACACGAAGTACAGAGGGCGGCGGACCTGGTACTTGCCGCTGTTCAGGTTGTCGCGCGTGGCCGCGACACCATCGACCGACACGAACGCGATCTTCGGCTCGTTGAACGTCTGCGCGTTCATCGTGAGCATGCCGATCGACTCCTTGAAGGAGTTGATGGCGCTGATGGTCTCGTCGATCTTCGTCACTTCGACCGTCGTTGGCGCATACGGTCCTTTCTTGCCGTCGAGGAAATAGGACTCGAAGGCGCTTCGCGTCGCCGAGCCCGCCTCGCGCACGATGACGCGGATCTTGCCGGGCGTTCCGCCGACGTCCTTCCAGTCGGTGATCTGTCCCGTGAAGATCTTCGCGATCTGATCCTTCGTAAGCATCTTCACCGGGTTCGACGCCGCGACCGCGACGGCCGTGCCGCTCGCGCCGATCGCGACCGTGATGACCTTGCCCTTCTCCGCATCCCTCAGGTCGCGGCTGATGTAGCCGAGATCGGCGTCGCCGTTGGCGGTGAGGTTCACGCCTGCGTCGGAGCCGACGTCTTCGAGCCCCTGCCACGTGATCGCGGGATGTTGCTTTCCGAACGCTTCGGTCAGCGCCTTGACATTGTCGAGCGCGCCGCCGCCGCCGTTTACGATGTATTGACCCGTGAGGGGATCCGGCGTGGGCGCCGGTGCGAAGCGGGCGGCGCCGCCGCAGCTCGCGGCGAGCACGAGCACCGCTCCCATCAAGATGACTGTTCGCAGACGACGCATCTAAACCTTCCTCCAGGGTCGTATACCGCCGATAGTCTCTGGCCGGAGTGGGGCTTCGGTCCATCCCCCGTGCGGCGGATTCGGCCTACGGCGCTTGCGGGGGCTCGACTAGATCAAATGGAGTAGACCCGTTCGACACCGTGCAGGGGTGTCAAAAGCGTCCATCTCGGGCACATACTGGCCGCCTTGAGCGACACCGGCGGGCGCGACGTGTCGGCGCGAGTGGTCGAGGATCCCGCGGACCCGGCCCCGCAGCGGGCCAGAAGGGTCGCCCCGCTCACGATCCTGGCGGTCCTGGCGATCGCCGCGATCTGGCTCACGGACGTCTCGACCGGCCCCGAATACGGCTTTGCCGTCTTCTACCTCATCCCGATCGCGTTCGCGGCGTGGTTCCTCGGACGACTCCCTGGGCTCGTCGTCGCGGCGCTGGCGACGCTCGCCTGGATCTCGGCGGACATCGCCTCCCGCGAGGCGATCCCGGCGAGCGCGAGCGTCTGGAACGGGATCACCCGCGGGGTCATCTTCGCCGCCCTCGCCTGGCTCATCGACCAGATCCGGCGCGAGCGGCTCGCTCTCCGCACCGTGAACGCGCACCGGGAGGAGTCGCTCGCGCTCGTCGCGCACACCCTGCGCCAGTCCGCCGAGGAGATCCAGGCCGCCCTCCCCGACATCACCTCGGCGCCCCTCAACGCCGCCGAGCGCAACGCGCTGCTCCGGCTGCGGCGGCAGAGCCGCAACTTCAGCCGGTTCGCCGAGGACGTGCTCGACGTCGGCCAGATGGAGGCCGGCCGGTTCCACATGAGCCGATCCCATCTGGACCTCTGCGAGCTCGCTCGCCAGATCGCGAACGAGGCCGACGCTGAGCGATGCCAGCTCGTCCTGCAGTCGCATGCGGTGTGGGTCGACGCCGACGCCGACCGCCTGCGCACCGCGATCGAGCACCTCGTCGACAACGCGCTCCGGTTCTCGCCGCCCGGGTCCACCGTCCTCGTGACCGTGTCCGACAACGACGGGCACGCCCGCGTCATCGTCCGCGACCGGGGCGTGGGCTTCGCGAAATCGCAGATCCCCCAGATCTTCAAGAAATACGGCCGGGTGCGGACGGAGCGCACGCGCGACACGGTCGGCGTCGGGCTCGGCCTCTACGTCGTCCGCCTCATCGCGGAGGCACACGGCGGCACGGTCTCGGCCAAGAGCATCGGACTCGGTCAGGGCTCCACGTTCACCCTCTCGCTGCCGCTCGCGGAGGCGCCGGCCGAGGCGGCGACCGGGACCTAGCGAGTCGCATGGCGCGCGTCCTCATCGTCGAGGATGAGCCGAACAACCTCGATCTCGCGAGGCGGATCGTCACCCACGCGGGCCATGAGGCGGTCGTGGCGATCGACGGCGTGAGCGCGCTCGAGGTCGCCGAGCGCGACCGGCCGGCGCTCATCCTCCTCGACCTCCAGCTGCCGCACCTCGACGGCTGGACCGTCGTGAAGACGCTCCGGCTGCGGCGCTGGGCCCGCGACCTTCCGATCGTCGCGATCTCGGCGTCGGCCACGCCGGGCGATGAGGCGATCGCGCTGGAAGCGGGGTGCACGGAGTTCGTCGCGAAGCCGTATTACCCGGATGGCTTGCGCGAAGTCCTGGAGCGCCATCTCACGAAAAAGAAATGAGGGCCGGCCGCGCGTGATGCCCTCACCCCGCGCTCGGCCGACCCTGTGGCACGAGTCTCGCAACCGGCCGCGCGTTCGTCATCCACTGGATGACGTGTTCGCTGGCTCCTCCAAATTGCGTAGACGCGGCACGGGGAGCTTTCGCAGCAGGCGTTTCGAGGCGCGTTCGACCTCGTCGACGGCGGCTTCGAACGCCTCCTGGTTCCGCGCGGCGGGCTGGCGATAGCCGCTCACCTTGCGGACGAATTGCAGCGCAGCGGCGCGGATCTCCTCGTCGGTGGCGCCCTCGGGTCGGCGTAGGGTCTTGATGCTCCTGCACATGTCGCAAGCGTAGTAAACCTGGGCAGCGGCGTTGACGGCCGTGCCCGGCGCCCGCACGGTCGGCGGTCGTGATCGCGGCGGTGCTGTCGGCGGTCGTGAGCGCCGTCTTCGCGGGGGTGCTCGCCCTCCGCTACGCGCGCCGCCGGCGCCCGCATCAGCTGGTTTGGACGATCGGGCTCGCGATGTTCACGCTTGCGGCGGCCGCGGGCGTCCTGGCGCGCAGCGGCGGCGCGACCGAAGCCGAATACCGGCTCTTCTATCTCTTCGGGGCGATCCTCAACGTGGCCTGGCTCGCGCTCGGCACGACCTATCTGCTGGCCCCGCGGGCCGCCCGCCGGGCGCTCTGGGGACTCCTCGCGTTCACCGTCCTCGCCAGCGTCGCCGTCTTCGCGAGCCCCGTCGACCTCAGCGCCGCCGCCGACACCGGCAAGGGCTTCGACCGCGCGCCGCTACCGCGGATCCTCGCCGGGCTCGGCAGCGGCCTGGGCAGCCTCGTCCTGGTCGCCGGCGCGCTGTGGTCGGCGTGGCGCTTCCTCCGCGCGCGTCACGAGGGACGTCGCGCGCTCGCGAACGTGATCATCGCGGCGGGCGTGCTCGTGGCCGCAGCAGGTGGGACGGCCGCGTTCACCGGCGCGAGCGGCGTCGTCGAGTGGACGAACCTCGCCGGCGTGAGCCTCATCTTCGTGGGCTTCCTCCTGGTCTAGAGGTCCTCCTGGTCTAGAGGTCCTCCTGGTCTAGAGTCCGAGCGTGCTCGTCCTGACGCGGAGCGAGGTCGAGTCGCTGATCGATCCCGACGCGCTGCGCGCGGCCGTCGCCGCCGCCATGGCCGACCTCAGCGCCGGACGCGCGTCGATGCCCGCGCGCATCGCCGCGCTCGTCGGGGAGCGCGACGGGCTCCTCGCCGCGATGCCCGCGTACCTGCCTTCGGCCGGCGCGCTCACGACGAAGCTCGTGTCGCTCTTCCCCCGGAACACCGACCGGCCCACGCATCAGGCGGTCATCGTCGTGTTCGACCCGGCGCATGGCACGCCGGTCGCGCTCATGGACGGCGAGGCCATCACCGCGGCGCGGACCGCCGCGGGATCGGCGCTCGCGACGGACCTGCTCGCGCGCCGCGACGCGCGGGTGCTCGCGGTGCTGGGCACGGGCGTCCAGGCGCGCGCGCACCTGCGGGCGGTGCCCCGCGTGCGGGCGTTCGCGGAGATCCGCGTGGCCGGCCGCGACGCGGCGAAAGCGCGGGCGCTCGCCGAGGACGCGCGCGGCTGGCTCGACGCGCCGGTGCGCGCCATGGCGTCCTACGCGGACGCGCTGGCGGGCGCCGACGTCGTCTCCGCGGCGACGCATTCACCCGAGCCCGTCGTCCGCCGCGAGTGGCTCGGGCGCGGCGCGCACGTGACGTCGGTCGGCTACAACACCGCGGGCCGGGAGGTCGACGGCGCCACGCTCCGTGACGCGGTGCTGGTCGTCGAATCCCGCGCCGCGGCGCTCGCGCCACCGCCGGCCGGGTCGAGCGACATCGCGCGCGCGATCGCGGAGGGAGCGATGACGGCGGACCACGTCCACGCCGAGCTCGGCGAGCTCGTCGCCGGGACGAAGCGTGGCCGCACCCGCGACGACGAGCTCACCGTCTACAAGTCCGTCGGCGTCGCGGTGCAGGACGCCGCCGCGGCCGCGCTCATCCTGACGGCCGCGCGCCGCGCGAAGATCGGGCGCGAGATCAACCTCTAGATCCGACGCGCGACGAGGACGATCGCGAGTGCGGCGCTGCTCAGGCCGAGCGCCGCCGCGAGCGCGACCGCGACGAGCGGCAGCCCGCCGCGGCCGTGGCGCCGACCGCCGCGAGGGGAACAAGGAGCCAGCGGAACCAGCCGGGCATCGCCGGCGTCATCCTCATGGATGCGCCTGCGTCTCGCGCTCTGGGTGATCCTGGCCGCCTCGCTCGCGTTCGCAGCGGCGGGCGTGGGCGGCGCGTTCGAGCGCGGACCGTTCCCTGCGCCCACGCCAACGCCGTGCCCGCCGGTCCCGCTGGGCGACGGGGCCGGGCGCCCGTTCCCCACCTGCTGCCCGCCGGGGAAGCCACTGCCGCCGCAGGCGGTGCCCGACCGCCCGTGCCCGCCATACATCCTCGTCCCGCGCGGGGGTTAGCTTTCGCAGCGGTCGCCAGGACACGATCGCCATCGTTCCGTCACATTCGCGTGACATCCGCCGCGGCGGACCGTCCGTTATGAGGCCAGAACGCGCGTCCGGCACGGGCGGTGGCGTCCGCGTCGGTTGAGAGGAGCCTTCGATGGCGAGGACGCTCGAAGCCCAGCGGCCGGTGAACACGGTCCGGCAACGGGTGTGGCCGGTCAACGTGAACAAGGGTTTGTTGCTCGTGCGCGTCGTCGTCGGGCTGCTGTTCATCGGGCACGGACTCCAGAAGACGCTCGGCTGGTTCGGCGGTCAGGGACTCGCCAAGTGGACCGAGGACGTCGCGAAGCTCGGGCTCGAGCCGGCGTCGTTCTGGGCGCCGCTCGAAGCGGGCGCGGAGCTCGCGGGCGGCATCATGCTCGTGCTCGGCCTGTTCGCCTCGGTCGGCGCGGCGCTCATCGTCGCGGACATGCTCGTCGCGATCGTGAAGGTGCACGCGCCGAAGGGTCTCTGGTCGCAGCAAGGCGGATTCGAGTACAACCTCGTGCTCATCGCGATCCTCGTCGCGATCGGGATCATGGGTCCGGGTCTCTACTCGCTCGAGCGGCGCCTTCCGTTCGCGCTGCCGCGGCCCGCGACGTTCATCGTCGCGCTCGTCGCCGCGGTGCTCGTCTCGGCCGCGGGGTTCTTCCTCTAGGAGACCGCGGCCCTCGCGGCCCGGCGGCCCACGCGGCAGCCGGTGTCGGCGAGCGACGTCGAGAGCCATTCGTCGCCGATTTGCGCCTCGATCCGGTACGGCGGAAGGTCGCCCGCATCGAGCGCTGCGACGACGTCGTCGGACACGCCGAGGACGGCCCAGGCGACGCTCGGCGGCTCGCCGTCGATCGCGGGCGCGTGCCCCTTCTGCCCGTGCGCGATCGCGATGCAGGGACGCATGTTGAGGACGTTGTCGTCACCGTCGAGCAGCCGCACCGCGGACGGCGCGAGGTCGGCGTGCCCACCCTCGAGCTGCAGCCAGCGATACCGGCCGTCGTCGTGCACGCAGAAACGGAGGTCCACCTTGGGGAGGAGGCGCGGGATCGGAAGCGGGGCCGGCTCGGGGAGGGCCGGGACGAGCGCGCGGACGGCGAGTGCGATCTTCTCGGCGGCCTCGTGCAGCGCGGGGTGGCCTCCCAGCATCGTGGCGCCGTACGAGAGCTCGGCCGCGGCGCGGCCGACGTCGCCGGTGGGGAGCACGAAGTCGATGTAGCGGGCGTACTCGTTCGCGGCGCCGTCGGGATCGCCCGCGTTCGCGAGCATCGCGGCGAGGCGGCGGTGCGCGCCGAGATCGAGCGGCTCGATGGCGATGGCCGACCACAGGAGCGCGATCGCGGCGACGCGGTTGCCCGCCTGGACGAGCATCGCGGCGCCGTCCTTGAGCGCTTCCACGTCCGAGCGCGGCGCCGCGAGCGTGGCCTCGCTCGGCGCGGGTACGGCCGGCCGCGTGTTCTGCAGCGCGAGCAGGCGCGGATCGATCTCGATCTCGGTACCCATACGCACGGAGTCTTCCATGTCGGGCGCGCCGCCGCGCTCACCCGGGCGGGTGAACCCGCCGCGGGCCTGGCGCTCTAGAGGCTCCTTCGTGTCGCCGGGCCGGGTCCCGCTGAATTCCCTCAGCTCTCCGGTCACCCGAGGGCGGAGCGCACGATCGCGTTCGCGACGCGGCTCGCGAGCTGCTGCGCCGTCGCGAGATCGTTCGCGGTGAAGTGCCGCCGGGATTGCGCGTTCACGAAGACCATGACGCCGCGGATCCCGTCGTCGGCGAGGGGGACGGCCATCCAGGAGCAGACGTCGCGTTCGAGCATCATCCGCAGGTGCCCGGGGCTCCACGCGAGCCTGCCGATGCGCTCGGGATCGAGCTCGTCCCAGAGCGTGGGCTTTACGGCGTCGATGACCTCCCACACCGGATGCGCGTGCGTGCGATCGCGACGGATGCGGCTCGAGAGCGCCCAGTTGTCGCGCTCCATCCCCACCTCGACCGCGGCGAGCGCGACGCGGCGAAGGGCCCCGTCCTTTTCGAGGAGATCGACCGCGCAGAGGTCGGCGAGCTTCGGGACCGCGATGCGCGTGATGTCCTCGAGGCGCCGCTCGAGCGCGCTCTCCGTGCCGAGCGCGTCGCCCGCCTGGAGCAGCAGGCGCATGCGCGCCTCGGCCGCCTCCGCCTCCGCTCGAGCGCGGCGCTCCGCCTCGAGCAGCGCTCCGCGCTCGACGGCCGCGGCGACGCGCTCGCCGACGAGCCCCAGGAGACCGAGCTCGTCCGCCGAGAACGCGCGGCCCTGGCGGCGCATGACGTAGAGGAGCCCGACGAGATCGCCTCCCGCGTAGAGCGGGGCAAGGGCCGCTTCGCGCACCTGCGCGCCGAGGATCGTGTCGATCTCGCGCGTCGAGTGGTCGGCGATCGCGATCGGGCGCCGCGAGGTGATCGCCCGCTCGGCGTCCCCGCTCTGCAGGAGGACGACCGTGCGCGGGACTTGGCCCCTCGTCGAGCTCGCCCGCAGGGCGTACGTACCCTGGGCCTGCGCGCGCTGCAGGACCACCGCGAAGTCCGCGTCGAAGAGCTGCGCGACGCGCTCGAGGATCTTAGGCAGGACGTCGTCGAGCCGCGCCCGTGAGAGCGCCGCGTCGGCGACCTGCTGGAGCGCCTCGAGCCGCGCCGTGGCGAGCTCGGCCTCCGCCCGCGCCGAGCGCTCGCGGTCGAGGAGCTCGCCGCGCTCCCGCTCCGCCCGGCGCAGGATCTCGACGTCGCTCGCGCGGGCCATGAGGACCGTGCGCTCCCGCCGGAGCGCTCCGAGCTCGTTGAGCATCGCCGTCGTGAGGAGCGCCGTCAGCCCGTACATGAGAAGGTCGAACGCGACGTACGGGGTGTCGACCCTGAGGCCGAGGGCGAGGTCGCGCCAGATCGCGACGCCGACGATCTCGAGGGACAGGATCGCGGTCGCCGCGAGCGTCCCGCCCCAACCGAGACGGAACGCCGCGGTGATGATGAAGAGCACGCCCATGAGCGGGTAGATCGCCCACCGCGGGTCGGGCGACACGGTGACGAGGCCGATGAGCAGGACGACGCTGTCGCCCGCGAACGCGAATCGCGAGAGGCGGTCCTGGTCGCGGACCGTCCGCACGCGATCGGACAGGACGTGCAGCGCGATCGCCCAGACGATGAGGTAGCCCCCGAGGACCGCCACGGCCACGGGGCCGAGGTTCGGGAGCGCCGGGAGGAGCACGAAGACGACGAGCGCGCCCAGAATGCGCGCCCACGTGATGCCGTGCTCGAACCGGCGCGGTCCGAGGACGAAGCCGATCGGCTCGCCCTCCGCGGTGTTCGACGGGTCGCGCAGGGCCACTTCTGTCGAGCGACGATACTCGCGCCGCCCTACCGTACCCGGCACCGTGGACGCCGACGCCTTCCGCGCGCTCTTCGAGAGCTGCAGCAACTGGGGCCGCTGGGGCGCCGACGACGAGCGCGGGACCCTCAACCTCATCACGCCGGAGCGCACCGCGCGCGCCGCGGCGCTCGTCCGCACGGGCGAGACGATCGGCTGCGCGCGTCCCTTGAATACGGTCGCGGACGTCGAGAACGCGCGCCCCGCGGTCCACCTCATGCTCCGCGCGGGGGACGTGGCGGATCCGGCCGTGATGAGCTCGACCTCGGACTACGTCGCGCTCGCGCCGCACGGCTTCGCGCATTCACATCTCGACGCTCTCTGCCACTTCGTCTGGCGCGGACAGAT
This sequence comes from Chloroflexota bacterium, assembly GCA_005883625.1. Lineage (GTDB taxonomy): Bacteria > Chloroflexota > Limnocylindria > P2-11E > P2-11E > 3-1-20CM-2-70-9. The sequence continues at coordinate 1,387 of VBDU01000085.1, read as the reverse complement.
CTACAACGGCCGGCCCGCCGGCACGGTCCTCTCGACAGGGGCGACGGCGAACGCCGTCACGATCGGGGAGCACGGCATCGTGACGCGCGGCGTCCTTCTCGACGTCCCACGCCTGCGCGGCGTCCAGTGGCTGGAGCCGGGGACGGCGATCGAGCCGAGCGAGCTCGACGCCGCCGAGGCGGCGCAGCGCACGCGCGTCGGCGAGGGCGACGCACTCCTCGTCTTCACTGGCCGCGATCGGCGCCGCGCCGCACACGGCCCCTGGAACGCGAGCGAGCGCCTGGCCGGTCTTCGCTACACCTGCGCTCCGTGGCTGCACGACCGCGGGGTCGCGCTCCTGGGCTGTGACGGCGTGAGCGACGCCCTCCCGAGCGGCGGCGAGCCGCGCCAGCCGATCCACGTCCTCTGCCTCGTCGCGATGGGCCTGCAGCTCCTCGACAACCTCGACCTCGCCCGACTCGCGGCGAGCTGCGCCGAGCGCGCGCGGTGGGAGTTCCTCTTCGCGGTCGCGCCGCTGCGCATCGCGGGCGGGACGGCGTCGCCGGTCAATCCGATCGCGGTGTTCTAGGAGCCCGCCTCAGCTCAGCGCGTCCACGAGAGGACGCAGATGTCGGGGCACCCGAGCGCGATCTTCGTCGCGTATGTGAGGTCGAACTCGCGACCGGCGACGTTCGGCCCTCGGTCGACGACGGGCACGGTGACCGAGCGGCCCGCATAAGACAGCCGGACGGCCGAGCCGCACGGGAGCGTTCGATGGGCGACCCCCTGCAGTGTCGTCGTGAGCGTCTGCCCGCACGCGGTGCGGTTGCCGTAAAGGCCCGGGCCGAAGTACGAGGCGACGACGGTCGTCGTGCTCGTCGCGGCCGGCGGCGCCGGAGCCGTGCCGTCGGGATTCAGCACGGTCACGTACCAGAAGACGCCGTAGTCCTCGAGCCACTGCGCACCCTCGATGAGCGGACGCAGCGCGATCCGATAAGTCCCGGGAGCGTCGGGGGCGCGCACGGCGAACTGGAACCAGGCGATCTGATTCGGACCGACGTACGCCGCGGGCTGTACCGCGGGACGGTTGAAGCGGGTCCACGCGGTCGCGGGCGACCCGTTCGTGCCGTCGCCGCCGAGCACGCTCGCACGGTCCTGGCCCGGCTCACGGTCGCGGTCGCGCTCGCGCCCGCGCAGAGCGACATGTATCCGCTCTGCCCGTACCACGCGGCATGGAAGCCCGGAAGGCCGCTCGGCGTCTGGGCCGGCGGCGGGATGCCCGGTCCGATGCTGCTCGTGCACGTCGCGGCGCGCGACGGGACGGGAGGCAGCAGCGCCAGCAGGAGCGCGCTCGCGAGCAATGCGTTCCGCACGGTGCCCACCGCTATGAAAAACGTTCGAGCGGGAC
>VBDU01000084.1 GCA_005883625.1 Chloroflexota bacterium | reverse complement strand
CAGCGTGAGCGTGATGGCGGCGTCTCTCGTCGCATCGTCATCGACACGCAGCGTCCGCTCCTCGAGCGTGGCAAGCCCCTCGTCGAACCAGGCCGGCAACATCGCATCCGGCCCGACGATCTCGTGTGCGAGCGCGTGCGTGAGCTCGTGCCGGACGATCGCGAGGTCGCGGTCGGCTGGGACGTTCTCCAGGTTGATGGCAACGGCGCCATAGCGCGGAAGGGTGACGCCCCCGTTCGCCGCGGCGAGCAGTCCGGCGTCGGTCGCCCGCGCGCCGAAAAGCCGCTGAAGCCCGGTAGCGAAGCTGGTCCGGGTCGCGAAGACGTAGACCGCCGGACGGCGAACGAACGATCGCCCGTAGTCGCGCTCGAGCTGCTCGGCGTCACGATCGACCGCGCGCGCGATCCGCGTGCGATCCGTACCCGTGACCGTCGCCTCGACGAAGAGATCTGCGCGCGCGGCGCGAACGGCGACCATGTCGCGGCCGGCGCGCTCGCTGATCTGCTCGACCGCGGACGCCTCGCTCGTTCTCGCGCGGGCGAGCGGGAGGTCCAGCGAACAGATGGTCGGCAAGAACCCCGTGAGCTGGCGGGGGGCGGACGCGCTGCCGGCGCCCGACCCGGCCGCGCGGGTCGCACCCATGTGGGTCGCGAGTGCGAGGGCGCCGCCGAACGCGAGCCCGACCGCCAGGCGCTGCCATGGGGCGACGCTTCTGGCCGCGAGCGGGCGACTGACCCAGTGACCCTGAGCGAATTCGCAGCCGAGCTTCGCGACGAGGTCCCGCGTCGCCGCGTCCTCGACGCCGACGGCGACGACCGAGAGACTGAGATCGTGCGCGATCTCGACGAGCGCCCGCGCGTCGTGGAGCGCCGCGGGCTCAGTCGTGAGCCGTCGTACGAGCGATCGGGAGAGCTTGAGCTCGTCGATGCCTCGGGCGAACGTACGTCCGGGCACGTCCGCGGGCGAGACACCATCGAGGGCAAAACGCGCGCCGGCCGCGGCGAGGCGGCTGAGCGCGCCGCGCACATCGGGGACGGTCAGGAGCGCGGCGGGGCTGATGTCGAACGTGAACACGCCCGGTTGGATGTGAAGCGCGCCGAGCGTCTTGACGGTGTCGCCGACCACGCCGGGGTCGGCGAGCTCGGGGCCGGCCACATTGACCGCGATGCCCAGAACGAGCCCCCGTTCGCGCCAGGCGATCCACTGGCGCACCGCCTCGGCGATCACCCAGCGGCTCAAGGCGCCGATCTGGCCGGTGTCCTGCGCGACGGCGATCAGCTCGGCGGGCGCGACGGACGCTCCGCGCCTGCGCCACCTGAGCAGCGCCTCGACGCGCCGGCACTCGCCGCTCCGCAGGTCGACGATCGGCTGATAGCGAAGGAGCAGCTCGTTGCGCGTGAGCGCGCGAGCGAGGTCCGCGCCGAGACGACGCGTCTTGACAGGCGCCGACGCGGTCCAGCGCTCCGGGCGGTCGGCGCGCGCGAGCGTCTCGACGACGCGCGGCCGCGGCGCGCGTTTCACGCGGTCGCGGTCAGCTGTCGCCGCGCCACGCGCTCCTGCAGCCCGGTGTCGAGGAGATGCTGGAAGATATCGACGAGCTCCGCGTCCCATTGCTTCCCCGCGCCTGATCGCAGCCGCGAACGCGCCTCGTCGCAGCCGAGTCCCGCGCGGTAGGGACGGTCGCTCACCATCGCATCCCACGCGTCGGCGATCGCGGCCACCCGGGCGCCGAGCGGGATCGCGCTGCCGGCGAGATGATCGGGGTAGCCGCCGCCGTCGAAGCGCTCGTGGTGGTGGCGGATGATCGGGAGGTAGTGCGTCACGCTCCGCAGCGAGAGGCAGATGCGCTCGCCCTCGGTCGAGTGCGTCCGCATGATCGCGAACTCCTCGTCCGTGAGCGGCCCGGGCTTCAGGAGGATGGCGTCGGGGATGGCGATCTTGCCGAGGTCGTGGAGGACGCCACCCTGGTAGAGGAGCTCGCCATCCTCCGCATCGAGCCCGTGCGCCGCGCCGATCGCCTCGGCGTAGCGGCCCACGCGCTCGGCGTGATAGATGGTGTAACGGTCACGCGCCTCGACCGCGCGTGCGAGTGCGAAGAGCACGCTCTCGGTCGCGTCCAGCCGCTTGTTCAGCTCGCGGTCCCGCAGGAGGACCGTGGTACGAATGAGGAGCTCCTTCGCGTCGAACGGTTTGCTCAGGTAGTCGTCGGCCCCGGCCGCGATCCCGCGCAGTCGCACCTCTCTGTCGTTCGAGGCGGTGAGGATGACGACCGGGATCAGGCGGCGCGTCGGGTGCATCTTGAGGCGCTGGCACACGGCGATCCCATCGAGCCGCGGCATGTCGACGTCGAGGAGCATGAGGTCCGGCTCCTCCGCGGCTACCGCTTCGAGCGCCTCGATGCCGTCCCGGGCCTGGCGGACGTCGTAGCCGAGCTCCTCGAGGTAGCCCTCGAGCAGCTCTCGGTTCGCGGGCATGTCGTCCACCACGAGCACGATCGGCCGCCGCGGTGCGACGAGCTTCGCGCGCGAACGCTCGCGCTGCATCGGCTCAGACGCCACGCGTGCCGCCGTGCACCCGCACCGCCTCTTTGAGCGCCGCGGGAGAGATCGGCTTCGTGAGGTACGCGTCGAAGCCCGCGTCCATACCCCGCGTGACCTGGTCCGGCATGGCGGACGAGCTGAGCGCCACGATGCGTCCTCGCACACCGCGTTCGCGCAGCGTCCGGCAGACGGCGTGGCCGTCCAGGCCGGGCATCTGGATGTCGAGGATCATCAGATCGAATCGCCCCCGGAGCGCGCGATCGAGACCGGTCACGCCGTCGCGGGCGACGCTCACCTCGTGCCCGTCGCTCTCGAGGACGTCGCGGAAGAGCTCGACGTTCATCGCGTTGTCGTCGACGACGAGGATGTTCACCGGCCGTTCGCCGCCGCCGGCACGGCCGCCGGTAGTCGCGCGAGCCAGCGCGCGAGGCGCGCCCGATCGATCGGCTTTGTGAGATGCATGTCCGCGCCCAGGCGAACGCTGTGGCCGTCGTCGTCCTCCACCGTGACCACGACCACCGGCACGCGCTGTCCTTGCAGCTCTTTGAGCGCGGTCAGCACGGTCTCGCCGCGGGCGTCCGGCAGCTGAAGGTCGAGGATGACCGCGAGCGGCGGCTCACGGCGGATCGCGGCGACCGCGGCGGTCGCGCTCGGGACGACCTCACTGCGCAGGCCGTGCTCGCTCGCGAGGGCGAGGATGAGCTCGGCGTCGCCGCGTTCGTCCTCCACGACCAGGAGCCGGCCGCTCGTCAGCCGGGCGGCGGCGACATTCGGCAAGCACACCCGGAAGGTCGAGCCCTGCCCTACCGTGCTCTGGAAGTCGATCGTCCCGCCATGGAGCTCGACGAGCCGCTTGGTGAGCGCGAGGCCGAGGCCGGTCCCGTTCGCGTCGGACCGATCCTCGTTCACCCGCTCGAACTCCCCGAACACGCGGTCGTGACGGTCGGCCGGGATGCCGATCCCGGTGTCGCTGACCTCGACCAGTAGGTCGTTGCCTTCGAGCCATTGCCGCAGGGCCAGCCGCCCGCCGGGCGGCGTGAACTTCACCGCGTTCGAGGCAAGGTTGTAGAGGATCTGCCGTGTCCGGCCGATGTCGACGTAGACGGTGGTGTCCCCGCCGGGCTCGACGTCGAAGCGCACGCTGGCGCGCTGCGCCGCCTCCCGGGTCGCGGCAAGGACGGGGCTCGCGAGGTCGTCGAGCGTCGTCAGCTCCGGGTGGAGCTCCATCCGGCCGGCCTCGACCTTCGAGAGGTCGAGGATGTCGTTGATGAGCGTCAGCAGGTGCTCGCCGGCTCCGTGGATGTTCGCGAGGTAGCGGCGCTGCCGCTCGCTCAAGGTATCCGCGAGCTGCTCGCGGAGCAGCTCCGAGAAGCCGAGGATCGCGTTGAGCGGCGTCCGCAGCTCGTGGCTCATGCTCGCGAGGAACTCGCTCTTGGCCTGCGTCGCGTGCTCGGCGGCCGCGCGCGCCTCGCTCGCCGCTGACGCGAGCGCCTCCTGGCGCTCGAGCAGCCGACGGCTCTCCAGCACGACGCCACACTGGAGCGCGAGAAGCTCGAGCAGCTCGAGGTCGTCCTCGACGAATGCCGGCTGGTTCTCGATCGTGAGCATGAGCGCGCCGAGGACCTGCGTGCCTGCGAAGATGGGCGCCCCCGCGACACGACTCCCCGATCGCAACCCGAACTGTTTACGGCGCGAGGCGTCGATCACCCCCCGGTCGGCGAAGTACCGAGGCCGGCGGCCGTCGATGACCGCGGCCGTGAGCGTTCCTTCGCGGGGGATGTCGATCACACCGTTCTCGGCGCGGACCGCGATCGTGTCCTTCGTCTGGTCCCAGAGCACGATGGCGGTGCGCGCGCCGGTCGCGGTGCGCGCGATCGACTCGAGCTCCTCGACCGTACCCGACATGGTCGGCGTGCCTGAAAGCTGGGCGGCGCGCTTCAGGAACTGCCGGATCTCGGGCTCGCGCCAGTAGCGACGCAGCCCCGCGGGTGGGGCGAACCCGGCGGCATAGGCCAGCATCGAGGCAAGCGCGAGCAGCTGAGTGACCGCCGAGACGATGGCTTGGGCCGCGGGCGCGACGATCCCGATACCAGCGATGAGGACGGCGACTCCGAGCAGGAGCGAGCCGAGGCTGATGAAGCGGAGTCGTTGGCGCAGGACGCCCGTCGCGGTGAACGCGCGGCGAGCGAAGAGCGTCGCCGCGTACGCGGCGACCACGCCGAAGTAGCCGATGAGCAGGAGCGAGACGACCCCTGGGAGCGGCGTCGGCGCGAGCAGCGCGGCGACCGCGACGAGGCCAAGGCCAGCGCCCGCTGCGCGGAGATTGCGTGGGGGGACCGGCCCGAAGTCGGCGGCGAGGCGAAGCAGGAGGAACGGCAGCGCCATGACGACGACGACGAGCGCGTCGTTCACGATCTCCGGCGCGGTGACGCCCAGGAGCTGCGTGACTCGTCCGGCGGCGATCACGGCGGCAAACGCGGCGAAGAACAGCGCCGTGTCGACGCGGGCGCGCATCGGAGAGCGGACCGCCGGGACGGTGACGAGGGCGAACAGCACGATCGTCACCGCCTGGAAGAGGAGCGTGACGAGATCGAGCGCGGTCATCTCAGGCGCGCTCCGCCAGGCGGGCGCCCACCTGCCCAGTGCCCACTCATCGCCTCCAACCCGGTCCACACCCGTCGCGTCGCTCTCGGTGATCGATCCGAGCGATTCTCGGTCAGGCCCTTGCCCGACAAAAGGCATACTTAAGTAGGGGCAAGCCCCTCCCTTGCCAGGCCGCTATCCCCGGTGGACGAAAGCGTCCGAACGTCGGGCTGGCATGGCGTGGCGAGGAGGTCGCCGCTCGGTGGCTATCTGGTGAGCAACGCGGCTGGCGGCGGTGAGCTGCGTCGGCGCAGCGTCGGCCGCCGTCTGACGGACCGGCAGGCCGCCCTGCTCAGCTTTGTGGCCGCCGGCCTCGAGAACAAAGAGATCGCCAAACGCCTCGGGATCGCCGAACAGACGGTGAAGGAGCAGATCTCGAACCTTCTCGAGAGGCTCGCCGTGCGGAACCGCGCCGCGCTCGCCGAGATCGCGACGGAGCTGCGGATCTTCGGGACGACCATAGACGAGAGCTGGCTCGCGCATCTCTTCACGCAAGCCCCATTTGGCATCGCGTTGATGCGTGGGCCCGAGCACCGCATCGAGGTGACCAACGAGTACTACCGCCGCTCTCTCGGCGGACGCGAGCTGGTGGGCAAGACGCTTCGGGAGGCGTTTCCGGAATGGACCCAGGAAAGCTACGCGCTTTTCGATCGCGTGTACCAGACCGGCGAGCAGCTGGACGCGCATGAATACGGGGCACGATGGGATCGGAGCGGCCGGGGACCGGAGGACGGCTACGCGGATGGGGTCATCCAGGCTTTGCGCGACGAAGCCGGCGAGGTGAACGGCCTCCTCGTCATGTACACGGACGTCACCGACGCCGTCCGCGCACGCCGCCGCGCGGCGGAGCTCGCCGCGGAGCATCGCGGGATCTTGGACCTCGTGCCCTCGGCCCTTGTCGTGACCGACATGGCGGGCACGATCGTTCGAGCCAACGCCGCGGCACGATCCCTGTTCGGCGATCTCGTGCGGGAGGGCACGCGGTACGTCGAGACCATCGCGAACTGGCGCCTCCGCGATCGCGCGACCGGTCGCACCCTCGCGCCTGCGGAGCGGCCGCTCGCGCGAGCGCTCGCGGGGAGCGACGTGGCGTCGGCCGACCTCACCGTCGAGCCACGCGAGGGACAGCCGTTCGACGTGCGCATCTCCGCGATGTGCCTTCGCGACGACGCTGGCGCCCAGCGTGGAGCGGCCGTCATCCTGAGCCCGGTGGAGGACGCCGCGGCCTAACGCGACTACGCGAGCGCGGCGGCCTCCTGGGGGACGTACGAGGCACAGATCATCCCGAAGTACGTCGGCGCCTCGTACGAGAGGAGCTCGCCGCGCCAGCGGTCCCGGTCGAGCGCACCGTGCAGCAGGAGCATCTGCCAGAAGCTGTCCGCCTTCGCCTCACGGGCGAACGCGGAGCCAAGACCGGCGACCGCCGCGAGGTCGTCACGCCCCAGATGCGCGACGACGGCGTCGTCGAACTCCTTCGACTTCGGCGTGTAGCCGTACGGTCCCTTCGCGTCGTGGCCGTGGCCGTGGTCGCAGCTCGCGATGAGCGCCACGCGTTTCCCTGATTCCCGCGCCGCGCGGGCGATGGCGGCGCCCGCCCGCACGTGCACGTCGTCCGGGAGGTCGCGCGCCGGGGCAACGACGACGACGGGGATCTGCGGGTCGGACCGCGCACCCATGAACCACGCGGGGATGAGCACGGCCCAGTCGAGAGGATGTGTGGACGCGGCGGGGTCGTTCGCGCCGTAGCTCACGGCGACGACGGGGATGCCCGCGGCGCGGATCGCGTCACGCACGGCGAGGGCGAGGTCGCGGTCGACCGGCACGCGGAGCGAGACCGTGCTGCCCCACTGCATGAGATCCCCGGCGAGCGTGCCGGCGTCGACGACTGCCATCGCGCCCTCGACGTGAACGTTGTGCGGCGTGAGGATGATCGCGACGTCAGGACGTGCCGCGGCGAATCGCCGCCCCAGCTCCACCATGCCCGCGGTCGTCGCGCTCGCGAGCGTCGGATCCTCCTTCGGTTTCGCCTCGGGGATCGCGATCGCGCCGTGCGGCGCGATCGCCGCAAAGACAAGGCCCTTCATTTTCAGTACGTGAATATCGCTCGTCTGGCGCAATTAGGGAAGCAGTGAGCCGCCCGGGATTCGAACCCGGAACCAAGGGCTTAAAAGGCCCCTGCTCTGCCGTTGAGCTAGCGGCCCGAGACCAACTTCAGTCTACCGTCGGGGGGCGCTGCCCCCCGGCCACCGCGCGGGTCGAGGGCTGTCAACATGAGAGATACAACCCGGCGGCGGATGAACGACGAGACGCGGACGGCTGGCGGACGCGCTGGATCTAGTTCAGCGTCGCCTGCTCGACCGCCCCGACGAGCTCGTCGACTTCGAACGGCTTTCCGAAGACGCGTCTCGCGCCGAGCAATCCCCCGACCTCGCGCCGGTCCGGCCGTGCGCTCACGATGACGATCGGCACGTCACCGGCATCCGGCCGCCGCTCGCGCCAGCGCGCGACGAACTCCGCGCCATCGAAGTCGGGGAGGCCGAGGTCGAGCACGACGGCGGCGGGCTTGCGCGCGAGCGCGGTGCGAAGCGCCTGCGCGCCGTCCATCGCGGGGACCACGTCGAGTCCTACGTCGCGCAGGGCCCCGGCGATCAGGCGACGGACGTCGGGGTCGTCCTCGATAAGAAGGACACGTCGATGTAGCCGTGACTTCACCGACTTCGATGGTGTCACTCGGGTCGCCCGAGCGCCAGCAACGAACGGCGAAGCGAGCGCCTAGATGCCTTTCAGGAGCTCGGCCAGCGTGACATCCAGACGCTTGGCGAAATGCGCGAGCGCGGCGAGCGAGGGCGCGACCCGACCGGTCTCCATCTTCCACACGTACTGGCGCTGGAAGTAAACGACGCCCTTCTTGTTGGCGCCGAGCTCGGCCATGGTGAGACCGCGCTTCGTTCGCAGCTCGCGGATACGCCGACCGACCGCCTTCAGCAGGCGCGGCTCGCCCGGCACGTCCGGGTTCACGCGCGCCGGCACACGAACTCCACGATCGCCCCGACCGCCTCGTCGCCATAGGGTGCCGCGAACATCGCGCGAGAGTGCTCTCTGCCGCCGAACATGACGAGCGTCTTGGGCCGCTCGAGCGCCGCGAAGCTCGCCAGCACGTGCGCGGCCGCACCGAGCGTGTCGCGGTCCGCGCAGACGTAGAGCTTCCGTCCGGAAACCCGGCCCGACATCTCATCCGTGATCGCTCGCACCGGCGCGGAGATCGAGACGACGCACTCCACGTCACGCTCCCAACTCGACGCGAGGACCGCATACCCGCCCATCGACGCGCCGACGAGCGCGATCTCCTCGGCGCCCCGCGAACGGAGGAGCGCCTTCGTCGCGCGCAGGTCCGTCACCGCGGACCACGGCTTATCCGGACGGTACCGGTTCGTCTTACCCGTCGAGCCGTCGTATCCGCGGAGATTCAGCGCGAGCGCGGGCACGCCTCGCGACGCGAAGCGCGGCGCGACCTCGCGCCAGCCCGAGCCGTCCCAGTTCTGACCGTGGACGAGGATGGCCGCCCGGCGCGCGGGGAGCTCGCCGTAAAGATCGGCCTGCAGCGTCTCGGACTCGCTTGCGACCGCGACCGTCGTCATGGCACCGGATCGAGGAGGGGCTTCCCGTCGAGGAACGCGAGGATGTTCTCCGTCGCCCGCACGGCCATGCGCGTGCGCGTCGCCTCGGAGGCCGAGGCGATGTGCGGGAGGAGCACGACGTTCTCGAGCGCGAGGAGGCTCGGCTCCACGGACGGCTCGCGCTCGTAGACGTCGAGGCCTGCGCCCGCGATGACGCCCTCGCGCAGCGCCTCGGCGAGCGCCTTCTCGTCGACGACGGGCCCGCGCGAGCTGTTGATGAGGATCGCGGTTCGCTTCATCTTGCGCAGCGCGGCCGCGTCGATCAGGTGGCGCGTCTCGGGCAGGAGCGGCACGTGGAGCGTGACGACGTCGGACTCGCGCAGGAGCTGGTCGAGCGGCACGAACGTCGCGCCGAGCTCCCGCTCGGCGTCCTCGTTCCGGCGCGCGTCGGTGTACAGGATGCGCATCGCGAAGCCCTTCGCGCGCCGCGAGAGCGCGCGCCCGATGCGGCCCATCCCCACGACGCCGAGCGTCGCGTGGTGCACGTCGCGCCCGAGGAACATCGTCGGTGTCCAGCCACGGAACTTCCCGGCGCGAACGAAGCGCTCGGCTTCGCCGAGTCGCCGCGCGGTCGCGAGCAGCAGCGCGAAGACGCCGTCCGCGGTCGTCTCGTCCAGGATGCCCGGCGCGAACGTTACCGGTATGCCACGCTCCTTCGCCGCGCCCACGTCGATGTTGTCGTAGCCGGTCCCCATGGTCGCGATCATGCGCAGCTTGCGGGCGCCGCGTATCGCGTCCCCGCTCACCGGGTTCGCGGGAAGCGTGTACACGACGTCGGCCTCACGGATGGCGTCGCGCACTTCGTCGGGGGTCGGGATCGGCGGCTCCGCCGGCCCGACCGCCACGTCTCCGCGTCCGCGCAGCGGCGCGAGCGCGACGTCGGGGATCGGCCGCGTGACGACGATCCTCAAGAGTCGTGGAGCATAGGCCGCGTCAGGCCGGGGCGAGGCGCTCCGGCACGATGATGGTCCGCGCGCGCGACACCGCCGCGAGCGACGCGACGAGCAGGAAAGCGGCGGCCACGAACGACGCGCCCGGGACGAGGATGCCTCGCAGGTCGCCGACCGCGAGGGCGAAGATCTGCGTGAAGAGGATCGGCGCGGTCACGCTCGCCACCGCCCGCAGGCTCGCGAGCGCTCCCTGCAGCTGCCCCTGCTCCGACGCGGCGACGAGACGGGTCATGAGTCCCTGTAGCGAGGGATTCACCAGGCCGAAGAGCGCCCAGATGGGGATGGCGATCAAGAACGTCGCGCCGTTCGGGGCGAACGCGTACACGAGCTGGCCGGCGATCCCGATGACAAGGCCGGCGACGAGCGCTCGCCGCTCGCCGAACCGGGCGACGACCCGTCCGACGACGGCGCCCTGGACCACGATGGAGCAGACGCCGACGACCGCGAGCGAGATCCCGATCGTGCGCTCGTCCCACGCGTACCGGTAGCTGCTGTAGATGACGAACAGGTTCGGTAGGACGTCGTGCGCGACGCCGGCGAAGAAGCCCGCCGCGACGAGCGGCACGAGGGCGGGTCGCGCTCGGACGAAGGCGAGCGCGCCGATCGGGTTCGCGGCGTGGGGGCGGAACGGCGCGCGGCGCTCGGGCGGCAGCGATTCGGGAAGGATGAAGGCGCCGTACGCGAAGTTCGCGAAGCTCAATGCGGCCGCCGCCCAGAACGGCGTGCGCAGGTCGATCGTGCCGAGGGCACCGCCGGCGGCAGGCCCGAGGATGAAGCCGATCCCGAACGCGACGCCAAGCGTGCCGAAGCGCGCGGCCCGGCGCTCCGCCGGCGTGACGTCCGCGACGTACGCGCCCGCGGTCGCGAAGCTCGAGGACGTGATGCCCGAGAGGATCCGGCCGACGAAAAGCCAGGCGAGGCTCGGCGCGAGCGCCATCACGACGTAGTCGAGCGCGAGGCCGAGGTTCGACAGCAGGATCACCGGCCGGCGGCCGAAGCGATCGGAGAGCGCGCCCTGCACCGGCGAGAACACGAACTGCATGAGCGCCCAGGCCGCGGCGAAAAGGCCGAGCATGCCCGCGGCCGCCGCGGTGTCGCCGCCTTCGAGCCGCACGACGAGCGGCGCGAAGACCGGCGCGACGATGCCGAACGCGAGCATGTCGAGAAGTACCGTCACGAAGATGAACGCGAACGCCGCGCGGCTCACGCCGTCACACTATCGGCGCATGGCGAGACGCGTCGCCGTCGACGAGATCGCGGCGCACAACGAGCGCATGTGGGACCGCCTCGCGCGCGCCGGCATCCCCTACACGCGGCCGCAGGGGTCGCCGCCGCGAGACCGCGCCGGCAAACGGCGTTTCCTCGACGAGATCACGCGCGGCCGCTTCGGCGACACGTCGTTCGACGGCAAGCGCGTGCTCGCGCTCGCCGGCGGCGGCGGCTGGGACGCCATCCTCTTTGCCGAGCTCGGCGCGGACACGACGCTCTTCGACATCTCGGCGCGGCAGCTCGCGACCGTGCGCGCGCTCGCGCGCCGGCGCGGGACCGAGATCGACTACGTCCGTGGCGACATGCGCGACCTCGGCGCCCTTGGCAGCGGCGAGTTCGACCTCGTGTTCCACCAGCACTCGCTCGTCTTCGTCCCCGACGCGCCGAGGGTCATCCGCGAGGTCGCGCGGGTCCTCGCGCTGGGCGGCACGTACGTCTTCTCGACGATGCATCCCGCGACGTTCCTGTTCTACGAGTCCTGGACGGGCAAGGGCTGGACGCCGAAGCAGAGCTACTTCTCGGACCGGCCCGTCCCCGTGAAGCAGCCGGTCTGGGAGTTCGGACGAGTCAAGGTCGTGGCGCCGACGTACGAGTACGCGCACAGGACCGGCGATCTCGTGAACGCGTGCGCCGTGGCCGGCCTCTTCGTCGACGGCCTCTGGGAGTGGTCGCCGAGCTACGCGGGGGGGCCGCCGGGATCCGATGACGCGCTCGAGCGCATCCTGCCCGCGTTCATCGAGATCCGCGCTCTGAAGCCCCACCGTGTGGCGCGCGCAGGCGACGGCTCGCATCCGCGTACTGGTCGACGAGCTCGGCCAGCTTCCGCGCGGCGACCGGGAGGTTGACCGCCCAGCCCACGCCAAACACCCGATCGGTGAACACGACGTCGCTCGCCGGATCCCAGTAGGCGGCCCGCAGGCGCTCGACCGTGGGCACGCGGAAGTCGTAGGGCACGACTCCGGCGACCTTGCCGTGCCAGGTGCGCTCGGCCTCGGGCTTGCGCAGCTCCTGGTAGAGCGCGGCGAAGAACGTGACCCACACGAGGGTGCGGATGAGGTTCAGGAGATCTCTCATACGGCCTCCACGGGGGGTTCTCGGGGGGCAGCGCCCCCCGGAGCGCTGGTGCCGGGATGAGTCATGGGAACGTAGCCGCAGAGCGGGCACTCGCCGGCGGCATACGTCGGGATCGCGAGCGACCACAGTGCGAGGAGCGGGACGTCGAGATGCGCGTCGCCGCCCGAACGGTCGACGAGCACCGCGGCCGCGACGACCTCGCCGCGTGCCGCTCGTACCGCGGCGATCGTCTCGTGCAGCGAGCCGCCGGTCGTCATGATGTCGTCGACCGCGAGCACGCGCTCGCCGCGCGCGAGACCGAACCCGCGGCGGAACTCGCGGCCCGCGCCACCCTCGCGCCGCTCCGCGTAGACCGCGCGCGCGCCGAGCTGGCGCGCGACCTCGTGCGCGAGGATGATCCCGCCGGTCGTCGGCCCCGCGACCGTCTGGATCGCGCGCGGGCGCGCCCACTCCGCGATCGCGGCAGAAAGTCGCTCCGTCTTGTCCGGGCGCTGAAGGACCTCGAACTTCTCCAGGTAGAGCGCGGAGTGACGACCCGACGCGAGGACGAAGTGCCCTTCGCGGAGCGCGCCCGATCCGCGGAAGATCGCCTCCACGTCGCGGGGATCGATGGACACGCAGCGAGCGTACTTGACCACCTATCCTCCCGCCGGATGAAGGCGCTCACGGTGATCCCCCGCCGGCCCGGATCGGGCGAGGTCCGTGAGGTGCCCGACCCGAAGCCGCGCGACGGCGAAGCGCTCGTCGACGTGGTGCGCGTCGGGCTGTGCGGGACCGATGCCGAGATCGAGCGCGGCGAATACGGCGAGGCGCCGCCCGGCTCGGAGGTCCTCGTGCTCGGCCACGAATCCTTCGGGCGCGTCGCGAGAGGCGTCGGCGCCCTGACGAAAGGGACGCCCGTCGTCGCGAGTGTGCGACGTCCCGATGGCTGCCCGAACTGCGCGCGGGACGAGCAGGACATGTGCCTCTGGGGGAGGTACACCGAGCGCGGGATCGGCGGGCTCCATGGCTACTGCGCCGAGCGCTATGCCGAGCGGCCCGAGTACCTCTTCGCCGTCCCCGAGAAGATCGCCGCTGTCGCCGTCCTCCTCGAGCCGCTCACGATCAGCGAGAAGGGTTGGCGCCACACGATCGCCGCGCAGCGGCGGATGACCTTCTGGGAGCCCAAGCGCGCGCTCGTGACCGGCGCCGGACCGGTGGGCATCCTCGCGGCGGTCCTCCTCCGCTTGCGCGGGCTCGACGTCACCGTGGTGGAGCGGACCGAGAAGCCCGAACGGCGCGCGCTCCTCGGCACGATCGGCGCGACGTACGCCGCGACCTCGGTGACGCCGCTCGTCGAGCTCGCGGGACCGCGCGGTCACGTCGACGTCGCGCTCGAGGCGACCGGGAGCGCGCAGGTCGCATTCGCGCTCATGGATCTGCTCGGCCCGAACGGCGTGCTCGTGCTCACGAGCGTCACCGGCGGCATGCGCCCGCTCGAGGTGCCCGCCGACGACATCAACAAGCGCCTCGTGCTCTGGAACGCGCTCGTGCTCGGGACCGTGAACGCGAACGCGGTCGACTTCCGCCAGGGCATCGCCGACCTCGTCGCCGCGGAGGAGCGCTGGCCCGGCTTTCTCGGGTCGCTCATCACGCGACGCGTGCCCCTCGCCCGAGCCGCGGAGGCGCTCACGCACGACCCGACGCAGATCAAGACGGTCGTAGAAGTCAGAGTCGATGGGGGCTTCTCCCTCGAACCGCCCACGTGAAAATTCATGACGTGTCGCTCGTCCTGCGACCCGACATGGTCACCTGGCCCGGCGAGCCCGGACCGACCTTCGCGCCGCTCCGGCGCATCGCCAAGGGTGACGCGGCGAACGTCTCGCTGGTGACCTTCGGTGATCACACCGGCACCCACGTCGACCCGCCCGTCCATTTCATCGACGGCGCCAATACCGTCGACAAGCTGCCGGTCGACGCACTCGTCGGGCCGTGCCGTGTGGTCGGCTTCGACGGACCCGGCCACGTGGGCGGGGCGTGGCTCGAACGCCAGGGGATACGTGCGGAGCGGATCCTCTTCAAGACGCGCAACAGCGCGCGCTGGCGTGATCCGACCGCCCCGTTCACGCGCGACTTCGTCGCCATCGACGCGAGCGCTGCCCGGTGGTGCGTCGACCACCGCGTGAAGCTCGTGGGTGTCGATTACCTCTCGATCGAGCCGCAGGGCCCCGAGAAGGAGGGCTATCCCGTCCACAACACGCTGCTCCGTGCAGGCGTCGTGATCATCGAGGCCCTCGACCTCGGAGCGGTCGCGCCGGGCGACTACACCCTCGTGTGCGGCGCGATCAAGCTCGAGGACGGGGATGGCGCGCCGGCGCGCGTGTTCCTTCTCGAGGCGTGACCGGCGACTACCGCTTCCGCGATCGCGCCGGCCCGCTCATCGCCGAGATCGATGAGGCACTGGAGCGCGGCGAGATCGACGAGGCGGGCTGGCACGCACGCGTTGCCGACATCATCGGGCCCGCGTACCTGGGCGCTGCCACGCCCCAGGCGCAGTCCGGTTTCTCCGGTGACGCCGCGGGCTGGGTGCATGCCCGCGGGCTCATCGCCGACGCGATGGATCGCGACGGCACGTTCCTCGACGTCGGCTGCGCGAACGGTCTGCTCATGGAGACGCTCGTCGAGTGGTGTGCGGCGAAGGGGATCCGGATCGAGCCGTACGGGCTCGACATCGTCCCCGAGCTCGCCGCGCTCGCCCGCACGCGTTTGCCACAGTGGGCCGACCGCATCTTCGTCGGCAACGCGCTGACCTGGTCGCCGCCCCTGCGCTTCGACTTCGTGCGCGCCGGGCTGGAATACGTTCCGCCTCGCCGTCGCCGCGACCTCGTCGACCATCTGCTCGCCGACGTCGTCGCGCCGCGGGGCCGCCTCATCCTCGGCGTGTACGCCGACGCCGACCCGACGCGTCCCGGCCTCGAGGAGATCGTGAGGGGCTGGGGCTTCACGATCGCCGGCCACGTCGCCCGGCCGCACCGGACCCGCGTCGAGGAGATGCAGCGGGTGTTCTGGATCGATCGCGCATAGCGCGGCGGATCGCGGCGTCGGGCTCGCCCATCCACCGCCGTGTCGCGTGGTCGCTCGTCCTCGCCAGAGCGGCCTTGACCGCGTTCGCGGCCCGAATAGGGACAGACGTGTATGCCCGGACCGTCGTGCTCGCCGGGACGCTCCTGTGGACTTCCGGCATGACCCTTCAACTCGCGATGGTCCCCGCGTTCGTGGCAAAGCTCAGACGGAGTCGCCACTAGTCCCGATCGACCGCTCGCCCGTACCATCACGTAGATGGCCATCACGCAGCGCCCGCTCGCTCTCCGGCGCGATCTCATCCGCATCTTCGGCGAGGACCGCCTCGTCGCCGTCATACGCACGACGACGCCCGGGCTTGCCCGTGACGCGGCGCGGGCCATGAGCGAGGCGGGTGTCCGACTCGTCGAGATCACCCTCACGATCCCGGACGCGTTCGAGCTCATCAGCGACCTCGCGAACGACGACGCGTTCGCCGCCCGCGGCTCCATCGTGGGCGCGGGGACGGTGCTCAACGGGAGGCAGGCAGAAGAGTCGCTCCTGGCCGGCGCGCGCTTCCTCGTATCGCCGATCCTCGTGCCGGAGATGATCGCCGCGGCGCGCGCGCGCGACGCGATGAGCATGCCCGGCACGATGACGCCCACGGAGATGGTCCGCGCCGCGGAGCTCGGCGCCGACTTCATCAAGGTCTACCCCGTGGCCACGATCGGCGGACCGGACTACATCACGAACGTCCGTCGAGCCCTCACCGACCTTCCGCTCGTCGCGACCGGCAACATCGACCTCGAGGAGATCCCCGACTACTTCACGGCGGGTGTCGTGGGCTTCGGCGTAGGCGGCCCGCTCATCCGCCCCGACCTGCTCCAGCGCGGCGACGTCGCGTCGGTCATCCACAACGCGGAGCGGTTCCTCGCCGCGACTCGCAGGCCCGCCACCAACTAAGCGATGCCGCGCGACCTTCCGCTCGGGAACGGGGACTTCCTCGTCAACTTCGACGCGCGCTATCAGCTGCGCGACGTCTTCTACCCGAACGTCGGCCTCGAAAACCACACCGTCGGGGAGCCCTCCCGGTTCGGGATCTGGGTCGACGGTCAGTTCTCCTGGAGCGGCGACGACGGCTGGCAGCGCGCGATCAACTACGAGCTCGAGACGCTCGTCGGCGACACGACGCTCGAGCATCCCAAGCTCGGCGTCCGCCTGCGCTGCCGCGACACCGTCGACTTCGACCGGAACATCTACTTCAAGGAGGTGACGGTCGAGGACCTCGTGGGCCGTGACCGCCAGGTCCGCCTCTTCCAGCACTTCGACGCGAATCTCTACGGCAACGACACCGGCGACTCGGCGTACTACGACCCGCGTTCGCAGGCGCTCGTCCATTACAAGGGCCGGCGGTACTTCCTCATCTCGGGCTCGATCGGCGGCTCGTCGTACGGCCTGACGTCGTTCGCGATCGGCCAGAAGGACGCACCCGGCAAGGAAGGGACCTGGCGCGACGCGGAGGACGGCGAGCTGTCGCGCAATCCGGTCGCGCAGGGATCCATCGACAGCGTGGGCATGATCGCGCTCGCCGTGCCGGCGCACGGCAGCGCGACGGGCGTGTTCTGGATCGGCGCGGGACAGATGTACGACGAGGTGCGGGAGCTCGACAAGCTCGTTCGCGAGCGCACGCCCTCGTCGTTCCTCGCGCGCACGAAGGATTACTGGCGGCTCTGGGCGAACAAGGACGAGTCCATCGCCGACCACCTGCCCGAGGAGATCTGCCGCCTCTACAAGCGCTCGACGCTCATCATCCGTACCCAGGTCGATAACCGTGGCGCGATCATCGCCGGGAACGACTCCGACGTGTTGCGGTTCAACCGCGACACGTACTCGTACCTCTGGCCGCGCGACGGCGCGCTCGTCGCGGATGCCCTCGACCTCGCCGGATACGGCGAGGTCACCCGCCGCTTCTTCTTCCTGTGCGGCGACCTCATCACGCGCGAGGGCTACCTGCTGCACAAATACAACCCCGACGGCTCGCTCGGCTCCTCCTGGCACGCGTGGTCGACACCCGACGGTCGGCTCGAGCTGCCGATCCAGGAGGACGAGACCGGACTGCCCATCTGGGCGCTCTGGCAGCACTACGACCGCGACCGCGACATCGAGTTCATCCGCCCGCTGTACCGAAAGCTCGTGCGGACCGGCGCCGATTTCATGGCGACGTACCGCGAGCCCCGCACCAAGCTGCCCGCGCCGTCGTTCGATCTGTGGGAAGAGCGGCGTGGGATCCATGCGTTCACCACGGCGGCGGTCTGGGCGGGCCTCACCGCGGCGCGCAACTTCGCCGTCGCGTTCGGGCAGCACGAGCTCGCGAAGCGCTACGCCGTCGCGGCGCAGGAGATCCGCGAGGCCGCCCTCACGCATCTCTGGGACGCGGACCGCGGCCGCTTCGTGCGAACGCTCTCCGTGCTCCCCGATGGGACGATCGTGAAGGACGCCACGATCGACATCTCGCTCGCGGGCATCTTCCTCTTCGGCCTCCTGCCGGCGGCCGACCCGCGCATGATGGCGACGATGCGGGCGATCGAGGAGCGGCTCGCCGTGAAGACCGCGGTGGGCGGCATCGCGCGGTACGAGAACGATTCGTACTTCCAGATCTCGAACGACATCACGAGCGTGCCGGGCAACCCGTGGTTCGTGTCGACGCTCTGGCTCGCCGAGCACTACATCGCCGTGGCGGAGAAGCTCGCGGACCTGGCGAAGGCGAAGGCGCTGCTCGACTGGTGCGCGAGCAAGGCGCTGCCCTCGGGCGTGCTCGCGGAGCAGGTGCACCCGTACACGGCCGAGCCCCTGTCGGTCTCGCCGCTCACCTGGAGCCACGCCGCGTTCGTGAGCGCGGTGCAGCGCTACGCGCGCAAGTCCGCGCATCTCCAGCGGATGCTGCGCGAGCAGGTCGCTCGCGCCGGCGAGGTCATCGCGTGAGGAGACTCGCACTCGCCACCGCGTTCGTCGCCGCGGCGGTCATCGCCGCCTGCGCGTCTCCGGCCGCGCTCCCGCCGCCTCCCGCGAGCGGAGTGGGCACGCAGGCCAGATTCGTCCTCGCGAACCCGGCCGGGCTCCTCGCGCTCGACGACGCGGCGCGCCCGCTCGGCCGGATCGTTGACCTGCCGCCGCAGAGCGCTCCCGCGACGCCGGTGGTCAGCCCGACCGGAAAGTCGCTCGTCTTCGCGCTCACGCAGCAGCCCAACAAGCAGACCGGCTTCGGCTCGGACCTGTTCACGGTGAGCCTCGACGGCACGGGCATGAAGCCGGTGGTGAGCCACGAGGGCGACAACGTCTTCTACGCGAGCCCGCGCTTCGACCAGACCGGGAACGTCCTCTACTTCCACCGACGCGCCGCGGTCATCACCGGCGGCTCGTTCATCGGGAACCAGGACTCGCTCGAGCGCCTGGACCTGCGGACCGGGGAGCGCAAGACGATCCTGAAGGACGGCGCCGATCCGGCGATCTCACCCGACGGCTCGAAGATCGTGTACGTGCACCTCAACCAGGGCCAGCCCGACGGGCTCTGGACCGCGAACATCGACGGCTCGGACGCGCGGCCCTTCTTCAAGACGAAGGACAGCTGGTGGTACCTGCAGGCGCCGCGCTTCGCCCCCGCGACGGCGGCCCAGCCGAGCCGCTGTGAGTTCATCTTCTCGGGCGCCGGCCACGCAGTGTCGAGCGTGAGGGGACCCGGGCTCGCGCACCTCAACATCCCCTCCGAGCTGTTCCTCGCCCCGTGCGACGGCTCCGGCGTGCGGTCCGTCGGCCAGACCGGCGACGACGTCGTCCCTGCATGGTCGCCCGACGGCACGCAGGTCGCGTACGTCGGGGTCGGCGGATTCTTCGTCCTCAACCTCGGGACGCAGAACGTGAGGACGCTCGCGCAGGGCCAGGATTTCTTCTTCGGTGACCTCGTGTGGCTCCGCTGACGTGAGGGCGCGCACCGCCGCGCTCGGGGCGGTCCTGCTCGCGGCCTGCGCCGGAGCCGGCCAGCCCGCGAGCGCGCCCGAGGCGAGCGCGAGCTCGACCGCGGCGGCGAGCGCGACCGTGGCACCGGTCCAGGCGGTCTCGTCCGAATACGGCAAGCTCACGCTCAAGACCGCGCCTCGGGCGAGCTGCAACGTGCTCATACGGGTGAGCGCGCCGTCGGTCGGAGAGGCGCCGCCGCCGGCCGCGAGCGGCATCGCCGACGAGAGCGGCGTGCTCACCGTGACCTACGCGACGCCGCGGATCACCGCGACGGCGGGCACGCACGATGTCACCTGCCTCGCCGGCGAGCTCAGCAGCTCGGTGAGCACGCGGTTCCTGCTGGCCTTCCGGCCGCTCTCCGCCATGGGCCTCATGGTGAAGATCCGCGCCGACGACGGGACGCTCGACGGCGCGGCGATCAAGACCGAGCCGAGCCTCGTGCCCGTCCGCGACGCGATGCTCGCCAAGCTCCGGGCCACGCTCACCGCCGAGTGGAAGCTCGGGACACGAGGACTGAGCGCGGTCTCGCTGGTGGAGTCGTCGGAGGACCTGCTCATGACCGTCGTCGCCGCGCGCGGCACGTCCGTGCATCGGCGCGGTCCGGATGGCTCGGAGGACGTCGTCGTGTACGCGGCCGACGACCACGGCGCGATCAGCGCCGACAACGGGGTCGCGGTCGCCATGCACGAGCTCGGTCACATCTGGTGCTGTTACGGGGCCGGCACGACCGACGGTCACTGGAGCGTCGCGCAGAAGAGCCCCGAGCTCTCCGGCGTCGACGCGTACGGGCTCATGAACCATCCGGTGCAGTGCGTGATCTTCCCGACGAGCCGCATCGAGAGCTGCCCCAATCGCTTCAGCGAGCGCGAGCTCCGCGCGATGGGCTTCAGCGAGATCCCGGCGCCGCCGCCCGACGCGTGCCTCGGACAGAAGGGGGCGCTCTCGGCGAGGCTGGCGGATCAGGACAGCCAGCTCGCCTCGCTGCAGCAGCAAATCGACGCGACGAACGGGCAGATCACCGACCTCGGGACCCGCATCAAGACGATCGAGGGCCAGTACCCCAACGGCATCCCGCAATCCGTCTACCCGACGTACACCGCGATGGTCGACCAGTACAACGGGCTCGTGCGGACGAACCGCGATCGCGTCGCCGCGTACAACCAGCTCGTCGCGACGCGGAACGACACGGCACGCGCGATCAACGCGCTGCTGTGTTGAGCTCTCCGTCTGCGAAGCGGTAGCCGACGCCGCGCACCGTCTGGATGAGGCGCGGCTCGGCGGGGTCGATCTCGATCTTCTCGCGGAGCCGGCCGACGTAGACCTTGAGATAGTGCGTCTCGTGACCGTACTCGGCGCCCCACACGCGCGTGAGCAGCGCCTCGTGCGTGAGCGCCTCGCCCGGATGCGTCGCGAGCTCGGCGAGCAGGTTGAACTCGGTCGGCGTGAAATGCATCTCCTCGCCTGAGCGGCGCACGCGCCGGGCAGCGAGATCGATCCGCAGCGGTCCGCGCTCGATCACGCCGCGCGCGCTCCGTGGCACCGACCGGCGCAGCACGCTCTCGATCCGCGCCACGAGCTCGCGCGGGCTGAAGGGCTTCGTCATGTAGTCGTCGGCGCCGAGCTGCAGGCCACGGATCTTGTCGTCCTCGAGGCCGCGCGCGGTCAGGACGATCACCGGCAGGTCCGAGCTCCGCCGCAGCTCCTCGAGGACCGTGAAGCCGTCACGATGCGGAAGCGCGAGGTCGAGGACGACGAGGTCCGGACGCTCCGATCCGATGAGGCTCATCGCTTCATCGCCGTCCCCGGCCTCCAGGGGCGTCATGTCCTGGGTCGCGTATGCGAGCGAGTTCCTGACGAGCGCGCGGACGTCGGGCTCGTCGTCGACGATGAGGATCTTCACGGGATCGCGACCGGCAGGCGTGCCACGAAGGTCGATCCGCCGCCCGGCGTCTCCTCGTACTCGAGCGTGCCGCCGTGCAAGGTGAGAAGCGACCGCGCGATCGCGAGACCGAGGCCCGAGCCGGCCGTCCCGTCCGCCGTCCGGCCGCGGAAGAACTTGTCGAAGATGCGCTGCCGGTCCTCCGGCGGGATCCCCGGGCCGTGGTCGCGGACCTCGATGCGGACGGCCGCGTCCGTTCGGCGAGCGGAGATCTGGATCGGCGTGCCGGTCGGCGAGTAGCGGATGGCGTTCACCACGAGGTTCGCGAGGGCCTGGGCGATGCGGCTGCGGTCGGCGACCACCGCCGGCGGACCGCCGTCGAGATCGAGGCGGATCCACTGGCGCTTTGCTTTCGCGAGCGGACTGTGCGCGGCGACGACGTCGCGGAGGAGCTCGACCGGGTCGAGCTGCTCCTTCTCGAGCGTGATCTGGCCCTCCTCGAGCCGCGCCATCTCGAGGAGCTGCTCGGTGAACTCCTCGAGGCGGCGCACGTTGCGTTCGGCGCTCTCGGCGAGGTCGCGCTGCTGCGGCGTCAGGCTGCCCGGCCGCTCGCCCAGAAGGAGCTCGACCGCGCCGCGCACCACGGTGAGCGGGCTGCGGAAGTCGTGCGACATCGCGGCGAGGAACTCGCTCTTGATGTGGTCGGCCTGCCGCAGCATCGCCGTCTCCGCGGTCGCCTTCACGAAGGCCTCCCGCTGCTCGCGAAGCGTCTCGAGCTCACGCAAGATCCCGGCCATGAGGTACGCCGCGATGAGGAAGACGGCGACGTGGAAGACGACGCGGGGTGCTTCCATCGCGAAGCCATACGTCTCGGCGCGGTACGCAGCGATCGCGACGTACGCGGCGGAGAGGAACGTGCCCGCGACGACCGCCCCGCCGGCGCCGAAGCGGAAGCCACCGGCGATGACGAGCAGCGTGACGACGATGTAGGTGGTCCACTCGGGATCCGCCGCGAAGACGAGGAGCGAATACGCGACGATCCCGAGGTCGACCGCGAACATGAAGCGGACGATCCGCGGGAACATCGCGCGCCGGCGCTCGGAGTGAAGGACCCACGCGACGGCGCCGGCGTACGCGGTCATGAACGTCCCCAGACCGAGGACGTAGCCGATGCCGATATTCGGGAAGGACGGTCCGAGGAGGAACGCCAGCGCCGCGCCTCCCAGGCGCGCCCAGTTGAAGGTGCGCTCGAGGCGTTCCACGAGCTTCCGAGGTTACCGCCGGCCCGGTCTAGGAGGTCACGCGGCGCCCGCAAGTAGGACCTTCTGCGACGGGGCTGCGACCGCGCGCTCTACTTCGCCCTACGCCGTCGGCGGGAGCGGATAGGCGGCGAGGGCGGGCTCGCCGCGCAGACGCTGATAGCCCGGCTTGATGCGGTCGTAGATGATCGCGACGCGCTCGTCGTAGCCGATGAACGCGCTCTTCATCGCGTTTATCGACAGTCTTTCCACATCGCCGAGGCTCAGGCCCACCACGCGTGAAAGCCGGCTGAACTCCTCCGAGAGCGTCACGTTGCTCATGAGCCGGTTGTCCGTGTTCACCGTCACCCGGAACCGCTGTGCGATGAAGTGCCGGATGGGGTGTTCCTCGAGCGACGGAACTGCGCCGGTGTCCACGTTGGACGAAGGGCAGAGCTCGAGCGGGATGCGCTTGTCGCGCACGTAGGTCGCGAGCGGGCCGAGCTTGACGACCCTCCCGTCCGCCAGAGCCATGTCCTCGACGAGCCGGACGCCGTGGCCGATCCGGTGCGCCCCGCAGTACTGCAGGGCTTGCCAGATCGACGGCGGCCCGAAGCCCTCGCCGGCGTGAATGGTGATGTTGAAGTTCTCGCGGCGGCAGTACTCGAACGCCGCGAGGTGCGCCTTCGGCGGATGGCCCGCTTCCTCGCCGGCGATGTCGAAGCCGATCACCCCGCGCTCGCGGTTGGCGACGGCCAGCTCCGCCATCTCGAGCGAGTCGGTCCGGTCGCGCATCGCCGCGACGATCTGGCGGAGCGTGATGACGTGGTCGCGCTCCGCGCGTTCGAACCCGCGCGCGACGGACTGCACGACCTGCTCCAGGTTCAGGCCGCGCTCGAGGTGGAAGACCGGCGCGTAACGGATCTCGGCGTACACCACGCCGTCCGCGGCGAGGTCCTCGCCACACTCGTAGGCGACGCGCTCGACCGCCTCGGGCGTCTGCATGACGGCGATCGTGTGCGCGAAGCCACGGAGATAGAGCGCGAGCGAGCCCGAGGCCGCGCTGGCGTGGAACCAGCGTCCCAGCTCGAGCGGGTCCATCGTCGGAAGCCCCGTGTAGCCGACCTCGCGCGCGAGCTCGATGACGGTCCGGGGACGCAGGCCGCCGTCGAGATGGTCGTGAAGGAGGACCTTGGGTGCGGCGCGCAGCGTCTCGAGCGGGATCATCCGATCAGGCGGCGGCCCGTGGCGCGCTCGCGGCGACCGCGACCGGCTCCCGCCGCAAGAGGAGCAGGAAGATCATGGCCTGGCTCACCCAGAGGAGCGGCACGGCGTACGTCGGAATGAACCAGGCCGCGCCGAGCTGATAGTCGGTCGCCCTGATCGCGATGCCCTGGACGACGGCCTTCACGAGGTCGAGGCTCCCCTCGACGCTGAAGAGCCAGACGAGCGCCAGCGCGAACGGCCAGCGAAGGCGCACGGCCGCGAGCGCGAGGAACGCGAGCGCGGTCGCGAACAGGTCGCCGTAGGCGAGCGGAACGCTGAAGGACTGCGGCAGCTTCGGGTCGGTGACCGCAGGAACGATCACCGTCAGTCCCAGCGTCCGGAGGGTATGGATCCGGAGGGTATGGATGAGGAGCAGCGGTGTGAGCGCGCTCGCGCGCGGCATGGCCGCGAGCCGTGGCCAGACGTACCACTTCGCGGCGAGCGCGTAGGTCACGATCGTCGCCGTCGTCTGGAGACCGAAGATCGTGAAGGCGTCCATGTCCCCCTCCCGCGATGCGTGACGCGCCTAAATGCTAGGCGCGCGCGCTAGCCGCCGGACCATCGCGCGAGGAGCGCTCCCACGGCGAGCGCGACCATCGCGAGCCAGAGCAGGCGCAAGGCTGCCTCCGATGCCGCAATGATCGTCCGCGGGTCGATCGGCTCGCGCGCCCCGTCGCGATAGCGGACCTCGCCGGACACGGTCGCGGCCCTCCGTCGGATCCGTCGCACGGGCGTGGAGAGGCGGCGCTGCGCCAGGCTCACGAGGGACGCGGCGAATGCGACGAGCGCGCTCGGCAGTGGCGCCGCGCCGACGGCGAACGCGGTCGCGAGAACGGGGAAGCCGCCCCAGGCGAGCGCGAAGCCGAGATCCGAATGCACCAGCGGCACCTCGAACGCATAGAAGAGGACGAGCGCCGCGCCGAGAACGACGAACAGCAGGTAGGCCGGACCGACGATCGCCGTGGCGGCGAGGCCGAGCGCGAGCGCGCCCACGAGAGCGAGCGCGCCGAGCGCGACGAGCACCGCCGAGGGGATCCGCGTCGCGAGGGGTCGGCCCTGCAGCTCGTCGAAGGAGTGCGCCGCGATCCCTACCGCAAGAAAGAACGCGAGCAATGCCCCTCCGACGAGCCGAGGATCCGGGTATGGAGCGATCGCCGCGCCCATCACGACGTACGACAGATGCCACGCGGTATACGGCGGATGCAGCAAAGTCCAGTAGTCGCGCCATCCTCCTGGCCGGAGCGCGTAGAACGCGGACCCCATCCGTTGAGTGGCTGGCGCGACCGAGGGACCCCGCGCGGCGGAGGGGTCCCCACGCGACCGAGCGTGGGGATACCGCCGCGATGAGAGGGTTTCGGTCGCGCCAGCCGCTTTGATGCCGCTCATCACGATCGCGCCCCCCAAGCTCATGCGCCGGCTTGTGACGTCGACGAGCCCCGCATCCCGCCAATACCCCTCGATCTCGGACTCCGGATGATCGCGGTAGAAGCGGTCGATGCTCGGACCGAGGAAGGCACCGACGGCACTCCAGCGCGCTGAGAAGAGGCGGCCGAGGAGGGGCAGGCCGACGCGCGTGTGCAGGAGCCAGAACGGGTAGAGCGGGCCGCGTGGAATGCCGAACTCGAGCGCGGCGAGGCGGCCGCCGGGACGGAGCACGCGCGCGAGCTCGCGCAGCGTCGCCGCGGGGTCGTCGACGTAGCGCAGTAGATAGGTGAAGGTCACGTGGTCGAACGAGGCGTCCGCGAAGGGGAGCCGCTCGGCGCGGCCGCGGACGAGCCCAGGAAGGTGGCCGTTGCGACTCGCGGCCCTCGCGAGCATGTCGGCGCTCTGGTCGAGCCCGACGACGCGACAGCCGTAACGGCGCCGCGTCGCCTCCGCGACGAGCCCGGTCCCCGTAGCGACGTCGAGGACGACGTCGTCGGGACGTGCGTCGAGCGACGCGACGAGGGCACGGCGCCACCGCGGGTCCTGGCCGAACGAAAGCAGCGCACCGGCGCGGTCGTACGTGGTCGCGATGCCGGCGAAGATGCGGCGCGCGTCGGCCGTCGGCGAGGACCGGGTCTTCGTTAGCCGCGGACCGCCCGCCGCGGGTCATCGCCGGGAGCGATGCGCCAGCCGGAACGTGAGGACGTGCCGAAGACGATGTCGTCGGGGCGGACCGGGACGCGCTCGAGATCGCGGTTCGTCGCGGCCCGGATCGCCGCGACGACCGCCGCGGTGCTCGAGATCGTCGGCGCCTCGCCGACGCCCTTCGCGCCGTACGGGCCGTCGGGATGCGGATGCTCGATCACGTCCGCGATGACGGGTGGCATGTCGAGGATCGTCGGGATGAGGTAGTCAGTGAACGAGGCGTTGCGGATCCGGCCCTTCTCGACGATCAGCTCCTCCATCACCGCCAGCCCCACGCCCTGCGCGATCCCTCCCTCGATCTGCCCGATCACGCCGAGCGGATTGATCGCCTTTCCCACGTCCTGCGCGGTCGCCACCTGCACGACCTTCACGAGCCCGGTCTCGACGTCCACGTCGACCACCGCGCGGTGGGCCGCGAACATGAACGCGACGTGTCCGCGGCTCTGGCCGTCGGGCCGACGTTTCTCGGTGTCTTGGTGGCGGTAGGTCACGGTCTTCTCGATCGGGCGATCGAGGAGATCGGCGAGATCGGTCCTGTCGAGCGTGAGGCCCTCCCGCTCCGCGCGGCGCACCAGCTCCTGGCGGACCTCGCGGCATGCCTGGAGGACGGCGTGGCCGGTCATCCACGTCTGCCGCGACGCGGAGCTCGACCCGGCGGATCCGACGTTCGTATCGGCGGTCTCGAGCTCGACGCGCTCGATGCCGAGCTCGGTGCGGGCGATCTGGAGCTGCACCGTGTTGATCCCCTGCCCGACCTCGGCCGCGGCGGTATGCACCCGCGCCAGCGGTCCCTCCGCGTCGGCGAAGAGGCGCACGCGCGCGGTCGCGAAGTCGTCGAAGCCGTTCGAGTAGCAGACGTTCTTGAAGCCGACGGCGTACCCGACGCCGCGCACGACCCCCTCGCCCCTCGTGACGTTCGCATGCCCGCCTGGAAGCTCGGACTGATCACGGTGCGCCGCGGTCTCGGGCAGCGGGAGCGAGGCGCACCGCCTTACGATCTCCGCGATCGGCGCCGAGCCCACGAGCGGCTGGCTCGTGATGATGGCGTCGCCCTCGACGAGCCCGTTCCGCATGCGGATCTCGACGGCATCGAGGCCGCACGCCTTCGCAAGCTTGTCCATCTGCGCCTCGTAGGCAAAACAGGACTGCACGGCGCCGAACCCGCGCATCGCACCCGTGGGCGGATTGTTCGTTCGCGCACCGACGCAGTCGACGACCGCGTTGGGGACGCGGTAGGGGCCGGCCGCGAACGAGCCCGCGTTCGCGACGACAGCGGAGCTCGACGACGCGTACGCGCCGCCGTCGAGGACGATCGTCGCGCGGACGAAGACGAGCTCGCCCTTCTTCGTCGCGCCGTGCGCGTAGAAGAGCCGCGCGGGATGACGATGCACGTGACCGAAGAACGACTCCTCGCGCCCGTACGTCATCCGCACGGCGCGCCGCGTCTTGAGCGCGAGCAGGCACGCATGGATCTGGATCGAGGTGTCCTCGCGGGCGCCGAACGCGCCGCCCACGCCCGAGAGGACGATCCGCACCTTCGACTCCGGCAGCCCGAGGCATGGCGCGAGCTGGTCGAGGTCCTCGTGAAGCCACTGCGTGGCGACGTGGAGCGTGACGCCCCCGTCCTCACGCGGTATGGCGAGCCCGGCCTCCGGACCGAGCGCCGCCTGGTCCTGCATCGCGAACTCGTATTCGCCTTCGACGACGACGTCGGCCTTCGCCGCGGGGTCGCCGTGAAGGATGCGGACGCGCTCGAGGACGTTGCCCTTGGGATGCAGCTTCGCGGCCGACGGCTGGATCGCCGCGATCGGGTCGAAGGTCGGCTCGAGGACCTCGTACTCCAGCACGATCGCCTTGGTCGCGGCGCGCGCCTGCTCGATGGTGTCCGCGGCGACGACCGCGACCGGCTCGCCGACGAACCGCACGTACCCGTCCGCGAGCACCGGCTGATCGTCACGGTCCATGAGCCCATAGGTCTTCTTCCCCGGGACGTCGTCCTGGGTGAGGACCGCCCTCACACCCGGCAGCTTCGCGGCCGCGGAGACGTCGACCTTGCGGATGCGCGCGAAGGGGTACGGGCTGCGAAGCGTCGCGCCGTGGAGCATGCCCTCGCGCCAGAGGTCGCTCGCGTACTGGAACTCTCCCTTCACTTTCGGCACGGCGTCCTCGCGAGGCGCGGGCTCTCCGATGACGCCGCGTACCTTGACGCGAGCACCCGGGCGCGGCGGCGCGAGCGTCATGTCGGCGACGCTCGCTTCATCGCGATCGTTCCCGGCGTGCCGAGCCGATGCCGCAGTGGCGCCGGGACCTCCGCGTCCGCGATCCGTCGAAAGCCGATCGAGCCGTAGAAGCCATCCAGGTACGTCCAGGGGAAGCAGTAGCACTCGCGGGCGCCGATCCGCTTCGAGAACTCGCGGAGGAGCGTCGCTCCGACGCCGCGTCCGCGAAGCGGCCGGGCGACGACCATCGTGCGCAGGAGCATCGTCGAAGCCTCCGGGAACAGCCGAACGGCTGCGACGACCTCGTGCCCTTCGCGCGCGACGACGATCTGCTCCTCCGGGCGGAGGTCCACGTCCCGTCCGAGCTCGCGTCGATAGAAGGCCGCGGCCTCGCCGATCGAACCCGCGGCGAGATCCTCAAAGACGAGGCTCATTCGTCGTCGAGGCCGTGCAGGTACATCGTCTTCGCCGCGCGCTGGACCGCCTCGACGATCTGTCCATAGCCGGTGCAACGGCAGAGATTGCCCGACAGCGCTTCGCGGATCTCGGCGAGCGAGGGCTCCGGGTTCTCGCGCAGCAAGGCATGCGTGGCGACCACGAGCCCGGGAGTGCAGAAGCCGCACTGCACGGCACCGGTTTCGACGAACGCCCGCTGGACGGGATCGAGCGCGCTGCCGTCGGCGAGGCTCTCGACGGTGCGTACCTCACGTCCGTCCACCGAGGCGGCGAGGACGAGACAGGCACAGACGAGGACGTCGTCGAGCAGCACCGAGCAGGAGCCGCATTCGCCCTGCTCGCACGCGTTCTTGCTCCCCGGAAGGCCGAGCCGCTCGCGCAGCGTCGTGAGGAGCGACTCGTGCGCCTCGACCGCCGTCTCCTCGCGTGCGCCGTTCACCGTCACGGTGATGCGCGTCACGCGATCTGCGCCACGCGACTGAGCGCGCGCGCGCCCATGACTGCAAGGGCGTGTCGGCGGTACGCCGCGGTGCCTCGGACGTCGTCGATCGGCCTCGCCGCGGCCGCGACGAGACGGCCGAGCTCCTTCGCGGCGCTCTCGCTCGGGCGATGCGGTCGCTCCCAGCCGGCCTCGTCGAAAAGGCCCCTGGCGAAACCCTCCGCATCGGCGGGCCGGATGATCGTCGGCCCGCACGAGCCGAGCCCGATCCCCACCCGCTTGCGCGCGCGATCGACGACCATGGCGAGGCCGGCGATCGAGATCGCCATCGCGTTCCGCGTGCTCACGAACATGTAGGTCTGCGCCGGACCCGCTTCGTCCCACTCCGCGGCCACGATGAGCTCATCCGCTCGGCGCACGCTCTTCTTCGGGCCGGTCATGTAGTCGGCGAAGGGCACCCGGCGCTCGCCCGCCTTCGAGCGGAGCACGACCGTCGCTTCGAGCGCCGCCAGGACCGGCAGGGTATCGCCCGCCGGTGAGGCCGTTCCGAGGTTGCCACCGATCGTCCCGGCGTTGCGGATCTGGGGCGAGCCGATCGTGCGCGCGGCCTCGGCGAGGGCCTGCGACCCGGCGTCCGCGAGCATTCGCGTATACGTGACGCCCGCGCCCATGCGCACATGGCCGTTACGTTCGATGCCCGCGAGCTCGCCGACGCGGTCGATCGCCACGATGTGCTCCGGGCGCCGCCGGCCGAAGTTGAGCTCGACCATGAGGTCGGTCCCGCCGGCGAGGACTGTCACATTGGGAACGCTGGAAAGGTGCTCCAGTACATCGTCCAGACCCCGCCCGACGTGGACGCTCACGGGCGGATTATCACTTCCGCACACGCGAGCCGGTCACTAGCATGGCCGCGAGTCGGGAGGGTGTAGCGGTTGGGCGGACTGTTCCGGCCAGGTCCGGGTGCGAAACGCGGGCGGCCCGTGACGGCCGCGCCGCCGCGCATGGCGACGACCACGGAGATCGAGCGTCAGCTCGTGGAGTCGCTCGCGCGCGAGGCCGCCCTCGCCGAGGTCCTCGGTGTCATGAGCCGGACGCCGCCCGACCTCCAGGCGGTGCTCGATACCGTCGTTGAGCGGGCGGCCCGCCTGTGTGGCGCGGGGATGGGCGGCTACCTCTTCCTCGTCGCCGGCGACCGGTTTCACCTCGCGGCGGTCACGCCCGATCCACGGCCGGAGGTGGCCGCCTTTCGCGAGCAGATCCGGCAAGGGGGGCCCGTCGCGAGCGCCTTCATCGTGAAGCGGGTCGTGGAGTCGAAGGGTGTCGTGTACATCCGCGACGCCTCGGTCGATGGCGAGACCGAGGCCTATCGGCAGAATTCGAAAGACTTCGGTTATCGCAGCATGCTCGGCGTACCCCTCATCCGCAGCGGTGAGATCGTCGGCGTGCTGTCGCTGCAACGTCCCGACGTTCGCGCTTTCAGCGACCGCGAGCTCGCCCTCGTCCGCGCCTTCGCCGACCAGGCGGCGATTGCTGTCGAGAACGCGCGCCTCTTCGGCGAGACGAAGGAGGCGCTCGAGCGCCAGACCGCGATGGCTGAGGTGCTCGGCGCGATCGCGGCCTCACCCACCGACCTGCAGGCCGTGCTCGACGTCATCGCGCGGAACGCCGCCCAGTTCTGTGCCGCCGAGGACGCCTCGGTCCTGCTCCTCCGTGACGGAATGATGTCTTCCGTCGCGCACCATGGACCCCTTCCCCAGCCGACGAACCCCTGGCCTCCCGACCATACGTCAGTGAGTGGACGGGCAGTCGCTGAACTGCGGGTCGTCCACGTCCCGGACGTGCAGGCCGAGCCACCTGGCATGTATCCGATCGCTCAGGAGATGGGCATCCGCACGTTCCTCGCCGTGCCCCTCGTGCGGGAAGGCCGATCTCTTGGCGCGATCGGCCTCCGCCGACTCGAGCTGCGCCCCTTCACCGAGGAGCAGATCGACCTCGCTCGGACCTTCGCCGACCAGGCCGCGATCGCGATCGAGAACGTTCGGCTCTTCAACGCGACGAAGGAGGCGCTGGACCAGCAGACCGCCGTCGCGGAGGTCCTCGGGGCGATCGGCCGCTCCGCGTTCGATCTCGATCGTGTGCTCACGACGATCGCGGAGAGCGCGATGCGCCTGGCTGATGCCGACACCAGCTCGATCGTCCGGATCGATCGTGGCGTGGGCGAGATCGCCTCGGTCGCCGGACCGCCCGAGCAGGTCGCGCGGCTGAGGTCGTTCTGGGCGGGCCGGAAGCTCACGCCCGGGCGTGACAGCGTGGTCGGACGCGTGCTCCTCGAGCGGCGGACCGTTCAGATCGAGGACATCAGGGCCGACCCCGAGTTCGATCTGAAGAACACCGCCGGCGTCGCGCGGACCGTCCTCGGTGTTCCCCTCATGGTCACGGACGACATCAAAGGGATCCTTCTCGTGCGCCGTGCGGAGCCACGACGGTTCACCCAGGCGCACACCCGCATCGTCGAGACGTTCGCACGCCAAGCCGCGATCGCAATGGAGAATGCGCGTCTCTTCAACGAGGCGAAAGAAGGGCTCGAGCGCCAGACGGCGGTCGCCGAGGTGCTCCGTTCGATCGCGGGCTCGCCGACCGACGTCGCCCCGGTGCTCGACACGATCGCGGCGAACGCGGCTCGGTTCTGCGGGGCCGAGGACGCGGTCGTCCACCTGATCGAGGGCGATGCGCTTCCCGCGAAGGCACACTTCGGCGTCCTGGCAGCCGTGCACCCCCAGCCCGTCCGGCTCGAGCGCTCGTCCGTCGCGGGCGCGGCGATTCTCGGACGCGGGACGGTCCACGTTCCCGACGTCCTCGCCGCGGACGCCGCACAGTTCACGCAGGCACGCGAACGCGCCGCCCCGGGCGGTCACCGCGGGATGCTGGCCGCTCCGCTCATGCGCGAAGGCGCGCCCATCGGCGCGATCGTCCTGCGAAAGGGCGACCCATCGGGATTCTCTCCTCGACAGATCGAGCTCGTCGAAGCATTCGCCGACCAGGCCGTGATCGCGATCGAAAACGTGCGCCTGTTCAACGAGACGAAAGAGGCGCTCGATCAGCAGACCGCGCTGAGCGAGGTGTTGAGGACGATCAGCCGGTCGGCGTTCGACCTGAATGCCGTCCTCCAGACGATCGTCGACCGCGCCCGGGCGCTCGTGGGCGCGGACGGCGCGGTGATCTATCGCCGCGAGGAGAAGACGGCCTTCCTGCTGGCGCGGTCGGGCAAGGCGCTGGCGCGGACCTTCGAGCCGGGCACGCGCCTTCCGATCGACGAGCGGAACACGGTCGGCAGAGCCATGCTCAGCATGCGGCGAGAGCACATCCCGGACACCGCCCTCGATCCACGCGTCGCGAACCAGGACGAGGGACCACGGACCCGACTGGCGGTCCCGCTGATGCGGGAGGGCTCGGCCATCGGTGCGCTCGGGGTCGCGCGGAACGACGTGAATCCGTTCAGCGATCGCGAGGTCGAGCTCGTCGAAACGTTCGCGGATCAGGCGGCGATCGCTATCGAGAACGTCCGTCTCTTCAACGAGACGAAAGAGGCGCTCGAGCGGCAGACCGCGATCTCGGCGGTGCTCAAGGCGATCAGTACCTCCGCGTTCGACATCCAGCCGGTCTTCGACGCCGTGGTCGCGAATGCCGCGACCCTATGCGCAGCCGAGCACGCTTACATCTACCGCTTCGATGGTGAGCTCTTCCACGTGGTCGCGACTCACGGGCCTGCACAGCCCGAGTACGTGAGCGAGCTGAAAGAGCACCCGCCTCGCCTGCGGAAAGGGTCGATGTACTCGCGGGCGGTGGTCGACCGACGCCCTGCCGTGACGGTCGACGTCATGAACGATCCCGACTACGGTGCCTCGCCTGACCCGGAGGTCCGTGCCTTGTGGCAGCGGTCGGGACCGCTTGGCAAGGCACGGAGCGGCATCGCCGTGCCCTTGCTCCGACAGGAAGAACCGGTGGGGGTCATCGGCCTGTGGCGGGAGCGGGCCGAGCCATTCACCGATGCGCAGCTGCGTCTGGTCAACACGTTCGCCGACCAGGCGGTGATCGCGATCGAGAACGCGCGCCTCTTCAACGAGACGAAGGAGGCGCTCGAGCATCAGACCGCGACGGCCGAGGTCCTCAAGGTGATCAGCGAGTCCCCGAGCGACCTCGGGCCGGTCTTCGATTCGAT
>VBDU01000024.1 GCA_005883625.1 Chloroflexota bacterium | reverse complement strand
TCGCGGTGCGCGTGCACGACGATGAAGGCTCAGCCCCCTTCGCGGCGACCTGCGACGAGCCGCGTCCCGAGCTCGACCTCGCGCACAACTCGCCCGGCACGCTGCACATCCGTGGCGAGAACCCGCTCCGCGCGGGCCAGTGGGCGGTCCTCGACCTGCCGGCCGTCGAGATCGAGGGGGACGAGGTCCGCATGGCCGCGGCGGACGACCTCGCCGGATGCGCCCTCGCGGTGAGCGCGCTCGCCGCGCTGCGTGAAGAGGAGCGGCCGCACGACGCCTACGCGCTCTTCACGCGCGCCGAGGAGACCGGCCTGTACGGCGCGCGCCTGGCGGCGGAGGACGCGCTCATCCCGCGCGATGCGTACGTCGTCTCGATCGAAGCGAGCCGCGCCCTGCCGCACGTGGCCGCCGGGAACGGCGCGGTCGTCCGCGCCGGCGATTACCACAACACGTTCAGCAACGAGGCCGAGCGCTACCTGCGCGTCGCCGCCGAGCGGCTCGCGCAGGCCGGCATCGCGACGCAGCGCGCGCTCCTCACCGGCGGGACCTGCGAAGCCTCGTCGTTCGTGCGCCTCGGCTGGACGGCCACGGGGATGGCGCTTCCGAACGTGAACTACCACAACCAATCCCCCGACGGCGGCTTCGCGCCGGAGATCGTGCGCGTCTCGGACCTGCGCAGCGGCGTCGCGCTCGCCGTCGAGGCCGTGCTCGCGGCCGGCGAGGACGCCGACGAATCGTGGTGGCCCGACGTGCGGACCGTCCCGCGGGCGATCCGCGACCTGCTGGCGCGCGGGCCGTTGCGGGAATGACACAGAACCCAATAGCGGTCGCACTTGACTGCCGCTACCAGGCCGGGTGTAGAACAGGGGTGAGCACCGAGGTCGACATCGGGGCTGCACGCAAGACCGGCGGACGCCGAAAATGGAGGTCGCATGGTCAGGCTGCATCTACGACTGGCGGTCCTTCAGGTCGATCGATGACGCCCCCGGCGGAAGGGGGCACTGCCGGAGTGCGCGTCCCGGCGGTTTGACTCGGAAATGGGGATCGTCGTAGAGGAATGATCTCCCCGACATCGAGGCCGGAAGTGAGGCCTGTAGCCGGGAGCGCCAAGGACACCAGTACCGGCGACCACAGCGTCAGTCGACAGCGACCCCCGGACGCGGGGGTCGCTGTTCACATTGGGGGGTTTTGCCCCCCAACCCCCAGATAACCTCGCCGATGCAAAGCGCGCATGTCGGGGGCCGGGGGGCGGAGCCCCCCGACGGTGGCGAGCTCGCCTGGTTTCACGGCGAGGTCGTCCGTGCGGTCATGCGGCCCCGCGAGTTCGCGGGGGCGCTTGCGCGCGAGCACTTCGGCCTCGCGGGCGTGGTCGTCGCGCTCGTCGCGGGCATGGCGCTCTCGCTCACGATCGACGTCTTCGTGCTCGTCTGGAAAGGCCTCTCGCCGCTCGCGTTCCTGACACGCCTGCTCCTCGACGCGTTCTTTCTCGGCGTGCGCCTCGACGTGAGCGCCGCGGCGATCGCGCTCGGCGCGCAGCTCGTGCTCCGCGCGACCCGACGGACCGACCTGACGCTCGACCAGGCCTTCACGGCGACCACCTTCGCTCTCGCGCCGCTCCTGCTCATGCCGCTCGCGGCGGTGGTCGTGGTCGTCGTCCCCGAGGCGCTCCCGCTCGCGGGCGCGTTCGTGCTGCTCGTCGCGATCCGCGCGCTCGCCGGCCTCGCGCTGAACGTGCGCGCGATCCTCCCCCTCCCCCTCGCCGCGCTCGCCCTCGCGCTCATCCTCGGCGGCGGGTACTTCGTGCTCGGCGACCAGGTCTCGCGGGCGCGGTTCACCGCGTATGCCATCGTCCCCGAGCTCGCGCCGCGCCTCGAGGCCGCCCCCGCGCTGGGGAAGCGCTACGACCTCGACGACTTCTCGCTCACCCTGCCCGCGCGCTGGGAGCTCGCCACGCGCGGCGTGCCCGGCGAGGCGGCGCGCTTCGAGACCGCGACCGATACGCTCGTCGTCGAGCGTGCGATCGGCGCCGCGCTCAACACCGCCGACAGCTACGCGGACCAGGTCCTCCGCACCGAGCAGCGCGGCTACGAGAACGTGCGGACCGAGCGGACGATCGAGAGCGTGAACGGGCTCATCCTCGTGGACGACCGCACGGTCGCCTCGATCGACGGACGGCCGGTCGCGCTCCGGCAGTTCACCGCCGTCTCGGGGACGCGCGGTCTCGCGCTCGCGTTCCGCTTCGTCGACGTCGCCGACATGAATGCCGCGTTCGCGGAGGCCGCCGCGATCGCCGCGACCTGGCGCATGCCGGTCGCGCGCTAAGGCTCGTTTACTCCTTGCGTCCGGAAGATGAGCTCCCAGGTGTTGAACACGCCCCAGAGGAGCCCGACGACAGCCACGCCCGCGATGACGTAGAGCGCCGCCGACTCGCCGACGGCCACGCCGATCGATCCCGCGATCGTCACGATGACGAGCCCGAAGCCGGCGACGAACTGGAGCGTCGTGACTCGGCGGTCGTACCCGACGCCACGCGCGCGGAGCCCGTTCCGGGCGGCGGCGGCGAACGGGAGCGTCGCCGCGAGCACGAGCGCGAGCAGCTCGGCCCCGAGAGCGGTGAGCGTCTGCGGTAGCAGCGCGAGGAACCCGATCCCGAGCGAGACGACGTACCCGAGGAAGATCGTTCGCGCGACGGAGCGGAGCTCCGCGTTGCGCCGCGCGGTGAGCGCGCGGACGTGGATCGAGAGCGCGACGAAGAGGAGCCCGAGCAGACCGGCCGAGGCGGTGACCAGCGCGACGTTGAAGTCGTGCCAGAGGACGAGCTCCTCCGTCACGCCGTCGCCTCGACGATCGGGATCTCGCGGACCGCACCGTCGCTGATGCGGTAGGCGAACACTTCGGGTGTCGCCACGCGGAGCGACACGAGCACGTACGCGGCAAGGGGCCACTGCGCCTCGGCGCGGTCCGTGGGCGACGGGTACGCCGGGCTGCGGGGATGGCTGTGGTAGATCGCGACCAGCTCACGATCGAAGTCCTGCGCCGCACGGAACGCCTGCGCGAGCTGTGCGTCGTCGATCCGGTAGCGCGTCTCGGGCGCCGCGTGGACGTTCCGGCAACGCATGACCCGGCGCACGGTGTCGCCGTCCCCGAGGAGCAGGCCGCAGCACTCGGCGGGCGCGGCCTCGCGCGCGTGCGCGACGAGCTCGTTGCGGAGCGCGAGCGGCAGGACGATCCGGGCCCGGTCGATCACCCGCCGGCCATGGCCGGGATGACCATGACCTCGCTGCCCTCCGGCACCTTCGCGGCGACGCCGCCGTGCGAGCGTGCGTCTTCCTCGCCGATGTACACGTTCACGTACGTGCGGAGCGCGCCGCCTTCGTCGAGGACGCGCGAGGCGAAACCGGGATGGCGGCGGTCGATGTCGGCGATGACGTCACGGAGCGTCGCGCCGCTCGCTATGAGCTTGGTCTCGCCGCCGGTCGCGTCGCGGAGCGCGCCGGGCAGGCGCACGGTCACAGGCACTTGGCTTACTCCCACAGGGGGGTGCTGAGGTAGCGCTCGCCCCCATCAGCGATCAACACGACGATACGCCCGGCTTCTTCCCGCGCGACCGCGCAGGCGGCGGCGACCGCTGCACCGCCAGACACGCCGCTGAAGATCCCCTCTTCCTTCGCGAGCCGCCGCGTCATCGCGATCGCCTCTTCCGTGCCCATGACGCGATGGCGGTCCGCGACGGCCTCGTCCCAGATCGCGGGGCGGATCGCGGTCGCCATGTGCTTCCAGCCCTCGATGCCATGTAGCGCGTCGTCGGGCTGCACCGCGACGATCCGCACGCCGCGCGGGCGCAGCGCCCTCGAGACGCCGACGACCGTGCCTGAGGTCCCCACGCCCGCGACGAAGTGCGTCGCCCGGCCGTCGGTCTGCCGCCAGATCTCGGGGCCCGTCGTGAGCTCATGTGCGAGCGGGTTCGCCGGGTTTCCGTACTGATCGACGTACACGTAGTGATCCGGTGCCTCGCGGGCGCGGCGCTGCGCCTCGCGGATCGCGCCGTCGGTCCCCTCGAGCGGATCGGTGAGGACGAGCGACGCGCCGTAGGCCCGCGCGATCCGCTTGCGCTCGAGCGACACCTTGTCGGGCATGCACAGCTCGACGCGATGCCCGCGGACCGCGCCCACCATCGCGAGCGCGACGCCCGTGTTGCCGCTCGTCGCGTCGAGGATCGTCGCGCCCGCGCCGAGCTGCCCCTCCTCCTCTGCCGCGACGACCATCCAGAGGGCCGCGCGATCCTTCACGCTGCCCGCCGGGTTCGCGCTCTCGAGCTTGGCCCAGAGCTCGCCGCGCAAGCCGCGGCCGATCCGGCGCAGCGGGATGAGCGGCGTGTTCCCAATGTGCTCGAGGATGGTGCCGCGGACCCGTTCGGCGACGAGCTCCGCGGTGAGGCGCGAGCTCAGACCCGGACCGTCTCCAGGGCGCGTCGCGCGAGGCGCAGGGCCTCGTCGCTGTCGCCGCCCGCCTCGGCCGCGCGCGACCAGCGGTCGAAGATGATCCGCAAAAGCTGCGGAGCCTTCTCCTCGGCGAGCTGCCGCGCCTCCTGGAACGAGCGGCGTGCGGTAGCCGAGCTCGTCTTCATCCGCAGCTCGCCGGTGAGCAGCAGCATCCGGACCTGCGCGTCGGGCTGCTCGACGCGTCGCGCGAACTTCAGGACCTGCTGGGCCTGCTCCAGCGCTGCATCGGTGTCGGTCCTCGCGAGCAGCTCCGCCTCCGAGGCGCGGATCGAGGCGAGCGTCGTGTCGCGACGCACCTCTTCCGCGATCCGCGCCGCTCGCGCGAGGCATTCGCGGGCGCGCGTCGTGTTGCCGTGCTCGACGTAGAGCGCGGCGGCGTTGTCGAGCGCGCATGCGACCTGGTCCATGAGACCGAGCTCTTCGTAGATGACCAGGCTTTTCTGGCTGTTCAGGATCGCGGCCTCGAGGTCGCCGGAATCGTGATGGGCCTTCGCGATACCCGCGTACAGGTGCGCCAGCGACGCGCGGTCCCCGAACTCCTCCGACAGCGCGATCGCACGCTCGTAGGTGAGGAGCGCCTGCTTCGGCTGACGCTGGTTCGTCTGGGCGACCGCGAGATCGACGAGCCGGCGGAATTGGAACGCCGGGTCGTTGACGACGCCGTCGTCGGAGGCCTGCACGCATTCTTTCAGCACGCGGATCGCTTCCTCGTACGCGTACGTGCGGGTGTAGGCCGCCGCGAGGACCGCCTTGACGCGGATCTGCTCCTCCTGGTCGCCGAGCAGGTCCGCCATGCGCTGCGCGCGCTCGATGAGCGGGAATGCCGCCTTCGCCTGGCCGCTCAGGTTGTAACAGGCGGCGAGATAGCGCAGCCGCACGAGTTGATCGGGTGGCGTGAGACCTTCTTCGAGCTGCTCGAGGAGAGGGATCGCCTCCGCGGCACGCCCTTCTTCCGCAAGCCGACGGGCCTCGTAGAGCATGTACTGAGGCGCGGCCGGCGATGGCGCCCCACCGAGCAGGTCGGCGGGCTTCACGCCGAGCACCCCCGCGATGTGCTCGAGCGCCTTCATCGACGCGCGCGTGCGCCCGGACTCCAGCATCGAGATGTACGCCTTGGTGTATTGAGGCTCGGCGAGCTGCGCCTGCGTCAGGCCCTTGGCGGTCCGCAGGGAACGTATGCGCGCGCCGACATCAGCCACCATCGGGGACCGCACCGCCGCCACGGGCGGTCACTTTACGCGCAGGCAAGCCGCGGGTCAATTTAGTCTTTACCGGACATTGCCGGACCGAGACCGGGTCGTTGCCGGTCAGGGTCCAACGGGCCCAGCGTGCCCGTTCGTCTCGGTCGGCCGGATGGCCCGTCAGGCCAGCAGGCCTAGCAGAAGCCGCCGCCCCCTTCGGGATTGCAGGCGTACGCGGTGGAGCTGGAAATGGGGCCGGCGAAGCCAATGGCGAATGCGCTGATGAAGACGATGAGCTGGACCAGGCGACGGATCGACATATCGGTGAGTCCTCCCGACCCCACCGGCGAATTTCGATCTGGGCCCGTTCACCCGCACCGTACGGTCGCGCCCGCGCGAAGTAAAGAGAGGTTTTCCCCGGTTAGGAGCGGGCGACCGGGCGGTGCGTCACCAGTCGGAACTGATGGAGCCCGCCGTCGACGGCCGCCGCGAAAAGCAGGCTGGCCGGGCCGACGAGGAGCGTGGGGACCGACACGAGCGGCGGCAGCGCGGCGAAGAAGACGCTCGCGCCTCCTTGCACCGCGACGAGCACCGTCGCGGCGACGAGGGCACCTCCCGAGAGGGCGACGGAGATCGGCGACAGCGAGAGCGCGATCCGCCGTCCCGCGACGAGCTGCTCGATCCGCGCCTCGGTCACCGAGAGCGAGCTCACCGGAACGAGGAGGCCGAGCGACACCTCGTCGGCGTCCGGCAGCACCTTGTAGAGGGCGCTCGCGAGCGCGCTCACGTCCCCGGCTGCGCGGACCGCCTCCTGGTCCGCGGCGATCTCCTTCTCGAGCGTGTAGAAGCCGACGAGCTCGTCGACGACCGGGATGACGTAGAGGCCGGCGGCAAAGTACCGCGCGACGACGAGGCGCAAGGGATCCCGGTGGAGGAGGTGGTAGCGCTCGTGGAGGAGGACGGCGCGGAGCTCGTCGCGCTCGAGCCGGCGCACGAGGCCGGTCGACAGGCAGATCCGCGGCCGGAGGAACCAGTAGCAGAAGGAGAACGGGCGATCGTCGACGACGACGTCGACGCGACCCTCGAGCCCGAGCCCGCTCGCCGCCGCCCGCACGCGCGCCGGCACGCGGACCTTGCGCGACACGAGCGAGCGGATGAGCACCGCCGTCGCGCCGAGCTGGCGGAAGAGCGTCCCTACACCGAGCGCGATCCCGCAGAACGCGAGGCCGAGGACCACCAGCGCGACCACGTCCGCCGCATCCTCCGCGCCGCGCGCGAGCAGATGCTGCACGCGCGGCACGAGCGTCAAGAACAGCGCGATGAGCACGGCGCCCGAGGCGAGCGCGAGTGCGATCAGCGCGGCGAACGCACGGTCAGCGCGGGGCATCTCGTCCTCGCTGCGTGAGTCGACGCAGGGCCGCGCGATGCGAGGCGTCGACGGTATCGAGCTCCGCGGAGAAGGCGACGAGCGCGGCGTCGCCGAACTCGGCGACGAGGCCGCGCGCGAGGTCGCGCGACAGCCGCGCGCGGCGCTCCTCACGCGTGAACGCCGGGCGGTACACGTAGGTCTTGCCGTCGCGGGTGCGCTCGAGCAGGCCCTTGGCGTGGAGCCGCGTCATGATCGTCATGACGGTCGTGTACGCGAGCTGGCGGCTCCGTCCAAGATCCTCGACGATGTCGCGCACCGTCGCGGACCGGCGCTTCCACAGGCGGTCCATGACCTCGGCCTCGAGCGGGCCGAGGAACTTCTCTTCCGCCTTCGCGTTCCGGCGGAGCCTGCGGAGGTCGGGGCCACGCACGTCCTCGATTATCCCGCCCTCCGGCCACGCACGGTCACCGGCGCTCGGCGCCGCGCCAGGAGGCGCGGGTGCGCGTCGCGGCGCCCCTCCCGGCCATGAGCGAGGGCAACGTGCAGCTCGACCACGAGGTGGCCGTCGCGCGGTGCGTACACCGGGCCGTGCGGGGAGTCGCGGCGCTCGACGACCCCCGCAAGGGCCAGCGCGGCAAGCTCGCGCTCGGCGAAGCTCTGGTCGACGCCGGCCCAAACGGCCGCGCGCTGAGCGGTGTCCTCGCCAACGGAGAGCGCATGCAGGAGACGCAGCCGCCCCGGATCCGCGATGCGCTCGAGCCCCTCGGCGGCGCGCTCGTAGTCGTCGTCAGGGGAACGCTCCAGGAGCGTGGGGTCGCTCGTGAAAAGGTTGAGGTCCCACTCGGCTTCGATCGCCACTTCGGCACCGCCCTCTGCTACGCCGCGGTAGTACGAGCGCTCACATACTACGACAGCGTCGTATGAACGGATGCCTCAGTCCGCCGCGGCGACCGCCGCCGGCGCCGCCTGGGCCGGCGCGCCCCCGCCGGCGACCGCGTTGAGCGCCACGGCCGCGGCCACGAGCGCCGCCCCGCCGAGCATGCGAGCGCTCACGCTCTCGCCGAGCGCGAACGTCCCGATGAGGATGGCCTCGGCCGGAACGATGACCTGGACGAGCGTGATCGTGGTCGGACGGAGCTTTCGGTACAGCCAGAGCGAGACGACCATGCCGAAGCAGGTCCCGAACACGACGAGGTACGCGAACGCGAGGACGCTTCCGGCCGTCCAGCGCTGGGGCTCGCCCGCCTCCAGAAGCGCGAGTGGCGCGAGCACAAGGACCGACGCCCACGTGCCGACGGCGACGATCGGGATCGGGGCGCTCCGCGTGAGGAAACGCGACTGCAGGACCGCGGCGATCGCCCAGGTGACCGGCATGAGCACGAGCAGCTCCGTGGCGAGGAGCGCGTTCGGGCCCTCGCCGGCGTCCGGCGCGCCGACGAGGAGCGCCGTGCCGCCCAGACCGAGCAGGAGCCCCACCACCTTGAGCGTCGAGAGCCGATCGCCCTTCACCAGGAAGTGCGCGAGGAACGCGGTCCACACCGGCGCGGACGCGCCGAACACCGATACGAGGCCGCTCGGCACGAAGCGCTCCGCCCAGAAGATGATCGCCCAGCTCCAGCCGGTGTTGATGAGGCCGACCGCGACGGCGACCGCGAGCATCCGGCGCGTGCGCGGGAAGCGCTGGCGGAACGCGATGGCAGCGAGCGTGAGGAGCGACGCCACGGCGAGGGCGCGCGCGAACGCGAAGATAAAGGGCGGGACCTCGTCGACGCCGATCTTGATCGCCGCCCACGTCGTTCCCCACACGAGGACGACGGCCACGTATGCGGCGACGACGCGCAGGGGAGGCATGCGCACTCGATGATGGCGCATATGCTCGGCGCGATGAGATGTATCGCGCGATACATCGCGCTCGCGCTGCTTGCATCGACCGCATGCGCCCCGACGGCGCTCATGGGGACCGACCTCGAAGGGACCGAGGCGCCTGACTTCACGCTCACCGACGGCATCAGCGGACAGACGGTGAGCCTTTCGGCCCTTCGCGGCGGCGTCGTCGCGCTCGCGTTCCTCTACACGAATTGTCCCGACGTCTGCCCGCTCACCGCGTCGAACTTCCGCGCGGCGCAGCGCGCGCTCGGCAGCGACGCTGGCGCGGTGACGTTCGTCGCGGTATCCGTCGACCCCGATCGCGACACGCCAAAGGCCACGCAGGACTTCTCGGCGGCGCACGACCTGCGCGACAACTGGCGCTACCTCATCGGCGGCCGCGCGCAGCTCGCGCCGGTATGGGCCGCGTACGGGATCGCGAGCTCCGCCGGCTCCGGCGCGGCGACCGTGGCCCACAACGACGCGATCTACCTCATCGATCGACGCGGACGCGAGCGCACGCTCCTGCATTCGGATCGATCGGCGTCGGAGCTTGCGGCGAACCTGCGGATCCTTGTGGGAGAACGCTGACCCGGCCAACGAGCGTCCAGACGACCGCCCGCTCTTCTTGACCTCGGCTGATCCGGTGATTACATGCCCGCAGGAGGTGCCGACATGCGCAGCGCTGCGTTCGTCATCGGGGTCCTGGTGCTGGCGGCGCTCGCCGTCGTGGGCTATCAGCAGAGCCGGCCGGCGGGCGAGCGCGCGGCGAGCTCGGGTGCAGCGCCGAACGGCGCGGACCCGACAGCGGAGCTCGCGAGCCGCCTCCTCCTTCCTCCGTACCAGCAGGACGGCGCGACATACGAGCTCCGCCTGTATCCAGGCACGCTACCGCCGGACCCCAAGGTCGACCTCCCTCGGCCGGCCGGCGCGCGCCTGGTCGGGAGCTCGGTGCGGTCGCGCAACGGCACGCCTGCCTCGCTGGACGTGGTCCTGGACATCCCAACGTCAACGAGCGACGTCGCCGGATTCTTCGATCGCGAGCTCACGAAGCTCGGCTGGTCCGCGGCGCCGAACCGCGGCGGGCCACAAGGCGGATTCGTTCCGTCGATGCTCGCCGCGAGCAAGAGCTATTGCAAAGGCGAGAATCCACCCTGGCTGAGCGTGAGCGTCTTCACGCCGGCGAACGCGCCGATCGACGTGCGCACGCACCTCGAGCTCACCAATCCGACCCCCGTGCCGGGCGCGTTCGCCTTCGGCCCGTGCTCGCAGACCACTCCGCCCCAGCAGTTCGGTGTCCCGAGTAAGCTGCCCACCCTCCGCGCGCCTGACGGCGTCGTGCTTCGCCAGAGCGGCGGCGGTAGCGGGAACGACCGT
>VBDU01000023.1 GCA_005883625.1 Chloroflexota bacterium | reverse complement strand
TAGGGTCGCGCCGTGCGGTCGACCGTCGCTGCCGCCCTCGCCGCTCTGCTCGTCGGCATCGCGTGCGTCGCACCGGCCGGCGGTCCGGCCGCGTCTCCGG
Source organism: Chloroflexota bacterium (assembly GCA_005883625.1). GTDB lineage: Bacteria > Chloroflexota > Limnocylindria > P2-11E > P2-11E > 3-1-20CM-2-70-9. The sequence goes on along the minus strand of VBDU01000023.1, from coordinate 129 downwards.
CCGCGCCGACTACTGCGGCGACCATCCGGGCACCGACCGCGTCGGTCCCCGTGCCGCCTCCCGCGCCCTCGCCCGCGCCCGGCGCGGCACCGGTCAGCGCCAGCGCCGCGCCGGACGCGGGAGTCCTCT
>VBDU01000113.1 GCA_005883625.1 Chloroflexota bacterium | reverse complement strand
CCGCAGAACCTCACCGGCGGCGACGCGCTCGCGGACGCCGACGCGGTCCTCGCCGTGGACGTCGGCAACGCCTTCCGCGCGCTCAACGAGCTCGACCGGCTCACGAACGAAAAGAAGCCCCGGACCAAGACCGGCACGCCGATCGTCGACCTCGGGCTCTCGGAGCTCCGGCACAGCCAGTGGGCCGAGGACCTCGGGCAATACCAGCCGGTGACCCTCTCGGTCGTCGCCGACACACGCCTCGCCCTGCCGGCCTTGCGTCTCGCGCTGCGCCAGCGCGGGAGGGGCCGCGACCGCAGCGCGCGCTGCGCCGAGCTCGCGCGCACGCACCGCGAGATCCGCGAAAGATGGGAGCGAGAGGCGCGCGAGGACTGGGACGCCGCGCCGATGACCGCGGCGCGGCTCGCGTCGGAGATCTGGTCGGTCATCAAAGACGAGGACTGGGTCCTCACCGCGAACACGCTCGAGGACTGGGCGCTGCGGCTCTGGGACGTAGATGGACCCCAGCGTCACCCCGGCCGCAGCTTCGGCACGGCGACGCAGATCGGCACGTCGCTCGGGATCGCGCTCGCGCACCGCGGCACGGACAAGCTCGTCGTCGACATCCAGCCCGACGGCGACCTCCTGTACGACCCCGGCGCGCTCTGGACCGCCGCGCATCACCGGATCCCCATGCTCGTCGTCATGTACAACAACCGGGCCTACTACAACGACTGGGAGCACCAGCTCCGCGTCGCGCAGCACCGCGGCACGCCCAAGGAGAACGCGCGGGTCGGGCAGGAGATCGACGACCCGGCGCCGGACTTCGCGATGCTCGCGCGCTCGTTCGGCTGGCATGCCGAAGGTCCGATCGTCGACCCGGCCAAGGTCCGTCCCGCGCTCGAGCGCGCCCTCGAGGTCGTCCGCAAGCAGAAGCGTCCCGCGCTCGTCGACACGATCGTCCGTCACCGACAGGAGCGGAGGTACCGCTAGAAGGGAGAGAGGTGGCACGACTCGTCACGCTCATCACGCTCGCGGGCTTCGTCATCGCGGCATGCGGTGGAGGGACGCCGGCGACCGCGCCGAGTGCCGCCCCGTCGGCGGCCGTGGCGACGGCGACACCGCTCGCGCCGATCAAGGTGAAGGTCGCGTACACGAACATCACAGGTGACTCGCTCCCCACGTGGGTCGCGCTGGACGCGGGGATCTTCAAGAAGAACGGGCTCGACGTCGAGCTCCTCTCGGTCGACGGCGGCTCGCGCGGCATGGCGACCCTGCTCTCGGGCGAGATCGACATCGCGACGCTCGGCGGCGCGGAATGCCTCTCGGCGACGGCGAGCGGCGCGAAGGTGACGGTCACCGCGGTCGGGACGCCGGTGTTCCCCTACTTCCTCATGGCCGCGCCGGAGATCAAGACGGTCGCGGACCTCAGGGGGAAGAAGGTCGGGATCTCGAGCGTCGGCGGCTCCGCGGACATCGCGACCCGCAAGGTGCTAAAGGACAGCGGGCTCGACCCGGACAAGGACGTCACGCTCGTCTCGCTCGGCTCGCATGCGCAGCGGACCGCGGCGCTCTTCGCCGGCGCGCTGCAGGCGGCGGTCGACGACCCGCCGAACACGACGGAGCTCATGGACAAGGGCTTCCACAACATCTACGACCTCGCGGGGAAGCGGCTCGCCACGGCGCAGACCGGGACCGTCGCGCAGGCCTCGTTCATCGGCGCGAACCGCGAGGCGATGCAGCGGTTCGTCGACTCGCAGATCGAGGCGGTCGCCTGGATGAAGAAGAACAAGACCCAGGCCGTCGCGATCATGAAGAAGTACTACAAGGCCGCGAACGACGCGAAGGGCTTCGAGGAGGCGGTGGACTTCTACCTCGGCGAGGTGTTCCAGGCGCTGCCCTATCCGAAGCCAGAGCTTTGGGCGGACGCGCAGGCGACGCTCGGGGCTTCGAACGCGAAGGTGAAGGCGATCGACGTGAAGACGATCGTCGACGACTCCTTCGTGAAGAGCGCCGCCGACCGCGGCGTGGACAAGCGCTAACGCGGAGATCCCTCTCCGGCGAACGAAATGGCCCGGCCTTTCAGCCGGGCCGTTCGCGTGAGACCGCTAGAGCGTGAGGGCTACTTGTGGACCTGGATGTTCCCGCCCTTCTGGGCTTCAACAAAGCACGGCGCTGGTTTGTCTGTCGGCAAATTGTGGATAAGTGCAATTGACAAGCGTTCGAGCGAGCGCCTACCTTTCCGCCTTCGACTCGACCGCTATGAGGGCTTCCGTGAGCGGCGGGGCGCACAGGTGGATGGCGCGCGGCGTGGAGGAAGGCGATGGCCGCGCAGTTTGTCGTGATCGTCTCGTTCGCCGTACTTCTTGGCGCCTGCGTCATCCCGACGGCTTACCCCTTCGGATCGGCGCCACGCTGGCGGCCAAAACCGCTGCGCCTACGCGTCGGCGTTAGCGCTCTCCTCGCCGCGCTCGTTTTTCCTTTGATCGCTCCGGCGCTACCCGAGCGGCTGATCCCGTGGTCCTTCAGGCCGGTCGCACAGGCTGCCGAGGTCCTGAACGCGCCCGAGTACATCGACGTCGCCGTCATGCCGAACAGCCAGGTCGGTGCGATCTTCGTGAACGACGCCGGCGGCGGGAGCGTCGAGACGCGCTTCAAGCGGTACTTCGTCGAACAAGGGATGGACCCTTCGACCCAGCTCTCGACCGCGTCCTCCGGTTACCCGCAGCTCGCCTCGTTCCAAGGGAAGGTCATCGCGGCGTACGTCGACAACCGCGGCGGGCCGACCGCCAACGAGCTCCTGTTCCGCGTGAGCACCGACAACGGGACCACCTGGGGCGCCGAGTACGCGCCGTTCGGCATAGAGACGTTCAACTCCTTCGACTTCGCGCCGCTCCTCATGACCTCGCGCGACGGACTGCGCCTTTACGTCTTTAGCTGCTGCGTCGGGGGGACCTTCCCCGGCATCCCGCAGTACCGTGTCACCACCGACACGACGCTGGTGACCTGGACGGCGCCCGCCGCTGCCGGCGACACCTCGATGGCCCA
>VBDU01000112.1 GCA_005883625.1 Chloroflexota bacterium | reverse complement strand
GGCCGTCGACGTGGCGACAAAGGACGAGCTCGCGGTCGCGCGCGATTACTACAAAGAGCTGCGCGCGAAGGTCCGCTCCGATCGAGTGACGATCGCCGCGACCGGCGTCCTCGCGATCACCAACGGCTTCAACGACGTCTTGCAAGACGACCTTCGCCGCGCGGAGACCGTTTCCCTCCCGCTCGCGCTCGTCTTGCTGCTCATCGTGTTCGGCAGCGTCGTGGCCGGCTTCATCCCGCTCGGCGTCGGGATCCTCGCCGTGATGAGCGGCATCGCCGGCATGTTCGTGCTCGCGCGCTTCACCGACGTCTCCGTCTACGCGGAGAACGTCGTCACGCTCATCGGGCTGGGCGTCGCGATCGACTATTCGCTCTTCATCACCAACCGTTACCGGGAGGAGCTCCTTCGCGGACGGCGGAGCGAGGACGCCCTCGCCGTGGCGATGTCGACGGCGGGCCGCGCGATCACGTTCTCTGGACTCACCGTCGCGATCGGCCTCTCGGGGATGCTGTTCTACCAGGGAACGTATCTCTCATCGATGGGCGTCTCCGGCGCGATCGTCGTCGCGAGCGCCGTGTTCTATGGCCTGACGTTCCTCCCCGCGCTGCTGGCGGTGCTCGGCAAGAACGTCGACCGTTTGCGGCTCCCGATCCTCCAGCCCGATACGGAAGGTCGTGGCTGGTGGCACTCGATCGCGACGGGCGTCATGCGCCGGCCGGTCCTCGTCCTCGTCCCGGTCGTCGCGTTCATCCTCCTCGCCGGGTCGCCGTTCCTCCACATCCATCTCGCGACGGGCGATGTGACGATGCTTCCGAAGCACGAGGAATCCCGCGCGGCGTACGACAGGCTCGTCGACGACTTCGCGGGCGCCGGGCAGAACCACATCTCGGTCGTCGTCGATTACCCCGAAGGCGTGACGCTCGACCAGGCTCGGGTCGCCGGGCTCGTCGAGCTCGGCAAACGACTGACCGCGGTCCGCGGCGTCCAGCGCGTTCAGGGAGCCTTCGCGCTCGATCCGCGCCTCACCGCCGACGCGTACACCGCGCTCTACGCGGCGCCCGCCGAGTCCTGGCCGCCCCAGCTCCGCGCGCTCGCCCAGGGCATCGGCGAGCAGCGGCTCGCGACGATCCGGCGGCAGACCGTCGGCGCGCACATCGTGCTCTTCGACGTCGTGACCGGCGACGCCACCAACAGCGACGAGGCGCGGGCCATCGTCCGCGAGATCCGCTCGCTCGCGCCGCCGAGCGGTGGCGAGCTGCTCGTCACCGGTTTCACGGCGATCGACGTGGACACCGTCGACTTCATCACCGCGCACACGCCCGTCGCGATCGCGTTCGTCATGGTGGCGACGGTGATCGTGCTCTTCCTCCTGCTCGGCTCCGTCGTGCTGCCGCTCAAGGCCGTCGTGATGAATCTCCTCTCGATCTCGGCATCGTTTGGCGCGCTCGTGTGGGTCTTCCAGGACGGTCACCTCAGCCAGCAGCTCGCGTTCACGCCCGGCCCGGTGGATCCGTCGCTGCCCGTGATCATGTTCTGCACGCTCTTCGGCCTCTCGATGGACTACGAGGTGCTGCTGCTCTCGCGCATCCAGGAGGAGTACCGGCGCAGGCCGGACAACACGCACGCAGTCGCGATGGGCCTCGAGCGCAGCGGCCGCCTCATCACCGGCGCCGCCGCGATCATGGTCGGAGTCTTCTCGGCCTTCGCGCTGGCCGACATCCTGTTCATCAAGGCCATCGGGCTCGGGATGGCGCTCGCCGTCGCGATCGACGCCACGCTCGTCCGTGCGCTCGTCGTCCCCGCGACGATGCGGCTCCTCGGCGACCTCAACTGGTGGGCGCCGCGCCCGCTCGCGCGTCTCTATCGGCGGCTTGGCTTCGCCGAGACGGCGTCGACACCCGGGCTCGCCGCGGGCGCCGGAGATGACTAGCCAGTCCACCTAGCATTGCCCGCCATGCAGGCCGCGACGCCGGCGCCGGCGCTCCGTCCGCTCGGCGTCGGCGACATCCTCGACCGCGTCTTCAATCTCTACCGCGGCCGCCCGCTCCTGTTCCTCGCGCTCGCGGCGATCCCGTATTTCGTCTTCGTGCTCGTCCTTGGCGTCCTCCTGCTCATCGGTGCCGCGGGTGCGCTCGCCACGTTCGGCACGCGCTTCCTCTCCGGAACGCAGCCGACGCCGGCGGAGATCGCGGGCATCATCGGGGCCGCGTTCGTCTTCGGCCTCATCATCCTCATCGCGGCGATCGTCATCTTCTCGACGCAGAGCGGCGCGCTCATCCAGGCGTCGGCGGATCGCTACCTCGGGCGCGAGACCACGATCGGCGCCGCGTTCCGCGCCGGGCTGCGCGCCGCGCCGCGGATCTTCGGCGCCGGTCTGCTCGTTTTCCTCGGCCTGGCGATCCTCTGGATCGTGCTGCTCGCGATCGCCGGCGTGCTGACCGCGGTCACGCAGCAGACGGCGGTCGGCGTGCTCGCGTTCGTCGCCGCGAGCTGCATCGGGCTCGTCGTCACGATCTACCTCGCGGCATCGTGGCTCGTCGCGCCCGTCGTGGTCACGCTCGAGGGCATCGGCCCGACGACCGCGCTCGACCGTTCGTGGAAGCTCGCCGACGGCCACCGCTGGCGGATCCTCGGCATCCAGCTGCTCCTCCTCGTGCTGCAGGTCGTGCTGTCCGGCCTCATCTCGGCGCTGTTCATCGTCGGTCTCTCCCAGGACCAGACGGTGCAAGTGATCGTGCAGCAGCTCGTGAACTTCGCCGCGAACATCGTGTGGGCGCCGATCCAGTGGGCGGCGTTCACCGTGTTCTATTACGACCTCCGCGTCCGCAAGGAGGCCTTCGACCTTCAGGTGGCCGCGGAGGCGCTCCCGACACCGACCTGATCCGCGTCCTCGCCCTGGCGCTCGCGCTCTGGCTCGTGGGTGCGGGCGTCGCGTACGCGGACACGGTGACGCTCGACCAGTACCGGGTGCGCCTCGCCGACGCTCGCTCGCTCATCGATCGCTCGCGAACGGCCGGCACGGCGGACCGCGTGCGGCTCCTCGCGCAGGCGCGTGACCTGTTGCGGCAGACCACGACCCTGCGCGTCGGCGATG
>VBDU01000022.1 GCA_005883625.1 Chloroflexota bacterium | reverse complement strand
CCCGAACCGGCACGTGCTGCACGCCGCCGCGATGGGCTACCGCGCCGAGGACGACACGATCCCCAAGCGGCCGGGCTCGCGCTCGAGCGCGGCGATCATTCACGCGGCGACGCTCCGCTGCCTCGTCCTCGCGGACGAGGCCGGCGACGCGAGCGTCGCCTTCCCGGCACTGGCGACCGGCGTGGGCGGCTTCCCGCTCGAGGAGTGCGCCGCCGCGATGGTCGGCGCGGTCCGCGAGTACGCGCGGGCCCATCCCGAGAGCGCGGTGCGAGCGGTCCGCTTCGTCGTGCGGTCCGCGGAGGACGAGGCGACGTTCAGCCGCTACGCCGCTGCGCGATGACCTTCTTCTCCGCGAGCGAGCGCGTCACCTCGTCGGCGCGGATCCCGAGCTCGGTCGCGAGGACCATCGCGGAGTAGAGCAGGTCGGTCAGCTCGCTCACCGTGCGCTCGTGCGATTCGGAGACGGCGGCGAGCCCGAGCTCGAGCGCCTCCTCGCCAACCTTCTGCGCGATGGCGCCGCGGCCCTTGCGGAAAAGCTCCGCCGAATAGCTCTTCTCTGGAAGCTCCCGCTTGCGCGCCGCGAGCAGGGCCGCGAGCTCTGACAGCGTGCGCGCGAGCGGCGGCGCGGGGTCGGCGCCCCAGCAGGTCGCGCTTCCGGTGTGGCAGACCGGCCCCATCGGGTGGGCCCGCACCAGGAGCGTGTCCCGGTCGCAGTCCGGCAGGACCTCGACCGCGTGCAAGGTGTTGCCGCTCGTCTCGCCCTTGCGCCAGAGCGCGCCGCGGGAGCGGCTGTGGAAGTGGACCTCGCCCGTGCGCTCGGTCGCCTCGATCGCCTCGCGGTCCATCCACGCGAGCATGAGCACGGTGCCCGTCGCGGCGTCCTGCACGATCGCCGGGATCAGCCCGCGCTCGTCGAACGTCAGGTCGGCCAGGCTCAAGGCTGGCGCCCCTTGGGCGCGGTGGCGCGCTCGCGCGGTCGCACCGCGATCCCCGCCGCCGCGAGGGCGTCCTTCACCGCGCCGACGGTGAGCTCCTCGTAGTGGAAGATCGACGCGGCGAGCCCCGCGTCCGCGCCCGTGCCCCGGAAGAGCGCGACGAAGTCGGCGGCGGACGAGGCGCCGCCGGAGGCGATCACCGGGACGTCGACGGCCCGCGCGACCGCGGCCACGAGCGGCAGGTCGAAGCCCTCCTTCGTCCCGTCCCGGTCCATGCTCGTAAGGAGGATCTCGCCGGCGCCGCGCTCGACGCCCTCGCGCGCCCAGGCCACGGCGTCCTTGCCCGTCGGCACGCGGCCGCCGTCGATGACGACCTGCCAGCCGCCGTCGCCCTTCGCGCGCGCGTCGATCGCGAGGACGCAGGCCTGCGAGCCATACCGGCGCGCGATGTCAGAGACGAGCCCCGGGTCGCGGACCGCGCCGCTGTTCACCGCGACCTTGTCGGCGCCGACGCGGAGTATCTCGCCGGCGAGGTCGGCCGACCCGATGCCCCCGCCGACCGTGAACGGGATGAAGAGACGGTCGGCGACGCGCGACGCGAGGTCGACGACGGTCCGGCGGCGCTCCGCCGACGCCGTGATGTCGAGGAACACGATCTCGTCCGCGCCCGCGGCGTCGTAGCGCTCGGCGAGAGCGACGGGATCGCCGGCGTCACGCAGCTCGACGAATCGCGTGCCCTTCACGACGCGGCCGCCGCGGACGTCGAGACACGGGATGACGCGCTTCGCGAGCACTATGACGCGGCGGGGGTGCGAGGGGGCAGAGCCCCCTCGGCCGCGGTCCGGATCGCGTCGCGCAGCGTGAACCGCCCGAGATAGAGCGCGCGCCCGACGATGACGCCGCGAAGCCCGCGGTGCTTGAGCTTCGCGACCGCGGCGATGTCCGCGAGCGAGCCGATCCCGCCCGAATAGATCACATCGCCGCCGAAGGCGCGGGCGACCGCCTCCGTCGAGGCCAGGTCGACGCCCTGGAGCGTGCCGTCCACCGACACGTTCGTGTAGATGACGGTCGGGACGCCGACGACCGCGAGCTGCTGCATGAGGTCGACCGCGCGGACCTCCGATGTCGCCGTCCAGCCCTGCGTCGTCACCATGCCGCTCCGGGCGTCGACCGACACGGCGAGGCCGTCGGCGTGACGATCGACGAGGCGGCCGATGAGCTCGGGATCGCTGATCGCCGCCGTCCCGACGACGATGCGCGAGGCGCCGGCCTCGGCGAATGCCTCAGCGGTGTCGAAGTCGCGGATCCCGCCGCCCGCCTGGATCTTCACGGTGAAACGGTTCGCGATGGCGCGGATGTGGTCGAGGTTCTCCGGCGTGCCGGTGCGCGAGCCGTCGAGATCGACGACGTGGAGCCATTCGGCGCCTTCGGCGACGAGCTTCCTGGCCGCCTCGAGCGGCGACGGCGCGACCTGCTCCGCGGTCTTGAAGTCGCCCCTCGTCATGCGGACGGCCTGACCCTGATAGATGTCGATCGCCGGGTAGACGATCACCGAATCCGGGGGGCTTCGCCCCCCAAAGACCCCCCGTCCACGGAATCCGCGAAGGCGCGCAGGAGCCGCAGCCCGTTCGCCCCCGACTTCTCCGGATGGAACTGCACGCCGAGCACGTTCTCGTTGCCCGCGATCGCGACGCGCTCGCCGCCGTACTCGACCGTGCCTAGGACGATGTCCCCCTGCGCCTCGGGCACGAAGCTGTGGACGAAGTAGAAGTGATCGCCGTCGTCGACCTCGCGAAGCCAGGGGTGACGCCCGCGCAGCCTGACGCTGTTCCAGCCGATCTGCGGCAGCCGCGGGGTGCCCCGCATCTTCGTCACCGGGCCACGGAAGAAGCCGAGACCGTCGGCCCCCTCGTCCTCCTCGCTTCCCTCGAAGAGGAGCTGCATGCCGACGCAGATCCCCAGGATCGGGACGTCCCGTTGATGCGCTTCGCGCAGGGGTGCGTCAAGGCCGCGACGGCGGAACTCGCGCGCGCAATGGCCGAAGTTCCCCACCCCGGGCAGCACGATCGCGTCGGCGCGCGCCAGCGCGTCCGGGTCCGCCACGAGCTCGGCCTCCGCGCCGACCGCCGCGAACGCCTTCTTCACGCTCGCGAGGTTGCCCACGCCGTAATCGGCGACCGCGATCATCGGTTCATGTTAGGCGTACCCTCACGCGCCGTGACGCTCCGACTCGACGACCTCGTCGCGAATCGCACGCTCTCGCCGGAGATCGCGCACGTGCTCCGCGCGACCGTCGCCGCGCGGCGTTCGTTCCTCGTCATGGCCGTGCCGCGCCTCGCCGGGAAGACCACGACAATGCAGGCGATGCTCGCCGAATCGCGCGGGCCGGTGCTCGCGCTCGGCTACGACGGTGACGATGTCGCCGATCTGGTCACCAAAGCGCGCGGCGGCTACCTCGTCGTGCCGGAGGTCGCCCCAGGACCGTACGCGCCCGGCTACGTCTGGGGTGCGCCGGTGCGCCGCGCGTTCGCCGGCATCGCGCGCGGCACGGCGCTCGCCACCGCGCTGCACGCCCCCGACCCGGAGAGCGCGTTCGCGATCCTCTGCCAGGAGAACAAGGTGCCCGACGCGGATGCGGCGCGGCTCGCCATCGTCGTGTACATGCGCGCGCTCGGCCCGCAGACCGCACCGACGCGGCGCGTCGTCGAGACGGTGCACGAGATCCTCGGCGTCACGAAGGGCCGGCCCGACGCGCGGCTCCTCTTCCGCTGGCACGAGCGCGGCGATCGGTTCGAGCAGGTCGCGAAGCCGGAGCGGCTCGCGGTCTAGGCTGGACGGCCCGCGCGGCGCCGTCGAGCGTTCCTCACGCCGCGAGCGCCTCGACGAGGCGTTTCGCCGCTCCCTCGAGCGCGTAGCGCTTCGCGAGCGCGAGCACGCGCTCGGGATGCGCGGGGGTCCGCGGCAGCGTGCCCTCGCCGCTCGTGACGGGCGCGTCGCGCGGCATGAGAACGACCTTCCGCGCGGCGATGAGGTAGTCCGCCGAGGCACGCAGCTTCGCGCGGACGGTCGGCGAGAGATCCCTCGCGGCGAGGATCGCGTCGAGCGAGCCGTACTTCCGCACGAGGTCGCTCGCGGTCTTCTCGCCGATCCCGCGGACGCCGGGCAGCCCGTCCGAGGGATCGCCGCGCAGGACGGCGTAGTCGAAGTAGCGGTCGCCCGGGATCCCATACTTCGCGTGGATCCAGGCCTCGTCCACGTGCGCGAGTTCGGTGACGCCGCGGAGCGTGTAGAGGACCTGCACGTTCGGGTCGCGCACCAGTTGAAAGAGGTCGCGGTCGCCGGTCACGATCTCGACCGAATCGTCGGTGCGCGCGACGAGCGTCGCGATGACGTCCTCCGCCTCGTACCCCTCGGCCGCCGCGACCGAGATGCCGAACGCCTCAAGCATCTCGACGATGATCTTCATCTGCGGATCGACCGGATCCGGCGGATCGTCCGGCCCCGCGACGCGGTGCGACTTGTACGACGGGATCGCGTCGACGCGGAACTGCGGCCGCCAGTCGGCGTCGAGCGCGACGTGCATCCGCGACGGCTTGCGGTCCGGTACCAGGCGCGACATAAAGTTGAGGAAGCCGTACGCCGCGTTGACGAGCGTGCCATCGTCCGCGCGGATCTCGGGGACGGCGTGGTACGCGCGGTACGCGAGGCTCGCCGCGTCGACGAAGAGCGTCTTAGTGGCCATGGTGCCGTTGCCGGAGGATCCGTCGATGATGTATTCGCAACAGGATCCTCACCCGTGCCGTGTTTGCGCGGATCCGCTCGGTGGGCGTGAGCCGCAAGTTCGTTTGAATCTCCCTCAACAGGAGACGGCGCCTCATCGGCACCACACCCATCTCCCAGCCACAGCCCGTGAGTAGCTTTGCCAACGTGAAATAGCGCGGATCCTGACGACCAGATTCGATCGCCGCGATCGTCGGTTGTGGCACATGCGTGATCGCCGCGAGCTCGCGCTGAGTAAGACCCGAACGTCTCCGTGCATTTCGTATCAGCCGCGATGCGCTGATCATGTAGTCATTATCGGCTCGGACGCCTCTAGCAGCCGGCGGTCAGCTCTCGCGCCGCATCCGAGCGATCAGTAGCCAGGTGCCGAGCGCGACGAGCACGAGCGGCCACAGCCGCACGAGGTCGGCGACCTCGGGCCTGCGCTCCGCGGCGGGGCCGGCGCCGATCGCCGCGAAGATCGCGCCGGGAACGAGCGCCGACCAGCGAGCGTCGCGTGGTCCCCGGACGAGCGCGTCGATCACGTAGATCGACGCGAACCCTGCGCCGAGCACGAGCAGGATGCCGCCGGGGATGAGCAGGCCGTAGACGCGCCAGATCGCGTACGCCGCCAGAAAGGCGGCGCCGATGAGCGCGACGGCGTACTGGCCGCCGGCGTTCGAGAGCTGAAGCGAGAAGAGGAGCACACCGATCGCGATGAGGATGACGCCAGGCGCAAAGCGCGATCCACGCGCTAGTCGAGGCGCCCTTTGCTCGAGGGGACCCCGCGCCGGCGCGGATCCGTCGAGGCCGCGGCTCGGATCACGCGCCCGAGCCCTTTCGCCGACGCCTCGAGGAGGTGATGCGCGTTCCCGCCGCGGACCTGCGTGACGTGGAGCGTGAGCCGTCCGGTCTGCGCGAGCGACTCGAGGAAGTGCGGATAGAGCGTCGTGTCGAAGCCACCGACGGTGCGCGTGGCGGGCTTGAGGTCGTAGGCGAAGTACGGCCGGCCGCCGAGGTCGATGGCGACGTTCACGAGGCACTCGTCCATCGGGATCGTGATCGAGGCATAGCGGGCGATCCCTTCGCGGCTTCCGAGCGCGGAGTCCACCGCGCGCCCGAGCGTGAGGCCGACGTCCTCCACGGTGTGGTGCTGATCCACGTCGAGGTCACCTTTCGCCTTCAGCGTGAGGTCAAGCAGGCCGTGCACGGCGACGAGCTCGAGCATGTGATCGAGGAACGGCAAGCCCGTTCCGATATCGGCCTTGCCTTTCCCATCGAGCCGCAGGGAGACCTGGACGTTCGTCTCCTTGCTCTTTCGCACCTGCCGAGAAGCGCGCGGGCTCATCGACGCGCCGCGGGCGCGGCGAACACCTTCTCCAGTGCCACGATGAAGCGGCCGTTCTCGACCGGGGTGCCGATGGAGACCCGCAGGCAGCCCTTGCAGCCCGGCCACATCGAGATGTCGCGGATGAGCACGCTCTGCTCGAGGAAGCGGGCGTGCGCACCGGCCGTGTCGCCGTCCTTGAGCTTGAAGAGGATGAAGTTCGTCACCGATGGATAGACCTCGATCGCGCCGACGCTCCGGAGCGCCGCGTACACGCGCTCGCGCTCCGTGCGACAGAGCTCGATGCGGCGCGCGATCGAGGCGTCGTCCTTCGCGATCTTCGCCGCCACGGCATGCGTGAGCGCGCTCACGTTGTACGGGAGCTGCACGGCGCGGAACATCTCGGCGACCGTCGGATGCGTCAGGAGCACGCCGACCCGCAGGCCCGCGGACGCGCGGACCTTCGAGAAGGTCTTGCTGATGACCATGTTCGGGTGCGCGGCGAGCTCGGGGAGGAGCGTGGTGCGCGCGAAATCGCTGTACGCCTCGTCCACGAGGACGAGCGTCTCGGGATAGCGCTCCGCGACCGCGAGGATGACGTCGAAGTCGATCTCGTTGCCGGTCGGGTTGTTCGGCGTCGTGAAGCAGACGATGTGGGCGTCGGCCTTCGCCGCCGCCGCGAGCGCGTGGTCGCGCGTGAGGTCGTAGGGCAGGCCGACGAGGTCGTTCACCACGGTGCCGCCGGCGATGATCGCAAGGCGCTCGTGCATGGAGTACGTGGGCTGGAAGAGGAGCGTGCGGCGGCCGTGCCCGCCGAAGACGAGGAAGGTGTTGAGGAGGACCTCGTTGCTGCCGTTGCCGATCACGAGCTGGTCCGGGGTCACGCGGTAGCGCTCCGCCAGCGCCTCGCGCAGCTCGGTCGCCCCGGACGGGTAGCGGTTCAGGAGGACCTCGTTCAGCTCCTGCGGCGTGAGCCACTGTCCCGCGCGGTTCGGCTCGGCCCACTCGTTCGCCTGTAACCGGACGTCGGCCTTCATCTGCTGCGTGCGGTAGGCCTGGAAGCCGCCGAGATCTTCTCGCGGGCGCGGCAGCTTGGTCATCCGCGGAGCTCCATCGACGCGGCGTGGTAGCGCATGCCCTCGTAGCGTGCCACAGCCGCGCCGGCGCGCGCCGCGGGGCCAAGGTCGCCGCGCGCCCGCACGCGCGTGGTCCAGCGGACGAAGTCGTCGACGCGGAGCGGCGACGCCCAGCGCGCCGCGCCGCCCGTGGGCAGGACGTGGTTCGAGCCGGCGACGTAGTCGCCGAAGGCCACGGCGGTCCGCGCGCCCACGAACACCGCGCCGGCGTTCCGCGCGCGCGTCGCGAGCCGCGCCGCGGCGCGTCCCGCGAGCTGGAGATGTTCCGGCGCCGCGAACGCGGCGGCCTCGACCGCCTCCGCGAGCGACCGCGTGCGGTAGAGAGCGATCGTCGTCGCGCCGGAGCCCGCCCGTTGGAGCACCACTGCGACGGTCCGCAGTAGCGCGGCGTCGTCGGACAGGAGCGCGGCCCACGCGCCCGCCCCGTGCTCGGCCTGCGCCTCGAGGTCGAGCACGATCGCCGTGGGGTCGGCGTCGCGCGAGGCGACGACGACGAGCTCGCTCGGGCCCTGGAGCGTGTCGATCCCGACGTCCGCGGACACGAGCCACTTCGCGGCGGTCGTGTACGCGTTTCCCGGTCCGACGATCTTGGCGACCCGCGCCAGCGTCTTCGTCCCGTACGCGAGCGCGGCGACGGCGGCCGCGCCGCCGGCGCGATAGATCCCGCTCGCGCCGACGAGCGTCGCCGCGTATGCGAGCGCGGGGTCGACCGCGCCATCGCGCGGCATCGGCGAGACGAGCACGAGGTCGGCGACGCCGGCGATGCGCGCGGGCACGCCGATCATCAGTGCGGTCGACGGGTACCCCACCGTCCCGCGCGGAACGCAGCCGCCGACGCGGGCGAGCGCCTCGGGCACGAGCGCCTCCGCGAACGCGCGGGCCGCGTGCGAGATCGGGCGAGGCCGCTGGCGCCTATGGAAGGCCGCGATCGCGGCGTGCGCATCGTCGAGCGCGGCGCGCAGCTCGCGCGGGCAGGACCGCGCCGCCCGTCGCAGCGCCGATCGGTCGACCCAGAGGTCCCCGGCGCGTGCCGCTCTGCGGTCGAAGCGGCGCACGTTCGCGAGCACCGCCGCGTCGCCCCGGCGGCGCACGTCGTCGAGGGTCGCCCGCACCGAGCGGAGCAGCGCGTCATCGAACGTCCGCGCGTTGCGCCGCCGCTCGACCTCGCGCCGGAACCCGCCGAGGCCGAGGACGCGAACGCTCACCGGGACGAGCGGGCGTCAGAGGAGGCAGAGCCCCCTCGACCCGCCCAGTCCTCGAGCTTGCGCGCGAGCGTGGCGATGCGCTCCCGGTCGCGCGCGTAGGCAACACGGTTCGCGACGAGCCGGGCGGTGCACGTGGCGATCTCCTCGACCACGGCGAGGCGGTTCTCCGCGAGGGTCCGCCCCGTCGCCACGAGATCGACGATCCAGTCCGCGAGGCCGACCTGCGGCGCGACCTCGGCCGAACCGCCGAGCTTGATGATCTCGACCTGGATCCCGCGGCGCTGGAAGTGCTCGGCGGCGACGCGCGGGTACTTCGTCGCGACCTCGAGGGAGCCGAGATGGCGGTACTCGTCGAGCGACCGGTCGAGCGTGTCCGCGGGCGCGGCGACGACGAAGCGGCAGCGTCCGTAGCGGAGGTCGGCGAGCTCGAGGACGTCGGCGTCCGACTCGAGGAGGACGTCCTTGCCCACGATCCCGGCGTCCGCGGCCCCGTGCGCGACGTAGGTCGGGATGTCGGAAGGCCGCGCGAGGATGTAGCGCACCGCGCCCGCCTCGATCACGAGCCGCCGGCCGCCGTCGCGTAGCGCGCCGGTCGCGAGGCCCGCCGCCTCGAGCGCCACCAGCGTCTCCTCCCAGAGCGCCCCCTGCGGGAGCGCCAGACGGAGCGGCCGGCTCATCGCCGCAGCGCCGCCACGAGCTCGTCGACCGTGCGGCGCGAGCCCTCGAACTCGACGTGGCGCTCGTCGACGACCTTCGCGCGGACGGTCGGCCGGCCGGCGGTCTCCGCGACCTCGCCGATCGCGACCGCGACGCCGGCCCCGCGCAGCGCGGTCGCCGCGCGCAGGGTCGCGATGTCGTCGCCTCCCGGACCGAGGATGACGAGCGGCGCCTCGTCGGTCACGGCCCAGCCTTCGGCGACGATCGCCTGGTGCAGATGCGGCACAGCGATGCCAAAGCCCGTCGCGGCGCGGTCCCCCCCGAACCGTCCGAGTAGACCGTCGTAGCGTCCGCCCGCCGCGACGGCGAAGCCCAGGTCGGGGACGGTCACCTGGAAGACGACCCCGGAGTAATACGCGAGCGCTGGGACGAAGCCGAGGTCGTAGCGCACGGCGCCCCCGACGCCGGCGGCCTCGAGCAGCGGGGCGAGCGCCGCGAGCTCGTCGAGCGCCTGCACTGAGGCCGCCGGCGCGTCCGCACGGAGCGCGGAGAGGTCGGATCCGCGGTGGCGCAGGCCGGCCTCCAGCGCGCCCGCACGTCGGTCGGGCAGACCGTGCTCGCGCGCGGCGACGAGCGCGCCCACGAGATCGCCGTCGCGGATCCGCCCGGCCGACGCCTCGCGTCTCTCCGGCGCGAGCTCCTCGAGAAAGCCGGCGACATAGCCGACGTGCCCGACGTCGATCTCGGCGGAACGCAGCCCGCAGCGCGCGAGCGCGTCCCCGAGCAGCCCGATGACTTCGGCGTCGGCGAGAGCGCCCTTCGCTCCGATGAGCTCGACGCCCGCCTGGTCGTATTCGCGCTCGGAGCCGCGCATCGAAGGCTCCTCGCGGAAGACGGGCGTGAAATACGAGAGGCGAAGCGCCGCGTCGCTCCGCCCATAGCGCTGGGCGACGACGCGCGCGACGGCCGTCGTGACGTCGGGCCGGAGCGCGAGCAGGCGTCCGTCGCGGTCCAGGAAGCGCAGCACGCGGCGCTCGTCAAGGGTCAGTGCTCCGGTCGCGAACTCGACGGCGGGCGGCTCCAGCGGGACGTAGCCGTACGACGCGAACGTCCCCATGAGCAGGCGCTCGATGGCGTGCAGCTCGCGCGCCTCGGTCGGGAGGATGTCGCGGAAGCCCCGCGGGACCGCGAGGCCGTGCGGAACGTCGGCCACAGGCTCTCCTTCGGTATCGCAACGCGCGGAGCGACCGATTCTAGGGACACGGGTCCCCCGGACGGGGGAGATTTCGCCCCGTCACCCGATGCAGGGATGCGTCGCCCGGGGCCGGAGACGAACGTACGCGGTGGAACAAGGGGAGGACGTTGGACGACGGATCCACGCTGACGAGCCCGAGCCACGCCGCCAGCCACGAGTGCGCGCTCTGCGCCGCGCACGCGAGGGTGGCGGCGACGCGCCACGCCCCCAGGCGCCGTCGCTCGGAGTGGTACATCCCGTGGCTCATCGCGATCGGCCTCAGCGGGCCGTTCGCGCTCTTTGTGCAAGGCCCCGAACGCTGGCTCTCGCTTGGACTGTGCCTCGGCCTCGCGGGGGGCGCGCTGCTTGTGTGGCGCACGCGACTGGCGAGCGACCACCACGCGGCGCACATGGTCGCCGCCAACGTCACCGAGCTCAACGCGAACGCCGACCAGCGCGTCGCCATGGTCATTCGCCAGTTCGAATGGGCCGTGAACGACGTCGCGAACCTGCGGGACGCGCTCAAACGCGCGCAGGACGCCCGCGCCGCGGCCGAGGCCTCCGCCCTCCGCATCCGCAAGCACGCCCATCGGCTCGAGGCCCAGCTCTACGAGGCGCGGGTGAAGATCGGCGAGTATTCGCGCGCGCTCGGAAACGAGCCCGTCACTGCCGAGGACGATGCTGAGCCGGAGACCGATCACCTCGTCGTGCCGGTCGTCTGGCGCGTGTTCGAGGAGAACGAGCTCCAATGGCTGCGCCTGGAAAGCGCCGGGATCGCGCTCTCGCAGGTCCG
>VBDU01000111.1 GCA_005883625.1 Chloroflexota bacterium | reverse complement strand
AGGTTCCGGTCGGCGTGCAGGTCCTGGCCACCGACGACGAGGTGCTCGTCCGCATCACCGACAGCGGCGGCGACCGCGCGATGCCCGAGCCCTCACAGCCGGATCTCGAGGCGAAGCTCGCCGGCAAGGAGAAGCCACGCGGCTGGGGCCTCTTCCTGATCAAGAACATGGTCGACGACATGAACGTGCGCACCGACGGACCGCAGCGGGTGATCGAGCTCGTTGCGCGTCGCAAAGGAGGTCACGATGGCGACAGCGGGCGAGCGTCTTAAGGTGCGGTCGGCCGACGGCGCGGCGATCATCGACCTTCCCTCCGAGGTCGATGCCACGACCGAGACGGTGCTGCGCGACGCATATGTCGGGGCGGCCGCCGCGACGAGGACCATCGCCTTCAACTTCGGCGGCGTCGAATACATCAACAGCACAGGCATCGCGGTCATCGTCGGAATCCTCGCGAGGGCCCGCGCGGACGGCCACGTCGTGAGGGCGTTCGGTCTGAGCGACCACTACCGCGAGATCTTCCAGATCACACGGCTTTCGGACTTCATGGCGATCTTCCCGAGCGAGTCGAGCGCGCTCGGTCCGCGTTGAGGAGGATGGAAATGGCGAATACGACGACGGCGCTGGGCGTGCGCAGGATCGGCGATGCCGGACTCATGGACATCCGGGGCGACGTCACGGCGCAGAGCGAGCCGGCGCTCGCGGAGGCCTTCGCCGAGGCGAGCTCGGGAGGGATCCGCGCGGTCATCCTGAACTTCAGCGCGCTGGACTACATGAACAGCGGCGGGATCGGGCTGCTTGTCACACTCCTTGTGCGGGCGAACCGCCAGAAGCAGCGGCTCTGCGCGTACGGGCTGAACGAGCACTACCGGCAGATCTTCGAGCTCACGCGCCTGGACGAAGCGATCGCGATCTTCGACTCCGAGCAGGCCGCGGTCGGGGCGGCGAGATGACCGGGCGCGACGAGGCGTACTGGGCCAAGCCGGTCCGGACGCTCACGGTCCGGACCGTTCCCGCGGACGCCGTCAACGCGAACGTGGCGGGTCGGCGCGTCGCGGGTGCCGCACAGGGCTTCGGTCAGTTGTGGCACAAGCGCTTCCGGGTCCGGCTCGACGGAGCCCGCGTCTCTCCGCAGGAGGTCATCCGCGTCTGGAAGGACCGCTTCGGCGACTTCTGGCCGAAAGGCGCGCGCGTGTTCCTCCCAGCCGCGGGCATCGCGCCGGGCGAGATCGGCCTCATCAACGCCGGCGTCCCGGGCGCGCCGACGTTCGCGACCGGGATCCTGGTGATCTACGCAGACGACGTGTCCTTCAGCTTCATCTCGCCCGAGGGGCATCCCTTCACCGGCCCGATCACCTTCAGCGCGTTCGACGACGACGGAACGACGGTGGCGGAGGTCGAGGAGTTCACGCGTGCGAGCGATCCGCTGTGGGAGCTCCTCATGATCCTGCCGTTCGTGGGCGGCAAGATCCAGAACGGTCAGTGGGTCGGCACGCTCGGAAATCTCGCGGCGCATTGGGGCGCTGCCGCCGATGTCGAGACGCGGATCGTCTGCCTCGACCGGGGGCGGCAGTGGTCGCAGGCGAAGAACGTCTGGCACAACGCCGGCATCCATTCCGCCATTCACGCGATCGGCGCGCCACTCCGACGGGTCGCCCGCCGCGTCGATTGAAGCGCGGCGAGGACCGACGCGCCGATTTGCGGTTCGCTCATCGCCTCAGGCCTGCTCGTCGCCACCTGGCTCGCGCCGTCGCGTCCGCCCCCGTTCCGTTCGTTCGCCTCGCTGCGGACCCTTCGCACGCCGCGGCGGCATCGGCTGCTTCGCGGTGGGCTCGCTGTTAGGGGCTTGACCGTCCTCGGGCCCGCCCTCGGTTTCTTCGATCCGTCGTTCACGAGCTCGTCGCTGCTCATCAGACCGTGAGCCGTACGTGCGCTTGAGCCGCGCGAAGTACCGCGCGTAGGTGACGGCCCAGAAGCCCAGGTACGCGGCGAGCCAGGCGCCCTCGCGCCGGCGGATCGAGCCGCGAAACGCGACGCCGGTGAGGCCCGCGCCGAGCGCGACCGCGAGGAGGCGCCACAGGCGCGCCGGGATGGTCCACGCGACGAGCTCGCCCGAGGGCAGCCCGCGTGCGCCGGCCTCGGCGGCGTAGACCTTGTAGGGGATCCCGTCGAGCGGTCCGCGCAGCAGCGCCCACCAGCCGTCGCGGGCCAGCTTCGTGGAGGCGTCCTCGACCATCGCCTCGCTGATGCCGGGGATCTCGACGAGGCGCGCGCGCTGCGCGCGCGAGTCCGCGTGCACCGCGAGGCCGCCGAGCATCGCGCCGGCCGTCGCCCAGAGCGAGGCGGCCACGCCGCGACGCACGCCGTGCAGCGCGATCCAGCCGACGAGCACGTCCGGCACGACGTAGAAGCGCGTCGCCTCGGCGAATCCCCAGAGCGCCGACGCGAGCAGGGCCGCGCGCGAGCGCGCGGCCGCGCGCAGCATCAGGCCAGGAGCTCGCGGATCGATCGCGACGCGCGCCGCGCGGCCGTGATGAGCAGCAAGAGGAACAGGACCGCGCAGACCAGGTTCCAGTCCAGCGGGAAGACGAGCGACAGCAGCGACGCGACGAGGAGGATTGCGAGGCGATCGGCCTGGCCGG
>VBDU01000116.1 GCA_005883625.1 Chloroflexota bacterium | reverse complement strand
CGTTGAGGGTGACTTCCTCGGCATGCCGGAGGACCGCCAGGCGGTGGGCCACGGTGCGCAAGTGCTCTCGTTCGATCACTGGATTCCTCCTCGTTTTGGGAGAGGCCAGTGTCAACGACGTCCGTCAGTCTTAGACCTCTCTGCCCACCGTCTAAAACTGACGGACGTCGTTGACACTTGGGCCGCCCAAACGAGGAGGGATCCAAGTGACCGACAAAGAGCGGGCGAGATCCGCATCCCGGCGCCTGGCGATCATCCGTCACGCCAGGGAAGTCAGCGGCAACGTCAGCCTCACCTGCCGCTATTACGGCATCACGCGTCAAAGCTATTACGTGTGGCTGCGGCGCTATGTCGAGAAGGGCGTTCCCGGCCTCGAGGACCGCTCGCGTCGTCCGCACCGCAGCCCGCAGGCGACCAGCACCGAGATCGTCGGCAAGATCGTGCACCTGCGTCAGACGTACCACTTCGGGCCGCACAAGATCGCGATGTACCTGCGCCGCTACCACGAGCTGGTGGTCAGCGTCTCGGGCATCTGGCCGCTCAAGGGCTCGCGGCGCCGGCACTACCAGTTCACGGCGATCGACGACTGCACGCGCCTTCGCGTGCTGCGGGTGTATGAGCGCCTCGGCCAGAAGACCGCGATCCAGTTCGTCGACTACGTTCTGCAGAAGCTCCCCTTCCGCGTCGAGCGCATCCAGACCGACAACGGCTCTGAGTTCGGTGCCGCGTTCCACTGGCATGTTCAGGATCTCGGCATCGAGCACGTGTACATCCGACCACGCACGCCGCGGCTCAACGGAAAGGTCGAGCGCTCGCACCGGATCGACGCCGAGGAGTTCTACCGGCTGCTCGACGGAGTCGTGGTCGACGACGCCAAGGTGTTCACGACCAAGCTCCAGGAATGGGAGGACTACTACAACTTCGAGCGCCCGCACGGGGCACTCCAGGGTCAGACCCCCTACGAGCGGCTACGCTCGAAGATGAAGGACTCTGGTGTCACGGGACACCGTCAGTTGCACACCTCTCTGCCCACCGAATTTCGCGAGCCCGCTTAGACGAAGCGCGTCTCAGTGCTGACGGGGCTTGTACGGCTTTTTGCAAAAAGTCCCGCCACGTACTGCTGACTCGGTACTGCTGACTCTTTTCGGCTCGTCGCCGGATGGGTAGTACTTGGCAGCTCGTAGGTCATCGAAACACGAAACAGGGCAGGCGTACTGTCGCTGCCGTGCGCCGCGCTGGAGTTCTGGTCGTCCTCTCGCTGAGCAGCGCCGTCGCGTGCGCCACGGCGGTGCCCGAAGCGACACCAGCTCCGGTCGCGATTCCGACCGAGACCGTCGCGCCGGCCGCTCCGGCGGCGGCGACCGCATGCGTGAAACCGAACGCGCCGACGCTCACGGGAAACATCGACGAGCCCGCCGGCGGCGCGAAGATCGCGGCGAGCGCGGAAGCCGTGGATGTGCGTGGATGGGCGCTCGACGCGCGCGCATCGCAAGGCATCGGCGTCGATGCGGTCACGCTTTACCTCGACGGCGGCCCCGCTACCGGGAACCCTCTGGGGGCGGCGACGCTTGGCGATGTCCGCAGCGACATCGTCAGCGCGTTCTGCACAACTCGCTTTCAAGCGTCGGGCTGGCACTTCCGCTGGGACCCACGCGGCTTGCCGAGCGGGACGCACACGCTGGTCGCAGTCGTGCACTCGGCAGGGAATCAACGCAGCGCGACGATCGAACGGGTCGTGACCGTTTCGCCGAGTCCGAGCGATCCCGCCGGCGGTATCGATTTGCCCGAAGAGGGCGACATCGTCGGAGACGAGCCGGTCACGCTCTCCGGCTGGGCGTTCGACGCGAGTGCGCGGACATCGAGCGGAGTCGATGCCGTTTATCTGTTCATACGGCCCGGGACCGCGGCCGGCTCGCCGGCCACGCTCAATACGGCGACGACGATCGGCACAGCCACGTATGGCGATGCGCGGCCGGACGTCGCCCGTCGCCTGGCCGACGAGCGCGCGGCGCGATCGGGCTGGCACTACGACTGGGACCCACACGGGCTTCCGCCTGGGAACTACACGCTGTACGCGCTCGTGAACTCGGGCGCGACAGGACACACCGCGCTGCTGTCGCGCGTGATCGTGCGCGGATCGGCCTCGGCGGTGCCGCCGCCGCCGCGCTGCCTCCCGCCGCCCACCGGTCTCGTACATCTCTGGCGCGGAGATGGCGACGTGCGCGACTCCGCTGGGGGCCGCGACGATGTCGCGCACGGACATCTGCGGTTCGGCGTCGGGGAGACCGGACGCGGACTTCTCTTCAACGGCGTTGACGACTATGTCGACGTGGCCGACGCGTCCGCGCTCCAGCGGCTCACTTCTGCCTTCACGATCGAGGCCTGGATCAATCCACAGCGGTCGTCGCACCCGGAAAGCCCATCGTGGATCTTCGCCTACCGAGATCCGCTCGTGCGCGAGGCGTTTGGGCTGCTCGTCAACGATGGCGGCGAGGTCGGCGCGGTTCTACAAACGAGCGCTGCGTACTCGGTGCTGTGGGCGCCGGCGGGGAGCGTGTCGTCCGGCCGCCTGCAGCACGTGGCGGTGACGGCGAACACGAGCACGGCCGATGTGCGGATATACGTGAACGGGAGGGTCATGCCACTGCGGGTCGAGACCGGGCCAAGCAAGGTGAGCGGAAGGATCGTCTCCGCGCAGCACGCGTTTATTGGGCGCCGCCAGAGCGTCGATGACGAAGGCGTGTCCCTCGCCGGCCATTACAAGGGCATCGTCGACGAGCTCGCCGTCTATGGTCGCGCTCTCAGCTCAGCTGAGATCAGCGCCGCTGTAGAGGCGAGCGTCGCCGGCACCTGCGGAACCCGCGGCGGGAAGGCGCTCGACACGCAGTACGCCGCCATCTTCTCCGGGGGCAGCGGCGTCGTCGCCGTCGCCTCGGATCAACGGCTGACGATCGGGTTTGCCGCCGACGCGGTCCAGGATCCGGGCCAAGACGCGTTCGCCGGCGGCGGGCAGTCCGCGTGCACGTTCCGCGGCGACTTCGACCTGCAGGTGCGCTACGAGCTGATCGACTGGCCGCGACGGAACGGTGTCCGCACGGCGCTGGTCATCGGAGGACACCTCCTCGAGCGGACCAGCGTCGGCGGAAACTTCGATGACGTGTACACGGACGGCGGCGTCTTGGTGCCGACGAACGATCGCGCCGGATGGTTGCGCCTCGCGCGTGACGGCAACGCGCTCACCGGCTACTACGTCGACGAGGGGAGTTGGCGTTCGATTTTCACCAGCACGGTGACTCAGGCAGAGGTCAACTATGCGCTGCAGGCGTGGAGCCACGACTCGCTCTTCGGACACCAGGCGACTGTGGTCACATTCACTGGACTGTGGCTCAACAGTGGAGAGCTAACCTGCCCGTAGCCATGCTCCCGTTACGGGTCCCGCGCGGGTAGCGCGCTAGTACGCGCCGGGCGATCAAGAGCGTTCAGTCGTCGCTTTCGCCGAGTGACAGGGCACATCGCTCGAGCAGATCGGCGAGGGTGTGTCGTTCAGTCTCCGAGATTAGGTCGCTCTCCATCCTGTTCTCGACGCGCTTGACCCGCTGATGGCACGCGTTGAGAGCCTTTTGACCCGCTGCCGTCACTCGTCTCGAGGATGCGGCCCTGAGACGAGTGCTCGACGCGAGTGACGAGCCGCTTCTCCTCGAGGCAAAGGCGCGCGTAGGAGGGACATGTTGAGCTGACTCAAGGGCGGCAGCGCAGGATTAGCTTGCCAGCTGAAGCCACCCGTGG
>VBDU01000021.1 GCA_005883625.1 Chloroflexota bacterium | reverse complement strand
CGGACTTCCGTCCGGACGCGCCGCCGCCCGGGTGGTCGAAGGAGTTCGATGCGTGGGCCGCCGAGACGCTCGCGCGCGGCGACGTCGACGCGCTCGTCGACTACCGGCGCACTGCGCCAGGGCTGCCGTACGCGCATCCGACCGTCGATCACTTCGTCCCGCTCTTCGTCGCGTTGGGCGCGAGCCTCGACGAGACGCCGCGCACGGTCATCGACGGCTATTTCCTCGGCCTCTCGAAGCGCTCGGTCGAGTTCGCCTGACCTTATTAGCCGATTCTTAGCGCCGCGGTCCCACCGACCGCGCGCGATGCCTCACGATTGACGGCGATGCGTCCTCCTATCGGCGCTCTGCTCGCGGTGCTGTTCGTCGCAGCGTGCGGCGGCGCGGCGACGCCGAGCACCGCGCCCGCGCCGACGGCGACCGCCCCAGGCACCGCGGGGCCGGTCGCGCAGGGGACCTGGTCGGTGGGCGACACCTCGAAGGCGACGGTCCGCGTGCGCGAGCAGCTCGTCGGCGTGAGCGCGCCATCGGACGCGGTGCTCGTCGCAACGGGGGCGACGGGGTCCTTCACGCTCAACGTGGACGGCACGTTCACGAGCGACTCGAAGATCTCGTTCGACCTGACGACGCTCACGAGCGACCAGCGGGATCGCGACCGCTTCATCAAGATGGACACGCTGCGCACGAGCCAGTTCCCCAAGGCCGAGCTCGTGCCCACGAAGATCAGCGGCACCGTCCCCGCGAGCGGCGACTTCACGCTGACGCTCTCCGGGAAGGTGACGATCCACGGCACGACGAAGGACGTGACGTTCGATGTCCTGGGCAAGCGCGACGGCGCGAATCTCACCGCGACGGCGACCGCGAACCCCACGTGGAGGTTCGCCGACTTCGGCATGACGGCGCCGTCGGTGCCGTTCCGCGTCGTCAGCCTCGTCGACGAGATCAAGGTGGTCGTCGACCTCGTCGCGACCGCCAAAGGCTAGGAGCCGCGAACTGGACGCCGACGACGCCCCGATCGGGCGGATCCTCAGCCGTCGCGAGGTGCTCGCGCTCCTCGGCGGCACGGGCGCCGCTTTCCTCGCCGCCTGCGCGCCGCCCGCAAGCGTCACCGCGTCGCCGACAGCGCGCGCGACCGGAGCGGCGACCGTCGGCGCGACCGCCGCGCCGCTGGCCGCGACCGCCGCCGTTCCCTCGTGCGTCGTCCGCCCCGCCCTCACCGAAGGGCCCTACTTCGTCGACGAGAAGCTGAACCGGTCAGACATCCGATCCGATCCCTCGGATGGCACGGTGAGGCCGGGCGCCCAGCTCACGCTCACGGTGAACGTCTCGCGCGTCAGCGGCGCCTCGTGCCTGCCTCTCGGCGGTGCGACGGTCGACGTCTGGCACTGCGACGCGCTCGGCGTCTATTCGGACGCCACGGACCCTGGCTTCAACACGAAAGGCAAGAAGTTCCTCCGCGGCTACCAGACGACCGACGCGAACGGGAAGGTCCAGTTCACGACCATCTACCCGGGCTGGTACCAGGGGCGCGCGGTGCACATCCACTTCAAGATCCGGACGACGAATCCGTCATCGGAGTTCACGTCGCAGCTCTTTTTCGACGACGCGGTGAGCGACCAGGTCTTCGCCGAGGCGCCCTATTCCCAGAAGACCGGGCAGCGCCTGAAAAACACCGGCGACGGCATCTTCAACGACAGCGGCGGGAAGCTGACACTGCAGGTGGCCAGGACCGGCAGCGCGTACGCCGCGACCTTCGACATCGGGCTCGCGAGCTAGTTCAGTTCGCCCCGCGCAGCTCGAAGCTGAGGCGACGGACGAGCGCGCCGTCGGTCTCGAAGCGCCACGTCGTGTAGTTCGCGAAGATCCCGGGCGCGCGCGTGAGCGTGGTCACGCGGACCTCGTTGCCGCGCTCCTCTTCTCCGCGCAGGCTCTGGAGGAGCTCCGCCGGCGCCATGCGGATCATCTGCCGCACGCCGTCCTTGCCGTGGAACGGCGTGTCGATGCCCGGCACTCGGACCTCGACGTCCTCCGTACACAGCGCCGCCGCGGCGTCGGGATCGCGCCCTTGCACCGCCTTCACGAACGCGCGCGCCGCCTCGAGCGGTCGTCCCACGACCCGATGCTATGGGTCGGCTAGAGTCTGTGGCCGGGCCGCTCGGGCCACGCAGGGGAGGACAGCTTCGATGGCACATCCGGTCACGCATTTCGAGGTGAACGCGCGCGACGCGAAGGCCGCACAGAAGTTCTACGGCGATCTCTTCGGCTGGAAGATCGACACGAACAACCCCATGGACTACGGCATGGTGAGCGCCGCAGGGCCGGGCCACAGCATCGGCGGCGGCATCGGCGCGAGCCAGAACGGCCGCGCCTGGGTCACGTTCTACGTCGAGACCCCGGACCTGGCGAAGACGCTCGCGAAGGCCGAGCAGCTGGGCGGCCGGACCGTGATGCCACCGATGGACATGGGCGTGGTCCAGTACGCGCTGTTCTCGGACCCCGAGGGAAACGTGATCGGCCTGGCGAAGAGCTCGAACGGCCAGCCAGCGCAGCGCCCGACGAAGCGGGCCGCGACGCGTCGCGCCGGCGCTCGCTCGACGGCGCGCAAGACGACCGCGCGCAAGCGAACGACGACCAAGCGGACGGCGAGGCGCGCCCGGGGCCGCTGACCTCGCGCGACCCGTGGCCGAGGACGTCGTCGCACCGATGCTCGGGAAGGTGCTCCGCCTCGCGGCGGAGCCGGGCGCCCGCGTGAAGGAGGACGAGACCCTCGTCGTCATGGAAGCGATGAAGATGGAGATCCAGGTCGTCGCCCCACGCGACGGGACGCTCACCGCATTCCGCGTCGCGCCGGGCGACGCGGTGGACGCCGGCGACGTCATCGCGGTCCTCGACTGAGGTGACGGGCGAGCTCGGCGTCGGCCTCGTCGTCGCGATCGTGAGCGCGGCCGGCACTCTCGTCGCGCTCGGCATCGTCGCGCTCTTCACGGTCGCGCTTCGTCGTCTCTTTCCAGCCAAGGGCTGAGAATGAGTCGAGCGACGAGCAGTTCACCTGCGAGGAGCGAGTCCGCCAGCGCTGAGCGCGTCTCCTGGCGAAGCCAGAGATTGGGCTAATGGGCGACGCGGTCGCGGCGGCGATCGGGGGCTTCCTCCAGGGCGTCGGGCGGCTCGGTCCCGGGGACGCGCTCATGATCGCGGTCGGCTGTGCGCTCCTCTATCTCGGCATCCGCCGCGGACTCGAGCCACTCCTCCTCGTGCCGATCGGGTTCGGCGCGGTCCTCGTGAACATCCCGGGCTCGGGGCTCATGGCGCCCGGCGGGATCCTCCGCGTGGTCTACGACGCGGGCGTCGCCACGGAGCTCTTCCCGGTGCTCATCTTCCTCGGCATCGGCGCACTCACCGATTTCGGGCCGCTCTTCGGCGATCCCAAGCTCCTGCTCCTCGGCGCGGCGGGCCAGCTGGGCATCTTCATCACGCTGCTGCTCGCGCTCGTCATCGGCTTCCCGCTGCGCGACTCCGTCGCCGTCGGCGTCATCGGCGCCATGGACGGCCCGACCGCGATCTTCGTCAGCACGAAGTACGCGCCGCACCTCCTCGGCGCGGTCTCGGTCGCGGCGTACTCCTACATGTCGCTCGTCCCGGTCGTGCAGCCGCCGATCATGCGGCTCCTCACGACGAAGGAGGAGCGCCGCCGGGTGATGCCACCGGTGAAGAGCGTCGAGGTCTCGCGCGCGGCGCGCGTGCTCCTGCCGATCGTCGTCACGATCGTCGGCGGGCTGCTCGCGCCGCAGGGCGTGCCGCTGCTCGGCACGCTCATGCTCGGCAATCTGCTGCGCGAGAGCGGCGTCGTCGACCGGCTGCGCGACGCCGCGCAGAACGAGATCGCGAACGTCGTGACGCTGCTCCTCGGCCTCTGCATCGGCGCGACGATGCAGGCCGACGTCTTCCTCCGCCCCCAGACGCTCCTCGTGTTCGGTCTCGGCTTCGTCGCGATCGTGCTGGACACGGCGGCCGGGATCGCGTTCGGGAAGATCTACGGGCTGCTCTCGGGCGGCCGCATCAACCCGCTCATCGGCGCGGCGGGGATCTCCGCGTACCCGATGGCCGCGCGCGTCGTGCAGCGGATCGGCCAGCAGGAGAACCGCAAGAGCTATCTGCTCATGCCGGCCATGGCCGCGAACACCGGCGGCCAGCTCGGCTCGATCATGGCGGCGTCGGTGATGCTCGCGGTCCTCGCCGGGCTCGGGATCGTGTAGTGGCCGAGACGAAGCTCACGGCACGCGAGCGTGTCGAGGCGCTCTGCGACGGCGGCACGTTCGTGGAGGAGTTCGCCGAGGCGCTCACGCACGTCACCGACTTCGGTATGGCCGAGCGGCGCAGGCCCGGGGACGGCGTCATCGTCGGCCACGGCCGCGTCGAGGGCCGCCCGGTCTACGTCTACGCGCAGGACTGGAGCGTCATGGCCGGCACCGTGGGCGCCGCCCACGGCGAGAAGATCGCGTACGCGATCGACCGGGCGCGCACGCTCGGACTGCCGGTCGTCGGGCTCTGGGACTCCGCCGGCGCGCGCATCCAGGAGGGGCTCGAGGTCACGCGCGCGATCGGCCGCATCTTCCACGCGAACAGCCAGGCCTCCGGCGCGGTGCCGCAGCTCTCGGCGGTGATGGGCCCGTGCATCGGCGTCGGCTCGTACTCGCCGGCCCTGACCGATGTCGTCTTCATGGTCCGCGGTACGGGCCAGATGTTCATCACCGGTCCCGCGGTCATCAAGGAGGTGCTCGGACAGGAGGTAACGCCCGAAGATCTCGGCGGCGCGAAGGTGCACGGCGAGCTCTCCGGCTGCGCGGACGTCGTCGCGGCGGACGACCGCGAGTGCCTCGAGCGCATCCGCACGCTGCTCGGGTACCTCCCGTCGAGCTTCGACTCCAACGTGCCGCGGCGCCGTACGGACGACGCCCCCTCGCGGCGCGCGGACGACCTCCCCGACGTCGTCCCCCAGGATCTGCGCAAGCCATACGACGTGCGGATGGTCATCACGCGCGTCGCCGACGATGGCGAGTTCTTCGAGCTCAAGCCGCGCTTCGCGCGGAACATGGCGATCGGTCTGGCGCGGCTCGACGGCCGCAGCGTGGGCTTCG
The DNA here is from genome assembly GCA_005883625.1 of Chloroflexota bacterium. Taxonomy (GTDB): domain Bacteria; phylum Chloroflexota; class Limnocylindria; order P2-11E; family P2-11E; genus 3-1-20CM-2-70-9. The sequence goes on along the minus strand of VBDU01000021.1, from coordinate 13,944 downwards.
TCGCGAACAATCCGCAGCACGTCGCGGGCGCCATCGACGTGGATGCCGCGGACAAGGCGGCGCGGTTCATCCGGTTCTGCGACGCGTTCGGCATCCCGCTGGTTACCCTCGTCGACGTCCCCGGTTTCCTGCCCGGCCTGAAACAGGAGCAGGCCGGGATCATCCGCCACGGCGCGAAGATGCTGTACGCGTACTCCGAGGCGACCGTGCCGAAGGTCACCGTCTATCTCCGCAAGGGCTACGGCGGCGCGAAGCAGGCGATGTGCACGCGCGAGCTCGGCGCGGACGCCGTTCTCCTCTGGCCGGGCGTCGAGCTCGCGGTCATGGGCGCCGAGGCCGCCGTCGAGATACTCCATAAGCGGGAGATCGGCGCGGCCGCGGATCCGTCGGCGGTGCGCCGTGAGAAGATCGCCGAGTTCCGCGAGCGGTTCAGCGGCCCGGCCGACGCGCTCGCGAAGAGCTTCGCGCAGGCCGCGATCGCGCCGGCCGAGACACGGGCGCGGCTCATCGGCGCTCTCGCGGTCCTCGAGACCAAGCGCGTCGAGCGGCCGCGCAAGAAGCACGACGTGATGCCGGTGTGAGAGCATCGCGGACCGTGATCGGACAGCGCACGCTCTTCGCGACCGTCGTCACGCCCACCTGGCCCGCCGCGGCCGTGGCGATCGTCGCCGGCAGCGCGCTCGTCGCGCTCGCCGCGCAGCTCCGCGTCGATCTCCCGTTCAGTCCGGTACCGGTGACCGGCCAGACGTTCGCGGTGCTGCTCGTGGGCGCGGCGCTCGGCGCCCGTCTGGGTGCCGCGACGCTCGCGGCGTACGTCGCCGAAGGGACCCTGGGCCTGCCCGTGTTCGCCGGCGGCACGTCGGCGTGGTCGCCGAGCTCCATCCCGGGCGTGCCCGTCGCGTTCGGCCCGACCGCGGGCTACCTCGTCGGCTTCGTCGCGGCCGCGGCGGTCGTCGGCGCGCTCGCCGAGAGAGGCTTCGATCGGCGCGTGCTCACGACGATCGTCGCGATGGCCCTCGCGGACCTGGTCATCTTCGTCTTCGGCGTTGCGTGGCTCGCCCGTTTCGTGGGCCCCGAGCGCGCGCTTCCGCTCGGCATGCTCCCATTCGTCGCGGGCGATGCCGTGAAGATCGCGCTCGCCGCCGTAGCGCTGCCGGTGGCCTGGCGCCTCCGCCGCTAGGCCGCGTCGACCCTGCCGTCTCGTTACCGGATTGTTTGCTGGCCGCCGAGATTTCGTTGCGGTAGCCCGGCCAGGCGGACCCCGTTCTGCGTGTATGGCGGGCGAACGAAGGAGGTCGGAAACATGCGCCGCATCGTGACGACGTGCGCGGTCGCGCTCACGCTCGCCTTCGCCTCCCCCGCGCTCGCCGACCCGGTCACGACCTCGAGCGAGCTCGTCCCGATGTCGAGCCTCGGTGGCAGCTATCTCATGAGCTCGCCCGACGGCCGGCTCGTCGCGTTCCAGACGGCGGACGGACGCGTGCGGTGGGAGCTCGACGGGCTGCCCTGGTCCGACTGGGGCGTCAACGACGCCGTGCGCGCCGCGACGGTCGGCTTCGACGACGCGAGCGTGCTCGTGCTTGGCGGAGCGATTCGTGGCGTCTTCGTGATGGGCTCCGCGGACGCCAGCTGGCTCGCGTTCCAGATGCCCGATGGCTCGGTCCGCTGGGAGCACGACGGGGTCCCGGTCCAGCGTCAGTAGGGGAGCGGGCTGAGGCATCATCGCCGAGGTGGTGCCTCAGCTCCTTCCGACGACGGTCATCGGGAGCTTTCCGCAGCCGGACTGGCTCGTCGATCGCGACATGCTCCGCTCGCGCCTGCCGCCGCGCGTCCTCGCGCGTGAGGTCTGGCGCGTCCCGGAGCCCTGGCTCGAGCAGGCGCAGGACGACGCGACGCTCCTGGCGATCCGCGAGATGGAGCAGGCCGGGATCGACGTCATCACCGATGGCGAGATGCGCCGCGAGAGCTACTCCAATCATTTCGCGAGCTCGCTCGCCGGCGTGGACCTCGACCGCCCGGGCGAGGCGGTCTCGCGGACCGGGAAGAAGGACATCGTCCCGCGGATCGTCGGTCCGATACGGCGCACGCGGCCGGTGGAGGTGCGCGCGCTCGAGCTCCTCAGGCGGAACACCGACCGCCGCGTGAAGATCACCGTGCCAGGCCCGTTCACGATGTCGCAACAGGCCGTCGACGAGCACTACCGCGACGTGGCGGCGCTCGCGATGGCGTTCGCCGTCGCGGTGAACGAAGAGCTTCACGACCTCGTGGCCGCCGGCGCGGACGTCGTGCAGATCGACGAGCCGTACCTCCAGTCGCGGATCCCGGAGGCGCGCGCGTTCGCGCTTCCCGCGATCGAGCGCGCGCTGGCCGGCGTCAGCGGCACCACCGCGCTGCACACGTGCTTCGGCTACGCGCATTACATCAAGGACAAGCCCGGCCACTACGCGTTCCTCGAGGAGCTCGCCCGGTGTCCGGCGGACCAGCTCGCGATCGAGGCGGCGCAGCCCCGCCTGGACCTCTCCGTCCTCGAGCGGCTCGGCGACAAGACGATCGTCCTCGGCGTCATCGACCTCGCGGACCCGCGCGTCGAGACGGCGGAGACCGTGGCGGAGCGCGCCCGCGCGGCGCTGCGGCACGTGCCGCCGGAGCGGCTCGTGCTGGCGCCCGACTGCGGCATGAAGTACCTGCCGCGCGAGAGCGCGCGCGGGAAGCTGCGCGCGCTCGCTGCCGGCGCGCGGATCGTGCGGGAGGAGCTCCGCCTCGCCGTCGCCTGAGGCGATCGTCGTCGGCGGCGCCGTGGCGGGGGCGTCGCTCGCGAACGCCCTCGGGAGCCGCGGCATCCCGACGCTCCTCATCGAGCGCCTCGACCGCGAGCGGCACGGCGCGCGCGGCGATCTCCTCCATCCGCCGACGCTGCGCATCCTCGATAGCTGGGGTGTCCTTGACGCGCTGCGGGCCGACGGAGCCGTCGCGCTCCGCGAGCTCGTGGTGAGCGCGCGCGACCGCGGGATCGTCGCCCGGTACCCGACCCCCGTGCGCGACCAGACGCCGGCCGGCCGGACGATCGCGGTCCCGCACGAACGGATCGAGGCCGTGCTCTCCGCGTGCGCGGAGCGCCGGCCCAGCGTGACCGTCGAGCGCGCCGTCGTGACCGGGCTGCTGCGCGAAGGCGGGCGGGTGGTGGGCGTGCGTGTGCGCGAAGGCGGGAACGCGCGCGAGCTCCGCGCGCGTGTGGTCATTGGCTGCGACGGCACGCGCTCGAGCGTGCGGCGCGAGCTCGGGATCGCGGAGGAGGAGCACGAGTACGCCACGGATTTCCTCTACCTCGAGGCCGAGGGCGAGGTCGCTCCACCTGCTGCCGTGCACTGGCATCTCGACCGCGAGGGGATCGTCTGCGTCTTCGCACGGCCTCGCGGCGAGTCGCGCGCGTTCCTCACCGTCCGCCGCGGGATGCGGACGTCGTTCGGACCCGACCCCGCGCTCCGCGATCACGTCGTGGGTCGCTTTCCCGATCTCGCGCGGCTCCGTATCGCGAAGGCGCGCGCGAGGCTCTATCGCGTCGTGCGCCTTCTCGCGGAGCGGTTCTGGGTCCCGGGATGCGCCCTTGCGGGCGACGCGGCGCACACGACGAATCCCGCCGGCGCGACGGGGATGAGCCTCGCCATCACCGGCGCGGCGCGGCTCGCCGAGCTTCTCGTGCCCGCGCTCGACCGCGACGACGCCGCCGTCGACGAGGCGCTCGCCGCGTATGAGGCCGAGCGCCGGCCGGCCGCGGTCCGCGCGCTCGAGGCCGCGCACGCGCAAGCGATGCGGATCTACGAGAGCGACCTTTTCCGCGATGCGGACGCCTTCGCGCGCGCCGTGGATCCCGCGGCCGCCTGGACCGCGGGCGGCGCGGGCTGGGGCGAGGACCCCGCGGCGCTCGCCGCCCCGACGCCCACGACCTAGCATGCGGGCGATGCCGAGGCTCGCCGCGGCCTTCGCGATCCTGTTGGTCGCGGGAGCGTGCGGCGGCGGCGCGCCGACGGCGACCGCGTCGAGCGCCCCGGCGGCGAGCGCGACGGCGGCGGCCACGCTGAAGCCGGTCACGGTGAGGTTCGGCCAGGTCGGCGGCATCTCCGACGGAGGCATCTACCTGGCGGACGCCAAAGGGTTCTTCAAGGCGCAGGGCATCACGCTCGAGTCGGTCGCGTTCCAGTCGGCGGCGAACATGATCGCGCCCCTCGGGACAGGCGAATTGCAGGCCGGCGGGGGCGCGCCGAGCGCAGGCCTCTACAACGCCATCGACCGCGGCATCCAGATGCGCATCGTCGCCGACAAGGGGAGCCTCCTGCCGGGCCACGGCTACGAGGCGATCGTCGTACGCAAGGCGCTGGCCGAGAAGGTGAAGTCGGCGAAGGACATGAAGGGGCTCAAGATCGCGATCGCCGCGCGCGACATCGTCCCCGAGTACTCCTTGGACCAGTACCTGCGCACCGGCGGCCTCACGATCAAGGACGTCGAGGTCGTCACGCTCGCGTTCCCGGACATGCTCCCGGCGATCGCGAACGGGTCGATCGACGTGGCGGCACCGACCGAGCCGACGGCGACGAGGATCCTCGACGCCGGCACCGCGATGTTGATCACGCGGACCGACGTCGTCGTCCCGGGCGAGCAGACCGCGGTGATCCTCTTCTCGGAGAAGTTCGCGCAGGACAAGGACGCCGCGACGCGGTTCATGACCGGGTACCTCCAGGGCGTGCGCCTCTACAACGATGCGTTCGACAAGAAGGACCCTGCGAAGCGGGCGGAGGTCGTGCAGATCCTCGCGACCGCGACGAAGCTCGACGCCGCGCTCATCGAGCGGCTGGTGATGCCGGGGCTGCATCCAGACGGGAAGGTGAACGCCGACAGCCTGAACGCGTCGCAGCAGTACTTCGTCGCGAAGGGCTCCCAGCAGAAAGCGGTCGACATGGCCAAGGTCGTCGACCTGTCGTTCGTGGACGCCGCGGTGAAGCAGCTCGGGGCCTACCGCTAGCGCTCGCGTGAGCGGCGACCGCGTCGTCACGCGTCACCTCGGGATGCGCTTCCCGCTGCGCGGCCGCGAGCTCGTCGCGCTCGAGGACGTGAATCTGCGCATGGCGGACCAGGAGTTCTGCTGCATCGTCGGTCCGTCGGGCTGCGGGAAGACGACGTTCCTGCGCATCCTCGCGGGGCTCGAGCGCCAGACCGCGGGCGAGCTGCACCTGGAGGTGACCGACCCCGCCCGGCCCCTCAGCGCGATGGTCTTCCAGGAGCAGAGCGTCTTCCCGTGGATGACCGTCGAGGAGAACGTCGGCTACGGCCTGCGGATGCGCGGGGTGCACGCCACGGTGCGCCGCGGCGTGGTCGCGCACTACCTCGAGAAGGTCGGTCTCACGCAGTTCGCGAAGGCGTACCCGTACCAGCTTTCGGGCGGCATGAAGCAGCGCGCGAGCGTCGCGCGCGCGTTCGCGACCGCGCCGCAGATCCTCCTCATGGACGAGCCGTTCGCCGCGGTCGACGAGCAGACGCGCGCGCTCCTCCAGGAGGAGCTCCTGCGTGTGTGGGAGAGCGACCGTAAGACCGTCGTGTACATCACGCACTCGATCGACGAGGCGCTCGTCCTCGGCGACCGGGTCCTCGTCATGTCCGCTCGGCCCGGCCACATCAAGGCGGAGATCCCTGTCACGCTCCCCCGGCCGCGGTCCGTCTACGAGCTGAAATCCACGCCCGAGTTCGCGGAGCTCGTCGCGAAGGTGTGGGAGCCGCTCCGTCAAGAGGTCCTCGGCAGCTTCAGCGCGATGGCGCGGGCGTCGTGACGATCAAGGTCCGCACCGCGCGCGCGAGCCGCGGCCTGCGCGGCCGGTTCGTCGAAGGCGTGGCCGCGGAGCGGCTCATCGGCGTCGCGTCGCCGATCCTGCTGCTCGCCCTATGGGAGGGCGCCGGGCGCGTCGGCGTGCTCGACGCGCGCTTCTTCCCCGCGCCGAGCGCGATCGCCGGGACGTTCGTCGACCTCATGCGCTCCGGCGAGCTCGTCGAACACACCTGGACGAGCCTCGGCCGCATCCTCATCGGCTTCACGCTCGGCGCCGTCCCCGGCCTCGTCATCGGCATCGCGATGGGGCTGTCGCGGCTGGTCCGCGCGGCGTTCAAGCCCGTCGTCGGTGCGCTCTACCCGGTGCCGAAGACGGCGATCTTCCCGCTCCTGCTCCTCGTCTTCGGCATCGGCGAGCCGTCGAAGTACGCGATCGTGGCGATCGGCGTCTTCTTCCTCGTGCTGCTGAACACCATGGCCGGCGTGCTGGGCATCGAGCCGGTGTACCTCGACGTGGGGCGCAACTTCGGCGCGGGACGGCTCCAGGTCTTCCGCACGATCGCGCTTCCCGGCGCGCTGCCGCTCGTCTTCACGGGGATCCGTCTCGCGTGGGGGAACGCGCTCATCCTCATCGTCGTCGCCGAGATCCTCGCCGCGCGTTCTGGGATCGGCTACTTCATCCAGAACTCGTACCAGACGTTCCAGGTGGAGAAGATGTACGCGGGGCTGCTTGTGATCTCGTTCATCGGCTACGTCTCGTTCTTGCTCCTCGACGAGCTCGAGCGCTGGCTCATCCCCTGGAAGGCCGGGCGGACGGGCTAGCCGACCCGGCGTGCGGCCTAGAATCGCCCGCCGGAACGATCGTCGCTCGGGAGGCGAGAGCCATGATGTTCTTCCGCACCGCCTTGATCGCGGTCGCGCTCGTCGCGAGCGCGTGCGCCGGTGGCGCAGGTCCGTCCACGCAAGCGCCGCAGCCGGCGCAGGGGACGCCCGCGCCCGAACCGGCGGTCACGATCAGCTTCTGGCACGGCCAGAGCGGCGTCCTCGGCGACCGGCTCAACGATCTCGTCTCGAAGTTCAACGCGTCGCACAAGACGCAGGTCACGGGCACGTTCCAGGGCATGTATGACCAGCTCTACCAGAAGATCGTGAGCGCGATCCAGGCGGGATCGGTCCCGGACATGGCGATGGTGAGCGGGCCCCCACAGACGGCCCAATACCTCAAGGCGAAGGCGATCGTCCCGGTCCAGCAGTTCGTCGACTCGCGAGACGGCTTCAGCGGCGATCAGCTCAAGGACTTCGTGCCGGCGCTCCTGGACGACAACTCGCTACCGGTGAACGGAAAGAAGACCCTCGTCTCGTGGCCGTTCTCGAAGAGCGTCGCGCTCCTCTACTACAACCCGGACGTCCTCAAAGCCGCGGGCGTTTCGGTCCCGACGACCTGGGAGCAGCTCCGCGCCGCCCTGAAGACGGTGAAGGAGAAGACGACCGCCACGCCGTTCGCGTGGACGCCCGACGTCTACTACTTCTTCCTGCCGTACCTCTGGTCTCAGGGCGGCGAGGCGCTGACGCCCGACCTCTCGAAGGCGGCCTTCAACACGCCGGAGGGCATCGCCGCGCTCCAGTACCAGGTCGATCTCGTCCTCGGGGACAAGACCGCGCAGGTGACGCAAGGCTTCGATTGGCAGAACCCGTTCGCGCAGGGCAAGGTGGCCTTCGCCGTCTCGACGAGCGTGAGCCGTCCATTCATCGAGCAGGCCATGCCGGCGGACAAGAAGTTCCGCGTCGGCATGGCGCCGCTGCCCGCGGGCCCGAAGGGCGCGAAGACTGACCTTTTTGGGAACAACCTCGTGATCTTCGCGAAGGCCCCCGCTGACAATCAGCGCGCCGCGTGGCTCTTCATGAAGTGGCTCACCGAGACGGACCAGACGGTCGCCTGGAGCCTGGCGAGCGGGTACATGCCGCTTCGTGACTCGGCGCGGAACGCGCCGGCGTTCAAGGCGGAGACGGACAAGGACGACCGGCTCCTCGTCGCGATCAACGCGCTCAAGGACGCGCACGGCATCCCGGGAAGCCCCGACTGGCAGAAGGTCCAGCCGGTGATGGGCGACGCGATCACGAAAGCGCTCCTCGGCCAGGCGAGCGCGAAGGATGCGCTGACGGAGGCTGAGAAGAAGGTCAACGACACGCTTTCGGGCTTCTAGCCTCTCGGGAATGCGGGCCCGGACACGCCGGCGCGAGGCCGCGCAGGGGTACCTGTTCCTCGCGCCGGCCCTCCTCCTCATCGTGGCGTTCCACGTCTGGCCGGCGCTCTACGCGTTCTACATGAGCCTGTTCCGCTGGGAGATCGCGCAGGAAGGTTTCCTCGGCCTGCGGAACTACCAGCGGCTCGCGGTCGATGCCGATTTCCTCCGGTCACTGCTCCTGACGTTCGTGTACGTCGTCGGGACCGTTCCGGTCGAGATGGCGATCGGGCTTGCCCTGGCTCTGCTCCTCCATCAACGGCTGCGGCTGCGCGGCCTCTTCCGCCTCGTCTACTTCGTGCCGTACGTGACCTCGCAGGTCGCGGTCGCGCTCGTCTGGGGCTGGGTCTTCAACTCGAGCTACGGCGTCGCGAACGGCATTCTCGTCGCGCTCGGCCAGCCCGAACAGCGCTGGCTGCTCGAGCCACGCGGTATCTTCGGCGCGAACGTCCCGCCCAGCCTCGCGCTCGCCGCGATCATGCTCGTGACGGTCTGGTTCTACGTGGGCTTCCACGCCGTCGTGTTCCTCTCCGGCCTCACCGCGATCCCGGAGGAGCTCGTCGATGCGGCGCGCATCGACGGCGCCGCGGGCGTGGCGCTCTTCCGACACATCACGTTCCCGCTCCTCTCTCCGACGACGTTTTTCCTCCTCCTCGTCGCGACGATCGGGGCGATGACCTCGTTCAACCTCGTGTACGTGATGGGCGGCGGCGGTCAGACATTCGGCTGCGCGGGGAACCCGCTCGGCACGACCCAGGTGGCGGCGCTGTACGTCTTCGACCGCTTCTGGTGCCAGACGCAGCTCGGCTACGCGAGTGCGGCGGCCTTCGTGCTCGGTCTCGTCGTGCTGGCGATCACCGCATTGAACGGCAGGCTCTTCTCCAGGCGCGTCGTCTATGTCGGTTAGGGCCAGACGCGCGTTGCTGTATGCCCTGGCGACGGCGGCCGGCGTCGTCATGGCCTTTCCGTTCGTCTGGATGCTCCTGACTTCGGTGAAGAGCGAATCGGAGGCGACGGCGTTCCCGCCGGGACTCCTTCCGACCCAGTGGCTGTTCTCGAATTACGCCGACGCCTGGCGCGCCGCGCCATTCGGGCGCTATTTCCTCAACAGCGCGATCATGGCGCTCGGGACGATCGCGCTCAGCCTGGCGACCGCGGCCCTTGCCGCGTACGCGCTCGCGCGCATGCGCGTTCCAGGCAGAGGCCTCATCTTCGGCGTGCTCCTCGCGACGCTCGTCATACCGCCCGAGGTGACCCTCATCCCGAACTACATCGCCATGCAGCGGCTCGGCTGGTACAACACGTACCTCGCGCTCATCGTTCCGTTCGGTGCGTCGGTGTTCAACGTGTTCCTGCTCCGCCAGGCCTTCCTGCAGCTGCCGCAGGAACTCTACGACGCGGCCGTGCTCGAGGGCTGCGGGCATCTTCGGTATCTCTGGCGGTTCGCGGTGCCGCTCTCGCGTCCAACGCTCGCCATCATCGCGCTGCTCACGGGGATCCGCGCCTGGAACGACTTCCAGTGGCCGCTCATCATCACGGACACGGCGGACCTCCGGCCGATCCAGGTCGGGCTCACCATCTTCCGCAGCGACGTGAGCACCAACTTCCAGCTGCTCATGGCCGGCTCGGTGATGGCTCTCGCTCCGATCGTCGTGCTGTTCCTCTTGACGCAGCGACAGCTCGTGCAGGGCATCGCCCGCTCGGGTCTTCGCGGCTGATTCTCGCCGCCGGATCCGTGTCGGCTAGTCGATCCGCTCGAGGACGATCACCGGGAGCACCCGCGTCGTCTTCTTGGGGTAGTCACGGAAGACGGGGAGCGCGGACGCGTGCTGCTCGTAGAGGCGATCGCGCTCGGCGCCCTTGATGACCTTCGCACGGGCGCGGAACTTCTCGTCGCCGACCTCGAGCGTGACCTCGGGATGGGCACGAAGGTTGTGGTACCAGCTCGGATTCGTCGGCGCCCCGCCTTTGGAGGCGACGATCACGTAGCGTTCGTCGTCCCGGGTGAACGCGACCGGCGCCGTGCGCACGGTGCCGCTCTTCGCGCCGGTGGTCGTGAGGAGGAGCAAGCGGTCGCCGAACCAGCCGATGCCTTTGCCCTTCTTCGCGCGGAACTCGTCGATCATGTTGCGGTTGAAGTCTCCGTACCCGGACATCTCTTCACCTCGGTGCCGCGGGGTATAGTCGCGCGCGGGCGGGGGTGCCGAACATGCGGCCGACCCTGAAACGGCGAGAGCTCCTTGTGTATTCCGTCGGCGGGCTGCTCGTAGCCTGTGGCGGCGTCGCGGCACCGAGCCCCGCGGCGCCTGGAGCGAGCGCCCCGACGCCTCCAACGAGCGCGCCGGCCTCGCTGAAGGTCCGCCTTGGCTCGGTCAGCGTGAGCGCCGCGAACGCGGCGATCTGGTCTGCGGAGGACGGCGGCTTCCTCAAGAAGTACGGCCTCGACGCCCAGGTCAGCAACGTGGCCGACAGCACGCAGGCGGTCGCGGCGCTCCTCGCAGGCGAGATCCCGCTCAACTGCGGCATCAGCGGGACCGCGGTCGTCGCGTCGGTCCTCCAGGGGTCGGACCTCGTGATCATCGCGTCGACGGTGAACACGTTCCCCTCGTCGCTCTACGCCAAGTCGAGCGTGACCAGCATCGCCGGGCTTCGCGGTGGCAAGGTCGGCGTCTCGCGCTTCGGGACCGCGTCTGACACGGCGGCGCGCATCGCGCTGAAGCAGGGCGGTCTCGATCCGGCGAAGGACGTGACGCTGCTACAGCTCGGCGGGCTGAACGAGATCCTCGCGGCGATGCAGAGCGGGCAGGTCGACGCGGGCGCGCTCAGCCCTCCGCAGACCGTCCTCGCGCGGAACGCCGGATTCCGCGAGCTCATCGACGTCGGCGCGCTCGGCATCCCTTACGTGTACAACGGCGTCGCCACCTCGCGGAGTTACGCGACCAAGAACGCCGAGATCGTGGATGCCACGTTGAAGGCGCTCATCGAGGGCGAGCATCGGTTCAAGACCGACGCGGAGTGGGGCAAGTCCATCGTCGCGGCGCGGACGAAGCTCACCGACCCGTCCCAGGTGGAAGAGACGTGGCGCCTCTTCGCGATGAAGTACCTCCAGGAGCCGCCGTTCCCGACGGACGCGGCGCTCAAGACCGTGCTCGACGAGCTCGCGCCGACCCAGCCGAAGGCGCAGTCGGCGTCGCCAGGGACGTTCTACGACGACAGCTACCTCCGGAAGCTCGACGCGAGCGGCTTCATCAAGAGCATTACCAGATAGGGCGGACGGTCTTGCAGGACCGCTACTCCCGAGTAGCCGCCCAACACGCCGCACGTCCTTCGGGGCGGAGGTCGACAACACATTCCTAGCGAAGGTTGGGCTGTCTGCCGGACCTCATCATGCGGTTACCGGCGCGTCCGTCGACCCGGCCGGCGGCCCCCGAACCGCCGCAGCGCCGCGATCGTCGGGCGCAACTCGCGGCCCCACTCGGTGAGCGCGTACTCCACGCGTGGCGGGACCTCGGCGTAGGCCGTCCGTGAGACCAGACCGGCGGCCTCGAGTTCCCGGAGCCGGACCGTGATGAGCTTCGGATTCACGTCGCCGAGAGAGCGCTCGATCTCGGTGAACCGCCGCGGCCCGCCGAGAAGCTCGTCAACGATGTGAAGCGCCCACTTATTCCCGACGAGCTCCATGGCGCGTGCCAATTCGCTCATTTTACATACTTTATGGGTTCTTACTTGCTATTTGCAAGTGAGACGCATACGGTCGGGCCACGAAAGGGACGCAACTCACGACGGGTTGTTCGTCGTTCGCGCTGGGGATGCAAGGAGAAAGTCATGGCTATTGATCAGGTCGACCGCAGGGTCGTCATCGAGAGACCCACGGTCACGAGTCGCGAGGCAGGCCAAAGCGCGGCCGCTCCCGCGGCGACATCTTTCACGAAGACATACCGAACGACGGCAAAAGTCGTGGGGGCGGTCTACCTCGGGGGCTTTGTCGTCGGCCTCGTGGGGAGCGGACTCTTCCAGTCGATTCTTGGCCCGACGGGCGCGTCAGCCAACCTGCCCGCGGTTGCCGCGAGCAGCGTGCTGCTGGCATTCGGCGCGATCCTGTGGTTGATGGCTTTATTGCGGTCATCGTCCTTTTCGTACTCCTTCAGATCCCGCTGGCCAGCGCATTCGTGAAGGCAGCGGTCGCTGACGCTTCGTTCCTTCAGACCGTGAGCGGTCTGTTCGCACAGGGGCAGGTCTACGCCTACGACATCGGGATGATCACCCTTGGAGTCTCCGGTTTGCTGCTTTGCTACACGCTCTACCGCGCAAAGCTGCTTCCACGGCTGGTGGCCGGCTGGGGCCTCATTGGCTACGCGATCCTCTTCGTCGGGATGCTGTCGGAAGTGATGGGATCCGGTCTGGGTCTGGCTTCCTCGATTCCCGGCGGCCTGTGGGAGGCGTTCGTCGGGGTGTGGTTGATCGCCAAGGGATTCAGCGCATCCGGCCTCACCCTCCTCGGCAGAGACGCTTCACCGCTCGGGACCCCTGGGAGGTAACGCTGGCGCTCTGCGCACTCAGCAACTCACGAAAGGAACTCGAATGATGACCATGTCCGACTTGATCGCTACGAGACCGACGGCTACGAAACCGGCGACCAATGGGCACCCGCCGGCTCGTTCCAGGTTGAATCTACGGAGAAGGACCGCGCTTGTGGCGGGCGCGCTCTACCTGCTCACCTTCGTCTCGATCCCGACCCTCGCTCTCTACGGTCCGGTGCGGGATCCGAACTACATCGTCGGCCCTGGCCCCGACAGTGGCGTGTTGTTCGGCGGCATTCTGGAGCTGATCGTGGCCCTCGCCGGCATCGGCACCGCCGTCGCGCTGTACTCGGTGGTCAAAAGGCAGAACGAAGGGCTCGCGATGGGGTTCGTCGGCTCCCGAGTCCTGGAGGCCAGCACCATCTTCGCTGGCGTCGCGTGCCTCCTGTCGGTCGTGACCCTGCGGCAGGCCGGAGCTGGAGCAGAGGCGTTGGTCACCGGTCACGCGCTGGTTGCCATGTATGACCGCCTGTTCCTCGTCGGACAAAGCTTCATTCCGGCCGTGAACGCCCTGTTGCTCGGCTCCTTGCTGTACCAATCGCGGCTGGTGCCGCGAGTTCTTCCTCTGCTCGGATTCATCGGAGCGACCCTGCTCGTTGCTGGCGACATCGCCGTGCTGTTCGGTCTCATCGGGCAGCATGCCCCTTCGACAGCGCTGGCAGCAATCCCGATCGCACTGTGGGAGTTTTCGCTGGGCGTCTGGCTGGTCGTCAAAGGCTTTACGCCTTCTCCGATCCTCTCAGGCGATAGGGAGATGCCAGCGTAAACAGGTCCCTGCCTGTGGCCCTTCGTATAGGTAGCCAGGCGCGTTGTTTGCTGCGACTGAGGAGCTAAGGGAGGGTCGCCCGGGACCGATCATCGCGCACGGCTTCTCAGATTGCTGAACGACCTGGTAGTCAAGACCAAGTCACAGGATCACGTCTTCTACGCCTATGAGCATCCGATGTAGCGGAGCTCGGCGTCGATCGGGGCCTACGTGCCGCTCTTGACGCGATCCTTGAAGTACTTCCGAACCTTGTCCACCTTGGGACGCGCATTGAACAGGATGTAGGGCTCGAGCGGATTCCGAGCGGCGTAGTCCTGGTGGTACTCCTCGGCGGCATAGAAGCGATCGAGCGGAACGACCTCGGTGACGATCGGGCGATCGAAGACCTTCGCCCCATCCAGCTGCTTGATGTAGGACTCTGCGACACGACGCTGCTCGTCGTCGCCGCAGAAGATGACCGAGCGGTACTGGCGTCCCACGTCTGGACCTTGCCGGTCCTTTGTCGTGGGATCGTGCGCGATCGAGAAGAAGACTTTGAGA
>VBDU01000020.1 GCA_005883625.1 Chloroflexota bacterium | reverse complement strand
GTCGGCCGCTGGGATCCGGCTCGCCGCGAGTGGATCAGATGACCGCGGGGCGCGATGGGGTCAGCCGCCGCTTCCTGCTGAGCAAATTGGGCAACTGACTGGTCGCGGAAATGCGCGCATATGGCGGCTGAGTCGCTCGAGATCGTTAGGAAACTCGCGTGTGGCTATCCGCAGACTCGGTACAGGCTGTAGATCAACGTCCTTGGCGGATGGGACGGCCTGACGCGCACGTACGGGGACGCGCCGGCCCGTTCGAGAGGCCGGCGCATCCTCACAAGAGATCTCCGCGAGGTGTTACGGGCAGGTGCTCATAGAGGCCGGGCCGTTGAAGGTGACCGGCCCATCCACCGTGATCGCGCGCTTAGGGGTGTACACCGTGACCTTCATCTCGCCGCTGCTCGGCCCCTTCTTCAGGAACTTCACGTCGACGGTCATCGTGCCGAGATAGATCGCCTCCCGCGGGAAGTCCGAGTGTGAGAAGCCGTGGGCCTCGATCTCGGCCTTACATCCGGTTATGGACACGGCTTGCGCGCCGGCTCCGCCGCACTGGACCTGCGTCAGTGGGAAGCTGCTCGGTTCGGCGCCTGGGCCGTGGACGGTGCAGAGGCCTAGCGCGGTCCCGTTGAGGAAGAACGTGACCCCGCCCTCTCCTGCTTGAGTCGTCGACTCGTTGGCGTTGAGGCTGAAGTGGTAGGCAGTACCGTGATCGTCGATCGTCCCGTTCACGTTGAGCGACGCCCCTACGGTGTTCGAGCTGTTGGGATCGACATTGAGGGACGCCCCGAGTGTCTTCGAGCCGGCGCCCCCGAACGAGGCGAGTCCGAGCGTGACCGCGGCCGTCACCAAAGTGGCGCTGAGAACGACGAGTGCGAGTCGCGTGCGTAAGACGCGAGCCATCGTGTCTCCCCCTTCCTGCACGCCAAGCGGGGCTTCATCCCTCCGCGCTGGCGATGACGCGGCAGCATCCTAATGCGCGTCGTAGGACTGCTAGGTCGCCGGGAGGAGCTGCGCGGCGCGAGCGCCGATGAGCATGCACAGCAGGTTCGTGTTCGCGCGCGGGATGCACGGCACGATCGAGGCGTCCGCGACGACGAGGTTCCGGGAACCCCGAACGCGGCAGCGCTCGTCGACGACGCTCGCGGGGTCGACCCCCATCCGGCACGTCCCGCTCGCGTGCGAGTAGCTCGTGACGTTCGCCCGGATCCAGCGCCGTAGCTGGGCCGGCGTGCGAGCTCCCTCGCCCGGATCCGTCTCCACGGCGAACGCGGCAAATCGCGCCGCGACCGCCCGCGCGATCCCGACACCCGCGAGAAGCGCGTCCTCGTCCCGCCGGCCCGCGCCCTCGAAGAAGCGAAAGCGGATCCGGGGCTCGCCCCGCCGCAGATCGACCTGGCCCCGCGAGAGGGGCGCCATCGCGAACACGAACACCAGGAGCTCGTCAGGCTCGGTCTGATACGGGACGACGTGCAGGTCCCAGGGCAGCGGCGACGCGCCACTCGATGCGCGCAGCACCACCTGGCTGCGGAAGGGCAGACGCCGAGCGGAGCTGCGCTCGCGCGGGCGGTACGCGAGCGCGACACCCGGATGGTCCTGGAGCCCGCGTCCGAGGTCGGGACTCCGGACGCGCGAGCGGAAGAGCAGCGCAGGCGAGCCGTACGTCCCGGCACAGAGCACGAAGGTCTCAGCTCGCAGCGCGAGCGCGCGCCGGCCCTGCCGGCATTCGAGCGACGCCGCGCGATCGCCGCGGACGACCAGGCGCACGGCCACGGTCCGATCGAGGATCGCGACGCGGTCGCGCACCGGGTCGAGGAACGCGAAGGCGGCGTTCCAGCGCACGCCGTCGCGCACGTTCGCGTGGAACGGCGCGACGCCGGTCGCGGGGCCGGGCGCGCTCGCGTCCTCGAGCCGGGCGTAGCCCGAGGCGACCGCGGACTCGAGGAAGGCCGCCTGCCAGCGCGAGAGCTCGTCATCGCGCCAGGCCCGCGTGGGCACGGCGCCGGCGCGGCCGCGCACGACCGCTCCGCCTGTGGCCGACTCGACGCGGTCGACGAGCGGCGCGAGCTCGCGCGAGCTCCAGCCCGGCACGCGCCAGCGATCGATGTCCTCGGCCGGTGGCCAGACCGCCGCGCACTCGTTGTGCGCGGAGCAGCCGCCGACGACGCGGGCGCGTGCCTCGTCCGTCGAGACGCCTCGGCGCAGCTGCGCCTCGAAGCCCCAGTCGTGACGCTCGGTGCGCCGGCGCGGATCGAGGATGTCGCGCGGCCAGCGCCGCGAGAACGCTCCGTAGTCGGGACCGGCTTCGACGAGCGCGACCGAGCGCCCGGCGCGCACGGCTTCCGCGGCGGCGGCGCAGCCCGCCGATCCGGCGCCGACGATGACGACGTCGAAGACGCGATCGTCGCCGGGCATCTTCAGGCGGCCGCGCCGCGCGCGAGGCGATCGGCGCCGGCCGGCCCCCCGATGCCGAGGACGATGCCCAGGCCGAGCGCCGTCCCCGCGCCCCAGGCAAGCGAGTCCGCGATCGCCGGGACCGGACCGGGACCGAAGACGATGAGGCCCGAGCTCGCCGCGCCGACGTAGTCGCGGAGCGGGCCGTACCCCATGAAGAACGCGACGAACCAGCCAAAGGCACGAGGCCCGAAGCGCCGCACGAGGCGCCAGCCGACGAGGCCGGCGCCGCCGCCGTAGCCGAGACCCGACGCGACGTAGAAGGCCGGCGGGCCGATCGGCGTGTCCACGATCGGGTAGCGCCAGAGGCCGGGTCCGTAGGCGAGCGCGTCGACGACCGCGAGCACGAGCAGCAGCTGGAGCTCGGTGGACATCTCGGCTACGCGGCGCGCTTGCCGGCCGCGTAGACCTCGGCGATGAGCGGCGCGCCCATGCGGTACGCGAGCTCGCGCTCGTCGTCGGTGTCGAGGACGACGATGTCGGCGCGCCGCCCGGCGACCAGCGCGCCGGTGCGATCGCCGCGGCCGAGGGCGTGCGCCGCGTTGATCGTGGCCGCGACGATCGCCTCGTGAGGCGTGAGACCGCACAGCGTCACGCCCAGCGCGATCGCGGTCGGCATGCCCTCCAGCGGCGATGTCCCGGGGTTGTGATCCGTCGCGAGGGCGACCGGCACGCGCGCCGCGACGAAACGCCGGGCGTCGGGCGGCGGATAGCCGACGAAGAACGCGCTGCCCGGAAGGAGCACCGCGGGGATCTCCTTGCGCGCGAGCGCGCGTACGCCGTCTGCCGAGGCGTGGGCGACGTGGTCCGCCGAGCGCGCGCCGATCCGCGCCGCGAACGCGGCGGCGCCGACGTCGTTCAGCTGATCGGCGTGGAGGGAGACCGCGAGTCCGGCCTTCTTCGCCGCGGCGAAGAGCGGACGGATCTCGTCGACGTCGAAGACGCCCTTCTCGACGAACGCGTCCACGGATTCCGCGAGCTGCTCGGCGACGATCGTCTCGAGCGCGCCGATCGCTCCGCGCACGAAGCGCCGTCGGTCGTCGGTGTACGGCGCGGGGAGCGCGTGCGCGGCGAGGTACGTGGCTGCCACGTCGCTGGGCGCGGTCGCCTTCGCGCCGGCGATGATCCGGAGCTGCCGCAGCTCCGCCTCGGGCTCGAGGCCGTAGCCGCTCTTCACCTCGATCGTCGTCGTGCCGAGCTCGAGCGCGTCGCCGATCCGGCGGACGAGGAGCGCGAGGAGCTCCTCGTCGCTTGCCGCCGTCGTCGCCCGCACCGTCGCGTGGATCCCGCCACCGGCCGCCAGGACCGCGAGGTAATCGGCGCCGCTGCGGCGCGTCGCGAATTCTTCCCACCGCTCGCCGGCGTAGCAGAGGTGCGTGTGCGGATCGACGAATCCGGGCATGACGACGCGACCCGCCACGTCGCGGTCGATCGCACCGGCCGTGCGCGCGACCTGCGCGTGCGTCTCGCCGTGCCCCGTCGCGACGATCGCGCCGTCGCGCGCGGCGACCCAGCCGTCCGGCACCGCGCCGACGTCGCCCGCCGAGGGCCCGACGCGCGGTCGCTCGGCGCGCAGCGGCGCGCACGTGAGGAGCCGCGCGCCGTGCAGGACGAGGTCCGCCTCGGTCATTCCAGGAAGTGGCTCTCGATGACGCGGTCGCGCCGGAAACCATCGAGCTTGAGCGCGGACGCCGTCACCTGGAGTGCGGCGTCCAGCGGCACGAGCCCGATGAGCTCGCCGCGCAGCACCGTGACGCCGGCCGCGTTCGCCCGCGCCTCTACCTCGTGCCAGACCGTCGCGAGCGACGTCGTCGTGTGGTCGAGGAGATTCATGGAGACCTGCGCGCGCGGCGGATCGGTGAGCATGAAGCCCTTCGCCTGCACCGCCGGCAGGCCGCCCGAGGACTCGCGGATCTCTTTCGCGATCCGTTGCGCGAGCTTGAGGTCGGTCGTGTCGAGCTCGATGTTGAACGCGATGAGAGGCGGTCGCGCCCCGACGACGACGGCGCCTGCGGTGAGATGCAGCTGCGCGGGTCCCGCGTCGGGCACGTGCGACGTGGCGAGGAGCTCAGCGAGCCCCTCGTACTGCGGCTTGCGGATGTCGGGGAGCCGCACGCGCTCCGGTCGGAGCGCGGCCTTCGCGTAGAAGTAGACCGGGAGCTGGTGCCGCTCGGCGATCTCGCGTCCCACGCGGTGGGCGAGCGCCACGCACTCGTCCATCGTCATGCCCGCGAGCGGGACGAACGGGATGACGTCGACCGCGCCGAGGCGTGGGTGCGCCCCCGTGTGCGTCCGCATGTCGAGCTCGCGGAGCGTCGCGTCGACGAGCGCGTGCGCGGCGCGCGCCACGGCCTCGGCGTCGCCCGCGAAGGTGAACACGGAGCGGTTGTGATCGGCGTCACTCGTCTGGTCGAGGAGCCGGACCTCGGCGACCCCGCGGATCGCGGCGGCGAGTCGATCGATGACGTCGCGCCGTCGTCCCTCGCTGACATTGGGGACGCATTCGACGAGGCGCGGCATCGGCGAGAGAGGCTAGCGCAGCCGCCGGCCTCTCCCGCCCGACGAGCGAAGTGCTAGGCGCCCGCTCCGACCGGCATCGCCGGCATCTTCAGCGCGCCGACCTGCATGGCGATCGCGAAGCCGTCATTGATGCCCCAGTGCTCGACGATCCTGCCGTCCTTCAGGCGGTAGACCGACCAGGACTCGATGTCCTTCACCGGCCTGCCGCCGGCCGGCGCGTCGATCCCGGGCACGCCGCCGACGTACTGGGCGCTGAACGTGCTCCGCACGAAGACCTTGTCGTCCCCCGCGAAGATGTCCTTGATCTCGAGCGTGCGACCCTGGAAGGCCTGCGTCGCCCCCTGATGGGCCATCTTCGCTCCGGCAAGTCCCTGCGGCACCATCGGCGGCCGGTCGTGGGAATGATCGCCCGTCGCGAAGTACTGATCGAGCTGATCCAGCTTCCCGTCGATCCACAGCTGTTCGACCTTGCGCACGATCTCCTTGTTTCGCTGCTCGTCACCCATGTCGCTCCCCTTCCTCTGCGCGCGTGTCAGTGTCTGACGTTCGCGTCCGGAAGCGTACCCTCGGCGTGGCGGATCCGCCGGGTCAGGATCGGGAGCAGCGCGAGAGCGATCTGCGGGTGGCTTTCGAGGATCCCGCGGAAGTGCCAGCGCTGGATGCCCAGCGCGGTCGTCGGCTCGAGGGCGCGGACCGTCGCGGAGCGCGGGAACTCGTCGAGCAGCGCCATCTCCCCGAACACGTCGCCGGGACCCAGGGTCGCGAGCTTCACCTGCTTGCCGTCACGGTCCTGCAGGACCTCGACCTTGCCCGAACGGATGATGAAGGCGCCGACGCCGACGTCGCCCTGGCGCATGATCTCCTGCCCGGGCTCGAAGCGCTGCTCGACCGCCGCGTTCGCGATCGCCTCGAGCGAGCGCTGGTCGAGATCTTCGAACCAGCTGAACTTGCGGAGAAAATCGGTGCTCATCGGCACGCGCGGGATGGTAGCGGCAGCGTCGATACTTCGCTCCGTGTCCGGCTTCCGCATCGAGGTGGCGCACGACATCGCGGCGTGCGCGCTGACGGTCCCGCTCCAGGAAGAGGTGTGGAGCGGGGACGTCATCGTGCCGCCGCAGCTCTTGCTCGCCGTCGTGCACAACGGCGGATTCGTCGCGCTCGGCTACGTCGACGGGGACGACCGCCCGGCCGGGTTCGTGTTCGGCTTCCTCGGCATCTACGACTACCACTTCCGGCACCACTCGCACATGCTCGCGGTCCGCGAGCGCCACCGCGGCACCGGGCTCGCGCGGGCGTTGAAGGAGGCGCAGCGCGACCACTGCCTCGACCAGGGCATCGAGGTCGTGGCCTGGACGATGGACCCGCTCGAGGCGCGCAACGCGCACTTCAATTTCGGCAAGCTTGGCGCGTTCACCCGCACGTACCACCGCGATTTCTACGGCGCGATGCCCGACAAGCTGAACGCGGGCCTTCCGTCCGACCGCGTCTACGTCGAGTGGCCGATCGGGCACGATCGCACCTACAAGCGGCTCCGCGGTGAGGACCGGCCGCCCGCGCTCGCGGACGCCGAGCGCGAGGGGATCACGTACCTGCTGCGGGCGGACCGCGAACGGCCGGCCCCGGCAGGCCGTCCAAAGGGCGAGACGCACCTGCTGCTCGAGATACCGCGCGAGTTCCAGGAGCTCAAGGCGAAGGACCCGGAGCTCGCGCTCGCGTGGCGGCTCGCGGCGCGCGACGCGTTCGAACGCGCCTTCGCCGAGGGCTACGCCGCGGTCGAATTCCTGCGCGGGGCCGACGGCCGCGGCGCGTACCTCCTCGTCCCGCAACCCCGTCGCGACGGCGGGGTGGCAGGCGATGCACTCGCGGGCGAAGCCCGCGTTGAAAGGGGGGTCGCAGGGGGTTCTCTCCCTGCGACGAGGTGAAACTGGAGCGCGTCGAGCTGTTCGTCCTGCGCATGCCGCTGAAGCGCGCGTACGAGACGAGCGGCTCGCGCGAGACGCATCAGACCCGCGTCATCTGCCGCGCGCAGGCGGAGGGGATCACGGGCTGGGGCGAGAGCGTCGCGCCGGAGCAGCCGTGGTACTCGGGCGAGACGCCGAAGACGGTGTGGTACGCGCTCGAGGAATACATCGTCCCGCAGCTGTTCAGGGCCGACCTGAAGACGCCAGAGGACACGAGCCGCGCACTCGGCTGGATCCGCGAGCACCGCATGGCGAAGGCGACGATCGAGACGGCGATCTGGGACCTCTTCGCCAAGCGCGAGGCGAAGCCGCTCTCAGCAATGCTCGGCGGGACGCGCGCGCGCATCCTGTGCGGCGTCGCGATCGGCATCCAGCCTTCGCTCGAGGCGCTCTTCGAGACGATCGCGCGCGAGCTCGAAAGCGGATATCAGCGCGTGAAGCTGAAGATCAAGCCCGGCTGGGACGCGAAGGTCGCCGAGGCGGTGCGCAACGCGTACCCGGACCTCGCGTTCATGCTCGACGCGAACTCCGCGTACTCGCTCGACGACGTCCCGGTCTTCAAGCGCATCGACGCGTACACGCCGACGATGATCGAGCAGCCCCTCGCGCACGACGACATCGTCGACCACGCGACGCTGCAGAAGGAGATCGCGACGCCGATCTGCCTCGACGAGTCGATCCACTCGGCCGAGGACGCACGCAAGGCGATCGAGATCGGCGCCACCAAGATCGTGAACATCAAGGCAGGCCGCGTCGGCGGGCTCGCCGAGGCCAAGCGCGTGCACGACGTCTGCGCCGCGCGCGAGGTCCCCGTATGGTGCGGCGGCATGCTCGAGATGGGCATCGGGCGCGCGCACAACGTGCACCTCGCCGCGCTCCCGAACTTCCGCCTCCCCGGAGACGTCTCGGCGTCTGCGCGCTATTTCGAGACCGAGATCATCGGCGAGCCCTTCGTCGTCGAGCGCGACGGCACGATGAAGGTGCCGACCGGCGCGGGCATCGGCGTCACCGTGCTCGAGGACGTGATCCGCAAGCTCGCGCTCGAGCGGAAGGAGCTCCGCCCCGACTAGCTAGCGTGCCGCTGGGGCCTCGGCCGGCTTCGTCTCGGCCGATGGCGGCTCCTGTGGCCACACGACCACCTCGTCGATGACCGTGCCGAAGGCGTCGAGGAGGCGCACGTAGTCGCCCTTCGTCCAGACGAGCCGCGCGGCGCCGGTGGGGCCCGCCGCGTAGACGTGCTTCCGGCCCGGCGCGAGGTCGTCGGTGACGGGGTGGGTCGCCGCGCGGACGCGGGAGCCCGAGTGGATGCGATAGACCTCGCCGGCGTTCACGAACGCGGGCGAGCCCCAGGTGTAGATCCACTCCCACTCGACGGGTTTCGCGGTCTCCTCGCGCCAGCGGCCCCGCAGATGCTGCAGCCGCCAGTTCGCGAGATCGCTCGAGAGGTCGACGAACACCTCGACCCACTCGGCATTCGCGTCCTCGAGCGAGGTCCCCTGCGTAGCCGGACGGACCATGAGGATGTGGGCCTTGTTCGCCTCGACCGGAAGGAAGTCGGCCATGGCCGCAGAATACCGGCGATCACGCGGGAGGGAAACGCGCACACATGAGTGGACACACACGAGCACTGCTGGCCGAAGCGGCCGGGACGTTCATGTTCTTCTTCATCGGCGCGGGCGCGATCGTGACGTCGGTCGCGACACCGACCGCCGACGTCGTGCCCATCGCGCTCGCGCACGGGCTCGCGCTCGCGGTCGCCGTCTCCGCGTTCGGCGCGCTCTCGGGTGGGCACTTCAATCCCGCCGTGACGTTCGGTCTCGCCGTCGCCGGGAAGCATCCCTGGGACCGGGTGCCCACGTACTGGATCGCGCAGCTCGCCGGCGGGCTCGTCGCCGGCTTCGCGCTGCGGTACGCCTTCGACTTCTCGCCGTCCGCGGCGGACAGGACCCATCTGGGGACGCCGAGCCTCGCGCCAGGCGTCGGCCAGCCCGAGGCGATCGTCATCGAGGCGATCCTCACGCTCTTCCTGCTGTGGGCGGTGTTCGGGACGGCCATCTCGCCGCTCGCGCCGCGGATCGCGGGCTTCGGCATCGGCCTCACGGTCGCGGCGGACATCCTCATGGGCGGACCGGTGACCGGCGCGGCCATGAACCCGGCGCGCTGGTTCGGGCCCGCCGTCGCGGCCGGCTTCTACGACAACGGGCTCGTCTACTGGATCGGGCCACTGCTCGGCGCGGCGATCGCCGGGCTGTCCTACCGGTACGTCTTCGCCCCGGACGAAGACCGCGCGCCGCCGCGACCGCCAACGCCGCAGGCCTGACGCCGACCGGGCGCTAGGCCTGGCCGTGCTCGATGGTGTAATCCATGAGCAGGATCTCGTTGCCGTCGGGATCCTTGAAGTCGGCGGCCTTCCCGATGTTCGGGATCGTCTGCGTCGGCCCGTCGAACTTCACGGACTTCGCCTCGAGCGCCTTGCGCGCGTCGTCGACGCGCTCGACCTGGATGATGAGCTGCATGCTCGCCTTGCCCGGCTCGATGTTGATGCTCGCGCCGTTGTCGCCGACGCCGTAGCCACGCAGGTTCATCTCGTCCATCCGGAAGATCTCGGGAAGCCCGAGCGTCTCCGTGTAGAACTTCGTCGCCTTGTCGAGATCGCGCACTCGGATGCTGACGGAGTCGATCTTCTTGATGTTCAGTGCCATCCGTTGCCTCCCCTGCGGACTAGCATTCTGCGCTCATGACACGCGAGGAGATCGACGCGCTCCTGAAGCGCCACTTCGACGCGGAGCTCGCGGGCGACGTCCCGGCCATCGTCGCGACGTTCACCGACGACATCGAGCACGACGTCGTCGGCCGGCAGATCAATCCGCTGCGGGGGAAGGAGGCGGTCGGCGCCTTCTACAAGGAGTTCCTCCCCGACCTCGAGCACACGCGCGTCATTCCGGTGCGCCGCTTCTACGCGGACGATGTCGCCGTCGACGAGGCGATCGTCGAGGGCTACGCGCACGGACGGCCGTTCGATCTCGAGGGCTACGGCCGGCCGGTGCGCTTTCGGCTGCTCCGCGTCTTCGAGCTGCGCGACGGGCTCATCGCGCGCGTGAACGCGTGGTTCGATCTCGGCGCGATCCGCCGGCAGCTCGCGCCGCCGAGCGCGGACTAAGCGGCGGCTTTAGAGCGTCCTCGCGAGCGCGATGAGCACGTCCGCGTTCGGACCGCTGATCGATTTGTCGCGCTGCGCGTCCAGCTCGTTGACATAGGCACCGATCGCGCCATCGTGGGCGTCGGCGTTCCCACGCTCCGCGGCCGCGGCAGCGGCGGTGAGCTTCGCGCAGAGCGAGCTCGCGATGGCGGGCTTCGTGACCAGCTGGCGGGTCAGGGCACAGAGGCTCGTCTCGTTCGCGACGACCGTGAACGCGATGGAGAGCGTGCTCTGGTTCCCCGCCCGGTCCGTGGCCGTGGCGGTCAGCGTGTGCGGGCCGAGACCGATCGCGTAAGCCGGGCGGCTCTCGGTCGGACACGTCGACGCGGCAAGGCCGGAGAGATCGTCCCGCACGGCGCACGTGATCGCGACCGTCTGATCGACCGTGTAGCTCGGCGCGTTCCCGCCGAACGCGATGACCGGCGCGTGGAGGTCGACGTTGACGGGGCCGACCGTCGCGCTCGCGGTGTTCCCCGCCACATCGGTCGCCGTCCGGGTCAGACTCTGAGCCGCCCCCTCGCCGAGCACTTCGTCGGGCGGGCACGTAACGCCGGGGGCGTTGTCCGAGCATGTGAAGTGGACCGTCACCGGCGCCCTGTACCAGCCGTTCGCGTTCGGCGACGTCGTCGCGGAGCCGACGATGGTCGGCGGGGTGTTGTCGACGACGGTGACGAGCTGTTCCGCCGTCGCCGTGTTGTGCGCCGCGTCGATCGCGGCGTACGTGACCGTCGTCGTCCCGACGGCGAACGCGTTACCGGCAGGGACGCCAGAGCGCGAGACCACGGCGCCGGGGCAGTTATCCGAGAAGCTCGCCGAGCCGAGGACCGCGTCGCTCACGACGACGACGTCCGTGGTCGCGCCGGGCCCGGTGGCCACCGTGACGGGGCCGGGAGCGCCCACGGTCGGCGGCGTGTCGTCCGACACGGTGACGAGCTGCGTCGCGGTGGCGACGTTGCCCGAGCTATCCGTCGCCGTGAACGTGATCGTCGTCGTTCCGACCGAGAACACGTCGCCGGCCGGGACGCCCGTCCGCGTGATGATGAGCGAGGGATCCGCATCGGTCGCGACCGCGGTGCCGAGCTGCGCGTCGGAGATCACGGTCCCGCACGCCGTCGCCCCCGGACCCGTCGCCGCGGCGATGTCGTTCGGGACGCTGGTGAAGACCGGCGGGATCGTGTCGACGGCCAGCCGCATGACCGATGGATCGTGGTCGCTCGCCTGGACCGCGAACTCGGCGTTCACGTGGACGACGTCGAACTCGAGCGGCGTGTGGTCGCGCAGATGGCCGCTCACGAGGATGTGATCGAGGACCTGGGCGTTGCCTTCGAATTCGTAGCTGTACCGCTCGTTCAGCGGCAATGTCTCGATCAGGTCGGAGAGCACGCCGCCCTCCAGGATGTGGATCGTGTCCGAGAACTCGAAATCGTTGAAGTCCCCGAGCACGGCGACGTCCGCGTTCGGATCCGCCGCGAGGATCGCGTCCACGAAGTCGTTCACCACCTGCGCCTGCTGATGGCGCTGGCCTTCGGAGGTGTGCGCCGGCGGCTGGAAGCGCCCCGAGAGCGGCTGGTCCCCGCCTTTCGAATTGAAGTGATTGACGATGGCGAAGAAGGTGTGGCCGCGGAACAGGAACTCGCCGGCGAGCGGTTTGCGGCTCGTGTTCCAGGCGGCGTTCGCGGGGTCGATGCGGCCGGGACTGTACGAGAGCTGCGGCGCGCCGTGGGTGTCGGTCAGCACGGTCGTCGCTGTCGTCGAGCTGCCGCCGGGCCGGTCGACGAAGCTCAGGCCGCGGTCGGTGCGGAACAGGAAGACCTGTCGGATGTTCCCGCCCGGCTCGCCGCCGTCCTGATCGTTGACCGGGCTGATCTGGCGCCAGTCATACGTCGGCCCGCCAGCCGCCTGTATCGCGGAGACCAGTTTCGCCAGGGTGGCGTCCGGTTCGACGACGCCGTTGTCGCTCGGACCGCTGCTGTCCTGGATCTCCTCGACCCCGATGAGGTCCGGTGATCTC
>VBDU01000114.1 GCA_005883625.1 Chloroflexota bacterium | reverse complement strand
AGCAGATCGCTTTCGCCACTGGTGTTCCTTCCGGTATCTACGCATTTTACCGCTACACCGGAAATTCCATCTGCCTCTCCCGCCTTCAAGTCCCGAAGTTTCGAACGGCCTCTCCCAGTTGGGCCGGGAGCTTTCACGTCCGACTTTCGGAACCGCCTGCGCGCGCTTTACGCCCAGTAAATCCGGACAACGCTCGCAACCTACGTATTACCGCGGCTGCTGGCACGTAGTTAGCCGTTGCTTATTCCTCGAGTACCGTCGGGTGTCTTCCTCGAGAAAAGCGGTTTACGACCCGAAGGCCTTCATCCCGCACGCGGCGTGGCTGCGTCAGGGTTTCCCCCATTGCGCAAAATTCCTAACTGCTGCCTCCCGTAGGAGTCTGGGTCGTGTCTCAGTCCCAGTCTGGCTGGCCATCCTCTCAGACCAGCTACCGATCGAAGCCTTGGTGAGCCGTTACCTCACCAACTAGCTAATCCGCCGCAGGCCCCTCCCAAAGCGTCTTGCGACTTTGAGCACCGAAATGGATCGGTGGTCACATGCGGTATTAGCAACTCTTTCGAGTTGTTATCCCCCACTTCGGGGCAGGTCACCTACGTGTTACTCAGCCGTTCGCCACTGACCTCAATCCTTGCGGACTGAGGTCCGTTCGACTTGCATGTTTTATGCACGCCGCCAGCGTTTGTCCTGAGCCAGGATCAAACTCTCCGACAAAAGAAAAGACCGTCCTCACGGACGATCACTTTCGCTTCGAGTTCGATCTGGAAAAATCGACGAGTCCGCGCTGATCGTTCTTGCCACTCTTCAACTGTTAAAGATCGTGCCCCGACCTCCCACGCGGAATTGGCCACGGGCGTGATGCGGAGTGCCATCGTAGCAACACCGCCATAGCCTGGTCAACCGCTGGGCTCGCTCGCCCGGCCACCCGTCGCCCCGGCACAAGCGCCGCTACAGGCCGCGCCGGCCCTCGAGCGCCCGGCTGACCGTGACCTCGTCCGCGTACTCGAGGTCCCCGCCCATCGGCAGGCCCCTGGCGAGCCGGGTCACCCGGATCCCGTTCTGGCTGATGAGCTGGCCGATATACATCGCGGTCGCGTCGCCCTCCAGGTTCGGGTTGGTGGCGAGGATCAGCTCTTCGACGCCGGCCGTGCGCGCGCGCTGCACGAGCTCGGCGATCCTGAGGTCGTCCGGCCGGACGCCGTTCACCGGCGAGATCGCGCCGTGGAGGACGTGGTAGACGCCCTTGAACTGGCCGGTGCGCTCGATCGCCAGCACGTCGAGCGGCTCTTCGACGACGCACACGACGCGACGATCCCGCTCGTCCGACGAGCAGATCGCGCAGGGATCGGCCTCCGCGATGTTGAAGCACACCGAGCAGTAGCGCAGGTCCGTCTTCACCGAGCGCACCGCGGCGGCGAGCGCTTCCGCGTCGTTCGGCGAGGCGCGAAGTATGTGATAGGCGAGCCGCTGTGCCGTCTTCGGTCCGACCCCGGGGAGCTTGCTGAGCTCGTCGATGAGGCGCGCGAGCGGGCGCGCGAGGGCCTGCGGCACTAGAGGCCGGGGAGCTTGAGGCCGCCGGTGAGACCGCCGAGCCGCTCGGCGGCGAGCGCCTTCGACTTCGTGAGCGCGTCGGTGAGCGCCGCGCGCACGAGGTCCTGGAGCGTCTCGACGTCGTCGGGATCGACCGCGTCCTTCTTGATGCGGACCTCCTTGACCTCCTGCGTCCCGGTGAGCACGACGACGACCGCGCCCCCGCCGGCGGTCCCCTCCACGGTGGCGACCGCGAGCTCGTCCTGCGCCTTCGCCATGTCCGCCTGCATCTTCTGCGCGAGCTTCTGAAGGTCGCCGAAATTGCGCATCACTCGATCTCCATGATCCGCTCGGGCCGGCCCAGCGTTTCCAGGGCCGCGCGCAGCATCGGGTCGTCCGGCGGGGCGCTCTCGGTGCCCGGCTGGCGCACGCAGCGCACGCGCACCGCCACCGTGAGGATCTCCGAGAGATCCTGCTCGAGCTGGGGACGCAGCTTGTCCTGCCAGAACGCGCGCGCGAACTCGGTGTCGAAGCCGATGACGACCGTCGCCCCATCTATCGCGACGGGCTCGGCCGCCGAGAGCTGTGCCGCCTTCCCGACGCTGCGCTCCCTCGTGCGATCGACGAGCTCCGTCCAGGCCTTGCGAACGGCGTCGAGCGCCACCGCCGGTGAACGCGCGCCGGTCGCCGGCGCGTCGTTCGCCCCGACCCGCCGCGACGCGAGGTCGACGACCGGGGTGCGTTCCGGCGCGGTCGCACGCGTGCCCCGTGGATCGATGGGTCGGGCGGACGCCGGCGCGGGTCGCGAAGGCTCGGGGGCCGTCCCGTCTCGGCGGCCTGCCCGCTCGTCGGGGGCCGGGGGGCGGAGCCCCCCGACGTCGGTCACGAGGTCGAGGATCGCGAGCTCGAGCGGGAGGGGCGTCCCCTCGCTCGTGCGCAGGTGCTGCTCGGTCTCGACGAGGCGCTTGGCGATCTTCGCGAGCTGATCGAGCGAGAGCTTCGGCGACTGCGCGCGCAGCGTCGCGGCGACCTGCTCGCTCGCGGTCTCGGGTACGTTCCCCGTCGCGCGCACGAGCACCAGCGCCCGCGCGTGGTCGATCGCACGGCGCACGAAGAGCCGGAGGTCACGGCCGTCGTCGACGAGCCGGCCGACGAGGGTGATCCCCTTCGCGCCGTCCTTCGCCGCGAGCGCGTCGAAGAGCGCCGACGTCTCTTCCCAGTCCGACGAGCCGAGCAGCGCGTCGACGTCCGCGAGCGTCACCGCTCCTTTCGCGAACGCGGCGACCATGTCGAGGATGCTCTCGGCATCCCGCAGCGACCCCTGGGCATGGCGCGCGATGGCCTCGAGCGCCGCCGGCTCCGCGGTCAGCCCCTCCTGCTCGCAGATCTTCCGGAGCTGCTCGACGGCGCCCTTGTGCGGGATGCGGCGCAGGTCGAAGCGCTGCGTGCGGGAGACGATCGTCGCCGGGATCTTCCCCGATTCCGTGGTCGCGAGCACGAAGATCGCGTGCGGGGGCGGCTCCTCGAGCGTCTTGAGGAGCGCGTTGAACGCCTCGGTCGTGAGCTGGTGCGCCTCGTCGATGACGTACACCTTGTACTGGCCCTGCCCGGGCGCGAACCGCACCTTGTCGCGAAGGTCGCGCATCTCGTCGATCCCGCGGTTGGAGGCGGCGTCGATCTCGATGAGGTCGAGGAAGCGGCCGTCGCGGATGGCAACGCAGGTCTCACAGCGGTCGCACGGCTCACCGTCCTTCGCGTTCGGGCAGTTCACCGCCTTCGCGATG
>VBDU01000069.1 GCA_005883625.1 Chloroflexota bacterium | reverse complement strand
GCACCGACACCGACTGATTCGCCGGACGAAGCCGAAGAGAAGAGCAAGAGCGTCGACGAGCGCATTCCCGAGGTGATCCCGCCCCACGACGACCCGCCCGGACCGGGCGAGCGCGTCCTCGACCTCGAGCGCAAGGGAGTGCGCCAGCCGCCCGGGCGCTAGGCCCTTTTTCCCGGGGGCCGGGGGCCCCCCGACTGTATCGTCCGGCGATGCTGATCGAGCAGCTCTTCGACACCGGGCTCGGCCACGCGAGCTACCTGTGCGCCGACCCAGACGCGGGCGTCGCTTTCCTCGTCGATCCCGACCGCCACATCGACGCGTACCTCGCGGTCGCCTCGCGGCTCGGCGTCCTCGTGACGCATTCGTTCGAGACGCACGTCCACAACGACTATCTCTCGGGCTCGCGCGCGCTCGCGGAGCTCCGTCCGATCACCGTCCACACCGGCGCGGACGCGAGCGTCGCCTACCCCCACGTCGGTCTCGCGCACGACGAAGTGGTCCACGTGGGTGAGCTCGCGGTGCGGTGCGTCGCGACGCCCGGACATACGCCGGAGCACGTCGCCTACCTCGTGTCCGACCTGCGGCGCGCAGACGATCCGCAATACCTCTTCTCGGGCGGCGCGCTCCTCGTCGGCCAGATCGCCCGCGTCGATCTCCTCGGCGCGACGCTCGAGGCGAGCCTGGCGCGCGCGGCCTACGACACGCTGCGCTCGCATGTTCTGAAGCTCCCGGACCACCTCGCGGTCTTCCCGACGCACGGTGGCGGGAGCGCCTGCGCGGCCACGGTCGCGGGCTCGCGCTGGACGACCCTCGGCTTCGAACGGCGCCACAACCACGTGGCGCGCGCCGCGCTCGAGGACTTCGCCACCTTCCACCGGACGATCCAGGCGGGCCTTCCGGTCGCGCCCGCGTACTACCCGCACGTCCGCGCGCTCAACGCGCAGGGCGCGCCGTTCGCCGATCGGCGACCGCTGCCCCTGCTGCGTCAGAGCGCACTCGCCGGCGCGACCGTCATCGATCCGCGGCCCCCGCACCTCTTCGGGGCCGGCCACCGGCGCGGCGCATTGAACGTCGTCGGCAACGATTCGTTCGCGGTCCGCGTCGGCTCGACCGTCCCGTTCGGCACGCCGCTCGTCATCCTGACGGTCGACGTCGAGCAGGCCGAGCGCTTGCGCTCGCAGCTCGCGGTCATCGGGTACGACGACGTCCGCGGATACGCCTCGCCGGAGCCCGACGACGGCGAGGTCCTGCGCATCGAGCAGGTCGATGCGCGGACCGCCGCGGCGCGCGCGGAGGAAGGCGCGGTGCTGCTCGACGTCCGCGAGATCGGCGAGTGGCGCGACGGCCACGCGTCCGGCGCGGTCCACATGCCCTATTCCGAGGTGCGCGAGCGCGCAGGCGAGCTTCCCAGGGGGAGGATCGTCGTCTACTGCGCGGGGGGCATCCGTTCGAGCCTCGCGGCGAGCATCCTCGAGCTCACAGGCCGTGAGGTCCTCAACATGCGAGGCGGCTTCACCGCATGGCGAAACGCGGAGCTTCCCATCGCCTCAGACGACTGATTCCGGGCACGCATCCTGCTCGCCGAATACAGGTGGCGATCCACCCTGAGGTCCTCCCCCTGGGCCTTGCCTTGCCGAGCGAGCCAGCGCTGGCAGCGCAAAATGGTGTGATCCGCATCGCCTTTGTCGCCTCCGCCGTCCCGCGCCGCTGTGGCATCGCCACGTTCACGGCTGATCTCATGGCCGCCGTGAAAGCGGCCGACCCGGCGGTTCGTTGCATCGCGGCCGCGATCGACGAGCCAAACGCGACCCACGCGTATGGGCCCGAGGTCCGGTGGCGGATCCGCCAGGGCGACAAGGCAAGCTATCGGGGCGCGGCGCGGGCGATCAACGAGTCGTCCGCCGACGTGGTCAACCTGCAGCACGAGTTCGGGCTCTACGGCGTCTGGCGCGACGGTGCCTACGACGATCACTGCGTGCCGATGCTCGAGGAGCTCAAGAAGCCGGTGATCACGACGCTGCATACGGTCCTGCCGAAGCCCGAGGCACAGATCCGCGAGGTCGTGCGGCGGATCGCGGAGCGCAGCTCGGCCATCGTCGTCATGGCCGAGACCGCGGCGCGCCTGCTGGGGGAGGTCTACGGGATCGAGCGTCCCTCGATCGTGATCCCGCACGGGATGCCCGCGATCGTCCCGCGTGGACGCCGCCGGCTGAAGCGCCAGCTCGGCATGGATCACCGCACGATCATCTCGACCTTCGGCCTCGTCGATCCGCGCAAGGGCCTCGAATACATGATCGCCGCCATGCCCCAGATCGCGGCGCGGCATCCGAACACGCTCTACCTCATCGTCGGGCAGACCCACCCCGAGCTTCTGAGGAAGGATGGCGAGCGCTACCGCAACGAGCTCGTGGCGAAGATCGAGAGCTCCGGAATGGCTGAGCACGTGCGTTTCGTGAACCAGTACCTCAGGCAGCGCGAGATCGTGGACTACCTGCTCGCGACCGACGTCTACGTGACGCCGTATCTCGACCTGAACCAGATCACGAGCGGCACCCTCGCGTACGCGCTCGGCGCAGGCAAGGCGATCGTCTCCACGCGGTACCTGCACGCCGCCGAGGCGCTCGCCGACGGGCGTGGCCTGCTCGTCGACGTGCGCGACGCCGACGGCCTCGTGCGCGCGGTCCTCGCGATCCTCGACGATCCGGCGCTCAAGGCCGAGCTGGAGCGGCGGGCCTACGAGTACGGCAAAGAGATGGCCTGGCCGAACGTGGGCCGCCGCGTGCTCGCGCTCACGCGTGAGCTGCTCGGGCACGCCGAGGTCGTGGTGCCGGCGCAGGCGAGTCCGGTGGACGAGCCGGAAGACATCGAGGCTCCCGTACACAGCGCATGACGGTCCGGCTGGATCGCACGACGCTCGGTCGGCGTCTCGAGCAGAACCCGCTCATCACCGCGCGCGACGTGAAGCCGTCGCTGCCGGAGCTCGAGGTCGTGTCCGTCTTCAACGCCGCGACGGCGCAGCTCGACGGAGAGACCGTGCTCCTGATGCGGGTCGCCGAGCGCCCGCGCAGCGACATCGACCCGCCGCCCGGCGCGATGACGCTCGATCTCGACGGCCCGCACCCGGTGCTCCGGCCGCTGCCGAATGGCTACTCGAGACATGACGTCATCGGCATGTGCTTCCTCGACGCGAACGGCGGCAAGCCGCGCGTGATCGTCGCGTACATCCCCAAGGACCTGCCGGGGCTCGACCTCCGCGATCCCCGCTCCATCCGGTATCGCAATGGGACCGGCGTGCTCGGGGTCACGAGCGAGGGCTACACCGACTACCTCGCCCAGATGAGCCATCTGCGCGTCGCGCGCAGCGCCGATGGCGTGAAGTTCCGGATCGACGAGACGCCCGCGATCTCGCCGCACGTGGACCTCGAGGAGTACGGGGTCGAGGATCCGCGCGTCACGCTCATCGACGGGCTCCACTACATCACGTACGTGTCGGTCTCGCGCTGGGGCATCACCACGAGCCTCGCCACGACGAAGGACTTTCACTCCTTCGAGCGGCGTGGCGTCATCTTCCTGCCGGATCACAAGGACGTCGTGATCTTCCCCGAGCGGATCGCGGGTCAGTACGTCGCGCTCACGCGACCGATGCCGCAATCGTTCAGCCGCATCTCCGGGATCTGGATAGCGTTCTCCGACGACCTCCTCAAATGGGGCGGCCACGAGACCGTCTGTCTCCCACGCTGGGACCACTGGGACGAGCTGCGCACCGGCGGGTCCGCGGTGCCGTTCCGCACGAAGGAGGGCTGGCTCGAGCTCTACCACGGCGTGAACCGGACCCACCGCTATGCGATGGGCGGCGTCCTCCTCGACGCGGATGATCCACGGAAGGTGCTGGCGCGATCGCCCGCGCCGATCCTCGCGCCAGGGGCCGCCTACGAGCGACTCGGGCTCTTCAACGACACGATCTTCTCGTGCGGCGTCGTGCGTCTCGACGATGACCGGATCCGCATGTACTACGGCGCGGCGGACTCGTGCATCGCGGCGGCCGATTTCTCGGTGAACGAGATCCTCGCCAGCCTCCAGGAGCGGCACACATCCTGAGGCAGCTCGCGCGGCTCACGCGACCCCTTCCCGCCGCTGGGGAGCGCGCCTGTGCCATCGCCGTGTACGCGGACGGAGCGGGCTCCTGGCTCCTGGCGGAGGACAAAGGACCTGAAGGCGTGGCCTGTGTGGACGACGCCGCGCGAGCCTTCGTGCTCCTGTGCGACCTCTGGCGCGAGACCAAGCTCGCGCGGCTGCGCAGCTGGGCCGAAGGTCTGCTCGACTTCGTCCTCTACATGCAGGGTGACGACGGCCGCTTCCGCAACTTCGTCCATGACTGGGACGGCACGATCAACGAAGACGGCCCGACGTCGTACCCCGGGAGCACCTTCTGGCAGGCGCGCGGGGTGCGCGCCCTCGCGAAGGCGCACGTCCTGCTCCGCGACGAGCGCGTGGCGATGCCGCTGGCGCGGGGCTTCAGCTGGGCGGCGGAGAACGCCGCTCCGCCGGACGTGCGCGCGATCCACGTCCTCGCGGCCGTCGACCTCGTCCGCGCGGGCCTGACGCCGGTCCTCCGCGAGACGCTCGACGGCTGGTGCGACGAGATCGCGTCGTGCCGCTCCGGGGACGTTCTCATGAACAGCCCTGACGAGAAGGGGGAGCCGCACCTCTGGGGTCACGTCCAGGAGGGCGTGCTCGCCGAGGCCGGCGTCATCCTCGACCGGCCAGAGCTCGTCGCCGTAGCGCGCCGCAGCGCCCTCGCCTTCATCGTCCCCCAGATCGAGATCGCGTTCGCGGGTCCGATGGTCCAGCCGTACGCGGTCGCGTCGGCGGTCTACGTGATGGACCGGCTGCACGCGGCGACCGGCGAGGCCGCGTTCGCGACGCTCCGCGACCACGCGCGCGCCTGGTTCGATGGCCGCAACACGGCGGGTCTGCCCGTGTACGACCGCGCGAACGGGCGTGTCAACGACGGTATCGACCACGGGCGGCTGAACCTCCACTCGGGCGCCGAGGCGAACATCGTCGCGGGGCAGGCCCTCCTGCCCGAGGTCGTCGCGCGCGTCGCGGACATGCTCGCCGACGTGGCGCAGGAGCTTCCGGTCTAGACGATCCGCACGCGCACCGGCCGCGCCTGGTTGTTCATGTAGCCAAGGGCGTTGTGCCGCTGCTCCAGCGGCTGCGTCGTCCCCGTCGCGTCCGTCGCCCGAGCCAGGATCTCGGTCTCGAATTCGCCGCTGGACCCGGCGCCGATGATCAGCATCTTCAGCGTGAATTCGCGCCACGCATCCGGCGAGACCTGCTGTCCCAGCGTCGCCGCGCGCCAGTGGCGCTCGCTTCGCGACCTGGCGGGCTCCACGCTCACGTCCACGCGCGCGATCCCGCCGACACCCGACCAAGCGTACCCGCGTATCTCGAACGTTCCTGCGCGGCCCTCCGTGTCCGGCAGCGGTCTGGGGATCCGCGCGCCGTCGGCGGGCTCGACGATGACCGCCCGCGGCGCGATCGCCGGCAAGGGGGCACCATCGATGACGTACTTCGTGTGCTGGTAGAAGCCGGCGAAGGGCTCCTCGATCGCCGAGACGCGCTCGAGCCATTTCACCGACGCCATGCCGTACCGGCCGGGCACGATGAGGCGCCAGGGCGCACCGTGCTCCGGCGCGAGCGGAGCGCCGTTCATCGCGTACGCAACGAGCACGTCGTCCGCGAGCGCGTCCGCGATCGGCAGCGAGCGCTCGAACGCGATCTCGCGCGCGAGCTCCTTCGGTGTGCCGCGGTCCGCCCCGCGGAAGAGGATCTCCCTCGCGCTCGGCCCCAGGTCCGCCCGCTCGAGCAGCGTCCGCAGGGGAACGCCCGTCCACTCCGCGGTCCCGACGGCGCCGAGCCGCCACTGCTCGCCGGGGACCTTCGGCTCGAGGTACGCGCGGCCGTTGCCCGCGCATTCGAGCGTCACGGTGAGCGTTCGCGCGGCCAGCGCTTGTAATGCGGCGAGGTCGTAGCGCGCGCCGTTCCGCACGGCGCCGTCGACGACGATCTCGTGAGGCGGCGAGGGCCGGGGGAAATGCGTGCGCACGTAATGCCGTCCGACCGGCGTGATGGCCGCGGTGTCCCGACCGAGCGGCGTCTCCGCGTTCAGCGGCTCGGACGTCACGACGATGCGCTCGGGCATCGGCGCAGTGTGCCAGCGGAATAGCATCTTCGCGTGCCACGCCGCGCCACGAACCTCGTGCTCCTCGTCGCGGTGGGCACCCTCGTCGCGACGGGGCTCGTCGCGTGGCTGCTCCCCGAGTCGTCGGCGCTTCCGCTCTATCTCGCGCACCGCGTCGCCGGCCTGACGCTCGTGGCCGCACTTCTCTGGAAGTACGCCATCGCCCGGCGCTCGCTGGCCCGTCGCATCCCGCGCGGCGACCGCAGCGTATGGCTCGGCGTGCTGTCCGCGGCGCTCCTCGTCCCGAGCGCCGGGCTCGGCCTTGCCTGGACGGCGGGGCTGGTGTCCTTCGATCGGCCCTGGGGATACTCGGCATTGAACCTTCATGTGTTCGCCGGTCTCGGTCTGGCCGGGCTCGTGATCGCGCATGCCCTCCGCCGCGTCGAGGGCCGGCCCGCGCTCGCCACGCTCGCCGGCCGGCGCTCGCTGCTGCGCCTGGGCGCGCTCGGCGTGCTCGGCGTCGTCGCGACGGCGGCGCTCGACCGAGTGTCCGCCGATCGTCGCGCGACCGGCTCGCGGGGCGCCGGCTCGTTCACCGGCAACGACTTCCCGCTCACCAGCTGGACGTTCGACGCGATCCCGACGCTCGATCCGGCGAGCTGGCGGCTCATCGTGTCCGGCGACGTCATGCGACGGGGGCTGCTCTCCCTCGACGAGCTCGGGACGCTCCCGCGGCGCGAGGTCGCCGCCGTGCTCGATTGCACGGGCGGCTGGTGGACGGAGCAGCGCTGGCGCGGCGTCTCGCTCGCGGACCTGCTGGACGTGCACGGCGCGGCGCCAACGGCGCTGGTCGAGGTCATCTCGGTGACCGGGCATCGCTGGTCCTTCGATCGTGCCGAGGCCGAGCATGCGATCCTCGCGACGCACGTCGGGGACGAATCCATCTCCGCGGGTCACGGGTATCCGTTGCGTCTCGTGGTGCCCGGGAGAAGGGGATTCACCTGGATCAAGTGGGTCGGCGAGGTCGCCGTTACGCGACGGTGACGGGACAATGAGGAAGTGAGGGCCGCATGATCCGCGTTCTCGCCATCGCCGTCGCGATCACGAGCGTCGTCATCGCCGCGACGTTCATCGCCCGCGCCGCATCGCTCGCCTCACCGCAGAGGCCCACCGACGCGAAGGTCCTCCTCGTGCCCGCGGGTGCGCCGATCCCGCTCCTCGAGGAGTCCTACGGTGACAGCGACATGACCCCGTACGCGGTCGCGCCGCCTGGTGGCGTCATCGTGCAGCCGGGGACGGTGCGCGTCCCGCAGCCGAAGGCGCCCGCCGGCCCGCGCAAGGTCGGCATCCAGGTGGGGCACTGGAAGCTGGACGAGGTCCCCGACGAGCTCACGCGACTCGTCGTGCAGACCGGCACGACCTGGAACGGCGTCAAGGAGGTCGACGTCAACCTCGACGTCGCCCAGCGCGTCGGGGCGCTCCTGAAAGCGAAGGGCGTGGCCGTCGATATCTTCGGCGCCGCCGTCCCGGCCGGGTACGTCGCCGACGCGTTCATCGCGCTGCACGCGGACGGCGACGGCACCGGCGAGAACAGCGGATTCAAGATGGCGCACAACGCACGTCGCGGTCCATTCGAAGACCGGCTGCTGCAGACGGTCCGCGAGGAGTACGCGAAGTCGACGAAGATGGACTACGACGGTCTCCATGTCACGAGGTCGATGCTCGGCTATTTCGTCTACAACTGGAGCCGCTACCAGCACGCGGTGTCGCCCTACACGCCGGGAACGATCCTGGAGATGGGTTACCTCTCGAACGACGACGACCGCGCGATCCTTGTCGACCACTCCGACGCCGTCGCCGCGGGGATCGCGAACGGGCTCCTCCGCTTCCTGAACGAAACGCCGAGGGACCAGATCTTCGGCAAAGAGCTCGTCGTCCCGCAGCTGCCGCTGCGCAGCCCCAACCCGAGCGCTCCGTAGCGCCGGAGCGCTACCATCACCCTCGCGACCCACGGGGTCGACATCGCTGCACTGGAGGCCGGAGATGAGCGAACGTACCGCACGTGACGCCGCCGGCCTCCGCACAGAGGTCGCCGCCGGCCGCTAGCGCCCGCGCGGTCGCTCGTCTCTCGCCGCCTCCGATAGGGAGGACGCATGCCCGCGACGCGGCTCTTTCCCGCCGACTGGCTCGACGTCGGCTCGTATCAGGACGTGCCTCTCGGCCTGCTCAAGACCGGCAAAGAAAGCGAGGTCCACCTCGTCGCGCGGACCGGCACGTCGAAGACCGCGCTCCTCGCGGAGAAACGCTTCAAGGCGTGGGACCGGCGGTCGTTCCGCGACGACTCGACGTACCGCGGTGTTTGGGGCCAGGGTACGCGCCGCGAGAGCCGCGCCATGCGCAAGAACACCCGCTACGGACACGTCGCCGTTCACGCCCGCTGGATCGCGCACGAATGGGAC
The DNA here is from genome assembly GCA_005883625.1 of Chloroflexota bacterium. GTDB lineage: Bacteria > Chloroflexota > Limnocylindria > P2-11E > P2-11E > 3-1-20CM-2-70-9. The sequence continues at coordinate 72,356 of VBDU01000069.1, read as the reverse complement.
ACGCTCGTCCGGCTCGCGGACGCCGGCGTCACCGTACCGCCACCCGTCGAGCCGACCGAGGACGGCTACCGCATGGCGTTCATCGGCGACGGCGCGCGCGCCGCGCCGCGGCTCTCCGAGACGCACCTCGACCCGCGGACGGCGACGCGCGTCTGGGCCGAGCTCGAGGAGGAGGTCGCCCGGATGCTCGCGGTCGACGTCGTGCACGGCGACCTCTCGGCGTTCAACGTGCTCTGGTGGCGCGGGCGCGCCGTGCTCATCGATCTGTCGCAGGCGGTGGACGCGATCACACACCCGGCCGCTCGAGCCCTGCTGGTGCGCGACGTCGACCGCCTCGCCGGCTACTTCCGCCGCCACGGCGTCGTGGTGGATCCGCGGGCGACCCTCGCCCGGGTCGGGGACTCCCCGGCGCGCTTCGCGCGCCAGGTTTTGTCATCCTGAGGGGGTGTTCGACCTCACGACACCGTGGTGGGAGATCATCCTGCGCACCGCTGTCGTCTACGTCCTCGTCCTGGTGCTGCTGCGCATCGCTGGCAAGCGCGAGCTCGGGCAGATGAGCCCGGTGGACCTCGTCGTGATCCTCGTCATCGCCAACGCCGTGCAGAACGCCATGACCGGCGGGGACAACTCGCTGCTCGGCGGCGTCCTCGCCGCATCCACGCTCGTCGCGATGAACCTCCTCTTCGATCGCGTCGGCATCCGCCTGCCCGTCCTCGAGAATCTGTTCACGAGCGAGCCCACGCTGTTGCTCGAGGACGGCAAGCCGGTGGACAAGGCGTGCCAGCGCGAGAACATCAGCCTCGAGGACATCGAGATGTCCGCCCGCGAGCATGGGATCGACGACCTGCGGGACGTGCACGCGGCGATCCTCGAGCGCGACGGCTCGATCAGCATCATCCCGCGCGCGGGGCACAAGACCCAGCGCATGCACCGCCACATCCGGCAGCTTCGCAACCGCTAGGACGCGAGTGCGCGCACTCCCCGGCCTCGCGCCGCTCCGCCACCGCGACTTCGCGCTGTACTGGGTCGGCCAGCTCGTCTCGCTGTCGGGCACCTGGATCGAGCTCACCGCGACGAGCTGGCTGCTCTACCAGCTCACGTCCTCGCCGCTCCTCCTCGGCGTGAACGGCCTGGTCCGCGCGGTACCGATCATCGGCCTCTCGCTCTTCGGCGGCGCGATCGCGGACCGCGTCGCGCGCAAGCGGCTGCTTCTGGTCACGCAGAGCTCGTCGGTGGTGACGTCGCTCATCCTCGGCGCGCTCGTCGCGACGAACGCCGTCACCTTCTGGCACATCTACGTCATCGGGTTCGTGAACTCGACGCTGGCCGCGTTCGACACCCCGTCGAGACAGGCTCTGTTCCCCACGCTGGTGCCCCGCGGCCAGATACAGAACGCCGTCGCGCTGAATTCCATGCTCTTCCGCATCTCGACGCTCATCGGCCCGCCGGTCGCGGGTCTCCTCATCGCCGGCGTGAGCACCTCGGCGCCGTTCTTCGTGAACGCGGCGAGCTACGTCACGATCATCGTCGCGCTCGTCGCGATCCGCGCGCCGGAGATGCCCCGGCGCTCGCAGGCGTCGCTTCGCGCGGACGTCGCCGGCGGCCTGCGCTACGCCTTCGCGAGCCCGATCCTCCCGCTCGTCCTCGCGGTCGAGGCCTGCCTCTCGGTCTTCGGGCACAACAGCGCGCTGACGACGATCTTCGCGCGCGACGTGTTCGGGGTCGGTGCGGAGGGCCTCGGCATCCTGCTCGGCGCGGTCGGCGCGGGCGCGCTCCTCGGGATGGTGACGCTCGTCGCCGTCGGCGACGTCCGCCGGAAGGGGGCCTTCATGGTCGCCGCGGGGCTCGTCTACTCGGCGACGCTCGTCGCGTTCGCGTTCTCGCGCTCCTTCGCGCTGTCGGTCGCCGTCCTCTTCGTGCTCGGCCTCGCGGACGCGACGTGGGGCACGATGCGCAACGCGATCGCGCAGCTCGCGACGAGCGACGCCTACCGCGGGCGCGTGATGTCCCTCATCGTCATCACCTCGCGCGGCCTGACGCAGGCGTCACAGCTGCAGACCGGCGCGGCCGTCGCCCTCTTCGGGCCGGCCGTCGCCGCCGCGGTGGGCGGCGCCGTCATCGGCCTCACCGTCCTCGGGGTGGCCGCTCGCAGCCCGCGACTGCGCCGTTTCGCCGGCGCCGCGCCGCCCGGCCTGGAGCCCGCCGCCGTCGCCGCCGCGGGTGGGGGAGACTAGCCACATGAGCCCAGCACAGTCGGGGGGCTCCGCCCCCCGGCCCCCGGCCAGGAAGAAATCGACCACGAAGCGGACGACCCGCAAGCGGCGTGGGCCGGCGGAGCCGCGCGGTCCCGAGCCCGGCGCGTCGGTGCTCGGACGCGACGACGCCGCGGTCGGCGCGATCGCCGAGCGGATCGAGAAGGCGAAGGGGGCGATCATCGGCGCGTATCGCGATCCGTACGCCGGCGAGCCGGTCGTCGTCGCGAGCCTCCCTCTCGCGGCCGTGGAGGCGACGCCGTTCCAGCGCGACCTCTCGCGCACGCACGCGGAGCGGCTCGCGACCGCGATCGGCGCGGCGGGCCTGTTCCTCGATCCGGTGATCGCGATCCCGACCCGCGACGGCTTCTGGTCGCCCAACGGCCGGCACCGGCTCGCGGCGGCGAAACAGCTGGGTCAGCGCGCCGTCACCGCGCTCGTCACAGGCGATCTCGCGCTCGCGTACCGCATCCTCGCGCTCAACACCGAGAAGGCGCACAACCTCCGCGACCGCAGCCTCGAGGTCATCCGCATGGCGCGCGCCCTCGCCAAGGAATCGCCGCGCTCCAAGGAATCCGAGCACGCCGTGAGCTTCGAGCAGCCGGCCTTCCTCACGCTCGGCGCCGCGTACGAGCGCCGCGACCGGTTCGCGGGATCCTCGTACCACTCCATGCTCCGGCGGGTCGACCGCTTCCTCGACGCGACCGTGCCGGCGGCGCTCCGCCAGCGCGAGCAATGGGCGGTGCGGCTCCTCGATATCGACGACCGCGTGAGCGCGCACGTGAAGGCGATGCAGGAGGCGGGGATGAAGAGCCCGTACCTGCGCCAGGTCGTCGTCGCGCGCTGCAACCCGGTGCGCTGGATCCCGCAGAAGCGGGGCGAGAAGCCGCCGCTGACGATGGCGGAAGCGCTCACGCGCATGACGGCGAACGTGCGGAAGTTCGATCCCAAGAAGGTCCGCCCCCAGGACCTCGCGTTCGCCGCGGCGGTCGCGCCCGCGGAGGAGTAGCCGCGGCCCCGAGCGCGGCTCCGCAATACGGTCGCGCGGTCAGCTCTTGACGGTCACGTACCAGAAGACGCCGTAGTCCTCCATCCACTGCGCGCCTTCGATGAGCGGACGGATCGCGAGCCGGTACGTCCCGGGGACGGCGGGCGCCACGATCGTGAACTCGAACCAGGCGACCTGGTTCGGCCCGACGTAGTCGGACGGCTGCACGGCGACGCGGTTGTAGCGAGGCCAGCCGGTGTCGGGCGAGCCCGCGGCGCCGTCGCCGCCGAGGATGCTCATCCGGTCTTGCCCGGGCTCGGGGTTCCACGTACCGAGGTACCCGACCTCGCCGAGCTTCCCCGCGACCCAGCCGCGCGTCCCGCTGTTGTAATAGGCGACGACCGCGGTCGCGCGCTCGCCCGGGCAGAGGGTCGGATACCCCGACTGGCCGTACCACGACGCGTGGAACCCGGGCACGCCGGACGCGATCTTCGCGGGCGGCGGGATGCCGGGGCCGGCGCTCGACTGGCACGTTGGGGCGGGCGGCGGCGGCGTCGGGATCGGGATCGCGCTCGGCAGTGGCGTCGCGATCGGCGTCGGCGCGGGCGCCGCGGTCGCGCTCACCACGGCGACGGCGCCGGGGGTCACCGTCGCGCGCCCCACGACGCCGCCCGCGACGGCCGGCGCGTCGGTCGTCACGCGATACGCGTTCGCCGGAAGGTCGACGAAGCCGAACCAGCCGTTCCCGTCGGAGACGGCCGAGCGCACGAGGAACCCGGTCGCGTCGTCGAGGAGCGCCAGCTTCGCGCCGCCGAGTGGCGTCCCATCGGCGCCGTGGACCAGGCCCTTGATGTGACCGAAGAGCGGGTTCACCTTCCAGGCCATGCCGGGGACGCCCTTTGTCTCGGCGAAGACCGGTGGCGCGACCGCGTCGTACTGGCTCTGCGCGGTGAGCGCCTTGATGAGCTCGACGCGGCTCGCCGCGCCTGAGCGCGTGCCATTGTCCGTGAGGTCATCCGGCGTGCGGTACGAGTACCCGGCCCAGCCGATCGCGCTGTTGCCTGACGGGCTCGGCGCGAGCGCCACGCGCGCTTGGCGGGCGCTCGAGGCGATGTCGTTGATGTACAGGCCAGCGCCGATCACGGCCGATCGGCGGAACTGGTTGTCCTTGGCGAAGTCGCTCCACTCCGCGTACATGCGGCGCTGGTCGTTCCCGCCCGTGGTGAGGGTGTCGCGCTTGTAGTCCATGAGGATCGCGGTGTCGAGGATCCCTTCGCGCAGCCAGCCACGCCAGTCCTGCAGGACCTCGGCGTAGGTACGCGTGTTCTCGAACGCGCCGGCGGTCTGGGGGCCGAAGCCGTACGTGATGAGGTCCGCGCTCACGCGGATGCGCGGTTTGAGCTCCGTCGATTCGACGTACACGCGGCGCACGATGTCGGTGATCTGATCGCGGCGCCACTGCGTCCACTGCGGATCCGACGGCGCCGGCGTGTCGCTGCGGCCGGTGTCGCCGCGGAAATGGTCGAGCGCGGTCGGGTTGTAGCCCCACGACGGAACGTTCGTGCCGAGGTTGCCATCGGGGTAGCGGATGCGGTCGAGGTTGATGCCATCAACGTCGTAGCTGCGGACGATGCTCGTCGCCACGTTCACGACCCACGCCGCGGCGTCGGGATGTCCCGGATCGAGGTAGACATCGCGGTTGAGCGTCGCGAGGCCGTCGGACCGGGTCATGACCCAGTTCGCGCGCCCGGCGGCACTTGGGCCATGCACGTTGTAGACGTGGTCCGGTGACGTCGGGGTACCCGGCGTCTGCCACATAGCGTTGGCGATGACCCAGGCGTGCACCTCGATCCCGTTCGCGTGCGCGGTCGCGATGAGCGCGTCGAGGGGATCGAAGGGGAGCGCCGAGATCGGCGCGTCCGTCCGCGGCACCGCGGCGCGGTTGCAGAAGCAGTCGCCGCGCCGCACGACCTGCGCGACGATCGCGTTGAGGTGCGCGGCCTTCGTCGCAGCGACGAGCTGATCGATCTCCGCTTGGGAATTCATGCCCTCGCCGAACGCGTCGGCCCAGAACGCGCGGAGCTCGCCGCTCGCCACCGGCGCGGGCTCGTTCTGCGGCGTCGGGACGGAAGCCGGCGCGATCGCGAGCCAGAAGGCAAGCAGGTAGACGGAGACGTGGATCAGGGTTCCCATTCCTCGACGGAGCTAACGTACCGGCTCAGGTCGCGTTCTGCGGTCTCTCGAGCGTGGCGATGTCGCGCGCGAGCTCGTCCGGCACGAAGAGTGGGATGTCGTGGGGTGATTCGTACCACCTGACCGTTACGTTCGGGGCCGCCCGAACGAGCTTGTCGACGGCACGCTTGGTCGCTTCGAGCATGAGCGCGCTCTTCCGCGTCGCGAATGCGGCGAGCGCGGGCACGCGGACCTCGCGCCAGCGCAGGTCCTGTCGCGCCGCGTGCATGTCGCGCAGGATCGCCCGACGCACCTCCGCACTGAGCGGGAGCACGAGCGCTCCTTCCTCCTCTCGGTATCCGGCGCGCACGAAGTCGACGAGGTCTTCGTCCCAGGCTCCCGCGAGCGCGGCCCTGGCCGAGGCGAGCGCCGCGGGCAGATCGGCGTGCCGCGGAAGCGGCGGCTGCGCGCGGGCCGCGAAGTCCTCCCACGACAGCACCTCCGCCAGCGGCCAGGCGGGCCCGTCGACGAACGCAAGGGCGGCGCAGCGCTCTGGATGCGCGGCCGCGAGCTCGAGCGCGACCGCCGCGCCCCAGGAATGGCCGACGACGAGGGCGGGCGCGGCCACCGCGCGCATGATGGCGAACGCCGCGTCGGCGACGAACGTGGCGGTCGTGTCCGTCCCTCGCGCCGGATCCGACAGGCCATGGCTGCGCTGATCCAGCGCGATGACGCGCCGCCGCGGGAAGCGCGCCACGAAGCGGGTCCAGAAGCGCGCGTTCGACGAGAGGCCGTGGAGGAGGAACAGCGGCGCTTCGGGGGTCCGAGGGGCAGGGGTAGGGGCCCCTGGGCGCGAAGCGACAGCCCCCTCGACGAGCCACTCGAGGTAATGCAGTCGCGTCCCGTCGCGCTCGAGCCAGCCCTCGCGCGGCTCGCGCCCGCTCAGCGCAGACCTTCGCCGACCAGCAGCGCGACGAGGGCGTCGGGCGCGTCGGCCGAGAGCGAGTCGACGCCGAGCTCGACCATGCGGAGCACCGCGTCGCGCTCGAGGGGCTCCGGAAGGCCGTACGCGTGGACGTGCAGGCCCTCGTCGTGCGCCGCGGCGCAGAGCTCCCGCGAGATCCAGTACCAGCGGACGTGCAGGCCGCTGATCCCGGACACGCTGTGCGCGATCGCGAGCGGGTCCGCGAGGTTCGGCCCGCTGTAGAGAAGCGCCGCCGTCGCCTCCGGGGCGAGCGCGAGGACGCGTGCGATCGTCGGGTGGTCGAACGAGTGGATGACCGCGCGGTCGAGCAGGCCGCGCTCGCGCAGGAGGCCGATCACTGTGGCCGCGAGCCCGTCGTCCACCGGCAGGCCCTCCCCCGGCGCGGGCTGCTTCAGCTCGACGGAGAGGCCGGCCGCGTTCCGCCCGGCCCACTCGCAGACGGCGGCCAGGGTGGGGACGCGCTCGCCGGCGAACGACGGCCCGAACCAGCTCCCGGCGTCGAGCGCGCTCACGGCCGCCGATGTGCGCTCGCGCAGCGGTCCGCTGCCGTCCGTGGTGCGGTCGCAGGTCTCGTCGTGGAGGAGGACGGGCACGCCGTCGGCCGTCCGCTGGACGTCGAACTCGACGTCGTCGGCGCCCTCACGGACGCCCAGCTCGAGTGACGCGATCGTGTTCTCGGGCGCGTGCGCGGCGGCGCCGCGATGCCCGACGACCCGGACGCGTCCGGTCGCCGAGCGGAGGTAGGGGCTGGGACGCGGACCCTTCGCGAGGCGAGCGTATCGTTCGCTGGCCGTGGACACCAAAGTGGTCGCGGACCTGCTCGCGGAGGTCCCGGTGTTCGCCGCGCTGAGCCAGCCGGACCGTGTCGAGGCTGCGACGCACATGCGTGCCCGGCGCTTCGCGCGCGACGAGGTCGTGTTCCACCGCGACGATCCCGCGGCGCACATGTACGTGATCGTCGCCGGCACGGTGAAGGTCGCGATCCCCGACGAGAGCGGACACGAGGTCGTGATCGCGATGGAGCGGGGCGGCGGCATCTTCGGCCAGCTGGCGCTCTTCGACGACGCCCCTCGATCCGCCACCGTCACCGCGATCAACGAGACGCAGGTGCTCGCCCTGTCGCGCGAGGACTTCCTGCGCGTCATCGAGCGGAACCCGAAGGCGATGAAGGAGCTGCTTGCCCTGCTCGCACGGATGATCCGGCGCGCCTCGGGCCGCATCGAGGACCTCGTCTTCCTCGACGTCTCCGGGCGGGTCGCGAAGTGCCTTCTCGACATCTCGACGGCACAGGGGAAGAGCGAGATCGAGATGACGCAGGACGACGTCGCCGCGTTCGTCGGCGCCACGCGCGTCTCGGTGAACCGCGCGCTCGCCGACCTCGAGAGCCAGGGCGCGCTCAGCGTGGGTCGCCGGCACATCGTGGTGAAGGACGTCGACCGGCTCCGCAAGCAGATCCGGTACTAGAGAAAGAGGAAGGAGCGGCCCGTGCCGCTCCTTCGCTCAGAAAAGCCGCGAAGCCCCTCTAGTAGTCCGTGACGTGGTCTCCGCCCGGCGTGATCGTGTTGTGAGCGGCATCGGTGCTGTCGACCTGGGCGCCGGTGTCGACCTGGTTCTCGCCGGTCTGGAGCGATGCGCTGTCGACCGAGCCCGGGTCGATCGTCGCGCCGGAGTCGACCTGCCCGCTCGTCGGCGCGACGAAGTCGGGGTCGCCGCCGATCCGGTTCGGCTGGAGCGCCGCGTGCGCGCTCTCGTCGCCACTCGAGGCGATGTAGTCCGGGTCGCCCCGGTAGTGCGGCGCGGCGAGCGCGTCACGCTCGTCCCGGCCGCTGATGAGGATCGCGTCCGGGTCGCCGATGTTGACGGTCTGACCGCCGGCGAGCCTGCCGCCCGTCGAGGTGAGGGCCGCGTGCGAGATACCGACATCGCCCGTCTGGTTCGCTTCGAACGGTGTGCCGGTCGCGCCGCCCGTGACGAAGACCTTCGACATCCGCTGGTCGATGCCGAGCGCGACGAGCTTGGCCGGATCGCCGCTCGTCAGGGCCCGCGTCTCCTCCGGGCTGAGGCTGAAGCCGCGGAGCGCCTTTGCCGGGTCGCTCCGAAGCTGGCTGCGGAACGCCGCGTCGCTGATCGCGCGCTGCACGACGTCGTTGAGCTTCGTCATTCGCACTCTCCTTCCGCCACTCAGAAGTGGTGTCCTCGGCAGCCTGCGCCGGTCAGCGCACCCGCTCGAGCAAACTCGTCACGCATCTTTCGTCAACTGGGCAACAGTCCCGGCCCTTCCTGCCTCCCCTTCTTCGTTCGCGACACCCCGATAGTGCGCCGTTCCGACCGGAAAGGGAACAGCCTGCCGGAAAAGGAACAGCCTCCCGGAATCGGGAGGCTGTTCGGAGCTTCGTCGTGGGCTTTTAGGGCGTGATCTCGTTCGCGTCGGGAGTGCCGGGATCCGTCGCGTCGCCGCCGTAGTGCGTCTCGCCGGCGGAGTGGAAGTCCGGGACGGCGTCCGCGTCCAACGGGGCCGGCGAGACGATCGCCGCGTTGGAGGTGTCGCCGAGGACCGGCAGGCTGTCGGTCGCGTCGTGCGGCTCGCCCGGGAGGAAAGTGCTCGCGCTGTCGTCGCCGACTCCCACGAGGAGATCCTCACCGCCCGTTCGGGACAGGCTCGGCTGAAGCGCCGCATGGGCGTCCGCCGTGTCCGGCACGATGATGAACTCACCCTCGTACGGGTTGCTGACGTTCACGCCCGCCGCCGCGCCGCCGGTCGAGGTCAGCGCCGTGTGGACCGCGGGCGACGTGTCGGACTGGGCCGTGCTCACCATGCTGTGCGTGCTCGCGTCGGGGCCGGCCGTGAACATCTTCGACATCCGCTGGTCGACACCCAGGGCGACGAGCCTCGCGGAGTCGCCGCTCGTGAGCGCCCGGGTCTCCTCGGGGCTCAGGCTGAAGCCGCGAAGCGCCTTCGCCGGGTCGGACCGTAGCTGGCTGCGGAATGCCGCGTCACTGATCGCGCGTTGCACGACGTCGTTGATCCTGGACATCCAGTCCCTCCTTCGCCACTTCTGGTCGGTGGTTCGTCGCCACATTCCTCCGGCTTGGCCCGTCGCACGGCCAAATCGGACACCCGCGCACCGTCAACTGGTTAACAGTCCTGGCGCCCCCTTCCCACTCCTCTCCGCTTCACTCGAGCTCGGGCAGCTCGATCGGATCGCCTCGCGGCCGGCAGACCCCGCAGTGGAGGGCATCGTCGACGACGAGCGCGCGCAGCGTCTGGTGCCGCTGGCCGCGGAACACATCCACGATGAACGGGTGGAGCTTCGCGTGGTCGCGGCACACGCCCCGACCGCAGAAGCGACACGCCCCGAGCGCCGTCCGCTCGCACGTCCAGCAGTCCAACCCCCCTAGCCTCCCCCGACCGCCCCGGCCAGGCCGGCCCCGAGATAATGCGCCGTCCTGGCCCGAAACTCACCCACCGTCTCACCCGACGCTCGCACGAGCGCGCCGAAATCGGCGCGGTCGATCGCGGAGAGGACGAGGTCGGTGGCGGCGACCACGGTCGCGCCCCGCGGCCGCCCGTAGAGAAGGCCCATCTCGCCGAAGCCCTCCCCGGGCCCGATGCGCCGGCTGCCGCCGTCCGCCGAGCGGATCTCCGCCTCGCCCGAGCGGATGACGAAGTAGCGGTCGGCGCGCTCGCCCTCGGCGAAGACGGCGTCGCCCGCACTCACCCGCTCGGTCCGCATCCGCGCCGCGATGCGCGTGAGCTCCATCGCGTCGAGCCCGCGGAAGAAGGGAAGGCGGGCGAGCGTGTCACGCTCGTCGACCGACGCGCGGATGCGCCCGGCGACCTCGTAGCGCTCGGCGACCCAGCGATGGAAGTGGCCTCGGTCGAGGGACCAGAGCTCGGTCGGCTCCGTGGCGCGCACCGTCGCGGACCGCGGCACGCGGTCGAGGAGCGCAAGCTCCCCGAAGCCCTCGCCGGGGACGATCATCGCGCCCTTCGGCTCGCCGTCGGCGAGCAGCACCTCGAGGCGCCCCGACCGCACGAGGTAAAAGCGGTCGCCCGGCTCGCCGTAGGTCACGACGATGTCGCCCGCGGCGAACCGCTCCTCGACGAGGTGATCGGCGATCGCGGCGAGCGCGGGGCGCGGCAGGCCGCGAAGAAAGCGGATCCGATCGAGGAGCGCGACGCGCTCGGCGATGACGTTCTCGTGCGCCTGCCGGCGCCGTGCCGCGACGGTCCGCATGGCGGTGCGCCCCAGTCCGACGAGCCGCGCGACGAGAGCAAGGAGCAGCGGGCCGACGAAGACCACGACCAGGAGCGCGAGGACAGCGACACCGAAGACGCCCCCGCGGAGGAGCTCTCGCGCGGCGACCTGTAGCCGCGACTCCCAGATCCACAAGGAGAAACCGAGCGTGACGAGCGAGACCGCGATCGCAAGGACGCCATACAGCGCGAGCCCGAGCTCGGCGCGCGACCAGCGCTCGCGGCGCCGCAGCTTTCGCGTGAGACCGCCTCGGACGAACCCGAGCGCGCGCTGTCGCAGGAGCGGGACGTCGAGCGCGTCGACGAGGACGTGATAGCCGTCGAGCTCGAGGATCGGAAGCAGGTTGATCACGAACTGGAAGACGAGCAGCGTCGCCGCCTTGAACGCGATCGCGCCGAGGAGGGTCTCGGGCTGTGCCGCGGCGACGAGCGCGCAGGCGCCCGCGACGGCGACGCCGGCGAGCGGACCGGCGAGCGACACGACGACGCGCTGGCGGCGTGAGGCGAGCGTCATGTCGGTCGAGTCGACATAGACGCAGGGGAAGAGGTAGTAGAGCGCGACGCCGAGCTGACGCACCCGTCGGCCGTAGTGGCGGATCGCGAGCGCGTGCCCGGCCTCGTGGACCGTGATCGCGAGCACCTGCAGGAGGATCAGGGCGAGGAGGCCGAGCAGGAAGCTGCCCTCGACCGTGAACAGCTGATGGCGCGGCGAGGTGAACTCGCGCAGCCACACCCCGAGGCCGAAGAGGGAGAACGCGAGCACGACCGTCGCGCCGGCGCGCGTGAACGCGAGCCCGCCGCCGGCGCGGTAGAGCACGTCGACGAAGCCTTCCGCGTTGTTCCACGTGGCGATGTTCCAGACGACGAGGCGCCGTAGCCACCCCGACATGCGGACGATCGGATCGCGCCGCGCGCGCCGGATGCGCGGACGGCGGTACGCGTCGAGCCGCTGCTCCCCGAAGAAGCCGTTCACCCCGAGGGCGGCGGTGAGACGCGCGAGACGGTCGAGCGCGAACACGCCCTTTCGCTCGAGGTACGCGACGATGATCTCCGACGTCGTGCGCCTACCGTCCATGAGCTCGTAGAGCTCGACGTCGGGGCCTTCGAGACGGACGTAGGTGCCGGCGCCCGAGTCGCCGGCGGGATTCTTCAGCACCGTGTACGGCGTGCCGTCGCGCTTGCGAAGGTCCGCGCGCTCGATGTCCGTCCGCGGGCGCGGCACCAACGCGGCGTAGTCGGTGCGCGTGCGGACCGCCTCCCAGACCCCGTCCACGGTGGGCGAGTATGGCGCGCCGGGCCGTTTGACACGGTCCAGCAGACTTCGCGCGTGCAGCTCGAAGAGCTCCGGCGGATGGCGGCCACCCTCGGCGACGTCCTGCCCATAGACCTGCTGCCCGAGCCTGACCGGCTCGAGCTCGTCTCGCACATGGCCGTCCGCAAGTTCAAGCAGGACGAAGTCGTCTACCACCAGGGCGACCCCGCCGAGCACGCGTACGTCGTGTTCGAGGGGTTGGTGAAGGTGCTGCTCCTCGACGAGCAGGGCCACGAGCTCCTTGTCTCGATCATGCGCCGCGGCGAGTTCTTCGGCGAGCTCGCGCTCTTCGAGAAGGCGCCACGCGACGGGACGGCGATGGCCATCATCCCCACGACCGCTCTGCAGATCGAGCGCGACGGCGCGCTTCGGGTGCTCCGGCGCAATCCGGAAGCGAGCCGGTTCATGTTCGAGCGGCTCAGCCGGACCATCCGCACGCTCGAGGTGAAGGCCGAAGACCTCGCCTTCCTCGACGTGACGAGCCGCCTCGCGAAATACCTGCTCGAGATCGCGAAGACGGGCCTCCCGCTCCCCCTCACGCAGGACGACCTCGCGGCCGCGATCGGGTCGACGCGCATGACGGTGAACAAGCTCCTCGCCGACTTCGAGAAGCGCGGGCTCATCGACGTCGAACGGCGCAACGTCCGCGTCATCGACGAGGCGCTCCTGCTCCGCGAGGTGCGTCCCTAGAAGAGGTTCGTGAGCCAGACCCAGCGCTTGCGCGCGGGCGCGCGTGGGCCCTCTCGCGGCGCGAGCGCGGCCACGTCGGCGTGGAGCGTTCGCGCGACGGCGAGCGTCGCCTCCTTCGTCGGCTTCCCAACGACCTCGCGTGGCTGGCCCACGGTCACGGCGAGCTCGCGTCCAAGGTAGAGCTCCGCCGTTCCCGAGAGCCAGACCGGGACGACCGGAACACCGGCGCGCAGCGCGAGGTAACCCACGCCGCGCCGGAACGGCACGAGCGCGTTTTCGGCGTGCGAGACCTGCCCTTCCGCGAAGACGACGAGTGCGCAGCCCTCGGCGAGAGAGGCGAGCGCGGCGTCGATCGCGCTGCGGTCCGAGCGCGTCGTCCGGTCGATCGGGATGACGAGCCCGATCGTGCGGAGGATCGCACGATGCCACCAGATGCCCATCGTCCCGTCGCGGTCGCCCAGGAAGACGACGCGCGGCTCGGCGGGAAGGAACGCGGACAGGAGGAAGCCGTCCGCCCAGCCCTGATGGTTCGCGACCATGAGGTACGGCCCATCTCGGGGTGGCGCGCCCACGAGCCGCGGCCGGAAGAGGATCCGAAAGAGCGCGCGGATCGCGGCGCGAGCGATCCGCTGCCGCAGTCCCATCCGATTCAGGTGCCCCACGGACGCGAGCGTGCCGTGGGTGTTCCGCCCTCGACGTGCCCGCGGCGACGTTCGGTGGGTCGTGCGTCCGACGTGTCGGGTCGCCAGGCGGTGGCGGTGACCGCGCCGGTCCTGGCTAGCCCATCCTGACGATCGGGACGCCGGGCACGCGGATCCGGAACGCCGAGCCGTCGGCCAGCGCCGTGATCTCGAGATCGACGCTGTCATCCGGCGGCCACTCCGGATAGCCGTTCGCTCCATCGAAGCGATACCACCGGGTCGGTTCGCCCCTCATCATGATGTCGCGACCCGTGACGGCGGGCCGCTCGACGGGGTCGCCGCCGACGCGGCTCTCACATCGCGACGTTCCGGAGCGATTGGCGTGTGCGCCAGAACGCGGCCCACGGGTCGGCCTTCGCGAGCCGGCGGTCGAGCGTGCGGATCGTGAAGCGCGACGGATCGAGTCGCGGGGAGACCTCGTCCCAGGCGAGCGGCGTCGAGACCACCGCATGCGGCCGCCGGCGGACCGAGTACGGCGGCACGATCGTCTGCCCGTAGCCGTTGCGAAACGCGTCGGCGAACACGCGTCCGCCGCGGGCGGACTTGCGGTGCGCGACCGTGACGAGCTTCGGCTCGCGGCGGGCCAGCTCCTCGCCGATCGCGACCGCGACGCGGCGTGCCTCGTCGAGCGACTGCCCGGCCCGGAGCGGCACGAAGACATGGAGGCCGCGGCTCCCCGACGTCTTCGGGAAGGACGTGAGGCGGGCGTCGTCGAGGAGCGGGCGCAGGGCGAGACCGGCTCGCGCCGCGTCGGCGAACTCGCCGCTCGACGGATCGAGGTCAAAGGCGAGCCAGTCCGCGTCGCGCATGTTCGAGGCACGGGTGCTCATGACGTGTATGGCGATGCACCCGAGGTTCACCATCGCGGCGAGCGTCGCGCGCGACCCGCCCACGAGGTAGTGCACGTCTTTGCCGGTGCTCGCCGCACGGAGGCGCAAGCGCGGCGTCCCGGCCGGCGGGCCGTCGAGCGCGAAGTCCTTCTGGTAGAAGCAGCTCCCGAGCATGCCGTCGGGGCAGCGCTCCGCGGTCAGCGGGCGATCGCGAAGCCATGGACGCAGCTTCGTCCAGAGGCCGTCGTAGAACCGCGCCATGTCGAGCTTCGTGATCCCGTCGTCGGGCCACCACACCTTCGTCGGATTGCTGACGAGCACGCCGGCGACACGGGGATCGCGGCTGGCACGGCGCAGTGGGTCTTTCAACCGGGACAGGACCCGCGACTCTCGTCAAATCTCACGCGAGCTCCAGGTGCATTCGGTCGGATCCTTGTCGGTGCGCAGGCCGAGGAACGCCGGCTGGCGGAGCTTGTCGCCCGCGGTCCACTCCGCGTACGCGATCTGGGCGACGAGCTTCGGCCGCACCCAGGTGGCACCGCCGATCCGGGGCGGCGGCGTGAATGGACAGCGCGGCGTGCGCAAGCGCGCGAGCCGCGCGCCAAGCGACGCCAGCGTCTCGCGGGTGTAGCCGGTGCCGACCTTGCCGACGAACCGGAGGTCGCGACCCTGATAGAGGCCGACGAGGAGCGCGCCGAACTGCTCGCGGCTCCCGGCCGGCGCTGTGTAGCCGCCGATCACGAACTCGGACTCCTTGCGAACCTTGACCTTTCGCCACGAGCGCGAGCGCGTGTTCGCCTCGTAGATCGATCGCTCGTCCTTCGCGATGATCCCCTCCCAGCCCTTCTCGCGCGCGATCGCGTCCGCCTTTTCGCCGTCGCGCGGCAGCCGTCGCGAGAGGAAGATCGGCCCGGTCGTGCGCGCGAGGAGCTTCTCGAGCGCGGTCCGGCGCTCCGCGAGTGGCCTGGAGCGCAGCGAGCGCCCGTCCAGCTCGAGGATGTCGAAGACGGCGTACCGCGGCGCCGTCGCGCCCTTGGCCCCGCGGCGCTGGAGCAGCTGGAATCGCGAGACGCCGTGCTCGTCCAGCGAGACCAGCTCGCCGTCGACGGCGAGGTCGCCGTCCGGGAGCGCACGGACCGCGGCCACGATCTCGGGAAACCCGGCCGTGAGGTCCTGGAGCATGCGCGACCAGAGCCGGATGGCGCCTGCCTGGCGGGTCGCGATCGCGCGGATGCCGTCGTACTTCTCCTCGAAGACCCACTCCGGACCGGTGACCACCTCGGGCGACAGCGTCGCGAGCATCGGTCTCGGCGGGACGTTCACCCGCCGCCGGGATCGCCGGTCGCGGCCTTCGCGACGTCGCCGCCCTCGTCGCGCGCGATCCCCGCGAGCAGGCGGCGGGTCAGCACCGAGCGCGGCTTGGCCTCCGCGATCCGCGTGGTCGAGGCAGAGCGGTCGCGGCGCTTCGTGAGCAGCCACTTGCGCCCACTCGTGCGGATGAGCGTCCACGCGCCCTTCAGCTTCTTGCCCTCGAGCGTGAACACGATCCGACCGCGGCGGAGCGCGGCCTCGAAGCTCTCGTCGTCCTCCAGCGTGTACGTGCCGATGTCCCAGACCATGACGGTGCCGCCACCGTACTCGCCCTCCGGGATCACGCCCTCGAAGCGCGCGTAGTCGAGCGGGTGGTCCTCGACCGCCATCGCGAGCCGCTTGTCTCGGGGGTCGAGCGACGGGCCCTTCGGGACCGCCCAGGAGACGAGGACGCCGCCGGCTTCCAGGCGGAAGTCGTAGTGCAGCTGGCTAGCGCGGTGCTTCTGGACGACGAAGAGTCGAGGGGGCGTTGCCCCCTCGGACCCCCGGCGTTTCCCGCCTTTGGCCCGCGGCTCCGGCGTCGCCGCGAAGTCGCGCTTGCGCTCGTACTCCTTGAGATCGCGCGACTTAGTCGCCGCGGTCCTTCATCCCCTTCGGCGCCTTGTTCTTCGCCTTGACGCGGCGGTCCTGGGCGACGGACCGTCCCGCCCGCACCTGGTCCGTGCTGAACCGGCCGCCGCTGTCGCGCCGGACGTAACGGGACCCGCCCTGCTTGCCCGGGGTCGTGTCGATCGTCTCGCGCTTGCCCGCCATGGCCACGCTCCTTTTCGCTGGATCGCCGTGCCTCCGTGCACGAATACGACCAGCCCACTCGCGCAGCTGCCTGAGCGGAAGGTAATTCAGGATGCGCTCGCGCGGCAGCCCCGCGAGGATGGCGGCCGCGATCCCGATCTCGAAGAAAACGAGCTCGCTCGGCGTATGGGCGTCCGTGCCGATGGAGACCCAGCCACCCGACTCGGCGACGACCCGGAGCCGGTCGACGTCGAGATCCTGACGGTCCGGGTAAGCATCGATCTCGAGCGCCGTCCCGGTCTCCGCGGCGCGGCGGGCGACGCGCTCCCAGTCCGCGCTGAGGCCCGCCCGGAAGTTGTAGATGCGGCCGCGCGGATGCGCGAGCACGTGAACGTCGGGGTTGGCGAGCGCCGTGAGATAGCGCTCCGTCTGATCCTCCCGGAGACGGAGCTTGGAATGGAACGCGCCGAGCACGAGGTCGAGCCGCGCGAGCGCGGACGGATCCATGTCGCCGGCGCCTTCCGGCGTGAGGTCCATCTCGATCGCTCGGAGGGCCCAGGTCGGCATGCCCGTGGCGTTGAGGGCGTCGATCCGCTCGCCCTGGGCCGCCAGTCGGGTCTCGTCCATTCCGTTCGTGATGCGCAGCGTCTTGCTGTGGTCCGTGATCGCGACGTAGTGATGGCCGAGCGCGCGGGCCGCCGCGACCATGTCCTCCACACTCGCGGCGCCGTCGGTCTCGTCGGTGTGCATCTGCAGGTCGCCCTCGAGTCCGGTCCGCCAATCGGCGTGGCTCGCAACGACCTCGCGTGCCTGCGCGTAGCTGAGGAACCCGTCCCGCAGCGGCGGACGCTCGCGCACGCTGGTCCCCTCGCGCAGCCAGGTCGAGAGGAAGCGCGCGGTGAAGGGGCCCACCGCGCGGAGCTCGGTGAAGGGTCGGTCGGCGTCGCGCAGGCGGCCGGCCTCCTCCGGCCACATGAGGGCAGCCCGCGACGCGCGCCGTAGCGCCTTGGCGGCACGCCCCTCGGTGCGCTCTGACTCGCGCGCGAGGAGCTCGGCGATGTCCGCGTTCGTGATCGCGTCCGCCGCCATCGGCGTGGGTGAGATGCATGCGACCGTCCACGACTCTCGGGATTACAGCCTGTCATCCGTTCGCTGCCAGCCTCGCCCGGCAAGGGCACGCACAGGCTTGACGTCATCCGCTATACCTGACGTGGGTGGGTGCGTTCTCGAGCGGGTTGATCGCCTTTGAATGCCGGGCGACCGATCATGCCTCGGGGGATGGCAACGCGGACCAGCTCACGGTCTATGACGGCAAGTGGGCGTACTGCCCGCGCGACGTACGCGCCTCTGGTCATGTGTGGCAGGCGATCGCGTCCGCGTCGATCGATGAGCTCCGCCAGCGGATCCGTCTGGAAGCCGGCCGTGGACTGCTGCGGCCCAGCGGACGCGTGACCGCCGCAGCCGCCGCGTCCGCCGACACGGTCAGTCCCGCGAGATCAGCTCGCTCGGTGCCTCCAGAGGGTCAGGTAAGTCCAGGTCGTCGGAGAGCTTTGCGCTGACTTCGAGCTCGCGGCATCGCGCGGGCCCTCGGCTTTGAGAATCGGGATGTGAGCGCTCGGGTGTGTGCGCGCCGATCGGTAGAGCGAGCGAGCGAGCATTGGTCCCGCGCTTGCGTTGACCGCCGGCATGGCGACCGCGCTCGCGTCCGATCCGCTCGAGGCCGCTGAGCTCGCGGGACTGCGCTACACGAGCGATGACCGGCCGGGGATCCGTCGGAAGCGACAGGGTCGCGACTTCACCTTCGTCGATCGGGGCGGACGCGCGATCCGTGACCGCGCGGAGAGGCGCCGCATAGAGCGACTGGCGATACCGCCCGCGTGGACGGACGTCTGGATCTCGCCGGACCCGCTCGGTCATCTGCAGGCGACCGGGCGGGACGCAAGGGGCCGCAAGCAGTACCGCTATCACGAGCGCTGGCGCGCCGTGCGGGACGAGACGAAGTACGGCCGCCTCGTCCCTCTGGCGAAGCTGCTCACTCGGATACGCGGGCGCGTACAGCGCGACCTTGCTCGCCAGGGCGTACCGCGCGAAAAGGTGCTCGCGGCGGTCGTACGCCTCCTGGAGGAGACCGCGATCCGCGTCGGCAACGAGGAATACGCGCGCGCGAACCGATCGTTCGGCCTGACGACGCTGCGGAATCGCCACGTCGACGTCAGCGGGACGCGGATCGTCTTTCGTTTCCGCGGCAAGAGCGGGAAGGAGCACGAGGTCCGGCTGCGCGACGGCCGGCTCGCGCGGATCGTCGCGAAGCTCGAGGAGCTTCCCGGTCAGGAGCTCTTCCAGTACCTCGACGACGAAGGGGCGACGCATCCGCTCGGCTCCGACGACGTGAACGCGTACCTGCGAGAGATCTCGGGCGAGGATCTCACCGCGAAGGAGCTCCGCACCTGGGCCGGAACCGTTCATGCGGCGCGCGCCCTCGCGTCGCGACCGGCGCACAAGAACGAGCGGCGCGCGCAGGGCGAGCTTGTCGCGGCGATCGACGAGGTGGCGGCGCGCCTCGGGAACACTCGCGCGATCTGCCGCCGCTGCTACGTACATCCGGCGGTGGTCGAGGCGTACCTGACGGGCACGCTCCCGCGGGCGCTCGGCTCGAAGCGTACCGGTGACGTCCCGCACGGTGGCCTCTCTCGCGACGAGCGTGCGGTCCTTGCGTTGCTGGAGCGAAGCGAACGACGGGCCTCGCGAAAGGCCAAGCGCGCCGCGTGAGCGCGCGCTAGACGCTGAGGGCGGGGAAGAGCTCGACCGGCGGGTGGTCGGCGTGCGCGAGGAGGTCGTGCGCGTCGAGGACGTCGTCGGCGGTGATCGGCGCCGGAGCGATACCGCCCGCGCCGAAGTCGAGGATCGCGATCCCGTCCTGACCGCAAGAGCGACAGCGCAGCCGGACGATGAGACGCATGGGCTCGCTGACGACGGCCGCGAGGTCACCGCTGCGGAAGTACTCACCGCAGCCGGTGCAGGTGACCTGCTCGAGATGCCGCATCAGCTGATCGATCCAGCTCATGGGCGACGTCCATGCACACGCGCTGCCATCTTCTGGCACGCAGTCGCACGCTCGATGCCCCGCCGTGCGGCCGGGCGCGGAGGTCCGGACCGATCACCGTTGCTTTCTGGAAACGCTCGCCGAACGTGTCGCCCGCGTAACGGCGAGCGCGGCAGCGCGCAGGCAGCTGCACCGCGCACTGGACGAGCTTCTGGCCGATCACGACTTCGATCGGCACCGCGCTGGCGTCATTTCTGCTCGCTCGACCGCCATGGCCTGGAGGTGCGACAGATGACGTCGCTCGGTCTCTTGTTGCTTCGGCTTGTCATGGGTGGCCTGCTCGTCGGCCACGGTTCGCAAAAGGTCTACGGCATGTTCGGCGGCCACGGTCCGTACGGGACCGGACAGCGCTTCGAGAAGGTCGGTCTGCGCCCGGGTCCCCTGTGGGCGCGGATCGGAGGCTCCGCGGAGATGACCGGCGGCGCGCTCACGGCGCTCGGTCTTCTCTCGCCGCTCGGCCCGCTCACGACGATGGCGCCGATGATCGTCGCCTGGCGCAAGGTGCACTGGGGCAAGCCGATCTGGGTCACCGAGGGCGGTGCCGAGCTTCCCGCCACGAACCTCGCGATCGCCGGTGCGCTGGTCCTCGCCGGGCCCGGCGCGATCTCCCTCGACCGCGTCTTGGGGACGCGCGCTCCCTGGTGGCTCTCGTTGCTCGCCATCGCCGGACTAAGCACGGGTGTGGTCGTGGCGCTGCAGCGTGAGATCCACGAAGCGGCCGAGAGGCTGCGCGCCGAAGAGCTGCGAGAGCAGGCGGAGCCGAAACGCGTCGAGGCTGCCGACGTGGAGCCCGAAGCGGTCCTCGCCAACTATTCCAACTAGGACGGGTCCGGGCTAAGAACCGACGTTGGGTCTGCGCTCGCGACCTTCTAGAACATCTGTTCTATCATGCTGCGATGTCAGGGGCGGCGGAAAGCGGGCAGCGATCTGCGCGCGATCGAGAACTGATGCCAGCGACACGCGAACCCAAATAGCGACGTGGCAGGAAGTCGCGGAGCGTCTCGGCTTCGGGGCGAGGGAGCACCGGCGTGAGTGAAATCAGCTACCGCGAAATCGAAGCGAAGAGCGCACTCAATCGGGTTCACGGCATGCCGTTCGACTGGAGCCTCAATCCCTATGTCGGATGCGTTCACGCGTGCCGATTTTGTTACAGCCGGGCCTACAACGCACGTTTTCGCGGGCGCGATGTTGGTCCCGGGTTCGATCGCAGCATCGAGATACGAGCGAACTTTGTCGAGCGCTTCTGGTCAGAAGTCCGGCGGCATCCCGAGGGCTCGCTCGCGATCGGAACGGCGACCGATCCGTACCAGCCGATCGAGGCGAAATACCGATTGGCGCGTGGGTGTCTCGAGGCGCTCGTCCGCTATCCCATGCCGACCAGCATCGTCACGAAGGGCACGCTGATCGTTCGGGATATCGACGTCCTGCAAGCGCTCGACGCGAGGACCGACCTGACGGTGTACTTCAGTGTGCCCTGCGTCGACGACGACGTCTGGCGCAAAGCTGAACCCGGTGCTCCGTCGCCGCGGCAACGCCTACGCGCGCTGAAAATGCTCCGGGAGGCGGGTCTCGACGCGGCCGTGTTGTGCGCGCCGCTCCTTCCGGGCATCAGCGACAGCGTGGAGTCCATCGACCGCGCCGCCCGCGCCGCGAGCGAGGCCGGAGCGACGGCTTTCCGCCACCGTCCGCTGAAGATTGACTCGGAGATCCGTGACTACTACTTCGATTTCTTAGCGACGGACTTTCCCGTCCTCGTCCCGATGCATACCGCTCTCTATGGGGGAAGCAAACAGCCGACGCGCGAATACCAGCGCGAGCTCGACAGACGCGTTGCTGTGGTTCGGTCCCGATACTCGTTCCGCGAGAGGCCGCCGCGCAGAGTCCATCAGGACCCTGCTGACGTACAGCAACTCCAGCTCGCCATCTGAGTGCGGTGAAGCGATCTTCCGCACGCATCGTGCGGGCGAATCCGGTTAGAACATCGGTTCTATGAGGCGAAAAGCGACTCGGCCCTTATCGAACTCATATCCGACGGGCCGATCCCCTCCCTACACTCCGAAGAGGTCGTGCCCAGCAGAGCGGATAGGCCGTACGGCTCGTTCCTCCGGGCCCGTCCCGACGAGCCGGAGGCCACACCAGACACGACGGTGCGGCCGGTCCGCGTCGGTGCGGTGCGCCGCCACGCCCTCCTTCTCGTGACGACCCTCGCGGCGGCCGCCGTCCTCGTGCCGATCGCCCTCGCGCCGATACCGAAAGCTCCACCCGTCATCGAGCCGAGCCCAGGACCGCCGCCCACGATCGCGGCGTTGTACGAGAAGGTGGCGCCGACCGTGGTGCAGGTGAAGATCACGCGGTACGACGGTTCGGTGCAGCCCTCGGCCGGCGCCGGCGTGATCATCGACGAGGCCGCCGACATCATCACGGCGCTGCACGTCGTGGGCGCGGCGAAGGACGTGAGCGTCATCTTCTCGGACGGGAAGGAGTCGAAGGCCGTGGTCATCGCGGTGCTCGCGGACAACGACATCGCCGTCCTGCGCGCGCTCGAGCCGCCGCAGACCGTCGTCCCGGCCGTGCTCGGGGACGGCTCGAAAGTCCGGATCGGCGACGACGCGCTCGTCGTGGGCAGCCCCTTTGGCATGACTCGCTCGCTCTCGACGGGCGTCATCAGCGGACTGAACCGGTCGCTCCAGGTGCCCGGCTATGCGAAGCCGCTGACCGGTCTCATCCAGTTCGACGCGGCCGCGAACCCCGGGAACTCGGGCGGGCCGCTCTTCAACCGCAACGGCGACGTCATCGGTATCGTCACCGCGATCGCGAACCCGACCGGGTTCCCTGTCTTCAGCGGCCTCGGCTTCGCGATCACGATCGATGCCGCGGGCGGCGCGCTCGGCATCCCGGTGGATTAGCGGGAGGGTACGAAAGGATGAAGGACACAGAGACGCTCCCGGGCGACATGGCCCGGCTTCTCTTCGAGATCAAGAAGGTCATCGTCGGGCAGGACCATTTGCTGGAGCGCATCCTCGTCGCGCTCTTGGCGCGCGGGCACCTGCTCGTCGAGGGCGTGCCCGGGCTCGCGAAGACGCTCAGCGTGAAGACGGTCGCGCAAGCGATCACCGGCGACTTCAAGCGGATCCAGTTCACGCCGGACCTCGTGCCCGCCGACCTTGTGGGCACCCGCATCTACAACCAGCGGACCGGCGACTTCCAGACTTCGCTCGGGCCGGTGTTCACCAACCTCCTGCTGGCGGACGAGATCAACCGCGCGCCGGCCAAAGTGCAGAGCGCGCTCCTCGAGGTCATGCAGGAGCGGCAGGTCACGATCGGCCGGGAGACGCACAAGGTGCCGGACCCGTTCCTCGTCATGGCGACGCAGAACCCGATCGAGACCGAGGGCGTGTACGCGCTGCCCGAGGCGCAGGTCGACCGTTTCATGATGAAGGTCCTCGTCGGGTATCCCGGCGAGATGGACGAGTTCGTCGTCGTCGAGCGGGTCACCGGGCGCCACGCGACGGTCGTCCCGGTGATGACCACCGAGCGGCTTCTCGAGCTTCAGCGCGAGGTCGACGACGTCTTCGTCGATCCGCGGCTCATGGAGTACGTCGTGCGCATCGTCTCCGCGACGCGCCAGCCGGCCGACTACGGACTCAAGGACCTGGCGAAGTACGTGAGCTACGGGGCGAGCCCGCGCGCCTCGATCAACCTCATCCTCACCGCGCGCGCTCTCGCGTTCCTCCGCGGGCGGGGCTACGTCTCCGGCCAGGACATCCAGGACCTCGTCCTGGACGTGATCCGCCACCGCCTCGTGCTGAGCTTTGAGGCGCTCTCCGACGACGTGAACGCGGATACGATCCTCCGCCGGGTCCTCGAGCGCCTCCCGACGCCGACCGAACCGCTGCAGGAACATGTCGCCCTCCACGCCTGAGCGCCGCCTCGCGCGGCTCGAGTGGACCGTCCTGCGCCGCCTCGACGGGCTGCTGCAGGGCGACTACCGGACCGTGTTCCGGGGTCACGGCCTCGACCTCGCGGACATCCGCGAGTACGCGTTCGGCGACGACGTACGGCACATCGACTGGAACGTCACCGCGCGGCTCGACGCGCCGTACGTCCGCGAGTTCCTCGAGGACCGCGAGATCACGGCGCAGTTCCTCCTCGATCTCTCGCCGTCGGTCGACTTCGGCACCGCGGACCGCCGCAAGCGTGACCTGCTCATCGACTTCACCGGTATCCTCGCCCGGCTGCTCACGCGACACGGGAACCGCGTGGGCGCCACGATGTATGGCGCGCACGTCGAGCGCGTCGTCCCGGCGCGCGGCGGCCGCATCCAGGTCTTGCGCCTTCTCAACGAGCTCGAGCGGCGGCCCCGCCTCGAGCGCGCGCCGCTCACCTCCCTGAGCGAGCTCATCGACGCCGGCCTGCGGGCGCTCAAGCGCCGCTCGCTGGTGTTCGTGATCTCCGACTTCTTCAGCTCCCAGGGGTGGGAAGATCGGCTGACGATGCTCGCGCGACGCCACGAGACGCTCGCCGTGCGGCTCGTCGACCCGCGCGAGAACGAGCTTCCCGACGTCGGACCGCTCATCCTCACCGACAGCGAGACCGGCGAGCAGCTCTGGGTGAACACACACGACGGTGGCTTCCGGTCGCGCCTCACCGCGGCCGCGCGCCGCCGCGAGCAGCATCTCGCCGAGGCGTTCGCGAAGGCCGGCGTCGATGTCCTCGTGCTGCGCACCGACGAGGACCTCGTTCGCTCGATCGTGCGCTTCGCGTACGCGCGTAAGCAGCGTGCGGCGCGATCGGTCGCCGCGAGGGCCAGCGCGTGAGCTTCCAATGGCCGTGGGCGCTCGGCCTGCTGGCCGTGGTCGCCGCGCTCGCGGTCCTCTACGTCCTCGCGCAGCGCCGCCGGCATCGGTACGCGCTTCGCTACGCCAACGTCTCGCTCGTCCGCGAGGCCCTCGGCCGCGGTCCGGGCTGGCGCCGGCACGTGCCCCCGGTGCTGTTCCTCGTCGCGGTCGGCGTGATGGTCCTCGCGATGTCACGTCCCGTCGCGGTCGTCACCGTGCCGAGCCAGGAGGGCACCGTCATCCTCACGATCGACGTCTCCGGATCGATGTTGGCCGAGGACATGAAGCCGAACCGGATCGAGGCCGCGAAGGCCGCCGCGCGCGCATTCGTCGAGCGCCAGAACGCGAACCTGCGCATCGGTATCGTCTCGTTCTCGACCGACGCATCGATCGTGCAATCACCGACGACGGACAAGAACCTCATCATCGCGGCGATCAACCGCCTGCGGCCGCAGCGCGCCACGGCGATCGGCCGCGCGATCCTCGTCTCGCTCGACGCGATCTTCGAGGGCGCCGAGGACGATCTCCCGAGCGCCGCATTCCAGAACCTGGACCCGAACGCCGCATCACCGCGGCCGACCCTGCCGCCGCTGCCAGGCGGTCAGAAAGCGCCCGCCTCGATCGTCCTCCTCACCGACGGCCAGAACAACCAGTTCCCGCCCCCCCTCGCCGTCGTCGACCAGGCAGCGAGCCGCGGCGTGCGCATCTACACGATCGGCGTGGGCAGCGCGCAGGGGGCGATCGTCCGCATCCAGGGCCGCCAGATCCGTACCGCGCTCGATGAGGTGACGCTCAAGAAGATCGCCGAGCTCACCGAGGGTGAGTACTACAACGCGTCGACCGAGACGGATCTGCGCAAGGTCTACGAGACGCTCACCACGCAGCTCGTGATCCGTCAGGAGAAGACGGAGATCACCGCGTTCTTCACCGCCGCCGCGGCGATCCTCGCCATCATCGCGGGCGGTCTCTCGCTCTTCTGGTTCAACCGCCTCCCCTAGCGGCCGCTGAGGGTCGGGAGGGTCGGAAGCTCGAAGACCGGCTTGGGCTCGTGCTTCGGCTCCGGCTTCGAGAGCGGGTCGCGCTTGACCGGATCGGCCTTGACCGGATCGGGCTTGATCAGCGGGTCGCTCTGCTTCACCGGGTCGGTGTTCTTCACGGGGTCCGTCTTCGTGATCGGTTCGGCGCTCGGCGCGACGACCGGATCGCTCGACGCCTTCACCTTGTCGCTCGTCTTCGTGACCGGCGCCGCGCTCGGCTCGACATTCGGCTCGGTCGAGGCCTGCGGCGCGCTCGACCTCGACGAGCTGGAGCTATTCGACTTCGAGTCCTCCTTGCTCGTCGGATCCGGGCTCGGCGTCGGGCTCGGGGTCGGAGCAGGGGTCGCCGAGACCGCCGGCGACGGCGTGCCCGCGCGAGGCGGCGCGGGGGCCGGCTGGGGTGGCGTGGGTGTCGAGCCCGCGGCCACCGTCGTCCCCGAGCCGGCCGGGATGGTGACGCTGGCGCCGTTCGCCGTCGTGTCGACATCGCCGTCCGTCGCGACGATCGTGGTGACGCCGTCAGGCGAGACGACGACGTACGAGCCTGAGCCCGCGCGGATGACGGACGCCATGGCCGAGCTGCGCACCTCGTAGCGGCTCCCCGACGACACCGTCCGCTTCACCGCGTACCACACGCGACCGAGGGTCTGCTGCATCCGCACGATCAC
This sequence comes from Chloroflexota bacterium, assembly GCA_005883625.1. Taxonomy (GTDB): domain Bacteria; phylum Chloroflexota; class Limnocylindria; order P2-11E; family P2-11E; genus 3-1-20CM-2-70-9. Next base: position 46,419 of record VBDU01000069.1, on the reverse strand, counting down.
GTCCCCGCCGTCGGCACGAACGAGCTCGATCGTGAGCTCCGACTCCGGGTCGAGCATCGCCGTCGAGCCGTCGGGGTAGGTGATGAGCGCGCTCCCTGAGGCGTCCGTGCGCACGGTGTCGCCGCTGCCGACGACGCGCTCGACGGTCACGCGGGAGACCACGCCGGCGCGCTCGACGCTCACGCGGGAGGCGAGCGCGTCGAGCAGCGCGGAGCGGGAGCTCGAGGCCGGGCTTTCCACGGAAAAGACGATCGAAAGGAAGCCCATGCCGAACAGCGCGGCCACCGCGATGCGTCCCACCACACCCACCGCGAGCAAGCGTGGGCTCGCCGGCGTCGCGCCGGGTACCCATCCGGGGGAGGACCGCTGTCAGCGCGGTATCACACCTTCGCGGGTAGTACGAAGGTCCGGGGGTCCCGTTTAGCGGGGCTGGATGCGCAGCAGGCGGCGGGCGTTCCCCTCGTAGAGCGCGGCGCGCTCGGCGGCTGAGACCTCGAGCGCGTCGAGGTCGGCGATCGTCTCGCGGATGAACTGCGGGCCCTTCTCGGGGTCGAAAGGCATATCCGTCCCGAAGAGGATGTGGTCGACCCCGAAGAACTCGATCGCGCAGGCGACCGCGTGGCCGGCGCCGAAGAGCGCCGTGTCGCCGTAGAACATGCGGAAGTAGTCGTAGGGCCGCTTCGCGAGGGACGCGCGGACCTTCGCGAGGTCCTCGTCTGGGGTGCGTGCGCCGAGCTGATCGAGGCCGAGCCCGATGCGCCCGGCGAAGTGCGGCACCATGCCGCCCGCGTGGTGCGTGAGCATCCGCAGACTGGGATGGCGGTCGAAGATCCCGGCGAAGACGAGCCGCGCCATGAAGACCGCGGTCTCGTACGGCCAGCCGAAGGCCCACCACAGCTCGTAGCGCGAACCGGACTCGCCCGGGTAGTCGGCCGTCTTCGCGGTCCGCGCCGGGTGCACCCAGATCGTCCGATCGAGCTCCGCGACGCGAGCGAAGAGCGGCGCGTAGCGGGGATCGTCGAGGGGCACGCCGTTCACGTTCGTGTAGATCTGCACGCCGAGGGCGCCGAGGTCGCGGACCGCGCGCGCGGTCTCCTCGACCGATGCGTCGGGATCGTTCATCGGCAGCGCCGCCGCGAAGCCGAGGAAGCGGTCGGGATGCCTGCGGCAGAGCTCGGCCATGGAGTCGTTCGCGAGGCGCGCGAGGTCGCGCGTGAGCGCCGCCTCGCCCAGGGCTTCGACCGGCGGCGAGCCGAGGGTGAGGACTTGGACGTACTCCGGGAAGCGCTCCATGACGCGGAAGCGCTCGTCGAGGTCGTAGATGCAGGGGATCGAGGCGACGCGCTTCTGCATGTAGGACGCGGGTCCGGACGCGATCTTCATGATCCGATCGAAGTACGGACGTGGAAGGATGTGAGGAAAGACGTCCAGCTTCACGGGGCGCCGCTAGCCTAGCGGCGCAGCGATCCTCAGGAGCGCCGTGTCGTGCGGCGGCACCGAGATCGCATGGCCGTCGCGGAGGTGCCCCACGTCCTCACGGAGCCACAGGTCGCGCACGCCGCGGATCGTCCCCGCCGGAAGCCCGAGGTCCGTCCACTCGACCGCGATCTCGCGCGCGCAGTCGTCGCGATTCGCCAACGCGACGGCCTGCGCGCCACCGGCGAGGTCGCGGACCCATACCTCGGCCCCGTCGCTCGCACGCACGCGACGCGCCTGACGGCCGAGCGGATCCTGATCGATCGCGAGGACCTCCGGCGCGCTGAGGAGCGCGCGTGTCTCGTCGGTCATCGTGCGGAGGTCATTCCCCGCCATGAGCGGCGCCGCGAGCATCGCCCAGAGCCCCAGGTGTGTGCGGTACTCGAGCGCGGTCATCCCGCCGTTCCCGATCTCGAGCATGTCCGGATCGTTCCAGTGGCTCGGCCCGGCGTAGCTGTAGAGGCCCGCCTGACGGTCGAGCACGCCCGTGAGGGAGGCCCACGTGTCCTGGATGTCCCAGCAGGTGCGCCACAGGTGCCCGACCGACGGCGCCCACTCCCACGGACGCGAGCGGCCCCACTCGCAGATCGATAGCACGATGGGTCGTTCGGCCGCCGCGATCGCCAGCGCCCACTTCGCGTAGAGCGCGCGCGGCCCGAGGCCGTTCGTATGGCACCAGTCGACCTTCACGTAGTCGACGCCCCATTCGGCGAACCGTCGCGCGTCACGGAACTCGTAGCCGAGGCTCGCGGGAAGTCCCTGACACGTGTTCGTCCCGGCGTCGGTGTAGATGCCGAACCGCAGGTCCAGCGCGTGCACGTGATCGGCGACGGCCCGGATCCCGTGCGGGAACTTCGCCGGGTCGGCGACGAGGTCGCCATGGGCGTCGCGCTCGCCGGCCTCCCACCCGTCGTCAATGACGACGTAGCGGTAGCCGGCCTCGCGCATCCCGGTTGCGACGATCGCCTCGGCGGTCTCGCGGACCAGGGCCTCGTCGACCTTCGTGCCGAACCGATTCCAGCTGTTCCAGCCCATCGGGGGCGTCGCCGCCAGCCCGTCGTCGGGCTTCCCCAGTCCCACGGTCCCGGGAGTCTATGGAGGCCACCGGCGCCCCGGTCGCCCGATGCGTTTCAATGGAGCGGGTGCGTGTCGCCGTCCGCCTCCTCACAGCGTTCGCCGTCGTGGCGCTCGTCGCCGCGACGGCGCCCGCCGGGCCGAGCCGGGCCGCGCAGGTCGCGCCCTCCGGGACATCGCGAGCGCAGGCCTGCGTGTCGTCGGTCGGCCCCGGAATCGCCCCTCCTGGGACCGTGCCGTCCGGCCTCCCGGGCTTCCACGCCTCGTGGTACGGGCAGTCCGGCTATCCGACGCTCTGCCCCGGCGATAAGTCGACCGCGGTCGTCGCCTACTACAACTCGGGCACCCGCGGCTGGGTGAGCGGCCGGCTCGGCGAGATGGCGTTCCTCGGAACGTGGACCCCGCTCCCGGGGCAGGACCAGCCGAGCTCGCTCGGCGGCGACGGGACGAACGGCTCGCCCGCGACCGGTTGGCCGCGCTACAACCGGGTCGCGGCGCAACCGGCCGACTACGTCGGGCCGAACCAGGTCTCGTGGTTCCAGTTCACCATCCAGGCGCCGCAGCAGCCAGGGACGTACCGCCTCTACATCCGTCCGCTCGTCGAGGGAGCCAATTGGATGGAGGACTTCGGCGTCTTCTGGCAGGTGACCGTAAGGGCCGTCGATCTCACCGGTGTCCTCGTCTCGCCGACGACAGCGCTGACGCAGGCCATCAACACGACCCGGTCGTACACCGCGCAGGCGAACGGGATCACCGGCTGCCTCGATCTCGCGTTCGTCGACGCCGCGACGTACCCGGTGAACGGCTCGTTCCGGGACGCCGAGACCGATGCGAGCGGCAAGGTCGTGGGCGACGACAAGGCCGACCTTTCGACTGCGGCGACGTTCGCGACCGTGGGCGGCATCCAGAAAGGGACGAGCTACGTGGACTGTGTCGTCATCCCGCCCTCGGGGACGATCGACGTCACGGTCACGTCGACGAACGGCAACGCGAACGTGCGGCCCATCTTCTTCCAGGACACCAACAACAACAACGCCCTCGACCTGAACGCGACGAACTTCCCGACCGAGATCGTCGGCGTCGGGGCGCCGGTCCGCTTCATCCCGCCACCCGCGACCTCGTCCTCGTACACGATCGCGGTCGGCGCCGTGAATCTGGACGAGCACTATTTCGTGGACTCGGGTGGCACGAAGACGTTCCGTTACGACGGCAACGACGTGTTCATGCTCGGGAACATGACCCTGTCGCTCGCGCAGTTCGAGCAGCTGCTCTCGACGGGCGACGGCATCACCATGACGTACAGCGCCGATCCCACCGGGATGTCGAGCTTCACGATCACGAACGACGTCGGGCGCGCCGCCGTCACCGTCGTCGGCAACGTGGACGATTACGACAACGAGAACGTGCAGGACGACATCCAGATCACGATCACCGAGCCGCCGACGAACGTCGACGACATCGTGTATCAGGTCTGGGGCACGTCGGTCACGGCGATCGGCCCGTCGTGCGAGTCGAGCGGCGGCGGGTATGCCCCGCGCGGGACCGTCCAGATCCCGCGCGGCCAGGACACGGTCGCGTTCCTCGATCGACAGATCTCGAGCGGGTTCTACTGCTATCGCGTCGGCGTGACGAACCCGGTCACGAACGCGACGCTCTGGGCGTACGGCAACTTCATCACGGTCGAGACGCCGCCGACGCCGGTCGGTCCGAACGCCGACCCGCGTTCGATCGACGCGCGCGTCACGACGGTCGCGGGCCTGGCGAACACGTTCGACGCCGGGGACGTCATCAAGATCGCCTTCAGCAAGGACATGAAGATCGCACCCGGGGCGAGGATCCAGGGCGTCGACGCGGATGGGACGTTCGCTGACATCGTGTGCGGCACGAACGCCTGCACTCTGAACACCGCCACCGAGGCGCTCGCCGGCACGCCCTACCCGCCCAATCGCGTCCTCACGATCGTGCTGAAGGCCAGCCCGACGATCGTGCAGGCGGGAACGAACCCGGGGCTGCAGCTGCCGGCGACCATCAGCGAGGCGGCAGGGATCAGCGACCTCGCCGGGAATCCCTGGGACGTCCTGGCCTCCCCGGACGGAGTGCTCGGCGCGCCCGACTGAGCGGTCCGACACGCCCGTGAAGCGCTACGCCGCCATGTGGTCCGGCGGCAAGGACAGCGCGCTCGCGGTGACGCGCGCGCGAGCCCGGGGGCTCTCGGTCGACACGCTGCTCTGCTTCCACGACGCCGCCACCGGTCGCGTCCGCTTCCACGCCACCCGCGTCGAGCTCATTCGCGCACAGGCCGCGGCGATCGGCGCGGACCTTCGCCCGATCGGCACGACCTGGGAGGGCTTCGACCTGGCCCTGCGCGCGGCGCTCGGTGCCCTGGCGGCGGAGGGGTTCGCCGGCGTCGTCTTCGGCGACATCCATCTCGCCGACGTTCGCGCGTGGTACGAGAAGCGCGTGTGTGGCGCGGGCCTGGAGCACGTCGAGCCGCTGTGGGGCGAGCGTCCCGCGGCGCTGCTCGCCGAGTTCGTCGCGGGCGGGGGCCGCGCGGTGATCACCTGCTGCGAGACGGCCAAGCTCGACGCGGCCTGGCTCGGCCGGGTGATCGACGAGCGGTTCCTCACGGAGGTGACCGGCCTGCCCATCGATCCGTGCGGCGAGAACGGCGAATACCACTCCTTCGCTTTCGCCGGTCCGCTCTTCGGCCGACCCCTGCGGTGGCGCCCAGGGGAGCGGCGCGGCGAGAATGGCTTCGTGCAGCTCGACATCCTCGGCGCGCCCTGATGCGACTCGTCTCTCTGGTTCCCGCCGCGACCGAGATCGCGTGTGCGCTCGGCGCCGCGGACGATCTCGTGGCGGTGACGCACGACGACGACCATCCGCCGCAGGTCCGCCGCCTTCCGCGCGTGACGCGGACCTCGCTCCCTCCGGATGCGACGAGCCACGAGATCGATGCCGCGGTGAAGACGGCCGCAGAGCGACGCGAGAGCACGTTCCATCTCGACGCGGGCGCGCTCCGCGACGCACGGCCCGACCTCATCCTCGGTCAGACGCTCTGCGCGGTCTGCGCGATCACGCTTGACCAGGTGCCGAGAGCGCTGCGCGCACCGGTCGTGCCCCTCGACGCGAGCTCGCTCGACGGCATGCTCGAGGACGTCAGGCGCGTCGGCAACGCGATCGGGCGCGCGCGCGCCGCCGAGCTGCTCGTCGCGTCACTCCGCGCGCGCCTCGAGGCGGTGCGGACGCGCAGCGCCGGCCGCTCGCGCCCGCGGGTCGCCTGCCTCGAATGGCTGGACCCGCTCTTCAACGGCGGCCATTGGGTGCCGGAGCAGGTCGAGATCGCCGGCGGCACCGACGTGCTCGGATCGCCCGGCGAGCGCTCCCGCGAGATCGCGTGGGCCGAGGTCGTCGCGGCGTCGCCCGACGTGCTCGTGCTCATGCCGTGCGGCTTCGACGAGCGGCGCGCGGCGAGCGACGGCCAGCGCCTGCGAAGGCTCCCCGGGTGGGACGAGGTCCCGGCGGTGCGCGCGGGTCGCGTCCATCCGGTCGACGGCAATGCGTTCTTCAGCCGGCCGGGGCCGCGCCTGGTCGACGGGGCCGTGCTGCTCGCCCGGCTCTTCGCCGCAGCATGAAGTTCTACGACCAGCTCGAGATCGAGCGCGAGCTCGTCGTGTACGCCCATCCCGACGACGCCGAGTTCGGCATGGCAGGAACGGTCGCGAAGTGGACGAAAGCCGGTGTCGAGGTGACCTACTGCATGGTCACCAACGGCGCGTCCGGATCGCAGGACGAGACCATGACGCGCGAGAAGCTGCGCGACGTCCGTCTCGCCGAGCAGCGCGAGGCCGCGCGGATCCTTGGCGTGAAGGACGTGGTCTTCCTGGGTCATGAGGACGGCTACCTCTACCCGACGCTTGAGGTGCGGAAGGACGTCGCCCGCCAGGTCCGCGTCCATCGCCCGGACGCGATCCTCACGATGGACCCGACAACGCGCTACGCCGGCGACTTCTACGTGAACCATCCGGATCACATCGCGACCGGCGAGGTCGTGCTCCGGTCGATCAATCCGGACGCGTCGACGCGCCAGATGTTCCCCGAGCTCTGGAAGGACGAGCGACTCGAGCCGCACAAACCGAAGGCGCTCTTCCTCCAGTCCTTCGAGCGCGGGGACGTCGTGGTGGACGTGAGCGACGTGTTCGAGACCAAGCTCCGCGCGGTCCGCGCGCACCGTTCGCAGTTCGACGACCCCACCGTCGAGCAGCTGATCCGCGGGTTCGCGAAGCAGATCGGGAAGGACGCAGGCTACTCGTACGGCGAGTCCTGGCGGCTCATTCGGCTGGACCAGCGGCCGCCGCTCGAGCAGTGATCGACCGCGCCGTCATGACGGTCGCGATGTGGCTCCTCTTCGTCGGCGGCCTCTACGGCCTCGGTGTGAGCGTCGTGTGGTTCGTAGGCGGCAAGCCGGTGACCGACTACACGACGGCCGCGATCGGCGCCGGTTTCTACCTCTTCGGCGCGGCCGCGGTCGCGTTCCTGCGGCGCAGGGCCTAGCTCACGCGGCGGGCTTCAACGCGCTGAGCACCTCGAGCGCGTGGCCGTCGGGCTTCACGAAGTACCACGCACGATGGATCTTCCCGTCGGTGCCGACGAGGAAGGTCGAGCGGATGACGCCGATACCGCGGCCGGGCCGCTCGCCCCAGGCGCCGTAGGCCTCGTGGACCTTGCGGTCCGGGTCGCTCAGCAGACGGACGCGCAGCCGGTATTTGTCGGCGAAGGCCCGGTGCGACGCCGCGTCGTCCTGCGAGATCCCGAGCACGGGAACGCCAAGGAACTCGAACTGCGAGATGTTGTCGGTGAACTGGCAGGCCTCGGTCGTGCACCCCGGCGTGTCGTCCTTGGGATAGAAGTACACGACGAAGGGCTTCCCGGGGAAATCCGTGCTCGAGACCATCTTTCCGTCCGTGTCGGGCAGCGTGAACGCGGGCGCGACGTCACCGGGCTTGAGCTCCACTCGACGGACCTCCCCTGCGGTCTTGCGACGAGTCTATTCAAGACGCGCCGCGACGCCTCTCGCGCGTTCGCTCGTAGTCTGGTGGCGGGTGGTGATGCACATCGGGGGCCGTTTGTACTGGGAGCGCGTCGGCCGTGACGGGCCGACGCTCGTGTTCCTGCACCCGCTCCCGCACGACCTGACCTGCTGGACGTTCCAGCTCGCGCATTTCGCGCGTTGGGCGACCTGCGTCGCGATCGACCTGCCGGGGCTCGGGCGCTCGCCGGCGTCGCAGCGCGGGCTCGCGATGAGCGACGTCGCGGCGGCGTGCTGGAACGCGGTCGACGAGGCCCGACGCGGGCCCGCCGTCATCGTGGGCCTGTCGGTCGGCGCGGTCACGGCGAAGCACATGGCGAACCAGCGGCCCGAGCAGGCGCGCGCGCTCGTGCTCACCGGCGGCGGCTATTACGGCGCGGGCCGGCCGAGCTTCCCGGTGACGAAGGGCATCGCGCCACGTCACGTCCCGCGGTACCGGAGCGCCGGCCTCGCCTACCGCCGCGAGCACTTCGCACGGAACTTCACGAACGCTTTCCGGGCGTCGGTCTTCTACCGCTACCTCGTCGACGTCGCGATCGAACGCGGCGGGGACGCCGAGAGCATCGTGAACCTGCTCCTCGCGCTCGAAGAGCCCGACCCGCCCGGGCTGCACGCGGGGATCCGTGCGCCGACCATGATCGTGTGCGGGAGCGCGGACCGCTCACGTCCCGCCCAGGAGGAGCTCGCCCGGCAGATCGCCGACGCCGAGATCCGCGTCATCGACGGCGCCGGGCACTGCGCCAACCTCGAGCGGCCGTGGGACTACGACCGTCACGTCGCGGAGTTCCTGCGGAGCCGCGGTCTCATCGCCGCCGAGGCGGCGCGCGCTCTCGTCGCGGCCGGCCGCTGACCGTCGTCCGGCGCGCGCGCCTAGCGGACGTAGTCGGCGCGGAGCTGCTCGAAGCTCTGGTAGAACGCGTCGGTCGTCATGCCGAACGATGACGCGAACGCCGTGCGCCACTCTTCGCCGCGGCCCACGCGCACGCAGAAGTCTCTGATCCGCGGACCGTTCGACCCCAGGAGGCGATCGACCGCGAGGTAGGAGACCGCGAACGGGTTCGCATCGGAGGGCCACGCGGTCTCGAGGGTGCGGAGCGGGACGGGGTTCGTGGCGTTCCGCAGCTGCCGCTTGGTGAACGTGTCGAGGTTCGCCTGCGGGATGATCCCGTCCGCAATGAGCGAGCGGTACGCGAACGATTCCGCCATGCCCTCCGAGAGCCAGCGCACGCCGAGCATGCAGGGCCGCCCGCCGAGCGCGTACTGCCAGAGGTGCACGTACTCGTGCGCCGCGAGCTCAGTGCGCTCGGTGTCTGGCGCCCACGTGTCGGGCGCCGCGGCCTGCGGCGCCGCCCACGCCTTGTTCGACGTCACGACCTCGTAGCGGTCCCCCGACGTGAGGCAGCAGTACCGCTCCGTTCCGTCGCCGACGTAGACGTGCACGAGCGACGCGGTGCGCCGCGCGCCGCCCGCGTTCGTGTCGAGATACGCGGCGACGTGCTGCACGCCTTGATGCACGAGCGCGATGTCGCGCGCGCCCACCCCGTCGTCGATCTGGAAGCGGACGCCCGCCGGATCGGGCGGCGTGGGCCTCGGCGTGGTGCCGTCCGAATTCAGGACCGTCACCTGCCAGAAGACGCCGACATCCTCGAGCCACGTCGCGCCCTCGACGAGCGGTCGCACGTACAGGCGGTACGTGCCGGGCGTGTTCGGCGCCTGGACGCTGAACTGGAACCAGGCGACCTGTCCCGGGCCGACATAGTCGGCCGGCTGGATCGCGATGCGATTCCAGCGTGGCCAGCCGGTGGCCGGCGAGCCGCGCTGCCCGTCGCCACCGAGGATGCTCGGCTGGTCCTGGCCCGGCTCGCTTGCCCACGTGCCGAGGTACGCGACCTCGCCCATGCGACCGGAGACCCAGCCCCGCGATCCCGAGTTGAGGTACGCGAGCGTCGCGGTCGCGCGCTCGCCGGCGCAGAGCTGCATGTAGCCGCTCTGTCCGTACCAGGCCGCGTGGAATCCGGAGAGCTTTGTCGGGATGACGGCGGGCGGCGGGATGCCGGGGCCGGTCTGCGACACGCAGGTCGCGGTCGCGGATGCGGTGGCTTGCGGCGGGAGCGCGGCGAGCGAGCGAGCGGGTAGGAGCGATGCGATGAGCAGCGTGAGCGTGGCGATGAATTGACCCACCGAAATCATGAACTGCAGCAAGGAGCGATTTGTTATCCGAGGATCACTGAGCGGGTGAGCAGAGTCGAACTGCCACTGCAACCTTGGGAAGGTTGTTTGCTACCGCTACAACACACCCGCAGGCTCGCTGATTGTACCCGCCGCACGCTTGGCCTTGGTCCAGCCAAACTGAGCGGCTGTGCGCCGCTGATGGCAGTTCGCGCATCGCACCTCGCATTTGGCGATCTCGGAGAGGAGTTCGGCGGTCCGGCCGCGCGCGAGCAGCCATGCGATCGTCTCGACCTTCTCGGAACCGTCGCGATGATCGAAGTCGAGCACGACGATGTTCGTCTCGCCGCAGTCAACGCATGGATGCGCGCCGAGGTATTGATGGACGTATCGTCGCATCGTCGCGCGACCCTGGCGGTTCCGAGCCCATCCGCCGGACGCATATTTGTCGCGGTGCAGTCGATAGTGCGCGCTGGCGTATTTCCTCATGCAGTCCTTACACCGTCGACGCCGGCATCCTCGCGCCTTGTCGCGGAACGCGAATTCCGTGGGAGCCTTTTCTTGTTCGCAACCGGTGCACGCGCGTAGCTCGTCCGGGACCGCCTTCGTGCCCCGGGCTCGTGGCGATGCCTCGGTCTTTGATGTGACGGCCGTCCCCAGCTTCGTCCAGTTGAACTGCCGTGCCGTCCGCAGCCGATGACAGTTCGCGCACCGGACTTCGCATTTCTTGATCTCGGTGAGGATCGTCGTCCAGGAACGAGAGGCAGCGAGAATCGCAACCTCGAGGACCTTCTTGGCCGGATCGCGGTGGTCGAACTGGAGCACCAACGGATCGGTCTCATGACAGCCCACGCAGGGATGAGAACCCAAGTAATCGCATATGCGGGCGCGGTTCCGTTCGCGCCGCGTTTTGATGCGCGCGGCCTCGCGCTCGATGTACTCATCGCGGTTCGCGAGGTAGTGCTGCCGACGGTAGGTAGCCTGACACCGTCGGCAGTGGGACTGTCTCTTACCGCTGAGGAGGTCCGCGAACGCGAAGTCCCGCATCGGCTTCCACACGCCACAGCGCGAGCAGCGCCGCGTGGCGAGCAATTCGATCCAGGTCGACTGGAGCGCCGTATCCAGGGAAGGAAACTCCGATCGCGGAGCGATCCTCCCCGCTGGAACGCCGATGAACCTTCAGCGCACAGAGACCGTTAGAACAGACATTCTAACGCACGAACGCCCGCCGCACAAGAACAAAACCCGCGCCAATGACCGCGATTCATCGACTACCGTCAGACCCGCAGCGAGACGGACGTCGGCATTCGACGAGCCCCTCGGCGAGCGAGATCGGGTGGGTAGGGAGATCGACGCCTGAGCGAGCCACCGCGCACCGGCAGGACCGAGCGCCCGCGCGTCCTCGTCATCGACGATGACGACGAGCTCTGCAACGTGCTTCGCGACGCGCTCGCCGACGAATACGCCGTCGCGACCGTTCCGCATGGCGCGGCGGCGCTCGCGCTGACGAAGCACCATCACCCCGCGGTGATCCTCCTCGACCTCCGCATGCCGATCATGGATGGCTGGTCGTTCCTGGAGCAGTACCGCCGGCACCCGAACGGCGTGTCCAAGATCGTGCTGCTGTCGGGTCATCCCGACCTCGCGGCTCAAGCCGAGCGCGTCGGGGCCGACGGGTACGTCCAGAAACCGTTCGACCTCGAGCGCATCCGCGAGACGATCGCGCGCGCGCTCGACGGCACGGCGCGCTCCTAGATCAGTCGCCGTCCTCCGGCTCGTCCGGCCACACGAAGCGCGCGAGCGCCTCGCGGGTGACGCCACCCGTGCGGTACCAGCGATGACCTTCGAGCTCGCCCGCCGGGCAATAAGACCAACCGCCCTCTTCGTGCACGTTGAACGGGCTGGACGGATCGACGGGTCGCTTCTTGCGGTGCTCCGGCCGGACGCAGATCCACTGGATGAGGGACCGCTCCATCGCTCAGATCGCCCGCGCGCTCCGCACGTGGTGTGAGTGCACCGTGCGCCTCATGCCGGGGATCCGCTCGGGCTCGAGGACGAGCACGAGGCCGTCGGACGCGTCGATCGTTCCGAGAACGCGGCCCTGGATCTCGCGCTCACCCGAGGCGGGTGCGAGCTCGAGCGCAACACGGCGGCCGACGAGGGCCTTGAGCTCGTCCGCTGTCACGCCGCAAGGGTAGTGCGCCCTCCTAGCGGACGGGCACTCTCCTGGCCGCCATCGACGGTGCGCGCTCCTCGGCGAGCTCGGGCTTCTCGGTCGCGCTGATCACGACGCCCGCCGCGAGCGCGATGAGGGCACCGACGAGCGCGGACACGAACAGCAGGCCACCCGCCGGGCGCCCCGGCGCGAGGGCGAGTGGCGACCAGGTCTCCGCGAGCATGTAAAGGATCGTCGCACCGCTGCCGACGCCGACCGCGGTCGCGAACACGTACAGCGTGAACCAGCGCTTCGGCCGGCGGAGCAGGGTGTCGAAGAACGTGCGCAGGATCCGCGTGAGCGTCCACACGGTCAGCGCCGCGATCGTCCAGGCAAGCACCGTCGCGATCGCCGTCACGTCGGCGGCGCTGATCCGCGAGACCAGTCCGTACACCTGGTTCGTGAGCGTGCTGGGATCGAGCTGCGTGCCGAGCGGCCCGAACCGATCGCCGGGGTTCTGGAGCATGTTGAGGAGCGCGGCCTTGGTGTCCTCGGCGCGCGCGCGACTGAACAGCGACTCCTGACGGAGCGACAGACCGGTCGAGGCGAACGGACCGATGGACTGCTCGCCGAGCGCGATCGCATAGATCATCGTCACGACCGCGCCCCATGCGACGGTGAGCACGCCGGAGAGGCCGTGCACCGCGGCAGACGTGAGGATCACCGCCGGCGCGAGCCCGAACGGTGCGGTCGCCGGCATCGCCATGGCGAGCGCGGTGCGTTCCGGGGCGACGTCGCGCGCCCACAGGATCACGCCGAGGAGCGCGAAGAGCACCGCGAGGACCGGCACGAAGATGAACAGGAGCAGACTCTCGATGATCCAGGCGATCGCGAGCGCCAGCGCGAGCTGACCGCCGAAACCGACGATCGCGACGAGGCCCGCGGCAAGCCCGGCCGCGATCGGCCCGAAGCCCGCCAGCAGCGCGAGGCCGAAGACCGGCAGCGCGGCGAGGACGCCGAAGAACGCGTGACGGATCGGCTGTCCGAACTGCGAGAGGAGGTACACGACGGGGCTCTGCTCGATCTGCGGGAGGAAGTCCTGGATCGGCTCGCTCACGACCGCGAGCCGCGTGGTCGCGAGCTCTTTGTCGACGTTCTCAATGTGGCCGAGCGCGTTCGCGAAGTCGTGCGCCTTCTGGTACCGCAGATTCGGTTGCTTCGCGAGCGCTTTCAACGCGACCGTGTCGAGCTCCTTGGGAAGCGACGGGCGCAGGTGGCTCGGCGGCACCGGCTGCCGGACCACGTGGTCGCGTAGGAGCACCGACGCGTTCGTGCTCGTGAACGGTGGCTTGCTCACGAGCATCTCGTAGAGGACGAGCCCGAGGCCGTAGACGTCGGACGCGATCGAGGCGCCCTTGCCCTCGACGCGTTCGGGAGCGACGTACATCGCGGTCGCGAAGAGCTGCGGCGTGTCGGCGTCCTCCTGCGGGGTCCGCGCGATGCCGAAGTCGCAGATCTTCGCGGTGTCGTTCGCGTCGAAGAGGATGTTCGACGGCTTGAGGTCCGCGTGGATGATGCCCTTCCCGTGGGCGAACTGGAGGCCGTTCGCGACCTCGATCGCGATGCGGACGGCGTCGCCGGCCCGCAGCGCCCCGCCGCGCTCGATCCGCTGCTTCAGCGAGCCGCCGGGCAGGTGCTCCATCACGATGAACGGGGCGCCGTCGACCTCGCCCACGTCGTAGACGGCGACGATGTTCGGATGCGAGAGCTGCGCGAGCGCGCGCGCCTCCTTGACGAACATCCCTCGGGTCTTGCCATCGGCGGCGGCCGCGGGATCGAGGACCTTGATCGCGACCTCGCGGTTGAGGGCGGTGTCCTGGGCGAGGTAGACCTGCGACGAGCCTCCGGTCCCGATAGGCTCGACGATCCTGTAGCGGCTCTGCAGAACGCGCTCGAGTCCCAGTTCCGTTCCCCTCCGAGGCGCGCCGACTATACCGCCCGTTCTGTGGGTTATTACGTGCGCAAGCGGGTTTGCCATCGTCCGCCTCCGCCCCACTCCCCTGCCACCACAAGAACGCCCACACAGGCGCGACCGTTACTCGTCCCGATGGCGCGCCGGCGCTTACCCTTGGTCGCGGCCGCCTGAATACCGCATGCGGGCGGCGCTCCTTCGTCACCGAACGGATACCGCCCAACGAGAAACGCCGGGCGCTGTCGCCCGGCGTTCCTGCGGAGAGAGGAGGGGGTCCTGTTTAGGGCGTTCCCGTCGTCGGTCGCTTGACGGTCGGCAGGTTCCCGATCGCCGTCCGGACGCCGTTCGTCGTCGCGCCGGGCTTGCGGTCGATGAAGGTGTTGACCTCGATCGCGATCCGGTCCTTCGCGGCCTTGGCCTGGTCCGCGGTCAGCTTGCCTGCGGCCTGCGCGTCGTCGACGCGCTTGAACGCCGCCGACGTGATCGCGTCGTACAGGCCCTGGCGGGTCTTGCCCTGGCCGACCGCGATCTGCGCGAGGCTATTGCCTCCGCGCATCGCGGCTTCGAGCTGGTCCTTGCTAAGGCCGAGGTAGTCGAGCGCGGCCTTCGTGATGTCGCCGAGGAAGCCGCGCGCGTCGGACCCGGCACGCGGAGCGACCGCGGGCTTCGTCGGCCACTTGCGGTCGACGAACTCCGGGATGCGCGTCGCGAGCGAATCGCGAAGCTTCTTGGCCTGGTCGTCGGTGATCTTCTTGTCCGCGAGCGCCTTCGCGATCGCGTCGTTCGCCGCGGTGTTGAGGGCCGCGATAAGCCCGGCCCGGTCGTGGCCGGCCGTCGTGTTCGCGATCTCCCCAAGGCTGTGGCCGGGAAGCTTCGCGTGGAGGTCTTTCTCGGTCAGGCCGAGATACTTCGCCGATGCGGCGAAAAGACCCTCGAGAACGTGCTTCGCGGCGCGCTCGTGCTCGCGGTCGCCCGCCGCGTCCTTGAGCGCGGCGAGGATGGCGTCTTCCTGCGGCTGGGTGATGACGCCCTTCTTCACGAGGCCGTCGAGAAGGTCCTTGAGCTTGTCCGCGTGCTTGCCGTCCTTCGCGAGGTCCTGGGCGTTCGCCGGGACGAGCGTGGCTGCGGCCGGGGCGGCGTCCGGTGCGAATGCGGCGAGGGCGACGGCCCCGAAAAGACCGAGGCTGGCGACGCCGGCCCCGATCGCGAGACCTACCTTGCGGTCGATGAAGCGCATCTGATCCCTACCTCCTGGGTGGGCTCCCACCTGGTCTACCGCCGGTGTAACGCAGAAGGTTCGCCCCGCCATACGGTCTCGGTACCGGACGACCAGGTCCTTACAGCCCGCTAACATCTTTCCGCCCCAGTGCGCATCATCTTCGCGGCCGCCGAGGTCGCCCCCTACGCCAAGGTCGGCGGCCTGGCCGATGTCGCCGGGTCGCTCCCGCAGGCTCTCGCCGGGCTCGGCCACGAGGTCACGGTCTACCTGCCGGCGCACCGCATCATCGACGCGGCGAAGTTCGCCATCCCGGAGAAGGCTGAGACCCGTTCGATCCCCTACGGCGCGTCGACCGCGCGCGCCGGCTATCCGGCCATCCTGCGCGACGGCGTGCGCACCATCTTCGTGCGCAGCGCGCGGATCGGCCGCGACAAGGTCTACGGGTACCCCGACGACGCGAAGCGCTACGCGCTCTTCTGCCGGGCGGTCCTCGCCGATCTCGTCGATCGTCCGCCGGACGTCGTGCACGCGCACGACTGGCACGCGGCGCTGCTCGTGCCGATGGTCGACCGCGCCAAGCAGCTGCGGGGCAGCGGCACGGCGTTCACGATCCACAACCTCGCGTACCAGGGCCGCACGAGCGCGAGCGTGCTGCGCTTGGCCGGACTGCCGCGCTCGCGCCTCCCGGTCGAAGCCCGCGACGAGTGCAACCCGATGGCCCGCGCGATCGCATCCGCGGACATCGTCTCGACCGTGAGCGAGCGGTACGCGGAGGAGATCCTCACGCCCGAGTTCGGCGAAGGCCTCGAGGGACTTCTCGCGCAGCGCCGTGCGGATCTCTGGGGCATCACGAACGGCATCGACACCAAGGTCTTCGACCCCGCGCACGATCCGCAGATCGCCGCCTCCTACGACGCCGACGACCAGACCGGGAAGGACGTCTGTAAGGCAGCGCTCCAGAAGGAGACCGGCCTGCAGGTCGACGCGCTCGCCCCGTTGTTCGGCGTGATTGGACGGCTCGTCGAGCAGAAAGGCGTCGACCTGCTCACGGCGGTCGCGCCGAAGGTCCTCGCCGCCGGCGGGCAGCTCGTGGTGCTCGGGACGGGCGATCCCGCGTACGAGGCGAAGTGGCGCGGGCTCGCCGGGAAGCAGAAGGGCCGGCTCGCGCTCACGCTCGGCTTCGACGCCGCACTGGCGCAGCGCATCTACGCCGGCGCGGACCTCTTCCTCATGCCGTCGCGATTCGAGCCGTGCGGGCTGGGCCAGCTCATCTCGCTCCGCTACGGGACGATCCCCGTCGTGCGCGCCGTCGGCGGCCTCGCGGACACGGTACGCGATCTCGACACCGATCCGCGCCGGGGGAACGGCTTCTCGTTCGCGACCTACGACCCGGCGGCGTTCGCGGACGCGGTCGAGCGTGCGACGCGCCGCTTCCATCTCGGCGGCCACCAGTGGACGCAGCTCCGGGCACGCGCGATGCGCGAGGACCATTCATGGACATCCTCGGCAATGCGGTACGTCGACCTCTATCGCGCCGCGTCGAAGGCGCGGCGCGCGGCGTGACCGTCGTCCGGGGGGCTCCGCCCCCCGAGGACCCCCCACGGTCGGTGTCCATCGTCGAGCTCGAGGAGCGCATCGCCTCGCTCGACCCCGAGACCCGGGCCGCGGCGGAGCGCATCTTCTCGGTGACCACGACGGTCGGCCGTCTCGATCCGCCCGTCGAGATGCGCGAATGGATCACGAAGCAGTTCGGCTCGGTCGACGCGGTGATCGCGCAGACCGTCGTGCGCGTGACGAACCTCGTGACGTTCGAGGGCGCCCTGTTCAACGACCTTCGCGCGCGCCGCCCGGCCGAGGTGAAGGGCGGCGCGGACACGCGCGAGACGATCGAGAAGGCGCGTGGCGACCCGTTCTGCCATCCGGAGAGCGGGACGCCGGCGGACACCTTCGGCCGGATCAAGGGCGCGCACGGGATCACGGCGTCGAACGTCGCGAAGTACGACGGGTACCACGGCGTCCTCGTCTTCGACGATCACGACCCGCTCGTGCCGATGACCGACGACGTCATCCGCGACCGTCTCGTGACCGCCCGGCGCTGGGCCCAGGCCGCGCACGATGACGATCCGGCCGCCCGTTACTACTTCCTGCTTTGGAACTGCCTCTGGCGTGCCGGCGGCTCGATCGTGCACGGCCACATGCAGATGACCGCGACGAGAGGCATGCACTACCCGAAGATCGAGCAGCTGCGGCAGCAGGCGATCGCATATGACGAGCGGCACCAAAGGGATTACTTCGACGATCTGTGGCGTGTGCACGAGGCCCTCGGGTTGGGCGTGGAGCGAGGCGGCGCCCGCGTCTTCGCGTCGCTCACGCCTGTCAAGGAGAGCGAGGTCGTGATACTCGGGCGTGCGGGTGAGGACGAGGTGACGCTCGCGCCGGCCATCGCGCTCGCGATCGGCGCGTTCCGCGCCCGCGGCGTCGTCGCGTACAACTTCGCGCTCTTCCTGCCGCCGCTCTCGACGGACGGGAACGACTGGCGGCGCTTCCCACCGCAGGCGCGCCTCGTCGACCGTGGCGATCCGGCGAACAAGACGAGCGACATCGGTGCGATGGAGCTCTATGCGGCGAGCGTCGTCGCGGCCGATCCATTCCGGGTCGTGGAGGCGTTACAGAGCTAGCGGCATCGCCACTCCGCCGCTATTGACGCTCGCTAACTCCCTTGCGTAGTGTGCGAGACGGTGGCCGAACACTCGTTCGTCTCGCGCCGCGACAGCACATTCCGTGAATACCCACCCGCGTCCGCGCAGATCGCGATGATCGTTCCTTTCTATGGCGACCTGACCGTGTGGGTGCGCAAGGCCGACGCCGCCGGCTGGCACTTCCCGTCGAGCGGGCGCCGCGCGGGAGAGACGATCCTCGAGGTCGCGAGGCGTGAGCTCTGGGATGCGGCCCGCATCGTCGCGCCGAAGCTCGATCTCCTCGGCGCCGTCCGCTATGTGCTCCCGAAACAGACGACGTCGTACGTGTACATGTGTGAGGTCTCACATCTCTCGTGGTGGTACGACTCCCCCGACAAAGACAAGGTCGCCGAGGTCGGGCTCTTCAAGAAGACGCCGTACCCCCTCGCGTCGGACTCCGTCGAGCTCGTCCTCGAAGCCGCTCTCCGCGCCCGTCGCACCGGCCTCCGCTAGAGGCGCGCACTCCGACCCCGGTCCGCGCTCGCTCGGGCTGCCTTCCACGCCCCGTTACAGGACCGCAACGAGCCCCTCTAACGGTCGGGCACTGGTCTTGCCGAGGCTCGCTCGTCCGCCTGTGAGGGCGATCAGCGCAGGAGGCTTGTGAGATGGTGCGCACCGACCACGTCTCGGGCACTTCATCGGGGAGCGCGGCGTTCGTGGGCTGGCTCGTCGCCGCCGGATTCTGCGCCGTGCTCGTTCCGCTCGCGATGCTCGCCGCGCCGCTGCTCGGTGCGCCGCTCATGGCGCTGCCGTTCATCGTCGTGCTCGCGATCGCGTTCCTCATCGGGGGCTACGCCGCCGGCTCTCTCGCCGGTCATCGCACGGGATACCACGGCCTGCTCACCGGGATGCTCGCGCTCGCCGTCGTCGGCATCGTGACGGGGGCCGACGCCTGGGGCGTCTCGTGGCTCGGTTCCGGCATGGCCCTCACCGCGGGCGCGCGACCCTGGGTCGCGGGCTACGGCATGTTCCCGCTCGCGATCGTCGGCATCGCCGTCTTCATCCTCGCCGCGTGGCTTGGCGGGCTCGCCGCTCCGTCGCGGATCGTGACGGGCGCCTTGGCGCGCCCCGCGTACGTCCCGCCGCCGGCGCCGACCGAGCGCGTCTACCGCGACCGCGTCCTGCCCCAGCAGGCCGGCGCGAAGGGCGGCGAGCGGGTGCGCGAGGAGCGGTCCGAGGAGGATCGCAAAGGCTGACGACCGACGAGGCGCCCGCGAGCTGAGGACACCGCTCAGTCGAACGCGCGGAAGATCGTCGCGATGAGCGTGTCGCCGGCGAGGTCCTCGCCGAGGTAGGCGTCGCCCACGCGCACCTCGAGGTGTAGGTGCGGGCCGCCCTCCTCGTAGCCCGAGCTGCCCACGGCGCCGATCCTCCGGCCGCGCTCCACGCGCGCCCCGACGACGAGCGGCGCGACCGCCGACAGGTGCGCGTACCGCGAGACGATGCCCTGGCCGTGGTCGATCCAGACCTGCCGGCCGCGGAGGCGATCGAGCGTCTCGGCCGGCGTGTACCCCAGGGCGACCGCTTCGTCGAGTGCGCGCCCCTCCTCGTCGGCGGTCCACTCGACGAAGGCGGTGTCGACCCGGATCACGACGCCGTCGGCGACGGCGAGCACGGGCGTGCCGGGCGGGGCGGGGAAGTCGATCCCCTCGTGCCAGCCCGCGCGGTACTCGCGCGGCGAGTTCGGCAGCAGCTCCGGATCGGTCGGTAACGTCGCGCCGTCGATGGGCAGAGCGAGACCGCGCACGGCGCGCGGCCGCGCGTGCGCGGTCACGGTGCGCTCGGTGTCCGTCGTCGGCGCGCGAGCCGCGGGGTCGCTCCCCGGATCGACGGCCTCGCGCGGCGCCGCGGTGTAGCGCGCGGTCGCGACCGCGCGCGTGGTCGCGGCGCTGGGCGGCCTCGCGGAGACGAGTACCGCGATCGTCCCGAAGAGCAGGACCCCGCTGACGGCGATGACGAGCCGCATATACTCGGAAACGCTAACGCGCCACCTTTAAGGACCGGTCCTGCGAGGCCGGGAAGGAGTGCGAGAACGACCACGCTGCTCGGTGCCGACGACGTGCGTCGCACCGTCAACCGGATCGCGCACGAGATCGTCGAGCGCGAGCGCGACCTCTCCTCGCTCGCCATCGTTGGCATTCGCGCGCGCGGGGATGCGCTTGCGAAAAGGCTGCGCGACGCGATCCGGGCGAACGAGGGTGTCGAGGTACCGCTCGGTGCTCTGGACATCACGCTGTACCGCGACGACCTCACGCGCGTCGGCTACGCGCCCGTCGTCCGCGAGACCGCGATCGACTTCACCGTCGACGACCGCGTCGTCGTGCTGGTCGACGACGTCCTCTTCACCGGCCGCACGGTGCGCGCGGCGATGGATGCGCTCGTCGACTACGGGCGGCCGCGGGCGATCCGCCTCGCGGTGCTCGTCGACCGCGGTCATCGCGAGCTGCCGATCCGCGCCGACTTCGTGGGCAAGAACGTCCCGACGTCGCTCGGCGTCGACGTGCGGGTCCGGCTCGTGGAGTCCGACGGCCGCGACGAGGTCGAGGTCGTCGAGATGGCGCGCGTATGAAAGTGACGTGGAGCCGCCGCCACGTCCTCGAGACCGACGACTGGTCACGCGAGGAGATCGAGCACGTCCTCGATACCGCGAACGGGATGCTCGAGGTCCTCTCGCGGCCGATCCGCCGCGCGCCGCCGCTCCGCGGCCGCACGGTGATCCTCTTCTTCGCCGAAGCCTCGACACGCACGCGCGTCTCCTTCGAGCTCGCGGCGAAGGCGCTCTCGGCCGACGTCGTGAACATCACGGCGACGGGCTCTTCGGTCGAGAAGGGTGAATCGCTCCTCGACACCGCGCGCACGCTCGAGGCCCTCGGCGGTGATGTCCTCGTCATACGGCACGGGTCGTCGGGGGCGCCGTATTTCGTCGCGCAGCGCGTCGGCGCGGCCGTGATCAATGCGGGCGACGGCGCTCACGCACATCCGACCCAGGGCCTGCTCGACGCGTACACGCTGCGCGCGAAGCTCGGGGATCTCGCGGGGAAGCGGATCGTCGTCGTCGGCGACGTCCTCCACAGCCGCGTCGCGCGCAGCGACATCAACGCGCTCGTCCCGCTCGGCGCCCGCGTCACGCTGTCCGGCCCGCCAACTCTCCTGCCGGCGGCGTGGCGGTGCGGCGATCTCCCGAGCGGGGTCGGCTACGAGCCCGACGTCGATCGGGCGCTCGACGGCGCCGATGGCGTCATCGCCCTCCGGCTCCAGCGCGAGCGCCAGGAGGCCGGGCTGCTCCCCTCGATCCGCGAGTACGCGCGGACCTGGGGCCTCACGGAGCCGCGCGTCGCGACCATGCGCCCGGGCGCGCCGGTGATGCACCCCGGACCGATGAACGAGGGCGTCGAGATCGACGCGGCCGTCGCGCACGGTGCTCGCTCGCTCATCGAGGAGCAGGTGACCAACGGTGTCGCGGTCCGGATGGCCCTGCTGTATCTCCTCATCGCAGGGGGAGAACCCCGTCTCATCGTGGGGGCGGAACCCCCCACATCCATCGCAGGGGGAGAACCCCCTGCAACCCCCCTGCCTACGGGGGTCGTATGACAACCTTCGACCGGCGCGCGCTCGAGGCCGCGGGCTACCTGGTCGTCCCTGGGTTCATCGACCTCCACGTCCACCTGCGCGAACCTGGCTTCGAGGATTCGGAGACCATCGCGAGCGGCGCGCGCGCGGCGCTTCGCGGCGGGTTCACGACGGTCTGCGCGATGCCGAACACCGAGCCCGCGATCGACTCGCCGGGCCTCATCGCCGAGCTGGTCGCTCGGGCGAAAGCGGCGAATGCCGCCCGCGTGCTCCCGGTCGCGACGATCACCCGGGGCCGCAAAGGAAAGGAGCTCGCGGATCTCGTCGAGCTCGCGGCGGCGGGAGCGGTCGCCTTCTCGGACGACGGCTCTCCGGTCGACGACGCGCGTCTCTTCCGCAGCGCGCTCGAGTACGCGCGCGCCGCCGATCGGCCGGTCCTCGAGCACCCGCAGGACCTCGCGCTCTCGGCGCGGGGCGTCATGCACGAGGGGCGCGTCTCCGCGGACCTCGGCCTGCCGGGGATCCCCGCGGCCGCGGAGGAGGCCGCGATCGCCCGCGATCTCGCGCTCGCGAAGCTCAGCGGCGCCCGCCTGCACCTGCAGCACGTGTCGACAGCGCGCTCGGTCGAGCTCGTCCGGCGAGCGAAAGCCGACGGCCTCGCCGTGACATGCGAGGTCACGCCGCACCACCTCGCGCTCACCGACGCTTGGGTCGCGGGTGACCGGACCGTCGCGTGGGAGGGCCGACCGTCGCCGCGGGCTACGCCGTTCGACGCGTCGACGAAGGTGAACCCGCCGCTGCGGACCGAAGGCGACGTTCGCGCGCTCTGGGACGCGCTCGCCGACGGGACGATCGACGCGATCGCCACCGACCACGCGCCGCACGCGTCGGTGAAGAAGGACGTCGAGTACGACCTGGCGGCGTTCGGCATCTCGGGTCTCGAGACCGCGCTCCCGCTCCTGCTCGGCGGCGTCGACGCAGGCTGGGCGGCGCTCGACACCGTCATCGCCGCGCTCACGACGGGGCCGGCGCGCGTGCTCGGGATCGACGTCCCGGACGACGATTGGACCGTCGTCGACCGTGCCGCGACCTGGATCGTCACCGCGGCGGGGCTGGCCTCTAAGGGAAAGAACACGCCGCTCCTGGGGAGGGAGCTGCGTGGTCGTGTGGTCATGAGCGTCGTGGGCGGCGACGTTCGCTACGAAGGAGACCTTCGTGCAGCGCCGCTCGCCGTCCGCTGACCGTAGCGTCTCATCGCGGGGGCGGTCCCCCGCACCCCCTGGGTACCTCGCGCCGATAGACAGCCGGCAGCAGTTGCATCTTTATGCATCATTAACGTATAGTTATGCACCGATGACCAGGGCGGCGGTCCTCGGGCTGGAAGACGGCTCGGCGTGGTGGGGCGAGGCGTTCGGGGACGCGCAGCCGGCGTCGGGCGAGGTCGTCTTCAACACCGCGATGACCGGCTACCAGGAGATCGCGACGGACGCCTCGTACAACGGTCAGATCGTCGTCCTCACGTATCCCCTCATCGGCAGCTACGGGACGTTCGATCGTGCCGCGGAATCGCGGCGCCCGTGGGTCGAGGCGCTCGTCGTCCGCGAGCTGGTCCCGACATGCCGTGAGCGCACGACCGACCTCGACGCGTACCTGCGCGCGTACGGCGTGCCGGGGCTTGCCGGCATCGACACGCGCGCGCTCGTGCGACGCCTGCGCGCGAAGGGGACGCTGCGTGGCGCGATCCTGCAGGTGGCGCCCGAGCGATCCGGCGACGCGAGCATCGCGCGGGAGGCGGTCGCGAAGGCGCGGGCGACGGCACCGCTCGCCGCGAAGCCCCTCGTCGTCGAGTCGACCGGGATCGCGCGCCAGGTCGGAAGCGGCGCGAAGATCGCGCTCCTGGACACGGGCGTCAAGGAGAACCAGATCCGCTGCCTCGTAAAAAGCGGCGCGACGGTGAAGGCGTTTCCCGCGACCGCTACGGCCCGGGAGATCCTCGAGTGGTCGCCCGACGGCATCGTGATCTCGAACGGCCCGGGCGACCCCGCGGCGATCCCGCAGATCGCCGCGTCGACGCGCACGCTGCTGGACGCAGCCTTCTCGCGCGCGTCCGGCCGCCCGCTGCCGATCCTTGGCATCTGCCTCGGCCACCAGCTCGTCGGCCGCGCGATCGGCGCGACGACGTCACGGTTGCCGTTCGGCCATCACGGCGCGAACCATCCCGTGCAGGACCTGCGCAGCGGCCGCGTCGTGATCACGAGCCAGAACCACGAATTCCAGGTCGACGAGGCCTCCGTCCCGGCCGGCTCGGGTTTCGTCGTGAGCGCGCGGAACCTGAACGATGGATCGGTCGAAGGCCTCGCACACCAGACGCTGCCGATCCGCACGTACCAGTACCACCCCGAGGGTGCCCCGGGTCCTCGCGACAACGAGCCGGTCTTCGACGCCTTCCTGTCCGACGTGCGCGTGGCCGTCGCGGCCCGCGGATGACGCGCCATGAGTACACGCTCGTCGACGTCTTCACGGAGCGGCGGTTCGGTGGCAACCAGCTCGCCGTCTTTCGCGATGGACAGGGCATCGCCGACGCGGACATGCAGGCGATCGCGAAGGAGCTGATGATCTCGGAGACGACGTTCGTCCTTCCGCGCGAGAAGGATGGCGACCACAGAGTGCGGATCTTCACCCCCGGGCGCGAGCTCCAGTTCGCCGGTCATCCGACGGTCGGAACCACCTGGGTCCTGAGCGGCGGCCGCGACGGCACGCTCCGGTTGGAGCTCGGCGTCGGCACGCTCTCGGTCCGCGTGAGTGGCGGCTTCGTCGAGATGGACCAGCCGCTGCCGCAGTTCGGCGCAGGACTTCCCACCGAGCCGCTCCGTCCCAAGGTTCGCGCCGCGATCGGCGACGTGCTCGATCTGAGATCGACGGCGCCGTACCAGGTCGTCTCGTGCGGGAACGCATTCCTTTTTGTGTCGGTCGCCGGGCTGCGCGGGATGCGGGAGCTGCGCGTGGATCCGAGCGCTCTGGCCGTGGTCCTGGGCGACGTCGGTGCGATGGGGATCTTCGTCTGGACGACCGAGACCGAGCGGCCGGGATCGGCCGTGCACGGCCGGATGTTCCCGACGGGCGTGGGCATCGCCGAGGATCCGGCGACGGGCAGCGCGGCCGGTCCTCTCGCCGCGTACCTGGTGCGCCATGGCCTCGCGAAGACAGGCGAGCGGTTCGTCATCGAACAGGGCTTCGAGATCGGCCGGCCGTCGTTGCTCTACGCGCGCATCGACGGCTCCGCCGAGCGGATCACGGCCGTCCATGTCGGCGGCAACGTCATCCCGGTCGGGGGCGGCTGGTTCGACCTGTGAAAGTCCTGATCATCGGCTCCGGACCGATCCTCATCGGGCAGGCTGCGGAATTCGACTACGCCGGGACGCAGGCCTGCCGCGCCTTGCGCGAGGAGGGCGTCGAGACCGTCCTCGTGAACTCGAACCCGGCGACGATCATGACCGACCCCGGCGTCGCCGACGTCACGTACCTCGAGCCGCTCACGGTCGAGGTGCTCGAGCGGGTCATCGCGAAGGAGCGGCCCGGCGGTCTCCTCGCGACGCTCGGGGGCCAGACCGGCCTCAACCTCGCTGTCGCGCTCGCCGAGGTCGGGGTGCTCGAGCGCCACGGCGTGCGGCTTCTCGGCACGCCGCTCTCCGCGATCCAGCACGCCGAGGACCGCGAGGCGTTCAAGCAGCTTCTCCTTTCGATCGGCGAGCCGGTCCCGGAGTCGCGGACGGTCACGGCGGTCGACGACGCGATCGCGCTCGCCGGCGAGATCGGTTACCCGCTCGTCGTCCGTCCCGCGTTCACGCTCGGTGGCACGGGCGGGGGCATGGCCCATGACGAAGTCGCGCTGCGCGAGCGCGTCGCGCGCGGCATCGCCGCGTCGCCGATCGGCCAGGTCCTCGTCGAGCGATCGCTCCTCGGCTGGAAGGAGATCGAGTACGAGGTCATGCGCGACGGCGGCGATACGTGCATCACCGTCTGCAACATGGAAAACGTCGACCCGATGGGCGTCCACACCGGCGACTCCATCGTCGTCGCGCCGTCGCAGACCCTGACCGACAAGGAATACCAGATGCTCCGCAGCGCGGCGCTGCGGATCATCCGCGCGCTCGGCATCGAGGGCGGCTGCAACGTCCAGTTCGCGCTCCATCCCGATCGCGCGCCGAGCGACGATCCCGAGGCGCAGATGCCGTACTACGTCATCGAGGTGAACCCGCGCGTGTCGCGCTCGTCGGCGCTCGCGTCGAAGGCGACCGGCTATCCGATCGCGCGCGTCGCCGCGAAGATCGCCATCGGCAAGCGGCTGCACGAGATCCCGAACGCCGTCACGAAGCGGACCTCGGCGGCGTTCGAGCCGGCCCTCGACTACGTCGTCGTGAAGATCCCGCGCTGGCCGTTCGACAAGTTCGCCGCCGCGGACCGCACGCTCGGGACGCAGATGAAAGCGACCGGCGAGGTCATGGCCATCGACCGCTCGTTCGAGGCCGCGCTACAGAAGGCGCTCCGCTCCCTCGAGGTGAAAGGCCAGGGCGTGCTCTGGGAGGACCGGACCTGGGTCGACGTCGTCGCGCCGGACACGTTCGTCGACCGCTTCCTCTCGGGCGCGCCTACCGACGATCGGCTGTGGCGCCTTCTGGCGGCGCTCCGTCGCGGCGCCTCGGTCGAGCGCATCCACGAGCGAACGCACATCGATCGCTGGTTCCTGCGGAAGATGGCCGCGCTGGTCCGCTTCGCCGAGGGCGAGCTGCAAGGCCGGACGCCGACGCCCGCGCTGCTTGGCCACGCGAAGCGTCTCGGCTTCGCGGATGCCGACATCGCGACGCTGACCGGGATGCTCGCGACGGACATCCGCCGGCTTCGCGCCCAGTGGGGGATCGCTCCCGTCTACAAGATGGTCGACACGTGCGCCGCCGAGTTCGAGGCGGTGACGCCGTACTTCTATTCGACGTACGAGCAGGAGAACGAGGCCGAGCCCCTCGCCGGAGAGAAGGTCCTCATCCTGGGCTCCGGGCCCATCCGCATCGGACAGGGGATCGAGTTCGATTGCTGCTGCGTCCAGTCGGCGGGTGCGCTCCAGGAGCGTGGCGTCGCGCCGATCATGGTGAACAGCAATCCCGAGACCGTGTCCACGGATTTCGACGCATCCGCGCGGCTCTACTTCGAGCCCCTCGACGAGGAGTCGATCGCCAGCGTCATCGCGAACGAGCGCGCGGGGGAGCCGGAGGGGGCGAAGCCCCTTCCGACCGTCGTTCAATTCGGCGGGCAGACCGCGCTCAACCTCGCCGACCGCATCGCGGGCATCGGTGGAGAGATCGCCGGCACCAGCGCGGACGCGATCGCGCTCGCCGAGGATCGCCGCCGCTTCCACGACTTCGCCGACGCGCTCGGCATCCCCCAGCCGCCCGGCGGGACCGCGGAGTCGCTCGCCGAGGCGCTCGCCGTCGCGGGCGAGGTCGGCTATCCGGTGCTCGTGCGCCCCTCGTACGTGCTCGGCGGGCGGGGCATGGAGATCGCGTACAGCGCCGAGGATCTCGAGCGCTACTTCCACTCTGCGCTCGAGGCGGGAACCGGCCGGGTTCTCGTCGACAAGTACCTGCGCGGCAAGGAGGTGGAGGTCGACGCCGTGAGCGACGGCCGCGACACGCTCGTCGCCGGGATCATGGAGCACATCGAGCGCGCCGGGGTCCACTCGGGCGACAGCTACGCGGTGTATCCCGCCCAGAATCTCCTGCCCGCGGAGCGCGCGGAGATCGTGGCCCTCACGCGTCGCATCGCCGAGGCGCTGCCGGTGAAGGGACTGCTCAACATCCAATTCATCGTTCAGTCGGGGGGCTCGGCCCCCCGGCCCCCGACAGACGAGACCCTGGTCTACGTGCTCGAGGTCAACCCCCGGGCGAGCCGCACCGTCCCGTTCCTCACGAAGGTGAGCGGCGTGCCGCTCGTGCGCCTCGCCGTGGCAATCGCCCTCGGCTCCACGCTCGCCGCCGAGGGCTACGCGCGCCCGGACGGCATCGCTCCGGAGCCCGAGCTCGTCGCGCTGAAGGCGCCGGTGTTCTCGATGGCGAAGCTCCTCGACGTCGATACGTACCTCGGCCCTGAGATGAAGAGCACGGGGGAGGTCATGGGGGTCGATCGGGCGTTCGCGCCCGCGCTCTGGAAGTCGCTCGTCGCGGCCGGCCTGGCGCCGGCGTCGAGCGGGAAGGTCCTCGTCACGGTCGCCGACAAGGACAAGCAGGAGGTCGTGCCGATCATCGAGGGCTTCCACTGGCTCGGTTACGAGCTCGTCGCGACGAGCGGCACGGCCGCGCTCACCCGCTCGCTCGGGATCGAGGTCTCCGAGATCGGGAAGCTCGGCGAGGGCGACCAGTCGATCCTGCGGCTCATCCGCTCGGGCGAGTGCGCGGCGGTCATCAACACGCCGACCCTCGGCAAGACCGTCGACCGCGACGGCTTCCTCATCCGGCGCGCCGCCGTCGAGGCGCGGGTCCCCTGCCTCACCTCGCTGGACACCGCGCTCGCGGTCGTGACCGCGCTCCGCGCGAGCGGTGTCACGCATACGGTCGCGCCGCTCGCCGAGTATCGCGCCGCGCCCGCGCTCGCCGCCGCGGACTGATGCGGCCGGCCGTCCCGGTCGCGCTCGTCGTCGCCGCGTCGCTGCTCGGCGACACGTTCCTCTACACGGTCCTGCCCGTGAGCGCGGCGCGACTCGGGGTCGCGCCGCTCATGGTCGGGATCGTCCTGTCGGTGAATCGCTGGGTGCGGCTCTTCACCAATCCGCTCGCCGCCCGGCTGTACGCGCGCTGGCCCGCCGGCCGGCTCGTCCTCGTGGCCATCGTCGTCTCGGCCGCGTCGACCGCGCTCTATGTAGAGCCGGCGTGGGTCCTCGTGTTCCTCGGGGCGCGGTGCGTCTGGGGATTCGCCTTCTCGCTCCTCCGGCTCGGCTCGATCGTGTCCGCCGTCGATGAGGCCGGCGAGGGTGCGGGCCGCCGGCTCGGCGAGACGCGCGCGATCTGGGGCGTCGGCTATCTCGCCGGGGCGCTGTACGCACCGCTGGCGGTCGAGGCGGTCGGCTGGGAGCTCGCGGTCGCCGGCGCGGCCGTCCTCACGCTCGTCGCCGGGATCGGCCCGGCCGTCGTCGCCGCGCCCTGGCGGCGGACCGTCGCGATCGAGGTCGGCGACGTGCGTATCAGGCTCCGGGACGCGAGGCTCGTGCTCCTGCTCGTGATCGGCGCGGCGCAGCTGGCCGTGAGCGCGGGCATCCAGGGCGTCGCGGGAGGCCTGCGCATCGCCGAGCTCTTTCCGGCGGGCGCCGGCGTGCTCGGCGTCGTCATCCCCGCGACCTTCATCGCGGGCGCGTTCGTGCTCACGCAGCGCGTCGCGCAGGTCGTCTGGCAGCCGTTCGCCGGTCGCTTCGCCGATCGCGCCATCGACGCGACGTTCTTCGCGGCCGCCATCGTCGTCGCCGCGGGAGTCGGTGCGCTGACGCTCCCGCTCGACGCGGTGACGTTCGTCGTCGCCGGCGGCGCCGCGTACTTCGCCGGGCTGAACGGGGCGATCGTCGCCGAGCTCGCGGTCGCGCGGCTCGCCTCGAGCGCCGATCGCCCGCGCGTGCTCGCGGCATTCCACACGGCACAGGACGCCGGCGCCGCGGCGGGCGCGTTCGCGGGTGGCGCGCTCGCCGCGCTCGGGACTGGCGTCGCGCTCGGCGTCGGCGTCGCGCTGGTGGTCTTGACCATCCCCGCGTGGGCGCTCGCGCGTCGCGCCCAGGCGCGCGTTACGGTGGCGGCGTGACCAGGAAACGTACCGGTCAGCCCTGGATGAGCGCCGATGCGTACGGCCGCACGCTCACGGGACTGACCGTGAACCTCATCGTCCGGGACGTCGCGAAGAGCGTGCCGTTCTACACCGACGTTCTCGGGTTTCGCGCGCAGTACTCGGACGTCGACTTCGCCGCGCTCGAACGTGACGGCGTGCGGCTCCAGCTGCACGCCGACCACGCGTACGACGGGATGCCCTGGGCGTCACGGCTCGGCCAGACCGGCAAGCGGGGTCTCGGCGCCGAGATCCGGATCTTCGGGATCGACCCCGACGCCGCGGAGCGCCGCGCGCGCGGGCGCGGCGACCTGGTCCTCGTCGCGACGAAGGATTGGCCGCACGGGTGGCGCGACTGCATCCTCGAAGATCCCGACGGGTACACCTTCGCGGTAGGGGTGCCGCTGCCCGGCTGACGCGAGGCGGCTACTTCCGTTCGACTCACGGGTCAGCCCGACGATCCGCACCAGCCTCGCCCGGCCATGATCGTCTCGGCGGACGTTCGAAACAGGCTCGCCGATGATGTCATGGTCGTGCCGATCTTCTCTCGAGGAGCCGCTGGACCGACGCACGTGCGCCTTATTCGCGGCGCGGGTGGGATCAAGCGAGACAGCATCCTCTTCTGCGAAGAGCTGACGACGCTGGATCGGGACCTCCTGACCCATGGGCCCTTGGGCGCGCCGGTCGACGCACACGTGCTCGCCGCTGTTATTCGAGCGGTCCGGCGTGCACTTGGCGAAACGGTGCCCGGCACGATCGACGGTGCGTGACGTGCTCGATCTTCATATCGCTCTGTGCGCCTACTCTGACGGACGAGATGCCCACCGGCAGGCGCCGCGCGAAGGTCAGCGAAGCCGAGCGGCTGCGGCGCGAGCGTCAGCAGAAGGCCGCGAGCCGGCCGATCGGCGAGGAGACCGCGCAGGAGGCGGAGCGACGCCGCTGGCGCGAGGCCCGCGACGCGTCGGCGCGACGCCGGTTCGGACGCTGAGCCTGAGCGGGTCGCCGTGATCATCCAGCAGGGCGCGGTGACCGCGAGCGCCCGCATCGGCGACCTCGGCACCGTGCTCGGCGTCAGCGCGCCGGGGATCGCGGCGCAGGCGCGCGCCGGGCAATTCGTGCACGTTCGGCCAGGCACGTCGTTCGAGCCGCTCCTCCGCCGCCCGTACTCCTTCAACCGGATCCGGCGCCAGGAGGGCGAGATCGAGCTCATCGTGAGACCGCTCGGGCCGGGCGGCGAGTGGATCGCGTCGCGCCGGCCGGGCGACCTCCTCGATCTCCTCGGGCCGCTCGGCACGGCCTTCGTCATCCACCGCTCCGCGCGCAACCTGCTCCTCGTCGCCGGCGGGACCGGCATCGCGCCGATGCGCGTCCTCGCGGAGCAGGAGGCTTCCCGCCGCAACGTGACGCTCCTCATGGGTGGACGGTCCGTCGCGTACCTCTGGCCGTCGGATCGTCTGCCGCCGAGCGTCGAGTACGTGACGACGACCGAGGACGGCTCCTTTGGGATCGGCGGCCGCGTCACCGAGGCCCTGCCCGAGCTCCTGCGCTGGGCCGACCAGCTCTGCGCCTGCGGCCCCTGGCCGATGCTCGCGGCGATCGGGCGCATGCGCGAGGAGGCAGAGCGCGCACCCGCGGCGCCAGGACGCGCAGCACTCCTCGAAGCGCAGATCGCCGTCGAGCAGCACATGGGCTGCGCGATGGGCGTGTGCCGAGCGTGCGTCGTCGTCACCTCGCAGGGGAACGCGCGGGTCTGCCGCGAGGGGCCGGTGTTCCCGCTCGGTGACGTCGCGTTCGCGGAGGGTGAGCCCGCGACCGTCGGGCTGGTGTCCTGATGCCCTGGCGCCGCCCGCGCAAGAAGGTCGAGCGTCCGATCGAGGTCACGCGGTCCATCGAGGAGTCGCTCGAGGACGCCGCGGCCGGCGAGGAAGAGGAAGACAGCGTCGACCTCGCCGGACTCGACGACGCGACGGTCGTCGAGGCCGCGACAGGTGAGCCCGAGCCCGAGCGCGGTGCGAGCGACCTCGCGCTGAAGCTCCGCGAGACGCTCGCCCGCGAGCCCGCGCCCGCACGCGCGCGGCCGCGGGCGACGACCTACCCCGAGAGCGGCGTCGACCTCGCGGTCGACGCGGCGCGCGGCCTTCGTCTGCGGAATCCGGTCCTCACCGCCTCGGGCACCTTCGGCCAGGGCATCGAATACGCGGAGCTCATCGACGTCGCGCGCCTCGGCGCGATCGTGAACAAGGGGACCACGCCGAACATGCGCCCCGGCAATCCGCAGTACCGGATCGCGGAGACGCCCTCGGGGATCCTGAACTCGATCGGCCTCGAGAACCCGGGCGCGGTCGAGGTCGCGCGCAGGTACGGCGTGCAGTGGGCCGCGCTCGGCGTACCGGTGATCGTGAACGTCGCCGGCTACAGCGTGGAGGACTACGTCTACGTCGTCAGCGAGATGGCGGGCACGCCCGGGGTCGTCGCGTACGAGCTCAACGTCTCATGCCCGAACGTGAAAGACGGGATGATCTTCGGCTCCGATCCCAGCCTCGCGGCCGAGCTCACCCGCGCGGTGAAGGCCGAGACGGACCTGCCGGTCATCGTGAAGCTGACGCCGAACGCGCCGGACGTGGTCGCGGTCGCGCGGGCGTGCGAGGAGGCGGGAGCGGACGGCGTCACCGCGATCAACACGGTGCTCGGCATGCGCATCGACACGCGGCGCCGCCGTCCGATCCTCGGGACCGGGAGCGGCGGGCTCAGCGGCCCGGCGATCCGGCCGATCGCCGTCCACATCACCTATCAGGTGGCGCAGGCGGTCGGCATACCGATCATGGGGGCGGGTGGCGTGACCAGCGCGGAGGACGCGCTCGAGTTCCTCATGGCCGGCGCCTCCGCCGTGCAGGTCGGGACGGCGACGTTCGCCGACCCGCTCGTGCCGCTCAAGGTGATCGAGGGCCTCGCCGCGTACGTGCGCGAGCACGGCCTGCGCTCGATCCGCGAGATCGTGGGGACCGCGCTTCCGAGGATGGTGGAGTGAGCCGGCGGCGCCCCGGCCGTCCAATGTGACGACCCGGTAACGGCGAGCCTGCGATGCTCCCACGTCGACCCATCCCGGCCCCCTTGTTGCATGGCTACGCATCTTCATCCCGGGGAGCAAGTGCAAATGAGTAGGCTGGCGGCCGAGCAAGAGGAGCGCGCCGAGGTCGCGAAGGCGGCGCCGGCCCGTCGGCGCGTGCTCGTCGTCGACGACGAGGACGACATTCGGCTGCTGCTGGAAAAGGAGCTCGGGAACGCGGGCTTCGAAGTCGTTGCGGCGGTCGACGGGCTTCACGCCCTCCGCCTGGCCATCGCCGCGCGCCCTGACGTGCTGGTCGTCGATCTCGCGCTTCCGTACATGAACGGCGCCGAGTTCCTCCAGCGATGGCGCCAGCGCGTGGGCACCCACGACGCGCCGGTCGTCGTCATCAGCGCGCACGCCGACCTTATCGAGGCCGCGCAGGATGTGCGGCCCGACGCGATCTTCCGCAAGCCCTTCGACGTGAACGCGCTCATTGCCGCGGTGACGGAGTACGCGCGCCACAGCGAGCCTCGCTAGCCCGCCTCCGGGAACACGCTCCGGATCATGCGGTGGTCGCTCGCGGCGATGAGGTGCGCCGGATCCGGCCGCACCGCCCCCCGCTCGGCCGACGCGTAATACCGCGCATCGGCGGCCGCGAACCCGTCCGGCCCCTCGTAGCCGAGGATCCAGACGAATTCGTCGGAGGCCTCGACGACCCACGCGCCGACGAAACGGAACCCGAACTGTTTGCGCAATGGGTAGACGCCCGCCAGCCACGCGTCGAGGAATTCGGCCATGCGGCCGGGCTTGATGCGGCTTCGCCGCAACTGGTATTCCACGCTCGCCCCTCGCGCGGGAGGCTAGCGCCTGCTAGTCGAAGTGCAGCGTGCCGATGAAGCGTGGAGAGATCGACGGCCAGTCGGGATCGTCGGAGAGGCGCACGGCGCCGCGGAGCGATGTGATGTCGCCCCAGCTGTGCGAGCCGTCGACACGCTCGATCTCGACGACGGTATGGCCCTCGTAGTCCTCGCGGCAGTGGATGAGATCACCGCTCCCCGACCGGAACGTGCCCGGCTCAAGCTCCCCATTCATGACCTTCCCCCCCGCATGACCGCTCGCGCGGCCGGCGCGCCGTCATCGCCCGGCGTCAGCTCCCTTGCTTTACAGGCTCCGGCTTGGTCGCGCCGTTGCTCCCGTTGCCGTTGCCCTCGCGCACGCCCGAACTGGCCCAACGCACGAGCGCCTCGAGCGGCACGCCACCGGTCGGCACCCAACGATGTGTGTCGTCGCCGCCAAGCCCGTCGCAGTACGCCCAGGCACCCTCATGGATGGTCAGCCCGCCGACCCCATGACGCGAGCGCATCGCGAGGTGTTCGGTCTTCTCGCACTGCCAATGGACGACCCTCCCCGACATGCGCGCCCCCTCTGCCCGAATGCGAAGAACTCCAGCCCTCGCCTGATTTTTGTACGCGCCGAGACACGTGTCGTCATTTCATCCCGTCATCGGATGCGCCCGCTCCAGCGGAGAGTCTAGCGAGCGGCCGCTTTCTCGCCAAAGGCGAAGGCGCGCCCGACTACTGTGCGGCCGCGCTCTGCTCGGGCCCCGCCTGCGGCTTGTAGCGGTAGCCCTGGCCGGGCACCGTCTCGATGAAATGCGGGTCGCGCCAGCTGTCGCCGAGCTTTACGCGAAGCTCGCGGATGTGGCGGTCGACGACGTTGCTCTCGACCTCGAAGTCCTCACCCCAGATGCTGTGGAGGATGAGCTCCCGGCTCAGCGTCTCCCCGGGACTGGCCGCGAGGAGGTAGAGGAGGGTCTGCTGGAGCGGGCCGAGCTCGAGCTCGCGCGTCCCGATCTTCAGTTTGCCCTTGAAGAGATCGACCTCGATGCCGTCGAGGCGGATCGTCGGCACGAGGCTGACCGTGATCCCGTGGGCGCGGCGGAGGAGCGCGAACGAGCGGGCCACGATCTCATCGAGCGTGAACGGGACCTCGAAGATGTCGTCGATCCCCCGCTCGAAGGCGGCGAGCTTCGCGTACGTGTTGCGCTTGCGGGTGAACGCGAGGATCGGGACCTCGGCCTGCTCGCTCCCGCCGCGAAAGACGTCCATGAACCGCTCGTAATGGTCGATGTCGAGGATGGCCAGGTGGGGCTGCCACTCGCGGAGGATCCTGCGACCGTCGGTGAGATCGGTGGTGTGCTGCGTGGTGTAGCGGCCGTGACGCAGGGTCAGGTGGACGAGGTTGCCGAGCGCGCGCTCCATGACGAGGAGCACGCGGGCGCCATCACTCGTTGGCTTGGGAGGAGGATTCCGCACGATGACATTACGTACTCCTGTTCGGAGTCTGTCATGAACGACGCTCATGCCGAAACTTCATCCGCCCAGGCGGACGGTCGAGAGCGCGGGGCGCGCGGGCGGTCAGGCCGCCGGGATGAAGCGGTAGCCCTTCCCGGGGACGGTCGCGATGTAGCGCGGGCGGCGCCAATCGTCCTTTAGCTTCGCGCGCAGGTTCCGGACGTGACGGTCAACGAGGTTGCTCTCGGCCAGGTAATCGGGGCCCCACAGCTGGTCGAGGATCTGTTCCCGAGTCATGGTCTCGCCCCGGTTCGACGCGAGGAAATACAGGAGCGCCTGCTCCATCGCCGTCATGCGGAGCGTCGACGAGCCCGAGCGGACCCGCTGGTTCAGCAGGTCGATCTTGAGGCCGGCGACGGTGATGACGGGCACGAACGGCACTTCGTCGCCGTAGGTGCGGCGCATGAGGGCGAGCACCCGAGCGACGAGCTCCTCCGGGCTGAATGGGACCGTCACGATGTCATCCACGCCCGCCTCGAACGCGGCGAGCTTCGTCTTGAGATCGCCCCGTTTGGTGAGGGCGATGAGCGGAAGCCGATCGCGGCGCTCCTCGCGGGACCGAACAAGGTCCAACCCGTCGTCGTCCGGCCGGTCGATGTCGACGACCACGAGATGCGGCTTCCAGAGCGCGACCGCATCGATCGCGACCGGCGTCCCGCCGACGGCCTTCGTGAGGTAGACGCCGTGATTCAGCGTGAGCTGGACGAACCGCGCGAGGGCTGGGTCCGTCGAAACGACGAGGACCCGGCCGGGCCCGCGAAGGATCCGCGCCCGTGGCATGGCCATGCGACGAGCGTATACCCGGGATGACGGCCTGTAATGTCGCCGCCGCGCAATGCTCAGCGGCGGAGGACGAGCCCGATCCGTCCAAAAGTCGCGTGCGGGTCCGTGTAGACCTTCACCCGCTCGTCGCTTTCGCTCACCCGGGCGGTCTCCCAGGTCCGGTTCTGCGCTTCGAAGGAGACCTCGGCGAGCTGCGGACAGCGCGCGAGCACGCGCCGGCCGATCTCGTGGACCAGGTGCTGGATCGAGCGGCTGTTGAACTCGTGGAACGCGCAGTGGACGAGATCACGGATCTGCTCCGGGTCGACGTAGCGGTCGACGCGATCGCCGATCGCGTCCACCAGGTCGGCATAGCGCCAGCGCACGTCGAGGTGGATGAACAGGGGACGATCGGTCGTCTCGGGCAGCGTCGTGTGTGCGTCGCGATGGAACTCCGCGAAGGAGCTGCCGGTGACCTTGATGAGCTGCATGCCCTCACGGCCGGACGTGGCCGCGGTGACGCGCGGCGAGAGGTCCTCGCGCGCCAGGTCGACCTCGGCGACCGCGGTGTCGTCGCGCGACCGGCTGAAGAGGATGCTGCTCGGCCCGACGCGCTGGGCGTTCGCATCGAGCGAGGTCGCGGGGACGAACGGAGCTTCGCGGCCGCGGACGCGCAGCGCCTCCATCTGCGGGTACGTCTGGAGGAAGCGGCGCCCGAGGAACGCGAGGAAGCCCTCGAGCGTGGCGCCCTCGTACTCG
The DNA here is from genome assembly GCA_005883625.1 of Chloroflexota bacterium. Classification (GTDB taxonomy): domain Bacteria; phylum Chloroflexota; class Limnocylindria; order P2-11E; family P2-11E; genus 3-1-20CM-2-70-9. The sequence continues at coordinate 10,179 of VBDU01000069.1, read as the reverse complement.
AGCGCCATCGTGTAGACGAAGTTCTTCATCGTGTCCGTCGCGACGACGTCGCGGTTGTCGCCCGCGGTGTACGCGTCGAGGAACGTATCGCCGAAGACGTCGACGTCCACCTCCGCCGCGAAGAGGACGTTCTCGCGTCCCGTGAACGCGGATTCGGGGATCGGCGTCACTCTCAGCGGCTTCGCATACGTCCGGTAGAAGCTCACCTGCGCCTTGCCGTACCGGATCTCGGCAGTCCGGTCGCCCGAGGATCCCCCGCGACCCCCCTTGGTCACTCCCGGACCAGCCGGTCGCGCGAGATCGCGAGGAACTCCTCGAGGCCGAAGTGCAGCTCCTCGTCGCGCGAGCGCGCGAGGCGCTCGCGGAGGATCGGGACGAGAGCCGATTTGGGCCGCCCGTTCACGAACACGACGAAGCGGAACCCGAACTTCCGCTCGTAGGCGTCGTTCAGCGCCGCGAGCTCGCGAAGCACCGTCGCGCTCTCCGCATGGCCCTGCTCCGCCCGTGATCGCTCCGAGAGCCCCGCCGGATCCGCGCCGATCCGGGGATGCGCGTCGAGGACGGCGACGCGCTCGCGGTCGCTCATGCGCGCGAGCTCGTCGCGCGCGGTGGCGACGATCGCGTCAGGTTCGTCGCTGGGGACCCGCCGGGCGACGCGCTCGCCGAGTCCGGGCGCGCGCTCGAAGATGCCGGCGAGGCGTTCCGCGGTGACCATGCGCGTCATGAGCCGCGGTAGGTCGTGACGTGGAAAGGCGACACGAGGAGCGGCACGTGGTGGTGACGCGCGTCGGCGATGTCCACATCGAGGGCGACGCGGCGGAAGTAGCGGTCTCCCAGCTCGAACACGAGCCGGTAGCGCCCCGCGGCGAGCGCGGTCGCGAGCTCGCGGACGCGGCCGTCGGCGTCGGTCATCGCGCGCGTGACCGTCGCGCCGTCTCGCTCGAGGATGACCGTCACTCCGGAGGCGGGACGGCCGGTCGCGGTGTCCAGCACGTGCGTCGAGAGCGACGCGCCGCCCGCGTCTGGTCTCACAGCGCGGCGTATCGTACGCCCGCGATGCGGATGCTCCGGATCACCGCCGGCCGCTTCACGTTCACCGCGCGGCTCGAGGAAGAGAACGCCCCAAAGACCTGCGAGGCGATCCGCAAGATGCTCCCGCTGCGAAGCAAGCTCGTGCATTGCCGGTGGAGCGGCGAGTCGACGTGGGTCCCGCTGGGCGAGAGGCGGCTGGGCGTGGACTACGAGAACCACACGAGCCACCCCGCGCCGGGACAGCTGCTCGTATACCCCGGCGGGATCTCGGAAATGGAGATCCTGTTCCCCTATGGCTCGACGATGTTCGCGAGCAAGGTGGGACAGCTCGCGGGCAACCACTTCGCCACGGTCGTCGATGGCAACGAGCAGCTCGCCGAGGTCGGCCGGCTCGCGCTCTGGGAGGGCGCGCAGGACTTCAGTATCGAGCTCGCGTGAGGCTCGCGGTCCGCGGCGGGCTCGTCGTCACCGAACGGGAGACCCGTCGCGCCGACGTCATCGTGGCAGGCGAGCGGATCGAGGCGGTCCTCGACCCGGGAGCGGGCGCGGCGGAGGAGGAGATCGCCGCGCACGGGCTGCTCGTCCTCCCGGGCGTGGTCGACGCGCACGTGCACGTGAACGAGCCTGGCCGGGCGGAGTGGGAAGGATGGCGCGCGGCGACGCGCGGGGCCGCGGCCGGCGGCGTGACGACCGTCGCGGACATGCCGCTCAACTCTCTGCCGCCGACGCTCGACGGCGCGGCGTTCGACGCGAAGCGCGCGTTCGCCGAACGCGAGGCGATCGTCGACTTCGCGCTCTGGGGCGGCCTCGTGGGGGACGATCCGGCGCCGCTGCGCGAGCTCCGGGGCCGGGGGGTGGTGGGCGTGAAGGCCTTCATGTGCCCGAGCGGCGTCGACGAGTTCGCGCACCTCGATCCGGACGCGCTCGAGCCCGCGCTCCACGCGGCGGCCGCGGCCGGTCTCCTCGTCGCCGTTCATGCCGAGGACGAGGACGCGGTCGCCCACGCCACGCGCGAGCTTCGGGCCGCGGGTCGGCGCGACCCGGCGGCGTGGGAGCCGTCGCGGCCGATCCCCGCGGAGGTGCGCGCCATCGAATGCCTCGGCCGGGCCGCACGGATCGGCGGCGCGACCGTCCACGTCGTGCACGCGTCGAACGCCGGCGCGGTCGACGCGGCGGCGCGCTGCCGCATCGCCGGCGCGCGGATGACCATCGAAACGTGTCCGCATTACCTCACCTTCGACGCCTCCGACCTCGGGCGGATCGGCCCGCCGCTCAAGTGCGCGCCACCGGTCCGCACGTCGGCCGAACGCGAGCGACTGTGGCGCTCGGTGCGCGAGGGCGCGGTGGACCTCGTCGCGTCGGACCACTCGCCCTGCCCGCGCGAGCTGAAGGAGCGCGGCGACATCTGGGACGTCTGGGGCGGCGTCGCGGGCGTCCAGTTCACGCTTGCCGCGCTCCTCACCGAAGGCGTCCATCGCCGCGGGCTCGGCGAGTCCGCGCTCGCGCGGCTCCTCGCGGGCGCCCCGGCGAGGCTCCTGGGCATCGCCGACCGCAAGGGCGCGATCCGCGCGGGCCTGGACGCCGACCTCGCCCTCGTCGATCCGGAGCGCGAATGGACGGTGACGGCCCGCGAGCTCGAGGCGCGCAACGGAGTCTCCGCGTACCTCGGGCGGCGGTTCCGCGGAAAGGTGGTGCGCACGATCGTGCGCGGGCGGACCGTCTACCGTGACGGCGAGGTCGTCGCGGATGGCGGCGCCGCGCGTTTCATCGCGAGGGAGGGGTCGAGCTGACGGAGACGAAGACCGCACCGGGTGCGCACCTCGTAGAGATCGACGAGCGTCGGCTCCTGCGCCGGCTCGACGAGCTCGCGCAGCGGGGCGCGTTGCCGGGTGGCGGCTGCTACCGGGCGCTCTACTCCCCGGCCTGGAGCGCCGCGAGCGAGCTGGTGGCCGCGTGGCTGAAGGAAGCGGGGCTCCTCGTGCGACGCGATGCCGTGGGCAACGTGTGGGGCCGGGTCGAGGGCTCGCGGGGCGGTCGCGCGATCGTGACGGGCTCACACATCGACACGGTCCGCGGGGGCGGCGCGCTCGACGGCGCCCTCGGCGTGGTCGCTGCGGTCGAGGCCGTGGCGAGCCTCGTGGCCTCGTACGGCCGGCCCACCCGCATCCTCGAGTGCGTCGCGATCTGCGAGGAGGAGGGCAGCCGCTTCAACACGAACCTCTGGGGCGCGCGCGCGATCGCCGACCGCATCGAGCCCGGCGAGGTCGAGCGGGTCCGCGACGGCGACGGCACCTCTCTCGCCGACGCGATGCGCGCGGTCGGGCTCGATCCCGCCGGCGTCGCCGGCGCGGTGCGCAGAGACATCGACGCGTTCCTCGAGCTTCACATCGAGCAGGGTCCGATCCTCGACGAGCAGGGTCCGCGGCTCGGAGTCGTGACCGCGATCGCCGGTACCGCGCATCTCGAGGTCACCGTACGGGGCCAGCCGGATCACGCGGGCGCCATGGCGATGACGCGCCGGCGTGACGCCCTGCTTGGCGCTTCGGCGATGGCGCTCGCGATCGCCGAGGTCGCTGTGCGCATGGGTCATCCCGCGGTCGCGACGGTCGGGACGATCGTGGTCGAGCCCGCGCAGGTGAACGTCGTGCCCGGCGTCGCGCGCTTCGTGATCGACGCGCGCCATTCGGATCCGGCGGCGCGGGCCGACCTCGTCAACGAGGTGACGAACGCGTGCAAGGTCATCGCTCGCGAGCGCGGCCTGGACGTCGACGTGCGCGCGGTCCGCGATCGTCCGCCGGTGCGCCTCGACCCGCGCATCGCGGAGGTCCTGCGGCGCGCGTGTGCCGCCGCGGGGGTCGCGCCGCGCGACATGACGAGCGGCGCCGGGCACGACGCGCAGGTGCTGGCCGCGGCGGCGCACGCTGGGATGCTGTTCGTGCCGAGCATCGGCGGGCGGTCCCACTGCCCCGACGAGGCGACCGCCGCGGAGGACGTGATCCTGGGCGCCCGCGCGCTCGCCACGGCGCTGCGCGAGCTCAGCTATCAGTCCTAGTGACGGTCCTCCTCCGGGGCGGCTTCGTCCTTCCGCTCACCGAAGGGACGCGCCCGCTGCAGGCCGACGTGCTCATCAGCGGCACCCGCGTCGCGGAGATCGGCGCCATCGGTACGAAAGCGGACGAGACGGTCGACGTGAGCGGCTGCGTGCTCATGGCGGGTCTCGTGCAGACGCACGTCCATCTCGTGCAAACGATCTTCCGCGGCCTCGCGGAGGACATGGCGCTCCTCGACTGGCTGCGCGCCCGCGTGTGGCCGCTCGAGGCAGCGCTCGACGAGGCCTCGCTCCGCGCGAGCGTGCGGCTCGGCATCGCGGAGCTCCTGCTCGGTGGAACGACGACGATCCTCGACATGGGCACGACGCATCACGGCGACGTGGTCGCGGAGGAGCTCATCCGCAGCGGTATCCGCGCGCGGTTCGGCCAGGCGATGATGGACACCGGCGAGGGAGTGCCGCCGGGGCTGGTCGAAACGACGCGCGCCTCGCTCGACGCGAGCGCGGCGCTCGTGAAGCGCTGGGCGAAGGCGGCGAGCGGGCGCGTTGGCTATGTGTACGCGCCGCGGTTCGCGCTCTCCTGCTCCCGCGGGCTCCTCGAAGCGGTGACGACGCTCTCGAAGATGAATGGCCTACTCGTGCACACGCACTCGAACGAGAACGTCGACGAGCGCACCGCAGTCCAGAACGCCACCGGCCGGACACCCATCGGCTACCTCGTCGACGTGGGCATCGCTTCAGAGCGCACGATCGTCGCGCACGGCGTGCACCTCGACGATCAGGAGATCGAGATGCTCCGCGCGACCAGGACGTCGATCGCGCACTGCCCGTCGTCGAACCTGAAGCTCGGCTCCGGGATCGCGCAGGTCGCGAGGCTGCGGTCCGCGAAGATCACCGTCGGGATCGGCGCCGACGGGGCGGCCTGCAACAACTCGCTCGACGGCTTCGCGGAAGTGCGGCTCGCGACGCTGCTCGCGCGCGTCGTGAGCGGCCTGGGCACGCTCAGCGCGGTCGACGCGCTCGGAATGGCCACGCACGAAGGCGCGCGGATGCTCCAGCTCGCGGACGAGGTCGGAACGCTCGAGGTCGGGAAGCGGGCCGACATCGTCGTCCTCGACCTCGCGCGCCTCGACGGTCCCGCGGGCGATGCGGTCACGCGCGTCGTGTTCGGCGGTGGATCGCGCGCGGTGCGCGACGTCCTCGTGGACGGCGAGTTCCTCGTGCGGAACGGCGCGCTGACGAAGATGGACGCCGCCGAGGTCCGGGCGAAGGCCGCCGAGCAGCTCGGCCCGCTCCTCGAGCGGGCGCACCTCGCCTAGCGCCGATCAGCGGCGCGCCTTGTGCGGAGGGCGTCGCGCTACGAGGTGGCCGGTGCCGCCGACCTCACCGCTCGCGCCTCGAACGCCGGGACGGGCCGCGTGAACCCCTTGAGCGCCAGCTCCCCGACCGCGCCGGTCTCGACCTCCGACTCGACGGCGGCCTGTACCCGCTGCGACAGCAGGACCTGCCCGGCCTTCGCCTCCGCCGAGAGGCGCTGGGCGAGGATGACGACGTTCCCGATGGCGCCGTAGTCGTAGCGGCCTTCGAAGCCGATGCGTCCGAGCGTCGCGTACCCGGTCGCGATGCCTGCGCCGAAGCCGAGCTCGTAGCCCTTCTTCTGCCAGCCGCCCGCGAGGTCGCGAAAACGCTCGCGCATCGCGCAGGCCATGGTCACCGCCTGCAGCTCATGGCGGTCGACCGGGAGCGGGTCGTTGAACCACACCATCATCCCGTCTCCGGCGAAGTGCTCGAGCGTGCCGCGATGCGCGACGATGAGCTCGCCCATCGCCTTCTGGTACTCGCGCAGCACCCCGAGGACCTCCTCCGGCTCCGCCGTCTCGGCGAAGGCGGTGAACCCGCGGAGATCGAGGAAGGCGACCGTGATCTGGCGGCGGTGTCCCTCGAGCATCTTGGCGCCCTGCTCGCTCGCGATGAGCGCCGCGATCTGCGGCGAGAGGAACCGCGAGAGCTCCTGCCGCTGGCGCTCGACGGTCTCGAAGAGATCGAGGTTCGCGATGGCGATCGCCGCCTGGTCGGCGAACGTGCGCACGAGCTCGATCTCGTCTTCGGCGAACGGCTGCACCTTGGTGTGGGTGAGCGAGATGACGCCCACCACGTGCTCGTCGCGGATGAGCGGCACGGCGAGGAGCGTGCGGTAGATGCCGAGCCGGGCGATCTCGGCGGCGGGGCCGCTGGCCCCTTTGTAGTACTCGACGATGTCCGGCTCGTGGATCGGCCGCCGCTCAAGGACCGCGCGCCCGACGATCGTGTCGGGACCGATCGTGAGGCTCCGTCCTTCGACGATCCGCATGAAGTCCGGTCGGATCTCCTCGCCGACGGCGAAGCGGTACGAATCGCCGGAGATCCGCCAGATGACGACGTTTTCCGCACGGCAGAGCCGCGCCGCGCGCGAGGCGACGGTCCGCAGCACCGTGTCGAGGTCGAACGCGGACGAGCCGATGACCCGAAGGACCTCGCCGATCGCGATCTGCCGCTCGAGCGCCCTCGCGAGGTCGTCGTGGTAGCGCTTCACCCGCAGGAGGGAGCGGACGCGGGCGAGGAGCTCGGTCTTGTCGAAAGGCTTCGCCAGGAAGTCGTCGGCGCCCGCGTCGAGCGCCTCTTTCTTCTCCTCGCCGCCGCTCGCGGTGATAGTCACGATCGGCAGGAATGCCGTCGCGGGGTCCGCGCGCAGCCTGCGGCAGAGCTCATAGCCGCTCATACCGGGCATGACGACGTCGGTGAGGATGAGGTCGGGCGGCTCCGCAAGCACTTTCGCGAGCGCCTCCTCCCCCGAGCTCGCGCCGATGACCTGGTAGCCCGCGGGAACGAGGACCGCCTCGAGAAGGCGGACGTTCTCGGGCTTGTCGTCGACGGCGAGGATGCGCCCGGTCACGCGCGCCCCTTCGTGAGATAGCTCGCGACCTGATCGGGGAACTGCTTGACGTCGATGGGCTTGGCGATGAAGCCGTCGAACCCGGCCTTGTCGAAGCGTTCGCGGTCGCCCGCCATCACGGACGCGGTGAGGGCGACGACCGGGATCTTCGCGGTCTTCGGGTCGGAGCGGATGCGCCGGAAGGCCTCGATCCCGTCGATGCCCGGCAGCTGGATGTCCATGAGCACGAGGTCGGGCGGCTCGGTGGCCGCCGACGCGACGGCGTCCTCACCGGTCGTCGCCTCGGTCACGCGATAGCCCTTGAAGCGCAGGATGTCGCGCGCGAGCTTCATGTTCTTCTCGTTGTCCTCGACGAGCAGGACGAGCTTTCCGTCGCCACTCATGGCTGGGGAAGGGTGAAGCTGAACGCGCTGCCCTGTCCGGGCGCGCTCTCGACCCAGATCTTGCCGCCGTGGAGCTCGACGTAGCGCTTGGAGAGCGTCAGCCCCAGGCCCGTGCCCTCGCGCGACCGCTCCGGGTCGCGGCCGACCTGGCTGAATTCCTCGAAGATCCGCTGCTGGTCTTCGGGCGCGATCCCGATGCCGGTGTCGCGGACGGTCACCTGGACCGCGCCGTTCGCCTGCTCGGCGCTCACGTCGACGTGGCCGCCGTCGGGCGTGAACTTCACCGCGTTCGAAAGGAGGTTGTAGACGATCTGCTTCACCTTGCGCTCGTCGCCCGAGACGGCGTCGAGCCCTTCGCCGAGCGCGAGGCTGAGCGCGATCTCATGGCGCGACGCTCGCTCGCGGATCATCGTCACGCCGTTCTCGAGTGCGGTGCGGAGCGAGAAAGAGCCGCGCTCGAGCTCCATCTTGCCGGCCTCGATCTTCGAGAGGTCGAGGATGTCGTTGATGAGCGTGAGGAGATGCCTGCCCGACGAGAGGATGTCCTTGAGATATTCCTCCTGGCGCTCGTTGAGCTCGCCGAACATGCGCTCGAGCATCACCTCGCTGAACCCGATGATCGCGTTCAGCGGCGTCCGCAGCTCGTGCGACATGTTCGCGAGGAACTCGCTCTTGTGCCGGCTCGCGACCTCGAGCGCGCGGCTCTTCTCCTGGATCTCGTTGAAGAGACGGACGTTCTCGATTGCGATCGCCGCCTGGTCCGCGAAGGTCTCAACGACCTGGATCTCGCGTTCATCGAATGGCCGAACAGTCACGCGGCTCAGGATGAGGCCGCCGAGGACCTCGCCCTTCCGCGTCACTGGCACCGCCAGACAGGTTCGGGACTGTGTCTGTTGGACGATCTTCGACCGTTCATCGGCCGCTCAAGACGGAGCCGCTTGCTTCGCGTCGGATGAGCCAGGCCAGGTCCGCGTCGCACAGCCGGGCGGCCCGCTCCACCACCGTCTTGAGGACCGGCGGCAGGTCGAACGTCGAGCCGCTGATGATCTTCAGGACTTCGCTGATGGCGGTCTGCTGCTCGAGCGCCTCGCGCGTCTCGTCGAAGAGGCGCACGTTCTCGATCGCGATCGCGGCTTGGTCGGCGAACGTCTGCACCAGCTCGATCTCGCGCTCGCTGAACGGACGGACCTCGTACCGCGACAGGACAACGGCCCCGATCCCGCGGCTTTCCCTGAGCATCGGTACTCCGAGGACCGTCTTCGACTTCGTGAGCTTCGCGACGAGAGAGTTGCGGAGCCGCTCGTCCTGGCTCACGTCCGGTACGTGGACGGTTCGGGCCTCGCCCAGCGTCACGCCCATGACGCCGCCCTCGGGTCCGATCGGCCGCCAGTCTCCCTGGGCGTGGCCTTGTGCCCGCTGTCGCGCCAACTCCGCTCGGACGGCCGCCGGGAACTCGCTGCTGTACGCGAGGGTCTTGAACTGTCCTCCCTCCGCACGAGACAACCAACCGATGTCGGCGCCGGCGAGGCGTATCGCCTTCTCCAGCACGACGTCGAGCACGGGCTGGAGGTCGAAGGCCGAGCGGCTGATGGTCTTGAGTACCTCACCGACCGCGGTCTGCCGCTCGAGGGCCTCCTTCGTCTCGTTGAAGAGGCGAACGTTCTCGATCGCGATCGCGGCCTGGCGCGCGAACGTCTCGACGAGCTGGATCTGTCGCTCGGTGAACGGACGCGCCTCGAGCCGGCCGAGCCCAATCACTCCGAGAAGTCGGTCCTCGACGAGCACGGGCACGGAAAGGCGAGTTTGAGGGCCCTTCTGCGGGAGATCGGGATCGAGCCGCGCGTCGGGGACATGGACCGTCCGACGAGATAAGGCGGCCGTCCCCACGACCGTCTTCCCCTCGCCGGCCACGGTGCCGACCGGGAACACCGTCCGCGGCCCCGCAGTCGCGACGACCATGAATGAGTCGCCGCTCGCGCGCCAGAACGAGGCTTGGTCGACCTCGCACAGCCGGGACGCGGACTCGGTGACGACGCGATACACCGGCTCGAGGTCGAACGGAGACTCGCTGATGACCCGCAGGACATCCGCGACCGCGGTCTGCTGGTCGAGCGACTCCTTCGTTTCGTTGAAGAGGCGCACGTTCTCGATCGCGATCACCGCCTGCGCGGCGAACGTCTGCACGAGGTCGACCTCCGCGGACGTGAACGGCCGGACCTCGGGCCGTCGCAGGAAGATGCAACCGATCGCGCGTCCTTCACGAAGCAGCGGTGTGGCGAGGATCGTCCGGTGGCCCGCTTCACGTGCGATGCGGGCGCTCTGCGGATACTCCTCATCGGCCGCCTGGAGGTCATCGACCTGGATCGTCCGAGCGTCGAGGACCGCACGCGCGCTGACGGTCTCGCGGTCCATCGCCCACTCCTGCATCGGCTCGGTCAGCCCGCCGAAGTGCGCCCGGAGGCGCAGCCGGTCGCCATCGACGAGCGCGACGGTGACGTCCTCGGCTCGGCAGAAGCGCGCGGCGTTCGCGGCGATCGCGTCGAGCACCGGCTGCAGGTCCGTCGGCGAGCCGGAGATCGCCTGGAGCACCTCAGCCGTCGCGGTCTGGCGCTCGAGCGCCTCCTTCGTCTCGTTGAAGAGACGGACGTTGTCGAGCGCGATGACCGCCTGTGCCGCGAACGTCTGGACGAGCTCGACCTCCCGCGGACCGAAGGCGCCCGGAAGAGTGCGCCGCAGCTGGATCGCGCCGATCGCACGGCCGTCCTTGAGAAGGGGCGCCGCCA
>VBDU01000108.1 GCA_005883625.1 Chloroflexota bacterium | reverse complement strand
ACAACCGCCAGGCGCCGGACGCGCTCGCGCTCGCGTCGCGCGCGGTCGCCCTCGACGGGGGCCGTGCCGACTACTGGAACGAGCTTGGCCGCGCCTACGCGGTGAGCGACCGCTGGCGCGACGCCGTTGACGCGTTCCGGCAGGCCGAGCTGCGGGCGCCATACCTCGCCACGTATCCGGCGAACGAGGCCCGCGCCGTCGCTCAGCTGACGCTCACCGGTGATCCGTCGCGCGGTGGCGCCGACGCCGCGGTCGCCGCCGCGCAACGGGCCGTGACGATCGACCCCAATGAGCCGCTGACCCACGTCGCGCTCGCCCAGATCGCGCTCGCGCTTGAGCGGCCCGAGATCGCGCTCGAGGCTGCGGTCGACGCGATCCGCCTCTACCCGAATCCCGCCGACCCCGCTTACGACGGGCTCGCCGCGGCTGCCGCGGCGAAGGCAACGGACCCCGTTCAGGCCCGCGCTGAGCTCGAGCGCGCCCTCGGCTACAAGGAGACCGCGCGGCTTCGCGTCGCGCTGGCCAGCGTCGAGCTCCGGCTGGGCGACAAGACGGCCGCGCTCCAGAACGCACGGCGCGCCCTCGTGCTGGACCCGCGGGACGCCGAGGCGCAGTCTCTTGTCCGCGCCGCGGGAGGGTAGGGTTAGTGCGGACGGGGGGACTGCCACCGATGGGAACGGCACGGGCGCTCGTGGGCGGGGCGGCGCGCCTGTCGCTGCGGGGCCGTCATCTTCTCGCGTTCGACGCGATCGCCACGGTGACCGCGTTCCTCCTCAGCCTCGCGCTCCGCTTCGACGCTCCCTCCGCGCAGTTCGACGCATACGTCTACGCGTACGCGTGGGTGCTCCCGGTCCTCGTCGCGTGCCGTCTCAGCGCGTTCGTGCTGCTCCGGATGTACCAGCGCGTGTGGCGCTACGCGAGCGTCGACGAGCTCGTCGCGATCCTCGCGGCGGTCGGGCTCTCGTCCATCGCGGGATACACGTTCATCTACGCGATCGTCTTCTCCACGCCGGCCAGCGCGCTCGGGTTCCCGCGGAGCGTGGCGATCATGGACACCGTCCTCATGATCGCGTTCGCCGGCGCGTGGCGGTTCGCGTTGCGGCTCGGTCGCGTCGGGCGCGCCGGCGCGAGCACCACGCGTGGGCAGCGCGCGCTCGTCGTCGGTGGCGGCGCCGCCGCGATCGCCGTGCTCCGCGAGCTGCGCGCGAACTCACAGCTCGGCCTTGCACCGGTCGGCATCGTCTCCGACGACCTCGGGGAAGGGCAACGCCTGCTCGGACTCCCCGTCCTCGGCCCTGCCGCCGATCTCGCCGGGCATATCGAGCGCTCAGGGGCGGTCGCGGTCCTCCTCGCGCTGCCATCGGCGGACGGTCGGACCCTGCGGAAGCTCGTGCACCAGGCGGAGTCCGCGGGAGCGCGCTGCCTCACCGTCCCGAGCGTGGCCGAGGTCATCGCCGGCCGCGTGACGGTCAACGCGTTGCGCGAGGTCGAGTTCGAGGACCTCCTGCGGCGGGCGCCGTCGCGGATCGACCTCGATTCGGTGGCTCACGCGTTCCGCGATCGCATCGTGCTGATCACCGGCGGCGGCGGGTCCATCGGCGGAGAGCTCGCTCGACAGATCATCCGCTTCGGGCCGCGGCGGCTCGTCCTCGTCGGGCGCGGGGAGAACAGCATCTTCGAGACGATGCAGTCGCTCGCGCCGCTCGACGCCGCACGTGCCGTCGCGCCGGTCATCCTCGACATCCGCGATCGCGCGCGGCTCGGCCGGCTTTTCGACCGCGAACGACCCGACGTCGTCTTCCACGCCGCCGCGCACAAGCACGTGCACTTCATGGAGCAGTTCCCGGAGGAAGCGGTCGCGACGAACATCCACGGAACGGAGAACGTCCTCGACGCCGCCGTCGAGAGCGGCGTCGGGCGCTTCGTCTTCATCTCGACGGACAAAGCGGTCAACCCGGGCAGCAGCTCGCGCGGGGCGGACCCCTCACGGTGACGCATCCCGACGCGATGCGCTACTTCATGACGATCCCCGAAGCCGTCCAGCTCGTCCTCCAGGCCGCGGTCCTGGCGGCGCCCGGCGACACGTTCGTGCTCGAGATGGGCGACCCCGTCCGGATCGTCCAGCTCGCCCGGGACCTCATCGAGCTGCACGGCCTCGGCGAGGACGACGTGCGCCTGGAGTTCATCGGCCAGCGGCCGGGAGAGAAGCTCGTCGAAGAGCTCTACTTCGCTGCCGAGCGGCCCGAGCCGACCTCGCACGAGGCGATCCGCCGCGTCCGCCTCAACGGGGCCGGCGCGCCCGACCTCCGCGCGCGGATCGCGCGGCTCGCCACCGAGGACGAAGGCTCGCTTGCGCGGACCATCGTCGCCGGACTCCAGGATCTCGTGCCCGAATACGCGCCGGCGGCGAACGGCCCCGTCGTCGACGAGGATTCGCCCGATCGAGAGGGGTCCCGCTCGTCCTGAAGGCGCTCGTCGTCCTCGGAACGCGCCCGGAGGCGGTCAAGCTCGCGCCCCTCGTCATGGAGCTGCGCCGTCGGGCCGACGCGCGGGCGGTGGTCTGCGCGACCGCCCAGCATCGCGAGATGCTCGACCAGGTCCTGCGCATCTTCGAGATCGCGCCCGATCACGACCTCGACCTCATGCAGGCGGACCAGCGGTCCGAAGACGTCGCGGCGGCGGCCATGCGGGCGGTCGCGCGGGTCATCGACGAGGAGCGGCCGGACGTCGTCGTCGTGCAAGGCGACACGACGACCGCGATGGCCTCGAGCCTCGCCGCGTTCTTCCGCCGCACGCCGGTCGGGCACGTCGAGGCGGGCCTGCGAACGGGCATCCGCACGAGCCCGTTCCCCGAGGAGCTCATGCGGCGCATCGTGAGCCAGGTCGCGGAGCTCCACTTCGCGCCGACGACCCGCGCGGCGGAGAACCTCCGTCGCGAGCGCGCCGATGCCGAGGGGGCGGTCTTCCTCACCGGGAATACGGTGGTCGACGCGGTGAGGTGGATCGCGGCCCGGCCGCGCGCGGGCGCGCCGTTCGTACGCCGCGCCTCGCGCCTCGTCCTGTTGACGGCACATCGGCGCGAGAACTTCGGCGAGCCCATCCGCGAGATCTGCCGCGCGGTCAGGACCCTCGCGGACCGACATCCGGATCTCGAGGTCGCGTATCCCGTGCACCTGAACCCGAACATCCAGGGCCCGGTGCGCGAGCTCCTCTCCGGGCACGAGCGGATCCACCTCCTTGAGCCGCTCGACTACGCGAGCCTCGTCCACCTCATGGAGGACGCGTATCTCATCCTCACCGACTCCGGCGGCCTCCAGGAAGAGGCGCCGGTGTTCGGGAAGCCGGTCCTCGTGCTGCGACGCGATACCGAGCGGCCCGAAGCGATCGAGGCCGGGACGGCGCTCCTCGTCGGGACCGACGAGGCCGCGATCGTCGCGAACGCGGAGCGCCTGCTCGAAGACGAGGCGGCGTACCGCCGCATGGCGCAGGCCCAGAGCCCGTTCGGCGATGGCGTCGCCGCGAAACGCATCGCCGACATCCTCGTCGCGTGGGCACGCCGCGACCTCGCGAGCGTCGCGCCCTGGCGGTGGACCGGGTCGGGTCGGCTCGAGCCGTATCCCGGCGCGCCGGTCGCGCGGTGACAGATCGCGGCACGGCCCTCGTCACGGGCGGCACCGGCTGGCTCGGAACACGGCTGGTCCGCCGCCTTCTCGAACGGGGCACGCAGGTGCGCGTCCTCGCCCGCTCCGCCGAAGGCGCGGCGCGCCTGCGGCGCGATCCGGCCGGCGCGGTCCGCACGAACGTCCTGGGGAGCCTCTTCGTCTTCGAGGCGGCCCGTGCCGCGGGCGCGAGACGCGTGGTCGCGGCGAGCACGGACAAGGCGTGCGAGCCGGTCGGGACGCTCGGCGTCACCAAGCTCCTCATGGAGCGCGTGCTCTGCGAGGACGGGGGGAGCGCGAGCGGGATCGCGGTCCGCCTCGGCGGGATCATCGAGAGCGCGGATTCGGTGCTCGAGCGCTGGCAGGCCGCCGCTCGCAGGTCCGGGACGATCGAGGTGACGGATCCCGAGATGACGCGCTTTCTCATGAGCGCCGACGAAGCGGTCGCGGCATTGCTCGACGCCGCCGCACGCGACGACGAGAACGCGATCGTCGCCCCGTCCCTTCCGGCCTACCGTCTCGGGGACCTCGCCGACGCCTTCGCGTCGGCGCACGAGGCACGGGTCGTCACGGTCGGGCCGCGGCCGGGTGAACGGACGCACGAGTCGCTCGTCTCTGCCGAGGAGGCGCGCTTCGCGCGTCGTGAGGCGGACGGCTTCGTCATCACGCCCGGCCGCCCGCAGGCAGGGGTCGAGCCGTATCGCTCCTGCGACGCGCCGCGCCTCGGCGCAGCCGAGCTCGCGCGGTACGTCCTCGCAGACGCGCGCGCATGAGCGAGGTCGCCGTCGCCTTCCTGGCCGGCGTTCCGGTCGCCGCGCTCATGGCCTTCGTCGGTTCGCGTCTCGGGCTCCTCGACCGACCCGGCGCCATCAAGCCGCACGCGCGACCGGTGCCGTACACCGGCGGGCTCGCGCTCGCGATCCTGCTCGGCGGGCTCGGCCCGCCGCTCGGCGTGCCCGCGCTCGCGGTCGCCGGCGCGCTCCTCGCGTGGGCGGTGGGCTTCGTCGACGACGCGCGGCACCTCGATCCGCGGCTCAAGCTCGCCGCCGAGCTGCCCGCGCTCGTCGTGGGGTCGTTCGCGATCGACCTCGACGGCGCGGTGCGGCTCGTCGCGATCGTCGTCGGGCTCTTCCTTATCAACGCGTTCAACGTCATCGACGGCCTCGACGCCCTCGCCGGCGGCACCGCGGCTATCGCGCTCGCCGCGCTGCTCCTTCTGAACGCGCCGCTCGCGGCGCTCGCCGCCGTCGCGCTCGGCGGCGTGCTCGCCTTCCTCGTGTTCAACCTCCCGCCCGCGAGGCTCTTCCTCGGCGACGAGGGCAGCCTCCTGCTCGGGTACGTTCTCTGGCTCGTCCCGCTCGCCGCGTTCGCGGCCGCGCCCTCGGCGCGCCTGCTCATCGTGACCGGGTGTCTCTGGGCGTTCCCGCTCGTCAACGCGGGCTTCGTCGTCCTCGCCCGTATTCGCGCGCGCCGGCCCGTCCTCGCGGGCGATCGCTCGCACCTCTACGACGTGCTCCACCGCAGGCTCGGTCTGCGGGGCACGCTCCTCGTGTGTTGGACCATCGGCGCGGCGGGCGCGATCGGCGCGGCGGCGCTCGCCTGACCGGAGTGCGAATCACGCTCGTGCATCAGTACTACCTCGCGCCCGACGAGCCCGGTATCTCGCGGTTCAACGAGATGGCGCGCGTGTGGACCGCGGCGGGTCACGAGGTGTCGGTGATCGCGGGCACCGTGAGCCTCTCGACGGGGCGGACGCATCCGGGGACCGCGCGGCGCCTCGTGACCCGGACGACGGACGGTCCGGTCGTGGTCTGGCGGGCGCACGTCCCGTCGACGTACTCGAAGAATTACCTCGGCCGGCGCTTCGCCTACGCCGTGTTCACGCTCACCGCCTCGCTCGCGGCGCTCCGCTCCGGACCGACCGACGTCGTCATCGCGACCTCGCCGCCGCTCGTCGTGGTCATCCCGGGGTGGATCAAGGCGACGCTCGGCCGCGTCCCGTGGATCTTCGAAGTCCGCGATCTCTGGCCGGAGAGCGCCGTCACGACGGGCGTGGTGAGCGCGCGGTCTCCGCTCACGCGCTTCCTCTACTGGCTCGAGCGCGCCTCGTGCCGGAGCGCCGCGCGCGTGGTCGCGCTCACGCAGGCGATCGCCGACGACATCGTCCGGCGGGGCCTCGCTCCGGCGAGCCGCCTCGCGGTCATCCCTAACGCCGCGGACCTGCGCCTCTTCGCGCCCGCCTCACGCGACAACGCGTTCCGTCGCGAGCAGGGGTTCGGCGAGCGGATCGTCGTCATGTACACGGGCGCGCACGGCCGCGC
>VBDU01000107.1 GCA_005883625.1 Chloroflexota bacterium | reverse complement strand
GCGGAGCTCCGCCGGCGCCTCGGCGAGAACGGTCGGATCTGGGTCCGGGAGCACGCGTCGCGGGAGCGGCTTGCCGCACACTACCTCGAGATGCTGGAGGGGTTGGTGACGCAGCGGTGACGCGGTCTTCGGTGTGCGTGGTCGGTCTCGGCTACGTCGGGCTTCCGACCGCGAGCATGCTCGCCACGCGCGGCTTCGACGTCTATGGGCTGGACACGAATG
>VBDU01000106.1 GCA_005883625.1 Chloroflexota bacterium | reverse complement strand
CGCTTCACGTCATCCGGCAGCTCGGGCTGCTCCCAGGGCACGAAGAAGCCCGCGGGGAGACCGTCACGCGTGATCAAGACGAGGTCGCGCGAGCGAAGCATCTTCGTGGCGCGGTCGCGGAAGTCCCGAAGCGTGGCGACCTTCATGTGATCACCTCTGTGACCACTATATCCCCCCTCCGCTCCAGGGAACGTACTACCGGGGGCGTTCGAAAACGGGACTACACGCTCAGCCCGATCTGATCGGCGAGCCAGTCGGCGACGAGCGGCCGGTATTTGTGCGGGATGTTGTTACAGACGTGGTTGCCCTCAGGGTAGAGGACCCACGTCGACGGGCCGCCCGTGCGCTCCACGATGCGGCGGGCGTTCTCGGGCGTGGCGAGCGTGTCGCGCGCCCCGTGCACGACGAGGACCGGCCGGTCCATCTTCTCGATGACCCCGTCGAGCGTCGAGGCGGTCATGAGCGGGCGCGCTTCGGCGACGGTCCGCACACCCCAGAAGTGGAGGAAGCGCGGGCCGTGCATCGGGTCCTCCAGGTCGCGGTCGCTCTGGTCGAAGCGGCCGCCGATCCCCGCGGCGGCGCGGATGCGCGGCTCGAGCGCGGCGCTCCGCATGACGAGGTAGCCCCCGAGCGACACGCCGACCGCGACGATCCGCGACGAATCGAGATCGGTCCGCTTCTCGACGAAGTCGACGACCGCGCTCGCCGCCTTCTCCCAGTCGACGCGGCCCGGCATCCGCTCCCAGGTCTCGCCCTGGCCCGGGCCGTCGAACGTCACGGTGGCGAGGCCGCGCGAGAGGAGCACGTCCTCGAACGTCGTCGCCTCTTCCTTCGTCGAGTCGAGCCCGGAGAAATAGAGGACGACCGGCGTTCGCCCGGCGCCGCGCGGCCTTCCCTCCGCGTCTGGCGGATGGCGCTCCGCGTCTCGCGGATGGCGCAGGTGCGCGGGCATCACGATGCCGGCGAACGGGATCGCCACGCGCTCGGCGGGCGGATCGAGATAGGGAAGGACGTCGCGGAAGAGCTCGGCCTTGCGGCGCTGCGCCGCGAGCCAGTCGCTCTCCGGCTCGACGACGTTGAAGTGGCCGAAGTGCAGGCACATCGCGGCGAGGCGCTTGTACTGCGCCGCCGTCGCCCTGTGTCCGGCGCGCGCCGCTTCCTCCGCGGCAGCGACGTGCTCCTCCGCCGTGCGTCGCCACTCGGGAAGCCAGTCCTCCCAGCGCGCGATGCGCTGGGTCGTGACCTCGTAGTCGTAGGGCTCGATCCCGTTCGCGAGGAACCGGGGCCGCCAGGCCTCCTTCACGCGCTCGAGGACCGATAGCGACAGCTCGCCGGTCGCGGTCATGACCGGCGCATCGTACGGCGGCAGGTCGGCTAGCGTGCGTGCGTGCGTCCCTTTCGCTTCGCGGTGTCCGCGACGCACGCGGCGAGCGGGCGCGAGTGGCGCGAGAACGCGCGCCGCGTAGAGGACCTGGGCTACGACGTCCTCCTGGTCACCGACCACATCACCGAGCAGCTCGCACCGTTGCCGGCGCTCGTCGCCGCGGCCGACGTCACGAGCCGCTTGCGGATCGGCAGCTTCGTCTTCGACAACGACTACCGCAACCCCGTGATGCTCGCGAAGGAGGCCGCGACGGTCGATCTCCTCTCGGATGGCCGGCTCGAGCTCGGGCTCGGCGCGGGGTGGAACACGCGCGATTACGCGCAGCTCGGGATCGCGTACGACCCACCGAAGATGCGCGTCGACCGGTTCGCGGAGGCGCTCGCGCTCACGAAGCGTCTCTGGACCGAGCGATCGGTCGACCATGACGGCGCGTATTACCGCGTGCGCGGCGCGACCGTCCTGCCGCGGCCGGTGCAGCGGCCGCATCCGCCGATCATGGTCGGCGGCGGCGGTCCGCGGATGCTCCGCATCGCCGCGCGGGAGGCGGACATCGTCGCGCTCGCTCCGCAGGTGAACGCGCGCGGCGGTCCGCGCCCGCGCACGGTCGGGCTCGGCTCGGCCGCGGAGCGCATCGCGCGGCTTCGTGCGGTCGCCGGCGGGCGGCTCGAGCGGATCGAGCTGAACGTGATCGTCTTCGACGCCAGGGTCACCGACCTGCGGCGCTCCCTCGCGGAGAGCGTCTCGGCCTGGCTCGGCGCCGCGGTCACCGCGGTGTTGCGCACGCCGTTCTTCCTCTACGGCTCGCGTCGCTCGATCGTCGAGGACCTCCTCGAGCGCCGGGAGCGCCTCGGGATCAGCTACATCGCGCTGCCCGAGAGGGCGATGCGCTCGTTCGCGCCAATCGTCGCCGAGCTTCGAGGCAAGTGACCGCGTCGCCTTCCTGGCCGGCGCGCATGACATCTCGGTAACGATCGGCCCGGGACGCGCCGCGGCACACGGTCTGCCGCGACCCTTCGTGCCACGACACGGTGGCGCGCACCCGGAGGTCCACATGCAGGACTACAGCTGCAAGCGTTGCGGCCAGAGCTTCAAGTCGGACCGGGAGCTCGAGGAGCACACCGAGAAGACGCACGGCGGCGGGAAGATGGGCGGCGAGCCCATGAGCAGCGAGGAGAAGAACCTGCCGCGCTAGATCCCGACACGTTCCCGGACCACGCCGGCGGCCTTCCCGGGCCGCCGGCTTTTTTTATGGCGTCTTCGTCGGGGGCGGCGTGACGGGCCGTGGAGTCGGGGGCGGTGTGGGGGCCGGCGTCGCCGATGGCGGTGTGGGGGCCGGCGTCGCCGATGGCGGCGCGCTGGAGTTCGCGGGCGTGGGGGCCTCGGTCGCGGGGACGCTCGTGCGCGGCGCCGGCGTAAAGGTGAGCCCCGGCGAGGCGCTGGCGCTCGGCGAGGGCGAGGGCGATGCGGACGGCGACGGCGTCTGCCGCGCGCCGACGATCGCGGCGCCGAGGAGCAGCAGGGCGGCGAGCGCGATCGCGGCGAAGACCGTGAACACCGTGGACCAGCGCTCGCTCTGGCGACGCGCGGGCCTGACGTCGACCCGCTGAGCGCGAGCACCCGTCGCTGGGAGGGGTCCCTGCCCCTCGACCGTCGTGACCCCTGAGGCCGCTTCCTGACCCGCCGCCGGCGGAGGCTCGATCCGTTCGGTGTCGTCGGCCGTCGGGGTCTGCTTCACGCGAACGTCATCCGCAACCTACATGCCGTGCGTCTCGTTGCTTAG
>VBDU01000083.1 GCA_005883625.1 Chloroflexota bacterium | reverse complement strand
TGCCCGGCGTGCCGCTGTCGCCGTGGCCGCTGTTGCCCGGCGTGCCGCTGTCGCCGTGGCCGCTGTTGCCCGGCGTGCCGCTGTCGCCGTGGCCGCTGTTGCCCGGCGTGCCGCTGTCGCCGTGGCCGCTGTTGCCCGGCGTGCCGCTGTCGCCGTGGCCGCTGTTGCTATGGGGGCCCGGCCCTGACGCCTCGTGACCCGGTTTACCGTTCCCATTCGGGCCCGGATCCGCGCTCGCGGGCGAGCCGGCGAAGAAGAGGAGCGCACAGATCGCCAGTACGGTCAGACAGTTCGCAGCCTTGCGCATCGCCGTACTCCTTTTCCGTTCTCTTTGCGGCCGGCCTGGGGCCGGCTCGAGTCAGGCGACGAGGACGCAAGGCCGCTTCCGGCGGTGTTCCGGGGCGTTTCGCGCCGCCGTAGGGATGTCGACGACTGTCTTTCTGCGGGTACACGACTTCGTTTCAGCCCCGAGCTGAAACAGATGCGTTCGCCTCGCGTCACCAACGTGCAGAGTCCGAAACGAGACCGTTGCGCGCCCATTTGTCGTGGCAGGTACTACGCCCGCCGGGCGCACGAGCGGGCCCTCGCAGGTCCGCGTTACGAACCTTCGACAGAGCGCGGTATCGACCCTCGCGGCAGCCACGGGGCGGTCGGTACCTCTCTTGCTGAGAGAGCCAACGGTGCGCGCGTGTCAGGGGGGACAGAGCCTGGTGGAGGCTGCGCTTGCGCTGCCTGTCGTCCTGTTGCTGGCGATCGCGCTCGTCGACGTCGGCAGAATGTTCGCGGTCTCCGCTGTTCTCGCGAATGCGACGCGCGAAGGCGCGGCGCTCGCCAGCCGCGATCTGACCGCGACCGCGAGCAGCGTGGCCCAGCGCGTCTGTGATGAGACCGGATGGACGGCCTTTGGCGACGCGTGTCCGACCGATCTCGTGGTGAGCTACACGACCGATCCGGCCGGGGACATCGCCCGCGTCGATTCCACATACACGCTCCGGCTCCTCACCGGACGGGTGGCGGCTCTCTTCGGCCGGCCGACGGTGACGCTCCGGGCCGCCTCCATCTTCCCCCTCGTCCGGACCTCCGGGCCTTGAGGCCGCGCCTCGGCTCCGAACGCGGTAGCGCGACCGTTGAGCTCGCGCTCGCCGCGCCGGTCTTGCTCCTCGTGCTCGTGTCGCTCGTCGACCTCGGCCGTGTGGCGAACACCTACGCGATGGTGCGAGCCGCAAGCGTCGAAGGCGCGCGGTACGCGATCGTGCATCAGACCGCGGATACCGGCGCGATCGCTACGTATGTCCGTGGGCGCGCCGCGCTCGTCGATGGGGCGCGGCTCGAGGTGACGGCGACCTTCTACGACGGCGCGCATTGGCAGCCCTGGCGTCCGACGCCTTTCGCGTCGCCGTATCCATCGACGATGCCGGTCCGGATCGAGGTCCGCTATCCGATCGCGGGGAGCGCCGTGGTGATCGGCCGATTCTTCCCGGGCGCGACGAGCGCGACGACGACGATGGACGCGCATCCGTGAGCGCCTTCGCGCGCCACGACGAGGGTCAGGCACTCGTCCTCATCGCGATCGGTATGACGGTCGCGTTGCTCGCCGCGGCCATCGCGATCGACTGGACATACGGGCTCGCGCAGCGGCGCGTGATGCAGAACGCGGCCGACGCGGCCGTGCTCGCCGCAGGGCGCTACCTCGCCCAGAGCGTCACCTATCACAGCGGCACGACGTCCTTCACCGCGAGCGCCGAAGGCGTGTACTGCGAGGCCGAGCGCTTCCTGGAGGCCAACCCGCCCGCCAGCGGCTCGGCCGACCTTACCGTCGAGCTCGGCTCGGGGACCACCTGGACTCCGGCGCCGCCGAGCGCGTGCCCACCGACGACGACCACGGCGGTGCCAGCCGACACGATCTACGTGCGGGTGACCGCTACGACGACCGTGGCGACCCGGGCGGCCCGCGTCTTCGGCGTGACCACGGTGCCTGCCGGCGCGACCGCGCGCGCCCGTCTATCGGGTACCCCGCCAGTCGCTCTGCCCTCGCTGCCGCTCGTTCAAGAGTTCGCTCCGGCGCTGTACGACTGCGGCGGGTGCCTCCCGGGCTCCCCGTCGCCGGTGACGATCTGGTCGATCAACGACGATTCGAGCACGCAGCACGGGTTCAAGGGGCTGGTCGACTTCTCCCGGTACTCATCACGGCACGATCCTCAGCAGGTCGAACAGCTCGTGACCGGCTGGGATCGGAGCGGCTCGCCAGAAGCCGGCACGAGCCCGAAGCCCGATCGGAGCGGGCATTGCGGCGGCTGGTGGAACACCAAGGGGGGCGAGGATCCGAACCAGCAGAATCGTCAGTGCAGCGGCACGAACTGGCAGTACTACTTCTTCCAGGGCGCGCTCTCGACGACGACGAGCTGGAGCCATCCCCACAGCCCCGGACAGGTCGTGCCGTCGAATCTCCCCCCGTCTCGGAGCGTCTGCGCGCCAGGAGTGCGCCCGCCATTGGCCCCATCATGCGAGCCAGGTCAGGGCAGGGTCGGCGATTGGGTGGAGACGATCACGAGCGGGGGATCGAACGACATCACGGGATCGCTCTCCGACGTGCTCAGCGACCGCGGCGTGATGATCATCGACCCGAAAGCGGCGACGCCGCTCTCGAACACGACCGTTCAGTCGGGACCGAACCGCGGCCGCCTGCACGGGAAGGCGATCCGGATCGTGCTCTACCTCTGGGACTGCGCGGAGGTGTACTCGGGCGGGCAATGGTCGCTCATTCAGAGCAACGGCGATTGCTCGCGGGCCTTCGCGCCGGGCGATCCCACGCCCGACCGCGTCCATCTCTTCACGATCGCGAGCTATACGGTCTATCAGGGTCTGGTCAGCAGCAACACCGTGCAGGGGTACTTCGGTGGAGTGCTCACCGATCCCACGGCCTGCCAGACCTGCCCGCTGAATCCTTTCGCCAACGGCGTGTATCTCGCCGCAGAAGACTGAACTCGGAGGTCTGGTGATGATCGATCTACGTTCGCGCGCGCTGATCGGCGGCGGCCTTCTCCTCGCCTTCCTCACCGGGCTGCTGCTCTACGGGACGCTCACCGCCGACGCGACGACACGGACCAGCGCGGGCGAGCGTCGTGACGTGGTCGTCGCTCGCGTGCCGATCGCACCGAATACGGTCGTCGCGCCGGACCAGGTCGAGCGTCGCAGCTACCCGGCTGAGCTCGTCCCGGCCGGGGCGCTCGTCGAGGCGCAACTCGTCGTCGGACAGCGGGTCACCGCGGCGGTGCCGCAGGGCGTTCCGATCGTGCGGGGATTCCTGGCCGGCGCGGCGGGGCAGTCCGCTGGGGCGCTCGCACCGGCCCCGGGGCAGGTGCTCGTGACGTTCCCGACGAACGACGCGCTCACCGCGTCCGGCCTCGTCCAGGTCGGCGACCGGGTGGACGTGCTCGCCACCGTCGCGGGCGGCGCGGACGGGCGGACGACGCAGAAGACCGTCCAGAACATCGAGGTGCTCGCCGTCGCGGGGCGCGACCAGACGCGGGCACTCGTCTTCTCCGTCGATCACCAGACGGCCCTCGTGCTCAAGTACCTCCGCGACAGCGGCGCCGTGATCGACATCGCCCTCCGCGCACGGGCCGACACGGACGCCGTCCGGACGCAGGCCGTCGACCTGATCTATCTCACGCAGAGCTTCGGGATCCGGCGATGAGCGCGACCACCGTCGACACGCCCATCACTGTCGCCGTCCTCGACGCGGGCGGCGGGCAGGAGACCGCCGCGATCATCGCGAGCGAGCGGGCCCTCAAGCTCGTCGAGATCGCGGCGGACCCCGACGTCCTCTGCGACCAGCTCGCCAAGCACGCCGCGTCCGTCGTGCTCGTCGACGTGCGCGCCCTCGCGTCCGAGACCCTCGTCTCGCTCGTCGTCAAGCTCCGCGACGCGACGAGCGTGGTCGTCATCGGGGAGCCGGCCGACGCGTCGCTGCTGTCCCGCGCGGTCCGCGCGGGCGCGCGCTCCCTTCTCGTGCGTCCCTACGAGGCCGAGGAGCTCGTCTCTGTCATCCGCGAGGTCGCCGAGCGCTCCGACACACGCACGCCGGCGACGGCCGGCGGAAGCGCGGTCGTCACCGCGGTCTACTCGCCCAAGGGCGGCGCGGGCGCGACCACCGTCGCGACGGCGCTCGCCGTGGCACTTTCGGAGTCGCACGCCGGGCGCGTCGGGATCGTCGATCTCGACCTGCGGTTCGGCGGCGTCGGCATCGCACTGGACCTCCGCGCACAGAACACGATCGTCGACGTGCTCGCCCGTCCCGGCCCGCTCGACGGGGCCATCGTGGACGACATATTCGTCACGCATGGCTCGGGCGTGAAAGTGCTCCTCGCACCCGAGACGCTCGGGCTCGCCGACGCGGTCTCACCCGAGGCGATCGGACGGCTCGTGCAGGCGCTGCGGCCCCATTTCGACCACCTTGTGCTCGACCTTCCGACCTCGTTCGACGACGTCGCCATGGCGGCGCTCCGCGTCGCCGACCACGTGCTTCTCGTGACGACGCCGGAGCTGCCGGCGCTCCGCGATCTCCAGCGCGCGATGACGGCCGCGCCCGACCTCCGCAACGGGCGTTCGCACGTCGTCCTCAACCGGTGGCCGTCACGCGCCGGGGTACCGCTCGCCGACGTCGAGCGCGCCCTCGGCCGGAAGGTCGCGCTGTCGCTGCCGAGCGAAGGCGCGACCGTGACGCGCGCGCTCAACACCGGGCTCTCGCTCCTCGACCGGCGCGCCGGGGTGAAGAGCGCGTCCCGGTTCCGCGACCTCGCCCGCCTCGTTGCGGCGAACGGGGGTCAGCAGCGGTGAGCGTCGCCATCGGACCCGACGCCCCCGGCACCGTGCAGCTCAGCCGGCTGCGGGATCGCGGCGAGGTCGAGCTCGTGATGCGGATCCACGAGCGCGTCGCGGCCCTCATCGGTGGACGGCTCGAGACTGCGGCTCCCGAAGCGATCCGCCTCCTCCTCGCCGAGCACGTCCCCGCGGCGCTCGATGAGGAGCGGCTCCTGCTGAGCCGCGCCGATCGGATCCGCCTGCAGGAGGCGGTCTACGCCGAGACCGCGGGGTACGGACCGATCGACGACCTCCTTCGCGACGAGAGCGTCACGGAGATCATGGTCAACGGCCCACGGGACGTATGGGTCGAGCGCGACGGCCGTCTCTACCTCACCGACATCGCGTTCGCCGACGCGGACCACGTGCTGCGGCTGATCCAGCGGATCGTCGCCGCCGTCGGACGACGGTGCGACGAGTCATCGCCCATGGTCGACGCCCGCCTTCCTGACGGCTCCCGCGTGAACGCGATCATCCCACCGCTGTCGCTGGTGGGGCCGGTCCTCACCATCCGGAAGTTCCGCAGCGTCGTCCTCGCGCCCGCCGACCTCCTCGCGCGAGGAAGCATCAGTCCCGATGCGCTCGAGCTGCTCCGCCGCTGCGTGCTCGGCCGGCTAAACATCGTGGTCGCCGGCGGGAGCGGCTCGGGGAAGACGACCCTGCTCAACGTGCTCTCGTCCTTCATCTCGAGCGGGGAGCGGATCATCACGATCGAGGACGCCGCCGAGCTACGCCTCCGCCAGCGCCACGTCGTACCGCTCGAGGCGCGGCCCGCGAACACCGAGGGCGCCGGTCACGTGACGATCCGCGATCTCCTGCGCAACGCCCTGCGGATGCGTCCCGATCGGCTCGTCGTCGGGGAGTGTCGCGGCGCGGAGACGCTCGACATGCTTCAGGCGCTCAACACCGGCCACGACGGCTCGCTCGCGACCGTGCACAGCAACAGCGCCGCGGACGCGCTCGTGCGCATCGAGACGATGGCCCTCATGGGGGACGTCGCGCTGCCGCTCGCGGCCATCCGCACGCAGATCGCCTCCGCGATCGACGTCGTGATCTTCGTGGAGCGGACCAAGGATGGGAGGCGGCGCGTCGCCGAGATCGGCGACGTGGGGGCCGTCCGCGACGGTGCCATCCCGGTGCGGCCGATCTTCGCGCGCGCCGGTGACGAGCTTCGGCGCACGGACCGCCCGCCCAAGTTCGCCGAGAAGCTGCGCGCCCGTGGCCTGGAGCTCGCGTCGTGAACGATCCGCTCCTCATCGCCCTGCTCGGCGGCTGCTCGGTCCTCTCGATCGTCCTCGGCGTATGGCTGCCGCCGTACCGCCGGCACCTCGTCGAGGCCCGGCGACTGCGAGATTTCGTGGGCTCGGCGCAGGCGCCGAGCGGGCCCGCGGCTGGCGCGCGCGATCCCGTCGCCGGGCGACGCACCCCGAGCTGGCTCGAGCGGCGGACGGCGGGCGCCAAGGTGGATCTCGCGTCGAGCGAGCTCGTGCTGCTGATGCTGCTCTTCGCGAGCGGCATGACGGCGCTCGTCTTCGCCGTCGCCGGGCACGCGCATCCGATCACGGGCCTGGTCGCGGCGGCGATCGGGGCCACGGTCCCGTTCCTGTGGCTCCGCTGGCGCGAGGGCGCCATCGCGTCGCGGTTCGCCGAGCAGCTCCCGGACACGGTGACGATGCTGGCGAACGGGGTCCGCGCGGGCCTCACGCTGAAGCAGGCCGTCGCGCAGCTCGTCCGCGACGCGCCCGAGCCGACCGCGGGCGAGCTGAGACCCGTGGAGCGCGCGCTCGCGCTCGGCGTGACGCTCGACGCCGCGCTGGACGAGCTCCTCCGGCGCCGCCCCTCGGATGATCTCGGGCTCCTGGTGTCCGCGATGAGCCTGCACGCGCAGATCGGGGGCAACCTCGCGCGCACCCTCGACTCGATCGCCGAGGCGCTCCGCGAGCGATCGCGCATCCAGCGCGACGTGCTGGTGCTCACGAGCCAGCAGCGCTACTCGGCGTACGTCCTCGCGGGCCTGCCGATCGTCGTGGCGATCGCGCTGTACCTCGTGAGCCCGGACTACTTCGCCGCCATGTTCGCGTACGCGTTCACGCGCATCGCCGTCGTGCTCGCGGCGATCATGGTGGTCGCCGGCTTCGTTCTCATGCGCGCCATGGCGGCGGTCGATGTCTGAGCCGCTCGTCATCGCCATGCTCGGGGGCGGCGCGGCGCTCGCGCTCTTCCTCGGCGCGACGGGGGCGATCGACGGCCCGCGCAGCGCGCGGCGACGCAGGCTGCGCCAGTTCGTCAGCGACGCGGGCGGGAACGGTCCCGCGCCACGTCGGGCGCCGAGCGCGCTCGTGTCTTGGGTCGTCGCGACCGCCGGCCGGCCACCCGTCGCGACCGGCACCGGCGGCATCCTCGGTGCGGCCCTCGCGTTCGCGATCGTCGGTCCCGACGCCGTCGTGCTCGGTGCGGCCGGCGGCGGCTTGCTGGGCTACACGGTCCCGCGCGTCGCCCGCTCGCGCGTCCGCGCTCGCGAGCGCCGCGACCTGATCGCCGCCTTGCCGAATGCCCTGGACCTGCTCGCGCTCGCCGCGGACGCGGGGCTCGGCTTCGACGCGGCCGTCGCTCAGGTCGTCGCGCGCCTCGAGGGCCCGCTCGCGGTAGAGCTTCGCCGAGTCCTCGTGGAGCTGCGGATCGGTCGCGACCGGCGTCTCGTCCTCCGGGAGCTCGCGCGGCGTACCGCCCTCGTCGAGACCGCCCGCGTGGCGAACGCGATCGTCCAGGCCGACGCTCTCGGCCTGCCGCTCGCCCGTACGTTCCGCGAGCTCGCGCAGGAGATGCGCGTGCGACGGCGCCAGCGCGCGGAGGAACAGGCGCGCACGGCGCCGATCAAGATGCTCTTCCCCATGGTCCTGCTCATCTTCCCAGCGCTCTTCATCGTGATCCTCGGCCCAGCGGTACCCCAGATCATGGAGGCCTTGAATGTCGGACCTTGAGACGCTCGATCTCGCGACGCCCCGCGGCGCGCCGGAGCCCGCCGTGCCGATCGGCGCGGCACCCTCCCCGCACGAGGCCTCCGATCTCGTTTCCGTCGAGGACGCGGTCCGGCGCGCGACGGCGGAGCGCGAGCGGCTCGAGCGCCTGGCGGCGGAGATCCGCCAGCGCACCGGCCGCGAGATGGGCACGGTGGCGGCCGCGATCGCCACGGCGGCCGCGGAGCGCGATCGGCTCCAGCGCGAGGCCGACGAGCAGCGCGAGCGTATCGAGCGCATCCGGCGCGAGGCGGCGCAGACGGAAGCGACGATCGCCGCGAGCGCGCAGCAGCGGGAGCGCCTGGCGCGCGCGGCGGACGAGCAGAAGGAGCGCGTCGACCGCGTCCTCCGCGACCTGGCACAGCACGACAGCTCGATCGCCGCCGCGCTCTCGGACCGCGAGCGTCAGCTCAAGAAGGTCGTCGAGCTCGAGGGACGGATCGCCGGCGACCTCGAGACGCTCGACGCGGCACGCGCGTCCGCGTCGGCGGACCGCGAACGGCTCGTCCGGTCATCCGAGGTCGAACGTGAGGCCCTCGAGCGCACCAAACGGGAGATCGCGAAGGTCGAGGCGACCCTCGCCGCCGCGACCGACGAGCGAGACCGTCTCGACCGCGTGGGCCGCGAGATCGCGCAGGTCGAAGCCGCGATCGCAGGCGCGAGCGCCGAGCGCGGCCAGTCCAACGCGCGCGCCGCGATGCGCGAGCGGACCGAGCGAGAGCTCGACCACCTCGACCAGGCGCTCGCCGTCGCCGCCTCGGAGCGCGCGCGCGCCGAGCGCGAGGCCTCCGAGATCAGGCGGCGCACCGAGGGCGAGATGCTCCAGGTCGAGGCCGCGATCCGCGCGACCCACGACGAGCGCGATCGCCTCGAGCGCGGGGCCGCCGAGGACCGCGAGCGCGTCGAGCTCTCGAAACGGGAGATCCTGCGCGTCGACGCGGCCCTGGCGGGGGCGGCCGCGGATCGCGAGAGCGTGGAGCGTCGCGCGACCGAGATGCGCGAGACCGCGGGTCGTGATCTGGCGCAGGTCGACGCGACGCTTCAAGGCGCGAGGGCGCAACGCGAGCGCTCGCTGCGGCGCCTGGACGACGAGCGAGAACGGCTCGAGAAGCTCCGTGTCGAAGGCGCGCGCGTCGACGCACGTCGGGCCGCGGCGCTCGAGGACCGCGAGCGCGCCGCACGGGAAGCGGCGCACGAGAGCACCCGCCTCGGCGGCGTGATGAGCGAGATCGCGCAGGTCGAGACCGCGATCGCGGCCGCCACTCTCGAGCGCGAGCGGCTCGAGCGTGTCGAGCGGGAGATCGGCCAGGTCGAGGCCGGGCGTCCTCAGCCCGAGGTCGCCGACGAGCGGCCCGTCGTGGCGGAGCGGCCGATCGCGGCCGAGCGTCCGGTCCCGACCGAGGGGCCGGTCGCCGACACGTCCGCCTCCGATGGCCAGCCGATCGCCGTCAATCCGTCGTCGCTGGCCGCGGCGGTGGCCATCGATCCGTCGTCGTTCGATCGATTCATCCGCGACTACCGGGACTCGACGGTGGCGGCCTTGCGAACGGTCGGCCGGTCGCGGGACGGCGTGGCTCTCGCGCTCGTCGCGCTCCTCGTCGTCATCGCGGTCGCCGGCCTCACCGGCATCCTGACGGGCGCGGGCCTGAGTGCGAGCCTGCTCGTGATCGTCGGTCTCTTAACGATCGGGCTCATCGTGACGCACCGCTGAGGGCCGCAACACGATCGCCACGATAGCCTTACACGCTCGTTACCCCCGGGCGGAACGGTTTACACGCCACTTGCACCTCGCTCGAGCGCAAGGCTCGCGAACAGCGCAAGGCTTCCGCGGGGGGACGAATGGCAAGGACACGCTCGCTCGCATGCGCGGCCATCACCGCGTGCGGGCTGCTCTTCGCGACGATCGGCGTGAGCGCGCACGAGAACGGCCGCGTCGCGGCGCCGGTGCCACCGGCGGCACAGCGCGAGCCCGCTCCCGACAACGGCCGGGTGCTCTTCGCGCTCGTCGGCCTTGGTTCGCTCGCCGGAGGCGTCTTCATCCTGCGGCGCGTCGCGACGGTGGAGACGCGCTGAACGTCCTCGTCGTCGACGACGATCCCGATGTGCGGGCGACCGTCTCGCAGATCCTCCACGACGACGGTCACGAGGTCACGTGCGCGGCCGACGGCCGCGAGGCGCTCGCGGTCGTCGGGGCGGATCGCTTCGACCTCGTGCTCCTCGACGTGGTCCTTCCCGGTATCGATGGGATCAGCCTCTGCGTCGAGATCCGCCGGCGGTCGGACGTTCCGATCATCATCCTCAGCGCCCGGCACTCCCAGCTGGAGCGCGTCGTTTCGCTCCGGCTCGGCGCCGACGCGTACGTCGGCAAGCCGTTCGACGTCGAAGAGCTGCGCCTGCGGGTCGCAACGCTGCTGCGGCGGGCCGCGCCCGCGGCCGAGAGCGAGCCCCTGACCTTCCGGAGCCTGCGCGTCGAGCCACGGGCCGGCCGCGCGTACGTCTGCGATGTTCCGCTCGCGCTCACGCCGGGGGAGTTCAAGCTGCTGCGCGCGCTCATGCGCGCGGGCGGGAGCGTCATCGGCCGGCACGACCTCGCGCACTTCGTGAACGCGTCGGACCGCGAAGGCGGTCGTGCCATCGACGTGCAGGTCGCGCGGCTGCGCCGCAAGCTCGTCCAGTCCGGCGCCCGCGACGTCGCGATCGCGACCGCCCGCGGCTTCGGCTACCGCCTGGCGGCCCTCGAGGACGAAGCGCGCATCGCCTGACGGCGGGCCGCTCTCACTGCGTCTCGCGGATCGTGTACTCGTCGCCGAAGAGCTCGAGCATCGCGCCTGGCGGGAGCGGAACGTATGCGAGCCTCACGCCCTTCGCGCACTCGATGTAGCGAACCTCCGTCCCTCTGCCCGGCGCGAGGCCTTTCGTGAAGACGACGAGCGCGGCCATCTGCCCGACGCGCTTGTGCCGCGGCGCGCTCACGTACGGCGCCGGGTCGTGGAACAGCGCGCTGTACTCGGGCAGGTAGTAGCGGATCAGCAGGTAGTCCTCGCGCGCGAGCACCGCGATGTGCCGTGGGTCGAGCTGGCCGCGCACGTACGCGACGCGCGACGCGAGCTCCCGGTCGTGCGCGCGCAGCTCCGCGGCGGAGAACGGCCCCGCCGAGAAGACGAACGCGACGGCGCCCGCCGCGACGGTCGCGGCGCCGAGCGCTCCGGTCGCCAGACGCGGGTGCGGGACGGCCCGCGCGACGCGGTCGATGGCGAGCGCGACGCCGACGTACAGCGCGGGGACGACCGAGAGGACATAGCCCCACTCGCCGATGTGCACGAGGAGATAGAACGCGAGCGCGGGAGCTGCCCAGAGCGCGAGGAACTGGACGTCGGGCGCCTGCGCGGGCCGGCGCCACAGGCCCGCCGCGAGCGCGAGCGGCACCGCGGCGGCGCCGAGTGCCCAGGCCAGGGCGAAAGCGGTCGTCCCGACGTTCGCGGCGAGCGCGCCCAGGCCCGCGGAGTGCGGGGCGTAGGCAGCGGCCACGAACGTTGCCTGCTGGGTGAGCGCGAAGAGGTATTCCACGGGACCGTCGGACAGGGCCACGGTCGGGACGAGCCAGACGAGGGCCCCCACCAGCCCGGCGGCGACCGAGCTCCAGCGAGTGCGCCCCGGTTGCGCGGCCATGGTCCAGAGCCAGAGCGGGCCGACGACGATCGCGAGATCCTGGCGGAAACCGCACGCGAGGCCGAGCACCGCGCTCGCGAGCACCGCGTCACCAGGCGAGCCGCCTCGCGCCCGGTGCAGCAGCGCGGCCAGCGTCACCGACCCGAGCGCGAGCACGGCGTACGGGTACGCGACCTCGCTGTACGTCCACGTGAGCGGGCTGGCCGCGAATGCCGCCGCGGCCGCGAGAGACGCCCCGCGGGACACAAAACGCCGCGCGAACAGATAGAGCAGCGCCGCGGCCGCCGCGCTCGCGAGCATCGAGACGAGGACGAGCGCGGCGTTGCTGTCCACGACGACCGCCCGAGCGAGCCACGCGGCGGCGACGTAGAGGAGGTAGCCCGGCGCGTGCGGGCGCTGGTCGGCGAGATCGAAGTCCACGTGGAAGCCGTGCTCGAGCGCGCGCGCGTAGAGCACTGAGTCCCAGGCCCAGAGCGTCTGGGTCGCGAACGGCAGGCGGCTCGCGAAGACGGCGGCGAAGAGCGCCGCCGCGGTGACGGCGTCTCTCCTGCTTACCAGAAGGCCCACCCCCGGTGGGCCTTCGCGTACAGGCCGAGCGATAGCTCGGGTCTTATTGCGTCGCCACCGCGAGGGCACGTGAGCGACGCAAGAGCTGGCTCGCAAGCGCGAGCGCGAACAGCACGACACCCACCGCGTCCGCAACGATACCCGGCGCAAGGAGTGCCAGGCCACCCCCCACGAGGAGCACGCGCTCGACGACGTTCGTCGGCCGGAAGAGGTAGCCGCTCACGCCGGCGACGATCGCGATGATGCCGACGACCGCCGAGACCGAGGCGATCGCGGAATCGACGAGCCCTGTCCGCCAGAGGATCCCCAGGCCGTCGGGCTGCGTGAACATGAACGGCACGAGGAAACACGGGAGCGCGTACTTCCAGGTGAGCATCATCGTCTTGTACGGATTGCCGCCGGTGATCGCCGCGGCGGCGAACGGCGACAGGGCGACGGGCGGGGAGACCTCGGAGAGCACCGCGTAATAGAAGACGAACATGTGCGCCGCCGGGAGCGGGACGCCGAGCGTGGCGAGCGCCGGGATAACCGTCGGCACGGCGACGAGGTACGTCGCGGTGATCGGGAGGGAGAGCCCCAGGACCCAGAGGACGATGCCGGCGACGACGAGCGTGCCGAAAAGGTGCGTCGGCTCGACGAGCGAGGCGAGTCCGAGCGCGCCCAGGGCGTCGCCCGGGCCGAGGCCGAGCGCGAGGATGAGGCTGGAGACCTTGAGGCCGAGCCCCGTCTGCAGAAGGATCCCGACCGCGATCCCCGCGACGGCCGTCGTCGCGCCGACGGGGAGCACCTGCTTCGTGCCCGCGGCGAGCGCCGCCACGAGCTTGGACGGCGAGAGCGAGGTCTCGCGCCGGATGTACGAGACGAGGATGGCGACGAGGATGGACCAGAAGATCGCGGTGATCGTCGAGAACCCGGCGACGAGGAAGATGATGATCGCGAAGAGCGACGTGTACTGGTACCAGTAGCGCAGCGTGAGCTCCCAGAAGCCCGGCGCGTCCAGCGCGATGTCGCGCGCGCCGAGGCGCCGCGCGTCGATCTCGATCGTGAGGAGGATGCCGAGGTAATAGAGGATCGTCGGCATCATGGCCATGACGACGATGTCGAGGTAGCTGATCCCGAGGATCTCCGCCATGAGGAACGCGGCGGGTCCGAGGACGGGCGGCGAGATCACGGCGCCGATGCCGCCCGCGGAGAGGATCGCGCCCGACGATTCCCGGTCGTGACCCGCCTTCTTCAGCATCGGGTACGTGATCGACCCGAGCGTCACCGTCGTCGCGACGCCGGATCCCGAGACGGTGCCAAGGAGGAACGACGCGACCGTGACGGTGCGGGCGGCGCCGGTCGGCCGCCTGCCGGTGAGCGCGAACGCGAGGTCGACGTAGAATTTTCCGGCGCCGGTGTAGTCGAGGATCGCGCCGTAGATCGTGAACAGGATGATGAACGTCGCGGCCACCTGCAGCGGCGTGCCGAGCATCCCGTCGAGCCCGAGGTACTGGTTCGACACGATGTCGTCGAGGTCCTTCGGCGGCCCGTGGAACGGACCGGGCATGAAGTCGGCGAAGTACGCGTAGGCGATCGCGGCGAGGCCGAGCGCCGGGAGGTGCCAGCCGATCGTCCGGCGCCCCGCCTCGAGCACGGTGAGGATCGCGATCACGCCGAACACGAAGTCCGTCGGCGTGGGGCTGTTCACGTGGTAGATGACCTGGTCGAAGAAGAGGAGGACGTACGCCGTGATCGCGATCGAGGCGACGATGAGCGGAACATCGATGAGGCTGACGCGCTTCAGGAAACGCGGGTGCGCGGGGTAGAGGATGAAGGTGAGCACGAGGATCGCGGTGAGGAAGAGCATCACGTAGATCTGCGGCGTCGTGATCGTCTGGCCGAAGAGCCGGAAGGTCGGGACGAGGACGACGTGCGTGAGCGGGATCTCCGCGCCGGCGGCCGCGTAGTAGAGCGCGAACAGCGTGGTGGCGACCGACAGGACCGTGACGGCCCGGGCCCATGCGCCCGTGAGCGTCCGTGTCTTCGCCTCGCTCTCGTACTCCTCGATGAGCTCCTTCGTCTTCTCGTCGGCGAGGACCGCTTCGAGGTCCGGTCGCGCGATGACCTCGGGTGCGTCGAGGGGGCTGTCGCTTCGCGCCCGGGGGCCCCTGCCCCCGGGGCCCCTGCCCCTCGGACCCCCGCCTTGACTCATCGAGTTCCTTCGAGGAGCGCGAGCACCAGCGGCCGCCGCGTGGCAGTCACGTGGACGACCGTCTCGCCGAACGCGGGCCGCAGCTCCAGGGTCCAGCGCGCGGTCCGCAGGCGCTGCTGGCCGGCGGGAGTGACGCGGATGAGGAGGTCCGGCACTTCGCTCGTGGGAGGGTACGCGGCCCAGAGGCCGTCGGCCGCCCGGTGCGGCTCGACTCCGCGCCAGCCGAAGTACTCGATGGAGCGGATGTCGGGCGAGCGGACCTCGAGGTAGGCGAAGCCGCCGGGGCCACGGCTGAACTCCTCGTAGACGGGCACCTCGTAGATCGACTGCCGGTAGCTGTACTCGAGCGGCTCCGCCAGGTCCCACGGGCCGAGGAGCTCCCTCGCGCCGTCGCTCACCGCGACGACGGAGACGGGGGTGGCGAGCGCCACCCCCGTCGTCACGACGACCGCGAGCGCGAGGTAGAGGACGCTATTTCTTCCAGGCGCCCTTGGACTTGTAATAGTCGATGGCTCCCTGGTGGAAGTCGATCGACGATCCCACCGTCGCCGTTTCAAGCGTGAGGTCGTTCGCCGCGACGTGGACCTTCGCCAGGTCCGACTTGTTCTCGAACATCGTCGCGAGGATCGCCTGCGCGAGCGCAGGGTCGAAGCCCGACGGCACGACGAGCAGGTTCGCGACACCCGAGACCGTGACGTCGGCCGCGGTGTTGTAGGTCGTCTTCGGGATCTTGATGGTGAAGTAGAGCGGGCCGTACTTGTCCGACATCTTCTTCACGCTGTCGGTGAGGTCGAGGACCTTGATCTTCGTCGCGGTCGAGAGATCGAGGACCGCCGGCACCGGAAGACCGCCGCTGAAGAAGAACGCGTCGATCTTGCCGTCGCGGAGCGCGTTGGCGGAGTCCTGGACGCCGAGCCGCTCGCGCTGGATGTCCTTGTTCGGGTCGAGGCCGTATGCCTCGAGCGTGCGGTTCGCGATGATCTCGGTCCCCGAGCCGGCCGATCCGACCGAGACGCGCTTTCCCTTGAGGTCGGCCGCGCCGTTGATCCCGGCGCCGTCCTTCACCACGACGTGCGTGAGGTTGGAGTAGAGGACCGCGAGGGCCTTCGCGTCGGCCTTCTTCTCGGGCGCCGCGAAGGGTCCGGTCCCGTTGATCGCGTCGAAGGCGGTGTCCGCGAGGGTGAACGCGACGTCGGCCTTTCCGTCGCGGATCAGCTTCATGTTGTCCACCGACGCCGTTGTGGACTGCGCGCTCGCCGCGGTGCCGAGCTTCTTGTTCAGCAGCTCGGCGAGCCCCGCGCCGTACACGATGTACACCGCGCCGGTGCCGCCGGTCACGATGTTCAGCGTCTTGCCGCTGAAGCTCGGGGCGGTGCTCGCCGCGGCCGAGCCGCTCGGCGCGGAGGTGGCGGGCGAGGTGGCGCGCGGCGCGTTGCACGCCGCGGCGAGAAGCAGCGCGACGAACGGTGCGAGCACGCGAACAGAAGTCCTCATCTGATCCTCCCGTGCGTGAGTCTACGAGTCGGCGGCTCCGCCCCCGGCCACGACATTGCCCCCCGCCCGGAGCCGCCGGGCGCGGAGCGCTCGCCGCTCTGCCGCCGCCACCATGCGCCGGCGCTCTTCGTCCGTCTCCGCGACGAGCGGCGGCAGCGGCACCGGCGTGCCGTGCTCGTCGGTAGCGACGAAGACGAGGTAGGCCGACGCGACGTGCACGACATCGCCGGTGAGCATGTCCTCTGCGTCCACGCGCACGCCCACCTCCATGCTCGTGCGGCCGACGTGGTTCACCGAGGCGCGTGCGGTCACGAGGTGGCCGACGTAGACGGGCGCCAGGAAGCTCAGCTCGTCGATCCGCGCCGTGACGACCCGCGCGCGTGCGTGACGCGTCGCGGCCGCCCCCGCGACCGCGTCGATGAGCTTCATGACCTCGCCGCCGTGGACGTTGCCGTACGGATTCGCGTCGGACGGCAGCATCGTCCGCGACATGACGGTCTTCGATCGCGCCACGGTCTTCGCTTCGGGCACCGGCGCCGATGCTAGCCTCGCGCGGTGCCCGTCCTCTCGCGCGAAGAGCTCCGCGCGGCCCTCGCCGGCTCGCCGCCGCTGGTCGAAGACGTCGACCCCGCGCTCCAGCTCCAGCCCAACGGGATCGATCTGCGCGTCGAGCGGGTCCAGCGGCTGACCTCGCCGGGTCTCCTCGGCTCGGCCGCCAACGTCCGCGAGCCCGCCGCGCGCGAGGACATGCCGGCCGACAAGGACGGCTGGTGGGACCTGCACCGCGGGGCGTACGTCATCACGTACCGCGAGAAGGTGAACCTCCCCGCCGATCTCATGGGACTCCTGCGCCCGCGGTCGACGCTGCTGCGCTCCGGGGTCTCGATCCACGGCGCGGTGTGGGACGCCGGGTACTCCGGCCGCGGCGAGGGACTGCTCTCGGTGCTCAACTCGCGCGGCTACCGCCTCCAGCGCGGCGCGCGCGTCGCGCAGCTCGTGTTCTTCCGTCTCTCCGCCGCGACGGCCGAGGGCTACAAGGGGCGCTATCACGGTGAGAACGCCTGATCATCGCGCGATCATCCGCGAGATGCTGGCGTTCTTCGTCCGCCGGCTGACCGCCGCATGAGCGAGCACTGCACGATCCGCATGGAGACGAACGGGCCGTACGTCGTGACGGGGCCGGCCACGATCCTCGACGCCGACGGCCGCGAGCATCAGGTGCCCGATGGCCATACCGTGAAGCTCTGCCGCTGCGGCCATTCGGCGAACAAGCCGTTCTGCGATTCGACGCACCGTCGCGTCGATTTCGTCTCGCGGCCCTCGTTCGAGCCCGAGTAGCCGCGCTAGCCGAGCGGTCGCTCAGGAGCCGCGCTGGAGGGCCGGAGCCGGGTCCGCTTTCCGGTACGGCCAGAGGAATCCGATCACGAGTGCGACGATGAGCACCTGCGGGAACGCGTTGAACGAGAGCGTTCCGCGCTCCGCCCCGGTCGTGCCATGCAGGAACGTGTCGCCGACGATGATGACGAGCGCGCCGAACTCCGCGAAGAGCCGCGCGCGGAGGGGCTTCTCGCGAGAGATCATGCCGGTGGCGATCACCAGGGGGACCAGGGGCAGCAGCTGGTCGTAAGCGAACTCGTAAAGCGCCGCGGCCGGCGAGAGCGCGAGCCACACCGCGACGTAGGAATCGGTGCGCGGGTCGAAGCGC
Organism: Chloroflexota bacterium; assembly: GCA_005883625.1. Lineage (GTDB taxonomy): Bacteria > Chloroflexota > Limnocylindria > P2-11E > P2-11E > 3-1-20CM-2-70-9. The sequence continues at coordinate 19,103 of VBDU01000083.1, read as the reverse complement.
AGCGCCAGCGCGACCGCGACGATGAGCACGACGACCGCAACGATCGCTCCCAACGGGCCGTACGCGTCGGTGAGGGCGGTGGCGAGCACGGTGGATTTCGGGTTCCCGGCCTGGTAGCCGCCGACGGCGAGATACTCGCCCCACCAGTGCGCGTACGCGAGCGTCGAGGTGACGGCGGCGAGCGCGGTCACCGCCAGACCGACCCAGACGAAGCGCGGGATGCCGCGCCGCAGCGCGGTGCGCACGAGCGCGGGCGCCGCGAGGGCGAAGAGGTGCGGCTTCACCAGGAAAGCGCTCGCCATCAGCCCGGCCCAGCCGCCGCGGCGCCGATGGAGGAACACGGCGAGGAGGGACATCGCGCCCACGAGGAAGAACGTGTACTGGCCGCTGTAGAAGCCGACGATCCCCGGCTCCGAGCCGAAGAGGACGAAGCCGAAGAGGAAGTACCGCACGACCCCAGGAGGGACGAACTCGTGCACCAGCGCCCAGACCGCGACGCCGCAGAAGATCATCGTCACCGTGAGGAAGAGGTAGGCCCCCGTGACGAGCGAGAGCTTTCCGAGCGGGAAGATCGCGAGCGGCATCCAGCCGGGATACGTGTAGACCACGGTCCCCGACGGCTGCACCCCGAAGCTGCGCACGGTCTCCTGCCAGTGCGCGGGGTCGTAGGGGTCGATCCCGAGGGACAGCGCGTGCGGCCCTGCCCAGATCGCCGAGAAGTCGTTCCCGAAGAGGTTCGCCTGCCAGATGCTCGCGAATCCGAGGGCGCCGAGGAGCGCGAGTCCCGCGGCGACGCCGGCGACGTACGCCAGGCTCGCCACGAGCGGCGTGCGTGTCCACGCAAGCGGGCCATCCTCGTGGGTGGCGTTCACGCCACCCAGTACCGCAGCACGAACATCGCCGTGAACACGACGCTCGCGGCCGCGCCGAGCGCGACGTACGAGAGCGCGACCGGACGCGGCGCGGCGATCGCGAGCGCGATGAAAGCCGGGAAGACGGCGAGGTAGTAACGCGGCGCGGAGGTGAGCGTCCCGGTGAGCAACGACGCGAGGAAGAAGATCGTCGCGTAGGCGGCCAGGCTCGGCCGCAGCACTCGCCAGCCCACCGCCACGAGCGCGGCGGTGAGCAGCGTGAGGGCGATGACGATCCAGGGGTCGCCGTACACGGCGGGGTCGGCGAGGTCGGTGAACGCGCCGAGCGGGACGGCGGGACGCCGGCCGTAGCTCGCCTGCGCGTTGAGGTACGCGAGCGGATCGCCGCTCAGCCGCCAGAGCGCGCCGAGCCACGTGGCGAACGCGATGATGGGGAACGCGAGCCACGCGCCCGAGCGGCCTCGCCGCTGCAGCGCGAGCTCGACCGCCAAGGGGACCACGACCAGCACGCCGAAGGGTCGCGCGAGCGCGGCGAGGGCCGCGAGCGCGGCGGCGAGCGGCCAGCGCGCGCGGCGCGCCTCGTACATCGCCGCGACGCCGAGCGCGAGGAAGAGCGACTCCGCGTAGACGGCCGCGAGGAACACGCTCGTGGGGAAGACCAGCAGATACACGACGGTCCGCTGGGCGGTCGGCGCGTCGCGATCGAGCGCCACCAGGCGTGCGAGATAGACGCAGGCGACCGCGAGCGCCGCCGCCGAGATGAGGACGCCCGCCGCGAGATACGCGTCGTCGCCGCCGCCCAGGAGCGTGCCGGCGGCGCGCATGAGGAAGGGATAGAGCGGAAAGAATGCGAGATCCGACTGCGCGCCCGGGGCGGGAAGGACGTAGCCGTCGCGCGCGATCGCGAGGTAGTGCGCGCCGTCCCAGCGCGCGGCCGCGTCGAGCAGCGGGTTCGTCGAGACATGGCACGGGTCGGGGCACAGCGCCGCCGCCGGCAGGAGCGCCACCGCGACGAGCGCGACGAGCGCGACGAGCGCCCGGGTGATCGCGTACGGCACGAGGGCTCCGCGAAGCGTCACCGGCGCCGATGCTAGCGGTGGGTCTCCGTGCTCGGAAGGTCGATGCCGGCCCGCTTCGCGAACTCGATCGCCTCGGGATACCCCGCGTCGGCGTGCCGCATCACTCCGCTGCCGGGATCCGTCGCGAGGACGCGGCGGAGCTTCTCGCGGCCGAGGGGCGTGCCGTCGGCGACGGCCACCATCCCCGCATGGATCGAGTTGCCGATGCCGACGCCGCCGCCGTGATGCACCGATACCCACGTCGCTCCCGCCGACGTGTTGAGGAGGGCGTTGAGGATCGGCCAGTCGGCGATGGCGTCGCTCCCGTCGCGCATCGCCTCGGTCTCGCGGAAGGGCGACGCCACCGAGCCCGAGTCGAGGTGATCGCGGCCGATGACGATCGGCGCCCGGAGCTCGCCGCGACGGACGAGCTCGTCGATCGCTTCACCGAACTCGGCGCGCTCGCCGTAGCCGAGCCAGCACACGCGCGCGGGCAGACCCTGGAACGGCACGCGCTCGCCCGCGAGCCGGATCCAGCGCGTCAGCGTCTCGTTCTCGCCGAAGAGCTCGAGCACGAGCCGGTCGGTGCGGCGGATGTCCTGCCCATCACCCGAGAGCGCGACCCAGCGGAATGGCCCGCGGCCTTCGCTGAAGAGCGGACGGATGTACTCGGGCACGAACCCCGGGTAGCTGAACGCGTCCGCGAAGCCGGCCTCCTTCGCCTCGCCCCGCAGGTTGTTGCCATAGTCGACCGCGATAGCGCCGGCCCGCGCGAGCGCGACGATCGCCTCGCAGTGCCGCGCGATCGAGCGGCGCGCCTCGCGTACGTAGCCGTCAGGATCGCGCGCGCGCAGCGCGTCGGGGTCGGGGACGCCGGCGGGGACGTACCCGTCGAGCGGGTCGTGCGCGCTCGTCTGATCGGTCACGACGTCGACCCGAACGCCGCGCCGGACGAGCTCGGGGAGCACGTCGGCGGCGTTCGCGACCAGACCGATGCTGCGCGGCGTCCCGCTCTTGCGGTACCTCTCGAGCTTGAGCAGGACATCGTCGAGCGAGATGGCGATCTCGTCGAGGAATCCCTGCTGCAGCCGGCGGAGCGCCCGATCGGGGTCCACCTCGACGATCAGGCCGATGCCCTCGTTCATCGTGATCGCGAGGGGCTGGGCGCCGCCCATGCCGCCGAGGCCAGCGGTGACGACGAACCGGCCTCGCAGCGTCCCCGCGAAGTGGCGGCGGGCGATCGCGGCGAAGGTCTCGTAGGTGCCCTGCAAGATGCCCTGCGTCCCGATGTAGATCCACGACCCCGCCGTCATCTGCCCGTACATCGTCAGCCCGGCGTCCTCGAGCCGGCGGAACTCCTCCCAGGTCGCCCAGCGCGGGACGATGAGCGCGTTCGCGATCAGCACTCGAGGTGCCCACTCGTGGGTGCGGAACACGCCGACCGGCTTCCCGGACTGCACGAGCAGGGTCTCGTCCGCTTTGAGCCGTCGGAGCGTCGCGAGGATGCGGTCGAAGGCGTCCCACGAGCGCGCCGCGCGTCCGGTGCCGCCGTACACGACGAGATCGTCGGGCCGCTCCGCGACGTCGGGATCGAGGTTGTTCTGGAGCATCCGGAACGGCGCCTCCTGGGGCCACCCGAGGCAGTGGAGCGCCGTGCCGCGGGGGGCGCGCACCACGCGCGTGGCGACGGTCATACCGTCGATTCTCCACCCAGCCCGCGGCGATCGAGGAACGCCTGCACCGCCGCGTTCCACGCGGGCCCGGCCTCGCGGGGGGCGGCGTGATGCGCCCCCGGCAGGACGAGGAATTCGGCCCCCGGGATCCACGAGGCCCACTCGCGGGCGCCGTCGATCGTGGAGCGCGGCTCGCGCTCGCCGACGATCACGAGCGTCGGGACGTCGATCGTCGCGTGCTCGCTCCTGCGCGGGCGCAGGTCGTGATCGCGAAGCACGGCGATCGCGCGCGCGATGTCCTCGCGCGTGCGCCCCAGGCCCGTGCCGGTCGTGAGCACCATACGGCCGAGCGCGGACGCCGCGAACGCCGGATCGGTGGTCGGCGGTCCCTCGGTCGCGCCGGCGTCGGCGGGCTGGCGCGCGATGACCGGCCGGCCCGCACGCGCGTCGGCGACCTGCGCCGCGACCCAGGCGCGCCCGGCGTCGTCGAGGTAGGGGACCGTATGACCGATGACGAGCGCGAGCGCGCGGCCCGGGTGGTCGAGCGCGAACTGCGCGGTGACGACGCCGCCGAGCGAGCTTCCAGCGACGATCGCGCGCGCGATGCCGAGCGCGTCGAGGAAGCCGGCGAGGTCCCTCGCGAGATCCGCCGCGGTCCATTCGCCCGCCGGGCTCGCCGAGCGGCCGGTGCCGCGGCGGTCGTACGCCAGCACGCGGTACCGCTGCGAGAACACCGGCGCCTGCAGGAAGAGCCACGGTGTGTGGTCGTGCGCCTGGAACACGAGCGGCGTCCCCTCGCCGAGCGACTCGTAGTAGAGCTCGACGTCGCCGTCGACGGTCACGCGGGGCATCGCGCGTCAGCCTACGCGCGGTGCAGGTGCAAGGTCTCTGGGGTGACGTTCTCCGCGAGGTCTTCGGCCTCGGGCTTGTAGACGCGGCCGCGCTTGTCGGTGACGACCGGCGGCTTCGGCGCCGCCGCCGCGACCGGCTCGGGCGCGATCCCATCAGCGACGACCGTCTCCGTCGCCGCCGGCTCGGTCGGCGCCGCCTGCGCGATGGCCTCGAGCGCGGCCGGCACCCATACCTCGCCGATGAGCGCTTCGACCGCGCATGCCCGGTCCTCATGCGCCTCGATCGCGGCCGCCACGTCGTCGGGGATGCGCACCACGAAGGCCCTCGTGCCGTCGGTGGATGGCTCGAGGACGCGCTTGCTGATCGTGAGGATGCCGCGGTCGCCGCCGCGGACGCGGATCTGGGACGCCGACGCAGCCGTCTCCGCGCGCAGCCACGTAAGCCCGCGCTCCTCGTAGACGCGCGAGCGCATGTAGACCACCGATCCGTTCGCGGCGGATCGCTCCGGCTTCCCGGCGATGACACGCTCGAGCTCGTCGATGCGATCGCGACGCGCGTGCTCGCGCGCCTCCGTCGCCGCGAGGGCCGTCTGCGATCTCCGCAGCGCGTCGCGCAGGTTCGCCACGTCGTTCACGGCCCACTCATACTGTCGCGTGACGAGCACGACGCGGCGGTCGGCCTCCGCATCGGCCTCGGCGAGCTTGCGCCGCGTCTCGTGCGCGGCGACGCGGTACGTCTCCACCGCGATCGCGCCGCCGACGATCGCGCCGAGGACGAGCCCGACTCCGACGCCGAGCGTCGGCACGCCGACGAGGAGCGAGACCGGAAGGCTCAGCGCCAGCACGAGGACGACCGGCACGATCTCGGTCGGATCGTCCAGCCGCGGCCGATAGCGCGCGACAACCGCGTGCGCGAGAGCCCGTGCGGATGCGACAAGCATCTTCATGTCCATATCAACGTCACATGGACCGTTCTGTGACGCGGCGCAGAATGGCCCTGTGACGCGTGACGCGCTCATTTGCGGCTACCTGCGAACGCCCTTCGGCCGCTACGGCGGCGTGCTCGCGCGTCTGCGTCCGGATCTCCTGGCGGCGCACGTGCTCCGCGCGATCGTCGAGCGCCATCACCTTGCTCCCGCGACGGTCGACGACGTCATTCTCGGCTGCGCGAACCAGGCCGGCGAGGACAACCGCAACGTCGCGCGGATGGCGCTGCTCCTCGCGGGCTTCCCCGTCGAGGTGCCGGGGCAGACCGTGAACCGCCTCTGCGGCTCGAGCCTGCAGGCGCTCAACGGTGCGGCGCAGGCGATCTGGAGCGGGCAGGGCGACCTGTTCGTCGCGGGCGGGGTCGAGAGCATGACGCGCGCGCCCGTCGTGATGCTCAAGGCCGAGAGCGAGTTCCCGCGCGGAACGCCGCAGATCGCGGACAGCACGCTCGGGTGGCGCTTCGCGCATCCCGACCTGGTCGCCGACGGCCACACGGTGTCGCTCGGTGAGACCGCGGAGAACGTCGCCGAGCGCCGGAAGATCTCGCGCGAGGACCAGGACTGCCTCGCCTACCTCAGCCAACGCAAAGCGGAGCGCGCGATGGCCGACGGACGCCTCGCGGAAGAGATCGTCGCGACGCCGGCGCCCGGCCCCCAGGGGGCGACGGTCGCGGTCGATCGGGACGAGCATCCGCGCCCGGGCACCTCGCTCGAGGCGCTCGCGAAGCTCCGGCCAGCATTCCGGGCCAACGGGTCTGTCACCGCCGGCAACAGCTCGGGCATCAACGACGGGGCGTCCGCGCTCCTTGTCGCGTCGGGCGAGCGCGCGCGCGAGCTCGGCCTCGTGCCGATCGCGCGAGTCGTGAGCACCGGAGTCGCGGGCGTGCGCCCCGACGAGATGGGCCTCGGTCCGATCCCCGCCTCGCGCAAGGCGCTCTCGCGGGCGGGGCTTGCGGTGAAGGACATGGACCTCGTCGAGATCAACGAGGCATTCGCGAGCCAGGTCGTCGCCTGTTGCGTCGAGCTCGGGATCGATTGGCAGGACGAGTCGCGGCTGAACCCGCTCGGCGGCGCGATCGCGCTCGGGCATCCGCTCGGCGCGAGCGGCGCGCGCCTCGCCGGGACCGCGGCGCTCGAGCTCGCCCGCCGCAAGGGCCGCTACGCGCTCGCGACGATGTGCATCGGTGTCGGCCAGGGGATCGCGACCGTGCTGGAGCGGGTCTAGCCATCGATCGGATCTGCTTCAGTTCGGTTCAAGGAATGTTCTAGGGCGGGCTGTGACTTCTGATCGACCGATCCACAGGACGACCCTTGTCCTTGGACTCGGCTTGACCGGCGCTCTATTGGCGGTCGGATTTCTAACTCTGTTCGAGGGCGGAATTCTTACGCTCCTCTTGTCAGCCGTCCTTGCGCTTGTGCTTACCTTCAGCCGCCGAGATGTAGCCGTCGCAGCCATATGGGCCGTCCCTCTGGGAGTGGTTTGCGGCGTGGCCCTGTGGTACATCACGTTCAGATTGGTCTTCCGCTAAGCGGCCGTGTTCGGACTTCAACGATTGAGCCGAGTGGGCCCTTATCCTCGATGCGGGGTGCACAGATAAGCCCGGGTCTGGGGAGATGCGAATGAAACGCGCGTCGGTAGGCGCGGTCCTAGCGCTCCTCGCTCTCGCCACACTCGCGGGTGACGCTCTTGCCGGCAGAGTTGCTGGGCCCATCCTTTGCTTCAACGGAGGGCGTGACCTCAACGAGGGGTCCGGGCAATTCGCTCGCGCACTGAGTTTCGTCGTGCAGGCCGATTGCACGCTGAAGGGCGTCTCCGCTACCGCCCGCCTGTGCCGGCCGCTGGTCCTGCCCGGGTCGCCGATCCGGCTCTTTGCCATGTCAGCTTGACGTTCTCAAGCGCCGAGCACTCGCAAACTGGCAGCGGCACGTTCGTCGTGGGTCCTGACTGCACCCTGAGAGAGGTCCGGCTGCCGGGGTCTCCGGGCGGCGCTCCTGCCGGCACATTCGCGCCGAGGATCCAAACCGCGCCCTGACTCGAAGCGCCGTTAGCGCAGAACTAGGAGTTGCGCGCGCCGGAAGCAGCCGCGCTCGTGGTCATTGCGGATCCCCACCGCCTGCATGAAGGACTCGCAGATGGTCGGCCCGACGAAACCGAATCCGCGCCTCCGGAGGTCCTTCGAGAGGGCGACCTGGTCGACGAAGCCCCAGACGTAGCGGTCGAACGTCCCGAACTCGTCCCGCACACGCAGGAGCGCGCGGGCGTTCGAGACCGCCGAGCGGACCTTCGCCCTGTTCCTGACGATCCCCTCGTCGCGGAGCAGCCGCGCCACCTCGCGCGCGCCGAAGCGCGCGACCTTGGCGGGGTCGAAGCGCGCGAACGCCTTCCGGTACGCGGCGCGCTTGCGGAGGATCGTCTCCCACGAAAGGCCCGCCTGCGCGCCCTCGAGCACGAGGAATTCGAAAAGATCTCTGTCCCGATGCTTAGGCACGCCCCACTCCTTGTCGTGGTAGGAGCGGAGCGGTTCGCGCTCCGCCCAGGCGCACCGTATCGGCTCGCGGCGGCCTACCGGCCGCCCCACGAGTGCAACAGCTCGGGCAGCTCGGTGAGCGTGTCGATCGTGGCGTTCGGGACGGCGACGCCGGTCGGGAACCCGTAGTCGTTCTTGCGCCAGACCGCGCGCATCCCCGCGCCGAGCGCGCCGGAGACGTCGTCGATCATCCGATCGCCCACCATGACGCACTCCTCGACGGCGACGCCGAGCCGCGACGCGATCTCCACGAACACGGAAAGGTGCGGCTTGGAATAGCCGAGGTCGGACGTGTACACGAGCGCGTCGAAGAGCCCCGAGAGGCCGTGCGTCGCGAGGTCGGCGTTGTGCCAGTCCGCGGCCCACCACGTGTTGGAGAGCAGCCCGAGCCGGTACCCTCGGTCGCGCAGCATGCCGAGCACCTCGCGCGCGTCCGGAAAGACCTGGCCCCAACCTGAGATCGCGTGCGCGTAGCCGTCCATCGCGGCCATGAGCTCCTCGGAGCTCGGCGGCACGCCGAGCCGGTCGAATCCTTCGCGCACGAGGCCGGTGGGCGGGCCGCTCCAGTGCTCCTCCTGCACGCGCTTCCAGTGCGCGGCCTCGGCGTCGCGCATGGCGGCGACGAACGATTCGCGGGCCGGCCAGCGCCGCTCGGGGTACGTCGCGATGAGGTGGTCGTACGAGACGCTCCACTTCACCGTCGCGCCCTCGTCCCAGTCGGGCCAGTGGACGAGCGTTCCGCCGAGATCGAAGACGATCGCCTGCGGGACGGCCACCTAGGCGAGCTCGATGACGCGTCGCACCGCGGCGAGCAGCACCTCGCGCGCGATCGCGTCGCCGACCGCGGCGATGTCGGGCGCGAGCGTGCGGTCGTCCTCGAGCCGTGGCGAGCGCTCGCGCACGACGCGCCGCGCCTCCTCCACGCCGGGGGCCGTCGTCGCGGTCAGGAGATCGAGCCCCTGCGCCGCGCACAGCGCTTCGATCGCGAGGACGTCGCGCGTGTTCCGCGCGATCTCGGCGACCTTGTGGGCCGCGTGCACGCCCATGCTCACGTGGTCCTCCATGCCGGCGGACGTTGGGATCGACTGCACCGATGCGGGGACCGCGCGGAGGCGATCCTCGGCGAGAAGCGCGGCCGCGGTGTACTGGGCGACCATGAACCCGGAGTTCGTTCCCGCATCCGGTGTAAGGAACGGCGGAAGGCCGCTCGTGTGACCGTTCGTCAGGCGGTCGACGCGGGCCTCGCTGATGTCGGCGAGCTCCGTGAGCGCGATCGCCGCGAGGTCGAGGGCGATCGCGACCGGCTGGCCGTGGAAGTTGCCACCGCTCACGACGCGGCGATCTTCCGCGAACACGATCGGGTTGTCGGTGACCGAGTTGATCTCGATCTCCAGGACGCGCCGCACGTAGGCGAGCGCGTCACGCGTCGCCCCGTGGACCTGCGGCATGCAACGAACGGAATACGGGTCCTGCACGCGAGGGTCGCCTCTCCGGTGCGAGGCGACGTTCGGACTCCCCGCCATCAGTGCGCGCAGGTTCGCCGCGACCGCCTGCTGGCCGGGATGCGGTCGCGTCGCGTGGAGCTCTTCGTCCCAGGCGCGGTCGGTCGAGCGCAGCGCCTCCGCCGACATCGCGCCCACGACGTCGGCCGACGCCGCGAGGACCTCGCCGTCGTGCAGCGCGAGGCAGCCGATCGCGGTCATGACCTGGGTCCCGTTGATGAGCGCGACACCTTCCTTCGGCTGCAGCTCGATGCGCTTCAGGCCCGCGGCCTTCAGGGCGTCCCCGCCCGCACGCCGGACGCCGTTCGCCACGGTCTCGCCCTCGCCCATGAGCACGAGCGCCGCGTGCGCGAGGGGCGCGAGGTCGCCTGAGGCGCCGACGCTGCCGTGCATCGGTATCGCCGGGTGGACGCGGCGGTTGAGCATGTCGCAGAGGAGGTCGATGACCTCCGCACGGACTCCCGACCGGCCTGCCGCGAGCGTGTTCGCGCGCAGGAGCAGGACCGCTCGCACCGACTCCTCGGGGAGGAGCGGGCCGACGCCGACCGCGTGGCTGCGCACGAGGTTGCGCTGCAGGGCCCGGAGCTGCTCGTGCGGGACGCGGACGGCCGCGAGGTCACCGAAGCCCGTGTTCACGCCGTACACGGCGTCGTCCTGCTCGGCGATCTCGGCGACGACCCTCGCCGCCTGCTGCACCTGCCGCTCGGCGGCGCGGTCCAGGCCCACCGCGACGTCGCGTCGCGCGACGGAGACGACGTCGGCGATGGTGAGATCGTGCCCGGTGAGGCGGAGGGTCGTCAGGCGATCAGCGCTCCGCCTCGCGATATTCGCGCGACAGCTCGGCGTAGTGCCGCGCGGCGTGCACGGTCCAGCGGTCGTCCTCGGGGCCGACATCGCGGACGACCCGCGCGGGGACGCCGACGACGACCTTGCGTCCCGGCACCGCCATGCCGTCTGGAAGGACGGCCCCGGCGGCAACGATGCTCCGGTCGCCGACGCGATTGCCGCCGACCAGTACCGCACCGCTGCCGATGAGCACGTTGTCGCCGATCGTGCTGTCGTGAACGATCGCTCCATGCCCGACCGTGCACTCCATACCGATGACGGTCGGACCATCGGCCTCCGTGTGCACGACGACGTTGTCCTGCACGCTCGTGCGCGGGCCGATACGGATCGAGGCCATATCCCCTCGGAGCGTGGCGTTGTACCAGACCGAAGCGCCCGACTCGACGGTTACGTCGCCGATCAGGCACGCGGTGGGCGCGATCCACGCGTCCGGCGCGACGGTCGGGCGCTTTCCGCGATATGGATAGAGCGGCACGCGCGGATGGTATGCGCTCCCTCTTCGTCGGTACCATCCGATCGCGAAAGCAAGGGGGGCGTGCAAAGACCCATCCGCGTCCTGCTCGCGAAGGTGGGCCTCGACGGCCACGACCGCGGCGTGAAGATCGTGGCCCGGGCGCTGCGTGACGCCGGCATGGAGGTCATCTACACCGGCCTGCACCGCCGACCGGAGGAGGTCATCGCCGCCGCGGCCGAGGAGGACGTCGACCTGATCGGCGTGTCGATCCTCTCCGGCGCGCATCTGACCATCTTCCCCAAGCTCATCGACCTCATGAAGAAGGAGCGCGTGTTCGGCGAGATGCTCCTCGTTGCCGGCGGGGTCATCCCGGAGGACGACGTGGCGCGGCTGCGCCGTCTCGGCGTCGATGCGGTCATCGATCAGGAGGCGTCGGCCGACGAGCTCGTCGGTACCGTACGAGCGCTCGTCGAGGCGAGGCGTGCGGCCGGCGCCGACCGCTAGCGCGAGGCATCGGTGGAGTCCTGGAGCTGGCCGCCGCGCTTCGCAGAGGACTATCGGCCGTCGCCAGACGAGCACTTTTGGTTCCGACGGCGGGAGACCATGCCCGCCGGCGATCGCGACGCGGCGATCCTCGAGCGCGTTCGCGAGGTCATGCGCTACTGCTGGGACAAGGCGCCGTTCTACCGGCGGAAGTGGTCGGAGGCCGGCGTCCATCCCGATGGCATCCGCTCGCTCGAGGACTTCGAGCGCGTCCCCGTCGTCCGGAAGGACGAGCTGCGCCGCGCGCAGGCCGAGCATCCACCGTTCGGCGACTACGCGTGCGTCGAGCCATCCGAGGTGGGTCACATCCACGGAACGTCCGGTACGACCGGTCGCCCGACGGCCTTCGGGATCTCCCGCGGCGACTGGCGCGTGATCGCCAACGAGCACGCTCGCGTCATGTGGGGCATGGGGATACGGCCGACCGACACGGTCTTCATCGGCTCGTTCTTCAGTCTCTACATGGGCTCGTGGGGCGCGCTCATCGGGGCGGAGCGGCTCGGCGCGCGCGCCTTCCCGTTCGGCGCGGGCGCGCCCGGGCAGACCCGCCGGGCCGTCGTCTGGCTCCGCGAGCTGCGCCCGACCGTCTTCTACGGGACTCCCTCCTACGCGCTGCACGTCGCGGAGACGGCGTCCGAGCTGGGCATCGACGTGGGGGAGTTCGGCTTGCGCATCCTCTTCTTCTCGGGCGAGCCCGGCGCCTCGATCCCGTCGATCCGCGGAAAGATCGAGCGGCTGTACGGTGCCCGCGTGTTTGACTCCGGGAGCATGGCCGAGATCTCGCCGTGGATGAACCTCGGCGAGAGCAGTGCCCACGTTGGGATGCTCTGCTGGCAGGACATCGTGTACACGGAGGTCTGCGACCCGAGCACGTTCGCCCGCGTGCCGTACGGTGGCGAGGGCACGCCCGTGTACACGAGCCTGGAGCGGCTCTCCCAGCCGATGGTGCGCCTCGTGTCGGGCGACCTCACCCGCTGGGAGGCCGGCCCGAGCCCGTGCGGCCGCACGTACCCGTACCTTCCGAAGGGGATCTACGGCCGCATCGACGAGATGTTCACTGTCCGCGGCGAGAACGTGTACCCGAGCGCGATCGACGAGGTCGTCTCGGCGCTGCCTGGGTACGGCGGCGAGCACCGCATCCTCATCACTCGTGCGGAGGCCATGGACGAGCTGACCGTGCAGATCGAGTTCGACGGCGCGACGCGGGCCGCCGGCGACGACGCGGTCGAGGCGCTCCGCCGTCGCGCCGAGGGCGACCTCCGCGCGGTGCTCGGCGTGGGCGCGCGCGTCGTGCCGGTGGCGCCCGGGACGCTCGAGCGGACCGAGTTCAAGGCGCGGCGCGTGCTCGACGACCGGGATCTCTGGGCGAAGGCACGGCGCTAGGAAGGAGCGGGCCATGAAGACCACGGCGAGCGGCGAGGGCATCCGCGTGATCGGCGACGAGGCGCGACGCCGCGCCGCGGAGGACCTCGCTGACTGGGAGCGGCGCGAGCTCGCCTCCTCCATCGCGCGGCAGCCCGAGCGCGCCCCGGAGTTCCGGAGCGCGTCCGGGATCCCTCTGCACCGTACGTACACGCCGGCCGAAGCCAAAGCTGGGCTCTGGGGAGAGATCGGCCTCCCTGGGCGCTACCCGTTCACGCGGGGTCCGTACCCCACGATGTTCCGCGGCCGACTCTGGACGATGCGGCAGATCGCCGGGTACGGGACGCCGGAGGACACGAACGAGCGGTTCAAATACCTCATCGCCGAAGGGCAGACCGGCCTCTCGGTCGATTTCGACATGCCGACCCTGATGGGATACGACTCCGACGACGACATGAGCTCGGGTGAGGTCGGGCGCGAGGGCGTCGCGGTCGACGTGCTGGACGATATGGAGGCGCTCTTCGCGGGCATCGATCTCGAGAAGACCAGCGTCTCGATGACCATCAACCCGACCGCATGGATCCTCCTCGCGATGTACGTCTCGGTCGCCCAGGGACGCGGCAACGATCCGCGCACGCTGTCGGGCACGATCCAGAACGACATCTTGAAGGAGTACGTGGCGCAGAAGGAGTGGATCTATCCGATCCGCCCGAGCATGCGCATCGTGCGCGACACCATCGCGTACGGCGCTCGTCATCTCCCTCGCTACAACCCGATCAACATCAGCGGGTACCACATCTCGGAGGCCGGTGCGAATGCGATCCAGGAGGTCGCGTTCACGCTCGCCAACGGGATCGCCTACGTCGAAGAGGTGGTCCGCGCCGGCGTGCCGGTCGACGATTTCGCGCCCAGGCTTGCGTTCTACTTCATCGCGCAGCGCGACTTCTTCGAGGAGATCGCGAAGTTCCGTGCCGCCCGGCGCGTGTGGGCGAAGATCATGAAGGAGCGCTTCGGGGCTACCCGCGGTGAGTCCATGCGTGTCCGCTTCCACTGCCAGACCGCCGCAGCGACCCTCACGAAGGCTCAGCCGTACAACAACGTCGTTCGGACGACGCTCCAGGCGCTGACCGCGGTGCTCGGTGGCGCCCAGTCGCTGCACACGAACGGCCTCGACGAGGCCTACGCCATCCCGTCCGAGTTCGCGATGAAGCTCGCCCTGCGGACCCAGCAGATCATCGCGGAGGAGACGAACGTTGCGAGCGTCGTCGATCCGCTTGCCGGATCCTGGTACGTGGAGACGCTCACCGACGAGATCGAGCGGGCCGTGTGGTCGTACCTCGACCGTATCCAGGCGATGGGTGGGACGCTCGCGGCCCTCGAGCGAGGCTTCTTCCAGAGGGAGATCGCCGATACGGCGTACCGCACCTGGCAGGAGACGCAGGCTGGGGACCGAGTCGTCATCGGCGTGAACAAGTACGCCGACGAACGCGGGGGTGCGCCTCCGGTCGCCCTCCACACCGTCGACCCGGATGCGGAGCGACGAAAGGTCGTGGCGCTGCAGCGGATCAAGGCCGAGCGCGACAGCGGCGCTGTCCGCCGGCTTCTGGCGGATCTCGTAGAGGTCGCGCGTGATGAACGTGCGGACCTCATGCCCGCGACGATCGCGGCGGTGAAGGCTCGCGCCTCGCTGGGGGAGATCGTGAACGCGTTGAAGGAGCCCTTCGGGACATACCGCGAAACGCCCGTTTTCTGAGGGTCGCGTCGGTACCATAGCCGCGTGAGGACCCGCGATCTCCGCGTCGAGGGCTACCGGCCGCTCATCGCGCCGTCGATCCTGCTCGACGAGCTGCCGCTCTCCGAGGCCGGCTCGCGGACGGTGTCGCGGGCCCGCGACGAGATCGTGCGCATCCTCGACGGCGAGGACGACCGGCTCGTCGTGGTCGTCGGCCCGTGCTCGGTGCACGACACGACCGCCGGGATCGAGTACGCGCACAGGTTGCACGCGCTCGCCGGGGAGCTCTCGGCCGATCTGCGGATCGTCATGCGGGTGTACTTCGAGAAGCCGCGCACGACGGTCGGCTGGAAGGGGCTCATCAACGACCCCAGGCTCGACGGCAGCTTCCGGATCAACGACGGCCTCCGGCTCGCCCGGCGCTTCCTCCTCGACCTCGTCGGCATCGGCCTCCCCGCGGGCTGCGAGCTCCTCGACCCGGTCTCGCCGCAGTACATCTCCGACCTCATGAGCTGGGGGGCGATCGGCGCGCGGACGACCGAGAGCCAGGTCCACCGCGAGCTCGCGTCGGGCATGTCCATGCCGATCGGGTTCAAGAACGGGACGGGCGGGACGGTGCAGATCGCGATCGACGCCGTCCGTGCCGCCGCGCACCCGCATCGCTTCATCGGCGTCACCGAGCAGGGCCTCGCGTCGATCGTCATCACGCGCGGGAACCCGGACTGCCACATCATCCTGCGCGGCGGCGCGCGCGGTCCGAACTACGACCGCGCGAGCGTCCGCTCGTTCCTGGAGGCGCTCGCGGCCGCCGGCGTCGGACAGCGGATCATGGTCGACGCGAGCCACGGGAACAGCGAGCGGGACCATCAGCGGCAGCCCACGGTCGCGCGCGAGGTCGCGGCGCAGGTCTCCGACGGCGAGCGCGGGATCTTCGGTCTCATGCTCGAGAGCTTCCTCGTCGCGGGCCGTCAGGAGCTCAGCGACCCGGCGAAGCTCACCTACGGCCAGAGCATCACCGACGCCTGCATCGGCTGGGACGAAACGGACCGGCTGTTGCGCGAGCTGGCGCAGGCCGTGAGAGACCGGCGAGTCCGGGGGCCGGGGGGCACGGATCCCCGAGAGGCTAGTGCGAGTGGACGATCAGGCGATACCCGAAGCCACGCGCTGTCTCGATCTCTACCTCATTGACCCCGGCCTGTTCGAGCTTCTTGCGCAGGCGGCCCACGTGGACGTCGACGAGCCGTGTGTCGCTCCCCGGTTCGTATCCCCATACGCCGGTGAGCAGGTCGTCGCGCGTGAACACGCGGCCGGGCTCGCCCGCGAGCGTGCGCAGGAGCTTGAACTCGGTCGGGGTGAGCGGGAGCTGCCGATCGCCAGCGATCGCCTGCAGGCTCGCGAGGTCGATGATGAAGCGCCCGTAGCGCAGCTGCTTCTGCTGCGTCCCGCCTTCGCGCATCCGATGCCGGCGGAGGAGGGCCTCGACGCGCGCGACGAGCTCGTCGTTGTCGAACGGCTTGCCGAGGTAGTCGTCCGCTCCGATGCGCAGGCCCACGACGCGGTCCGGCGGCTCGTCCTTCGCCGAGACGAAGAGGATCGGCACGTCGCTGTTACGCCGCAGCTGGAGGCAGAGGCTGATGCCGTCGACGCTCGGCATAAGGACGTCGATGGTCACAAGGTCGGGGCGGAAGTCGCTCGCCGCCTCGAGCGCCTGGCGCGAGTCGGTGATCACCTTCACCTCGTGGCCGGCCTCACGCAGAATCGTGCCGACGAGCTCCGCGACGTCGGGCTCGTCGTCCACCACCATCACGCGCCCGCCGACCTTGTCAGGAGCGGAGTACGGCGCGCTCTCCTGATCGAGCATGTGTAACGGACCTCGAAGCATTCCACGTGCCATTTGTAAAAACGACCGCTCGCTCGCTTCGTTGATCGGCGCACGCGCGCTAGGTCAACGCGGCGTTCACCCTCCCGAGCGCCTCGTGTATCCACGGGCCCTCGCGACCGACATCGTCCGGCCAGGGCGTGAAGAAGAGGCGGTCGGTCTCATCCTCGATCCCCTGCCGGAAGCGAGTGCCGTCGGCGGTCGCGCGCAGCGCGTCGCGCGCGACACGGCCCTCGCGACGGAGCCGCTCCAGTGAGGCGAGGAAGTCCGCCGGCGCCTGATGCGGCAGCTTGTCGAAGAGACCGCTCTCGTCTTTCGCCTCCCCGCGCCAGACGCGCGTGAGCACCTCCAGGTCGGGGCCGGCGATCCCCGTCGCGCGCCACGCGCTCATATGGCAATCGTCGCGCACCTGCCACAGCCCGAAGATCGCGGCGTCAAGCTGCGCGAACGAGCCTGGCGCGGGCTCGCCGTCGCGGTAGGCGAGCGCCCACGGCGTGTGGATCCGCCTCGAAGGCTCGGGTGCGCGCGCCGTCGCGGCGAAGGCTCGGTCGAGAAGCCCCGCCAGACGCGTCAGCTCGTGCGGCGGCAGGGGCGCGAGGGTCGCGTAATGCTCGCGCGCGGCATCGTGCTGGCGACGCGCGAGGTCACGACCCTTCGCCGTCAGATGCCAGCGGCCGTCCTTCTCCTCGACGAGCCCGGCCCCGCGCGCCGCCGCGGCCATCGGCCGCCAGCGCTCGCGGATCGTCGAGTACGGGCTCTCGAGGTCGCCTTCGGCCGTGGTGGCGCCGGCCTCGCCGCGGTAGGACAGGTTCAGGACCCAGAAATACGTCGGCCGGTCCAGGCCGAGCTCTTCGATCCGCCGCAGCTGGTAGGTCATCTTCGCCCGACGCCGCTGCAGGAACTCGGGCAGCAGCGGGACGATCTCTACCGGGTACGGAGGCCGCACCCGGTCATTGTGCCCGCGCTTGCTCTCGCGCCGCGTCCTCCACGCAGAAGGGTGTCTCGGGCAGGAGCTCGAGCCGCTCTTCCGGGATCGGCCTGCGACAGATGACGCACCGGCCGTACTCGCCGCGCTCGAGCCGCGTGAGGGCCTCGTCGATGAGGCCGATCCGCGCTTCGAACATCGCCTGCCGCGCGACGTCAAGCTCGCGCGCCTCGGTCTCGCTGGCTACGTCGGCGGGGTGCTGGTCCACGACCGCGACGTCCCCGCCGCTCTCCCGCTGCGGGACCGCCAGCCGCTCGCGGAGCCGTGCCACCGTGCCGGCGAGATCCGCCCTCTCGCGCGTGAGCCGCTCGCGCGCCTTCTTGGCGTCCATGTCCGCTCCTTCGCTACGATCGGTCCTGTGCGAGTCGAGGACTTCAGCAAGCGGCGTTCCGAATTCCACCTGCTCGACGTTCGGGAGCAGGACGAGTGGGACGCCGGCCACATCGACGGAGCGCAGCACATCCCGCTCGGTCAGCTCGGCGCGCGCGTGACCGAGGTACCGAAGGGGCGGACCGTCGTGACCGTGTGCCGCAGCGGCGCCCGCAGCGACCGGGCGATGCAGGGCCTCCGCACCATCGGGTATCAGGCGGAGAACCTGGAAGGCGGTGTGACCGCCTGGGCGCGCGCGGGCCTGCCCCTCGTCTCGGCGGCCGGCGCTTCCGGCCGGGTCATCTAGCGGGTGAGAGCGGCGAAGACCGGGGGCCGGGTGAGGTGAGAGCTGCGACCACCGGGGGCCGAGGGGCGGAGCCCCCCGACGACTACCTCTCGAAACGCTGGCTCGCCGACCACCTCGCCGCGGAGCGACGCGACGCCGATCTGCTGAGCGAGGTCCGCGAGGCCATCTTTGGCGCGCAGGACGGCGTCACGAGCATCCTCGTCGTCGTCATCACGGTCGCCACCGCGACGACGCACCAGTACACGGTCCTCGTCGCGGGGATCGCGGCCGCGCTCGCCGAGGTCCTCTCCATGGCTGCCGGCGAGTACATGAGCTCGCGGAGCCAGCGCGAGATCTTCCTCGCGCAGATAGAGAAGGAGCGCCGCGAGGTCCACGAGCGCCCCGACGAGTCCGAGGCCGAGGTCGCGTACATGCTCGAGAAGGAAGGCCTCGCGGAGCCGGCGGCGAAGCGGGTCGCCGCGGAGATGGCTCGTGAGCCGAACGTTCTCCTCAAGACCATGGTCGAGAAGGAGCTCGGCCTCACGATCGAGGAGGGCCACAGCCCGCTCCAGGGAGCGCTCATCCTCGCGCTCACCTTCGCGGTCGCCTCGCTCGTCCCGATCGGCCCGTTCTTCATCTTCCCGGTGCGGACGGCGCTCGTGATCGCGATCGTGTTCTCGGCCGTGGTCATGTTCGCGCTCGGCGTCGCGAAGTCGCGGGTCACCGGTCGCAACCCGATCCGGTCCGGACTCGAGATCGTCGGCCTCGTCCTCGCCGCGTCGGTCGGCGGCTGGATCTTCGGCTCGCTCCTGCCGGCGGCACTCGGCATCGCCGGCATCGGCAGCGTCTAACCCATCGCAGGGGGCACGCTCCGCTCTCAGGGGGCCCTACCCCTGCCCCTGCAAGCCCCCTTCTCACGACGGCTTCGCCGGCGAGTCCTGCCTCAGCGCAGGGGGCGGACCCCCTGCAACCCGCCTTCTCACGCCGGCTTCGCCGGCGAGTCCTGCCTCAGCGCAGGGGGCGGACCCCCTGCGACCCCCCTTCTCACGCCGGCTTCGCCGGCGAGTCCCCGGCACGGGCCTTGGGCACGGGCCTTGCCCGCGTTCGGGTGATGAAGAACAAGAAGGCACCGACACCGACTGATTCGCCGGACGAAGCCGAAGAGAAGAGCAAGAGC